>NZ_JBFAPY010000007.1:117778-119303 GCF_040676915.1 Asanoa sp. NPDC049475 | reverse complement strand
CGCACGGGCGTTCCACCTTGCACCGGCCTGGCTCCCCGAGATCAGACCTGGACCGGCGTGACGGGCGTTCCACCTTGCACCGGCCTGGCTCCCCGAGATCAGACCTGGACCGGCGTCACGGGCGTTCCACCTTGCACCGGCCTGGCTCCCCGAGATCGGACCTGGACCGGCGTGACGGTCCCTTGCGTCCGATCGGCAGGCGCAGCGGCGGACCCAGACGATCGCCGTTGATGCTGTTCGAGCTCTCACACCCGCACGCGACAGCCCCTTTGCCTGGTGGCCATCGCCGGGTGTCCTGCACTCGCCCAGTTGTCCCACGCGGCGACGTCGAGGCGTCAGCCGATCAGGGAAACGGCCGCACGCATCTTTGGGATGCGCCCATCCGACGACGCCCAGCCCAAGCGCACCACCTCCGGCGACGAACCTGACGCAGGCCTTCGCTGTCCACCTGCTAACGGTCCTGACGCGAGTTCGGCCGCGTCAACAACGATCGACCGCGCACGAGGGACTGCCACTAGCTTGACCGCGTGGTCCGACGCACATGTTTTACGGGAAACAACGGGCCACCGATCCCGGGCCTGGCGTCAACGCTGTAGCTACGACCCAGGCATCGCGTGACCACGCAGTTCGTCGCTGGTTCGCTCTCGACCTCCAACTGCCTAGGCCCAAGCGCCAGCGACCGGTGTGGCCTCAGGGCACGACGTCGCGTCGGGCGTTGCGGCCCTCAGCGCGTGGCACAGCCGCCAGATTGGCGTCGGCTTGGGAACCCACTTCGCTGTATCCGGCCCTCGCGTGCCAGACGATGTTTCACGGGAAACCGGAAGATCGCGAAGGACAGCGCACAGGATTCAACCGCAATGAGGTCCGGCCTAGCGGCGGCAGTGTGCAGCTTCCGCCATCCTGCGGCCGTCCACCTCCTTGGACGCCAACGCTGACACTGAGTCGCTAGCGCTGGACCCGGCGCCCACGGAGAGCCCGCCTGCCACGGCACCGCCAGCCCGGAAATCCGCCTATGCCGTCGCGGGGGATGGAGTCGGTCGGCTCTCACTCACGAACACCGAACCCATTGTTCCCACCACCGCCCACACGAACACGGAGTCCGTCGGCGGCGCCGCCACGGCGATCGGACCCGCCGATCGCACGCGCGCGGCTGGAGTCGGCCCGGCCCGCGCAGCCCGCGCACCCCGCGCACCCCGCACAAGCCGCGTGGTCGGGCGGCTCTACGGCGCGCTGTCCAAGCCGACGGACGCCCCCTGCTCGGTCTCCTGCGCTGGGCCACACGGCCGGCGGTGCACTGCGGAAGCAACGCAGGTCACGGCGCGATAGTCGGGGGCATGAAAACACCACGCCCCATCGGCCCACCGCCGGATACACGAACGCTGAGCCGTCGGCAGCGCCGTCATCGGACCGCGCACCGCACGCCACGAACGCCACCCGCCGTCGGCCCACCACCAGGCACACGAACACGGAGCCGTCGGCAGCGCCGTCACGGCCATCGGATCGGGCACCGCACGCCACGAACACC
>NZ_JBFAPY010000007.1:0-117680 GCF_040676915.1 Asanoa sp. NPDC049475 | reverse complement strand
CCACACCCCATCGGCCCACCACCAGGCACACGAACACGGAGCCGTCGGCAGCGCCGTCACGGCCATCGGATCGGGCACCGCACGCCACGAACACCATGCCCCATCGGCCACCGCCGGATTTACGAACGCTGAGCCCGTCGGCAGCGCCGCCATCCGACCGCGCACCGCAGGCTACGAACGCCACACCCCATCGGCCCACCACCAGGCACACGAACACGGAGCCGTCGGCAGCGCCGTCACGGCCATCGGATCGGGCACCGCACGCCACGAACACCACGTCGCGTCAGCCCCATCACGCGAACCAACGCGGAAGCCCGACCCAGCCACAGCCCCCGCGAATCGGTCTCTACGAACAGCGCAACCCGCCGGCCGTCGGCGAGGCGCACTCCGCCAGATCACGCCACACGAACGGAGGACCCGTCGGTCGGGGCCACTCAAGCCGACTAAGACGGCGTCAGCGTCCTTGCCGCGGACCGGCGCCACGACCCGTGATTCCGTGTCGCAGCACCAGCCGCTGCGCACGCCCGGCTGCCATGTTTCACGACAAACAATGAGCGCACCGGGTCTCGAAGACCCGGTGCGCTCAAGTGTTCGCGTTGCGTCGAGCTATGGCTTCGGAGGCTTCGTCGCGCCAGCGACGACCACCGGGGCCGGCTTCCGCTCGGCGGTGTCGAGGACCGCGACCGGTTCGCCACCGCTCGCTGGAGTGCCCTTCGTGCCCTCGGCGGCGCCGGGCGGGCGTGCGCCAGGGGAAGCCCCTGCGCGCCCAGGCGCCTGGTCGGGCGCGACCCGCGGCGCGACCGGATTGGCAGGGCCGCCGACGGCTACCCCCGCCGGGTCGAACGACCGCGCAACCTTCGGAGCGTCGGCCTCTGCCGAGGCCACATCCGGCACCCCCTCCGGAGCCTCGGCGATCGCGACCGACAACGGCTCCACAGCCGTCTCGGTGGCGGCTGCGGCTACCGCGGCGGGAGTCGACTTCGGCGTCAGGCTGGACGGCGCCTGCCACTCGATGTGCGGCGGCTCGGCGATCGCCGTGCCGCCGAAGTCCGCCAGCCATGCCGCCACCAACGCCAGGTTCTCTCGCCACACCGACTCGGGGATGGGCGGCAGGATGTCGTCCCACAGCGACAGGAACGTCCCACGGAGCTGAAGCTGTCCGTACGGACGGGCCAGAAACCACATGTGCAGGTGGGCCGAGCCGTCGCCCCACCGGTTCACGTGAACCCGGGCCACGCCGTCAAGGGATCGAACCGCACGCTCGAGCCGGACGGTCATCACGCCGAGCTCGGCCGCCAGGAGGTTCGGGAGGTCGCCGAGGTCGAGGTGCGAGCGGGCCTCCAGGATGAGCACCATGGGCAGGCCGGTCGGCCGTTCCATCGCGCGTACCCGCCAACGTTCGCTCACCCAGATGTAGGCGTCGTCCGGGGTGTTACAGGCGACGCAGTCGGCTGCGTCTTCGCCCTTTCGCCGGGGCTCGGCGTCGACGGGGTCGGCAAGGCTCTTGACGCGCAGATCGCCCTCGAACGGGAATGAAGGCCACTTGGTGTATGCGGGGACCGAGTCGGCGGAGTGAGGCACGAGGGTGACCCTATCGGAGGATGCGGGCCTCCGTCCTTCCCCATTTCGGGCGGTCGAGGCCCGCTCCACCCTTGTTCATCCACAGGCCCACAACCCCTCCGACACGGGGTTTCGCTGTTTTCGGGGGGTGCCTGTGGACAACGCCTGTGTAAAACTTCCGGCCCTCGCGAATCGGGTTTCACGTGAAACGGCCGCGAACCCGAGTGGGGTTCGCGGCCGTCGAGGCCTACACGCGGCTACTCCTCCGGAGGCGCCTCGTTCATGCCGATGATTCCCACGATCCGCTCGAGGTCGTCGACCGTGGCGAACTCGATCGAGATCTTGCCCTTGTTGCGACCGAGCTCGACCTTGACGCGGGTGTCGAAGCGATCCGACAGCCGGTCGGCCAGGTCCGTGAGCGCGGGCGCGACCGCCCGCACGCGACGCTTCGCCGGGGACGCCGACTTGGCCGGCCCGTCCGCGAGCGCGAGCGTCACCAGTTCCTCGGTCGCCCGCACCGACAGACCCTCCGCCACCACACGGTGCGCGAGTTGCTCCTGCGTGTCGGCGTCATCGAGACCGAGCAACGCACGCGCGTGCCCGGCTGAAAGGACACCAGCAGCCACCCGACGCTGTACGACCGCCGGCAGGTTGAGCAACCGAATCGTGTTCGAGATCTGGGGGCGGCTCCGACCGATCCGCCGCGCCAGTTCCTCGTGCGTCGCGCCGAACTCGTCGAGCAGCTGCTGGTACGCGGCCGCCTCTTCGAGCGGGTTGAGGTTGGCCCGGTGGATGTTCTCCAGCAGAGCGTCCCGCAACATCGCGTCATCCCGCGTGTCGCGCACGATCGCAGGGATGGTCGTCCGCCCGACGGCCTGGGCGGCCCGCCAGCGGCGCTCACCCATGACGAGCTCGTAGCGGCCGCTCTCATCGGTCTCGCGCACCACGATCGGCTGCAGGAAGCCGACCTCCTGGATCGAGACCTTCAGCTCGTCGAGCGCCTCGTCGTCGAAGACCGACCGCGGCTGACGCGCGTTCGGCACGATCGCGTCGACAGGCAGTTCGGCGAAGCGCGCGCCAGGAACCGGTGCGAGCTCCGGACCGGGGTCTGTCACCGCGGGAGCCGGAGCCTCGGCCACGGGTTCCGGCTCAGAAACCTCAGCGGGTACGGGCGGCGCCGGCTTCTCGGCGGGGGGAGCGGACACCTGGGCGGGCGCGGGCGGCGCGCTGACGACTGGCGGCGCCGGCGGTGCGGCCGGTGCCTCGGTCTCCGCCGGGGGTGGGGCTACCGCCACCGACGAAGCCGGTGCCGGCGCGGTCGGGATCAGGGCGCCAAGCCCTCGCCCGAGTCCGCCCCTCGGACGGTTCTTCATGCCTTGCCTCCCTTGACGCCACGGTCGGCGATCTCCTGGGCCGCCTCGAAGTAGCTGGTGGCGCCTCGCGACCCCGGATCGTAAGTCATGACCGACTGGCCATAGCTCGGCGCCTCGGAGACTCGGACGTTGCGGGGGATGACCGCACGCAGCACCTTGTCGCCGAAGTGGTTGCGCACGTCCTGTTCGACGGCGTCGGCGAGACGGGTGCGGCGGTCGTACATGGTCAGCAGGATGGTCGAGACATCGAGCGTCGGGTTGAGGTGCTGGCGTACCAGGTTGATGTTGTTGATCAGCTGGTTGAGCCCTTCCAGCGCGTAGTACTCGCACTGAATCGGAATCAGCACCTCTTGGGCGGCGACGAGCGCGTTGACCGTCAGCAGGCCGAGAGACGGCGGGCAGTCGATAAAGACGTAGTCGAAGGTGTCCGGGTGCGCGGCGATCGCCCGAGACAGGCGGGACTCACGCGCGACAACCGAGACGAGCTCGATCTCAGCACCAGCAAGATCAATCGTTGCGGGTACGCACCAGAGGTTCGGGATGCCCTCGACCGCTTGGGCGACGTCCGAGAGCGGCACGTTGTCGATCAGGCAGTCGTACACGTCTGGAATGCCGGCATGATGCGGCACGTTCAGACCGGTCGACGCGTTTCCCTGCGGGTCGAGGTCGACGACCAGGACGCGGTTGCCATGCAGCGCCAGTGCGACGGCTAGGTTCACGGTGGTCGTGGTCTTGCCCACTCCACCCTTCTGGTTGGCGACGCACATGATCCTGGTGTGATCCGGGCGCGGCATGGTGACCACACCGCTCGGGTTCAGGATCTGCACAGCGCGCAGTGCCTCCATGGCCAACGGTGGGTCGTCCTCTTCGCGCGTGGGGGTTTCACGTGAAACGTACGCGTCGGTCACCGCTTCCTCCGGGATCGCCTCGGGTGCCACGGTGGGTGCGTCCGTCCGAGGCTGGGCAGGCCGGGGCGGGGCGACATCGACCCGATCCGTGGTAGTTGCCGGCTGCGGTCGGGGAGCCGGAGCCGGATGGCGCTCAGCCACGTCGGGCCGACCCGGATATGCGGTGTTGCCACCGCCCTCCGGGCTAGAGAATGGTACGGCGAGAGGGACTCGCGTTGCTGACCCGGACCCGTCAGTTGCGCTGGCGGCTGGTTCCGACTGTCCACTCGCGACTCGCGGGTCGGGTACCGGCGCCCGCCTGCCTACGGCCCAACCATCGGGCCCGGTTTCACGTGAAACATGAGGCGTCGTCGCGCCGGGGTCGTGGCTGCCGTTGTCATGCACGGTGTCGTCCCTGTCCGCTCGGGGTGTTTCGGCTTCGCCGAAGCTCGAGGTGATCGCGTATGGCGGCGACATCGCTCCGGCCGGCCCAGCCGAGGCACTGTGTTCCTGGTCGACCGGCGCAGGGGAGTGGGGTCCCTCCACGCGTTCCGCACTATTGCCGCGCGGCCAGCCTACGGCCGATCTGCGCTCGGGGCCACGGCTGTTCGGCCCGTCAGCGGTTTCGGTACCCGAGTGTGGAGGGACAAACACCAGGAACCCGTCAACGAGTCGCAGGTAGCCACCCCGACGCGGCGTCGCGACCGGCGGCCAGCCTGTGCCACCCACCGGAACCCGACGGGAACCTGACACGGAACCACGCCGATTGGCGCTCTTCCCCGTCTGTTCCGGGTTTTCCGCATCGGCTTCGTTCACCTGGTCGACGTCCGCATTCGACGCCGGACGCGGAACCTTGCCGTTTGGCCTGGGTGTGCGCCCGCCAGCTCCACTCGGTGGCTGATTTCTGGCCTTTCGCCTCATGTCAGACGTCGCCGGCTGGTCTTCTCGCCCACCCTGTCGCGCCGGCGCCGACTGCGCATTGGATCGTTGGCCAGCCAGGTCTTCCTGGTTTGCTTCGTTAGCCCGTTCCACGTACTTAGCCGCCTTACGACCAGCCCCGCCCGATGTGTGCCGGTAGTCATTCCGACCCGGCTCACCACCCCGCATAACCGAACCAGACACCGCAGAACCTCGACTCGAATCGCGCGATCCTCTGCCCTTACTCGATCCACCCGACTCGCCTGCCTCAGGACGAGCCGGGACGCTGCCGCCGCTCGGCCGCTTGTCGCGTCCGCCACGGCCCTTGGTCGCGGTCGGCGACGACGGGCGCGGCGGCGCGGACGTGTCGGACGATTGCCGGTCGACCTGCCTACCCGCGGAGGTGCCTTGGCCGCGCTTCGACCCGGCGCCGTCCGAACCAGAACCACCCGAACTGGAGCCCCCCGGCACCAGGGCATCCGCACTGGAGCCCCCCGATGCTGAGCCGCCTGCCTTGGAGCCACGCGACGCCAGGCCATCTCTCTTGGAACCTCGCGGTGCCGGACCATCCGCCTCAGAACCCCGCGACGCCGAGCCATCCGCCTTGGAACCCCGCGACGCCAGGCCATCTCTCTTGGAGCCACGCGGTGCCGGACCATCCGCCTCAGAACCCCGCGACGCCGAGCCATCCGCCTTGGAACCCCGCGACGCCGAGCCACCCGCCTTGGAGCCACGCGACGCCAGGCCATCTCTCTTGGAGCCACGCGGTGCCGGACCATCCGCCTCAGAACCCCGCGACGCCGAGCCATCCGCCTTAGAACCCCCCGACGCCGAGCCACCCGCCCTAGAACCCCACGACGCCGGGCCACCCGCCCTAGAAGCCCCCGACGCGAGCCCGTCCCCCTCGGAACCGCGCGACGCGAGGCCATGAACACTGGAGCCGTTGGATGCCCGGTCGCCCGAACCGGGATCGTCCAAGCCGGGACCGCCCGAACTCGAGCTATCTGGACCGTAGTCACCCGAACCGGAGCTAGCTGAGCTGGAGCTACCTGACCTGGCATCGGCTGACTCGGAGCCATCCCGCTCAGGGGTCGCTTGAGCTCGCGGGGCCGGTTTGCTCTTGGTCACGTCACCGCGGTCGCTGCGAGACTTGGTCGCGCCATCGCCAGCTAGCCCGCGTCGCGCGGTGGCGGCCGTGCGGCGGGCAGTCCGGGTGGGTTTGCCCTGGCCGGCCTCGTCGTCCGCCCCCGCATCTAGGACCAGACGGCCCTGCTCAACGCGCTCCGCCTCGTCTTCGTGGTTCGGCACGGCCGCGGCGTGTGCATCTGACAGGACGTCAGGTGCACCAGCGGCCGACGCCGTGCGTGGCGACGTCGTGCTTTTGCGACGTGCACGCGGGACGACTGCTGGCGCGCCGCCGCCGTCGGGTGCTTGGCGTGTCCGGGATGAGCGCCCGTCCGAGCGATCCCGGTTGGCGGGGGACTCCAGCTTCTCCGGGCTACGTGAGCCCGGAATGGGCAGCTCGAGCGGGAGCTGTGGATCCGCCGGGGTAGACGCGGGGCGACGTCGCGCCGCAGGGCTTGAGTTGGTGCTGGTCTTGGACCGCGGCCGACCCTTGCCCGCAGCCTCCGGGAGGACAGCGGCGAGGGAGGCATCCGAGACCAGCTCAGGTGCCAGGTCCGCACCATCGGGACGGGCAGCGGTGGATCGTGCGCGGACCGGACGCGCGACCTTGGATCGCCCCACCGACCGCGCAGCCGCCGACCCGTGAGCCGCCGACTCCGTGGGACCTGATCCTGTGGATGCTGATGCGGACGTTGATCCAGCCACCACCGAGTTCGAGGCCGCTGATCCAGTCCTAGCCGATCTCCCAGCCACAGACCGCTGACGAGCGGATGTCGATGGGCCAGACGCCGAAGGATCTGGCTCCGCGCGGTCTGCGTGCTGCCTCGGCGGCTTCGACGACGAGCGAGGTGCCGACGTAGTCCGCTTCCGCACAGCTGGCGATACCGCCTTGTCGGGCGCCTTCGGGTCAGTGCGATCGCCGGCGTCGAGCGACGGCTTTCGCGTGGCGCGCCCACTACCACCGGCTTCCGACGGTGCGGTGTCCGGCTTCCGGCGACCACGCGCGCTACCGGACTCCGGCGAAGTCGCAGGGTTCAGCGAGCGAGCTGCCGGCTTAGGCCGACGGCTCGCGGCCTCAACGCCGGCCGAGGTCAAAACGTCAGGTGCGTTGCCCGAACGTGAGGCCTGCGGTGGCATGGCTTCAGTCCCACGCGAAGGCCGCGATCGAGGGGCGCCGTCAGCGGCAGACGCCGGCGCGTTCTGCGCCTTGGCGACACGCGATCGAGTCGAACGGCCCGCGGACGAGGACGGGCCCGCCTCGCCCCCACCGCTGGCCGACGTTCGTGAACCAGAAACGGCACCCCGTGCTCGAGGGGCGGCCGACGAGCGCCGCGCCGACGCAGGGGGTGGGTCGTCCGTAGACGGCGGGGAAGAGGTCTCGAACCCAGGTGCTGGTCCCCGCCGGCCCATCTAACCCCTCCGCGTTCTCCCGCGCCTCCCGCCGTCCTGAGCGGACCGGCGGCGACCCCGGTCCGCCGACCGGGGGTGTGCCGGCTCGACTACGCGCTCGCGGACGATTTCCACCACCGTCGTCGGCGGGTCGACCAGGCCGACCCCGCAGTGCCGGACGACCGGCGTGGAACCACCCAGTCGACCGATCGCGTCCTGGTGTTCCGCGATCTCGTCGGAGGCCGACGCGCCCTTGAGGGCGAGCAGCCGTCCGCCGGGTGCGGTGAGGGGGAGACACCAGCCGGCGAGCCGGTCGAGCGGCGCGACCGCCCGAGCGGTGACCACGTCGGCGGGGACAAGCGCGTCCCGCACCTCCTCGGCTCGGCCGCGGACGACTGTCACGGTCTCGTCCAGGCCGAGCGAAGCCACCACCTCCGCCAGGAAAGCGGTCCGTCGTGCCAGTGGCTCGACCAGGACCATGGACAGGTCCGGCCGCGCCACCGCAAGCACGATACCGGGCAAACCCGCCCCAGACCCCACGTCAACCACCGAAGCGCCGGACGGGATCAATTCGGTCATAGTGGCACAGTTGAGCAGGTGGCGGTCCCAGATGCGGGGGGCCTCGCGTGGGCCGATCAAGCCGCGCACCACGCCGTCCGTCGCCAGGAGTTCCGCGTAGCGCGCGGCCAGTGGGAGGCGCGCACCGAAGAGCGTCCGGGCCTGCTCATGAAACGGCCCGGGTGGCATACCACCCGGGCCGAAAGACTCATCCACCATCAGGGAGCCGGGCGTACGACGATCCGGCGGTGCGGCTCGACGCCCTCGGACTCGCTCTCCACACCGGCGAGAGCGTTGACGACATCGTGTACGCACTTGCGCTCGAACGCCGACATCGGCTCGAGGCGCACGGACTCGCCGTACTCCTTGACCTTCTCGACCGCGTTCTTGGCCACCGCGGCGAGCTCCTTGCGGCGGTTGGCGCGGTAGCCACCCACGTCGAGCAGCAGTCGGCTCGGCGAGCCCGTCTCGCGGAAGACCGCCAGGCGGGTCAGCTCCTGCAGCGCCTCCAGCGTGGCGCCGCGCTGGCCGACCAGCGGCTGGAGACGGCCGCCGACGACCTCGACCATCGGGCGGCCGCCGGACACGAGCTCGTCGATGTCGCCGTCGTAGTCGAGGATGTCGAGCAGGCCCTCGACGTAGTCCGCGGCGATCTCGCTCTGCCGGAACAGGTCGCTGTCGCTGGTCTCCTTGGTCTCGGCGACAACGGCGCCGGCCTCGTCGGCCTCATCGGCCTCGTCCGCGTCGTCCGCCTCCGCGGGCGGGTCGGTGAGCTCCGCCTCGTCGGTCACGTCAGCCTCTTCCACCCGCGCCGCGGCCTCGTCGTTCTCCTCGTCGAACGGCTTGTCGGTGCGGGGGATGCTGGTCTCGGTCACGGTGTCATCTCCGTATGTCTGTCGCCGGACCGTTGGGTCCGCTGGTCAGCCCGGGCGGGTGAGCGAGTCACCCACGGCCGGGCACGTCTGTGTTCGCGAGGCGCGGCCGGCGGAGGAGTCACCGGCCGCAGCGCTCACTTGCGTTTCGCCGGCCGGCGGCCGCCGGCCTTCTTCGGGTTGACCGGTTTAGCGCCCGGCTTGGGCGCCAGCGCCTTTCCGTCAGCCGCGGGCTTCGCATCGGAGGACGCCTGCGCCCCGTTGGACTTTGCGTTCTGCCGCGACGCCGGCTTCCCGTTGGCGGCGCCCTTGCCGACCGCCTTCGGCGCCGCGCCGGGCTGCGGGGCAGCGGCCGACTTGGCCGCGTCGGTGATGCGGCTGAGCAGGCCACCGGACTTCGGCTGCGCCTGGGCCTCGCGGGCCGCGGCGGCGGCGCGGGCCTTCTCGCCGGCTTCCGAGTAGCGGTTGACCGTGCTGGCCTTGCTGACCGGCGGCGGCGGGAACTTGCGCAGGACCCACTGCTGCTGAGCGAGCGTGAAGAGGTTGTTCGTGACCCAGTAGATGATCACGCCGATCGGGAAGATCGCACCGGAGATCAGCAGCGACGCCGGGATGCCGTACAGCATGATCCGCTGGAGCATCCGCTGCTGCGGGTCCTCGGCCCAGCCGGTCTTGAGGATCATCTGGCGGCTGGTCAGATAGGTCGTCGTGATCATGATCGCGACCAGGATGGCCGCGATGACCTTCACGGTGACGACGCTCGCGTCCAGGGCGGCGAGCTCCGTCGCGCTCGAGCCGAACCGGCCGGAGATGGGTGCGGTGAACAGGGTCGCGTGCGAGGCGCTGTCGAACTGCGCGGCCGTCCAGCCGTACAGCTCCTTGGCCTGGTTGTTCGGGTTGACCCGTTTCAGGACGTGGAAGAGGCCCAGGAAGACCGGGATCTGCAGGAACATCGGAAGGCAGCCCATGAGCGGGTTCGCCTTCTCGCTCCGGTACAGCTCCATGATCTCTTTCTGGAGCGTTTCCCGGTCACCCTTGTGTTTCTCCTGCAGCTCCTTGACCTTGGGCTGCAGGGCCTGCATAGCGCGTTGCGACTTGATCTGTTTGACGAAGATCGGGAAGAGGATCACGCGGACCGTGACGACCAGGAAGAAGATCGCCAGGATCCACGACCAGGTGGTGCCGAGCACCGCCTTGTCGGGCACGCCGATGGCATCCCACACCCCGTGCCAGCGCAGCAGGATCCACGAAATCGCGTAGTAGATCCAGTCAAGACTGATGTGCACCAAGGGCTCCCGTCACTCGGCCAGGGGGTCCGCCGCGTTGGCGGGGCGACGACGACGCGGTTCCGGCACCGGGTCGTAGCCACCGGGGTGGAAGGGGTGGCAGCGCAGCAGCCGCCAGATCGCCAGGCCGGTTCCACGAATGGCGCCGTGCCGCGACACCGCCTCGAGGGCGTAGGCGCTGCACGACGGGTAGAACCGACAGCGAGCCGGCAGTGCCGGGCTTATCCAACGACGGTACGCGATGATGCAAAAAGCCAGTACGCGGGCGGGGATGCTGTTGCGTTCGGGTGTCGAGTTGCTGATGGTTTCCTGAGAACTCACGACCGCTCCCGTCCGTTTCGGCGCGGTCGGCGCCCGTCGCCCTGTTCCGGATCGCGCGCCTGGGCGATCGCCCGGTCCAGATCGACACCCAGCCGCTGGTACGAGCGGTCGGCCGCCCGTGGCAACGCCCGGACCACCAGGGTCGTGCCTGCCGGCAGGGTGTCGAGGCGCTCCCGGGCGAGGTGCCGCAACCGGCGCTTGACCTGGTTGCGGACGACGGCGCCGCCAACTGCCTTGGACACGACAAAGCCGACGCGCGCCGGCGGTGTGGCGGTGGCCGCACCGGAGGCGGACGTCGGCTGGTCGAGATCGTGCTGGTGGGACTGCGGGTCCGGCTGGGACGGCAGCGTCAGGTGGACGACCACCGCTCCGCGACCGGCGCTGCGGCCGGTGCGGACTGCGGCGGAGAACTCGGCGCGGCGCCTGAGTCGCTGCGCGGCGGCCAGCATCGCTGCCCTACTTCCATCCCGGTGCCGGACTGAGGTCAGGCCGACAGCTCCTTGCGGCCCTTCGACCGGCGGGCGGAGAGGATCGCGCGGCCGGCACGGGTGCGCATGCGCAGCCGAAAGCCGTGGGTCTTGGCACGCCGGCGGTTGTTCGGCTGGAAGGTGCGCTTGCTCACGTCAGGCTCTCCGTCGTCGGGCGGCCCATGAGGAGGCGGGCCGGGTCGTGTGGTGGTCGATGCGCGTGGTCGACGCGTCGGCCGACTTGCTCGAGCTGCGCGAGGCGTCTAGCGCATCTACCGCAGCAAGCATCCGCCACCCTACCAGAGGGCGACGGAGCGGCCGCTCAAGCCTACGCACGGACGCAATGACCGTCAAACACCGGCAAACAGCGCGTCGTCGCAGGCCGCGGCGGGTACGACGCAGCGCGGACCTGCCCTCTTTTGTGCGCACCGGGGAGGCAGTTCTGTGGACAACGGTTGTAGGGGTGTGGACAACGCTGTTAGCGTGCCGGGTTGCTGGTCGGCGATCTGGGGGGCTCACGACTGCCATACGGGGCAAAACCGGGCGAGGTGGTCAATCGTTCGGCACGGTGTAGCCACACCGATGCCGGATCGGCTGAGTCCGAGTCGTCGGTTCGTATGACTAACGGCACCACGATCGGCCAGCACACAGGCTGTGGACAACTTGTGGACAGCGGTCAGGCCAGCCGCCCGTACGCGGGGGTTGTGCCAGGTCAGGGCAGGTCTGAGACGAAGGCTCGCCGTGGCCGAGCACATGGAGCGAGGGGGGTGGCAACGGGGTGTCCGAGACGATCGATCTCGCCGGCGTCTGGATGGCGGCGACGGACGAGCTCGCGGATGAGATCGTCTCCGCCCAGCAGCGTGCCTACCTCCGCCTGACCCGGCTCCGCGCCATCGTCGAGGACACCGCACTGCTCTCCGTGCCGGACGCGTTCACCCGCGACGTCATCGAGTCCCGCCTGCGCCCGGCGATCACCGAGGCGCTGTCGCGCCGGATGGGCCGCGCGATCCAGGTCGCGGTCACCGTGCGCCCGCCGGAGGACGGCCAGGGCCGCCCCGCCGGCACCGTCTATACGGGCGCACCGGAAACCCCCGGCGGATACGCCGCGCCGTCCTTCCCTCCGCAACAGCGCAGCACGGCTCCGGACGACACCTCGACCGACCGGCCCCACCTGGCGCCGGCCCCGCTGCCGAGCCAGCTCGACCTGCCGCAGCCGCAGAGCCCGGCCGCCCCGCCGGCACCCCGCCCGGCGCTCGCCGCCCAGCCGGCCTCACCGCCACCCACCACTGCGCAGCCGCCGGCGCAACGACCGAGCCCGACGCCGCGCGCCGGCGACTCGGACGCCCGGTCGACCAGCAACGCCAAGGACGAGCAGGTCACCGCGCTCAACGCGCCGACCGCCCTGCACAGCGTCATCCAGCCCAAGCCCAACCCGCCGCTGGACCCGGTCGACCCGGCGCCGACGAGCCCCGCCGCTCCGGCAACGGCCCCGAGCCGCCCGACCGGCACCGGCGCGGTCGGCACGGCCCGCCCGCCGGTCCCGTCGGCCAACCCGCAGCCGCGGGACGTCGACCGCGACCGGCAGGACGTGCTCTTCGCCACCCCGTACCCGCCGGTCCCGCCCTCGGCCACCCCCGGTTATCAGTCGGGCGGCACCACCTACGGCACGCCGTCGCCGTACTCGCCGCGCCAGCAGACGCCCCCCGCGGACAACCGCGACCGCCGGCCGGGCGGTGACAACCGCGGTGTCCTGCCCTTCGACGAGCCGCCGACCCAGCCGATGCGCCGGGAGAGCGGCTCCGACAGCGGCCCCGGCCGCCGCGACGACCGCCGGACCGGTGCCGACGGCGGTGGCAACAGGCTCAACCCGAAGTACATGTTCGAGACGTTCGTCATCGGCTCGTCCAACCGGTTCGCGCACGCCGCGTCGGTGGCGGTCGCCGAGTCGCCGGCGAAGGCCTACAACCCGCTGTTCATCTACGGCAGCTCGGGACTGGGCAAGACGCACCTGCTGCACGCGATCGGCCATTACGCCACGACGCTCGGCAACGCCCGCTCGGTGCGCTACGTCTCCACCGAAGAGTTCACCAACGACTTCATCAACTCGCTGCGGGACGACAAGACCAGTGCGTTCCAGCGCCGCTACCGCGACGTCGACATCCTGCTGATCGACGACATCCAGTTCCTGGAGAACCGCGAGCGTACGCAGGAAGAGTTCTTCCACACCTTCAATACCCTGCACAACGCGAACAAGCAGATCGTCATCACGTCCGACCGCTCACCGAAGCAGCTGGCCACATTGGAGGATCGGCTGCGGACCCGGTTCGAGTGGGGGCTGCTCGCCGACATCCAGCCGCCGGACCTGGAGACGCGGATCGCGATCCTCCAGAAGAAGGCCGCGCAGGAACGGTTGTACGCGCCGCCGGATGTGCTCGAGTTCATCGCGTCCCGGATCGCCAACTCGATCCGCGAGCTCGAGGGCGCGCTGATCCGGGTGACCGCGTTCGCGTCGCTGACTCGCTCCCCTGTGGAGCTCGCGATCGCCGAAGAGGTGCTCCGCGACTTCATCCCGGACGGCTCCGGCCCGGAGATCACCGCCGACCAGATCATGGTGTCGACGGCTGACTACTTCGGAGTCTCCCTCGAAGACCTCCGCGGCCACTCCCGCTCGCGCGTGCTCGTCAACGCCCGCCAGGTGGCCATGTACCTCTGTCGTGAGCTGACCGACCTGTCGTTGCCCCGGATCGGGCAGGCGTTCGGCGGCCGCGACCACACCACGGTGATGCACGCGGACCGGAAGATTCGCCAGCAGATGGCCGAACGGCGCTCGCTCTACAACCAGATCGCCGAGCTGACGAACCGGATCAAGCAGAGCTCCTGATAGCACCCGGGTATTCGCAACCCGGTCGCGCTCGATCCACGAACTAGCGCCTTATCCACAGGCCGTCGTCTATCCACAGACCGGCGCTGTTTTCCCCAGCTTGCCCACAGGCGTACCCCCAGCGGTGTCCACACGACGAAAAACCGTCGCTGCCCGCGTTTCCAGTATTGTCCGGATTAGGTTGTTTACTAGGATTAGTCTGGATCACTCTGCGTCCCCAGGTTTCTGCACATGTAAGGAGCGGTTATCCCCCGAACACACAGGTGACTCACGTCTATCCACAGTTCCCACACTGAATCCACAGCCGCTGTCCACCGTGGTGGACGGCGTCGTGGTCGTGCCCGTCGATATCCACACAGCCTGTGGATGAGGGCTGGGGACAGAGCTGTGGACGTGGGGCCGCGCATCCACAGCGACGGCAAGGATGTGCGGATCGTGTTGAAGGTTCTGGGGAAAGCCAGAAGATGATCTCCAAGGCCTGGGGAGAAACCCTTGGGAAACCCGGTGGACAACCGGTGGACAACTTCGCGTCGCTGTGTGCGAAGGAGAGCCTGTGGATCGGCGGCCGAGTTACACGCAGGTTCTTCCACATGTTCGACACCGGTGGATAACGTGTCCGAGCTGCGGAAACTCGGGTTCTCCACAGAACGCACAGGGCCGATGAAGACGACTACTTATCTCTTTAGAGAGAAGAAAACCAATCATCACGTCTGGGGATTTGTGCATGGCCGTAGAACCGGGCCACAAATCACCGGGGTCGGGCGCACGTCAGGCCGAGCCTCGCCTTAAGGTGCGGTGGGGCATCTTGTATCTGACCCGGCCCCGTCCTAGCCGACCCGGAGGCAACGCATGAAGTTCCGTGTGGAGCGCGACGCGCTCGCCGACGCTGTGGCGTGGACGGCGAAGAGCTTGCCCAGTCGCCCGTCCGTGCCCGTCCTCGCCGGTGTGATGCTGCGAGTGTCCGACGGCAGCCTCGAGGTCTCCGGCTTCGACTACGAGGTCTCCAGTCAGGTGACCGTCGACATCCAGGGTGACGCCGACGGCGCCGCGCTGGTCTCCGGCCGTCTGCTCGCTGAGATCACCAAGGCACTGCCCGGCAAGCCCGTCGACATCGCCGCCGTCGGCTCGCACCTCGAGCTCGTCTGCGGCAGTGCCCGGTTCACCCTGCCGACCATGCCTGTCGAGGACTACCCGAGCCTCCCGGCGATGCCGGCCAGCGCCGGCACGATCGACGCGGCCGCCTTCGCGGCGGCGGTGTCACAGGTGGCGATCGCCGCGGGCCGGGACGAGACGCTGCCGATGATGACCGGTGTGCGCCTCGAGCTCTCCGGCAACAACATCGCCCTGCTCGCCACCGACCGCTACCGGCTCGCAATGCGCGAGCTGGAGTGGCGCCCGGAGGACCCGGAGATCAGCCTCAACGCGCTCGTACCGGCCCGCACGCTCAACGACACCGCGAAGACCCTCGGACCGCTCGGTGGCGAGGTCACGATGTCGCTGGCACACGGCGGCGCCGGCGAAGGCATGATCGGGTTCTCCGCCGGCACGCGGCGCACCACCAGCCGCCTGCTCGACGGTGCCAACTACCCGCCGGTGCGCTCGCTCTTCCCGGCGAGCCACAACGCCGAGGCCCGCGTCTCCGTGCCGGCCCTCGTCGAGGTCGTCCGCCGTGTCGCCCTGGTCGCCGAGCGCACCACCCCGGTGCTGCTCAGCTTCGGCCCCGACGGCCTGGTCGTCGAGGCCGGCGGCAGCGAAGAGGCGCGGGCGAGCGAGGCGATGGAGGCCACCTTCAGCGGCGAGCCGCTGACCATCGGCTTCAACCCGCAGTACCTGATCGACGGGCTGCAGAACCTCTCGGCGCCGACGGCAGTCCTCTCCTTCGTCGACGCGTACAAGCCTGCCGTGATCTCGCCCGCCGGCGACGACGGCGAGATCGTCTCGGGATATCGGTACCTGATCATGCCGATCCGGGTAACCCGCTGATCCTGCGGGTACGGCACGAGCAAGGGCACGTCAACGGGAGGGGAACCCGCTATGCAGCTGGGGCTCATCGGCCTGGGCCGGATGGGCGGCAACATGCGCGAACGTCTGCGCGCCGCCGGTCACGAGGTCGTCGGATTCGACCATAAGCCTGAGATCTCCGATGCCACGTCCACAGCCGACCTGGCCGCGAAGCTGTCCGCTCCGCGGGCCGTCTGGGTGATGGTCCCGGCCGGCGTCACCGATGCCACCATCGACGAGCTGGCCACCCACCTCAGCCCCGGCGACATCATCATCGACGGCGGCAACTCCCGCTTCAGCAGCGACGGGCCGCGGGCGGAGCGGCTCGACGCCAAGGGCATCGGCTACGTCGACGTCGGTGTCTCGGGCGGCGTCTGGGGCAACCAGCTCGGCTACGCGCTGATGGCCGGCGGCTCCGAGGAGCACATCAGCCGGCTCATGCCGATCTTCGAGGCGCTCAAGCCCGCCGGTGACTTCGGTTTCGTGCACGCCGGCCCGGTCGGCGCGGGGCACTACGCGAAGATGGTCCACAACGGCATCGAGTACGGCATCATGCACGCGTACGCCGAGGGCTACGAGCTGCTGGGCGCGTCTGAGCACGTGACCAACGTGCCCGGCGTGATCAAGTCCTGGCGCGAGGGCACCGTCATCAAGTCGTGGCTGCTCGACCTGCTCGACCGCGCGCTCGACGAGGACCCGGGTCTCGACGCGATCAAGGGCTACGCCGACGACACAGGCGAGGGCCGCTGGACAGTCGAAGAGGCGATCCGGCTGGCCGTGCCGTTGCACGTCATCGCCGCATCGCTGTTCGCCCGCTTCGAGTCCCGCGAAGACGACTCGCCCGCGATGAAGGCGGTGGCCGCACTGCGCAACCAGTTCGGTGGGCACCCCGTTCACAAGAGCTGACGGTGTACGTCCAGCGGCTCGAGCTGGTCGACTTCCGCTCCTACGAGTCGGTCGCGATCGACCTGTCCGCTGGGACGAGTGTGCTGGTCGGCCCCAACGGGGTCGGCAAGACCAACCTGCTGGAAGCGCTCGGTTACGTGGCGACCCTGGACAGTCACCGGGTCGCCACGGACGCCCCACTGGTGCGCGCCGGCGCCGCCGCCGCGGTGATCCGGTGCCTGATAGTCCACGATGGACGCGAGCTGTTGGTCGAGCTGGAGATCGTTCCCGGCAAGGCCAACCGGGCGCGGCTGGGCCGGTCTCCGGTCCGTCGCGCCCGTGACGTGCTCGGCGCGTTGCGGATGGTGCTGTTCGCGCCGGAAGACCTGGAGCTGGTCCGCGGCGACCCGGCTTTCCGCCGGGGTTACCTCGACGATCTGTTGGTCGCCCGCCAGCCGCGGTACGCCGGGGTGCGCGCCGACTACGACCGCGTGGTCAAGCAACGCAACGCGTTGTTGCGCACCGCCTACCTGGCGCGCAAGACCGGCGGCACCCGCGGCGGCGACCTGTCCACACTGGATGTGTGGGATGCCCACCTGGCCCGGCACGGCGCGGAGTTGCTCGCGGGCCGGTTGGAGCTGGTCAACGCGCTGGGTCCGTTCGTGGCCAAGGCCTATGACGCCGTGGCGGCCGGCAAGGGCGCGGCGGGCATCGCCTACCGGTCCGGGGTCGAGGTCGGCGCCGGTGACCGGGCCACGCTGGAGCAGGCGTTGCTGGAGGCGCTGGCCACCGGCCGTTCGTCCGAAGTGGATCGCGGTGTGACGCTTACCGGCCCGCACCGCGACGACCTCACGCTGACGCTGGGCACGCTGCCGGCCAAGGGCTACGCCAGCCACGGCGAGTCCTGGTCCTACGCGCTGGCGTTGCGCCTGGCCGCCTACGACCTGCTGCGCGCCGACGGCATCGAGCCGGTGCTGGCCCTCGACGACGTGTTCGCCGAACTCGACGCGGGCCGCCGCGAACGCCTCGCGGAGCTGGTCGGCGGCGCCAGCCAGCTCCTGGTGACGTGCGCGGTGCCCGACGACGTCCCGGCGTCCCTGCACGGCGCCCGCTTCGAGGTATCCGAGGGGACGATCCGCCGTGCCGACTGACCAACCCGCCGGCGACCGCCCTCGCCGCACGAACCCGAACAGGGCGGCCCCGAAAGCCACCCCCGGCGCCGACCAAACGCCCACGGCAGGCCAGCAGCCACCGCCGGCCGGCGGTGCCGCGACGGCTGGACCGACCACGCGCAGCGGTGCGGCGAGGGGCGGTGCGACCGCGCCCGACGGCTCGGCGGCGCGCCGCGGTGCTGCGGCGGGCGGTGCGACGACCGGCACCGGGACGGCGGCCGGTGGTGCGGCGGCCGGCGATGCCGGCGCTGGCGGATCGGCCGACGGACGGTCCGGGCCGGAGCTTGCCCGGGCGGCTCTGGACGCCGCCCTGGCCAAGCGGGCCGCGGCCGCGCCTCGGCGCAAGTCCGCGATCAGCGGCGACGGTGGCGGTCGGGGTAAGCGACTACGCGGTTACTCCGGTCCTGGCCCGGACCCGCGCGACCCGCAACTCTTCGGCGTCGTCCTCGAACGCCTGGTCAAGGCCCGCGGTTGGCAGAAGCCGGCAGCGGAGGCCACGGTCTTCGGCGCCTGGGAGAAGGTCGTCGGTCCAGACATCGCCGCGCACTGTCGCCCGATCAAGCTCGCCGACGGCGAGCTCACGGTCGAGGCGGAATCTACGGCCTGGGCCACCCAGCTGCGCCTGCTCGCCGCGAACCTCCTCAAGCGGATCGCCGGCGAGGTCGGACACAACGTCGTCAAGAAGCTGCACATCCACGGCCCGGCCGCACCGTCCTGGAACCGCGGCCCGCGCCGCGTGCAGGGCCGCGGCCCCCGTGACACCTACGGCTGACCGATCCGCCACCCGTTCGGGTCGTGTGCCGCGGACCCGGCAGGGCAGGGCCCACGAAGTGGTGCCCTGCCCGTTGCGCGCGGGAGCGAACGGTCCGCACCACCACGGACGCGCGTAGATGGGTCAGCGTTTGAAGATCGTGAATTTGCGGCTGAGGTCGGCTCAGTAGTCGGCGTAGACGGCGAAGCCGCGGTCCGCGCAGCGGCGGTAGAACCGCGACAGGACCGCCAGCTCGCTGCGGGCGAAGCTCCACTGCGGCGCGTCGCCCGACTCGTCCAGCAGTGCGTCCATCCGCCCGTCGAGCCAGCGCAGCTGCTGATCGGCCAGGCGCCCGCCCGACAGCGCGGTGTGCAGCACGGCGCCGACCGTTTCGAACGTGACCGACTCGCCGTGCGGGCGATGGCCCTCGACGAAGCGCTCCAGGCCGCCGGCGATCCAGGCGCAGCCGTCCGGGTCGATCACCGGGTCCTCGTCTTCCGCCGCCGCCTCTGTGGCGTAGAGCACACCTTCGAGACCGAGGAGGAGATCGACGAGCTCCGTGTACGCCGTCGCGCGGACCGTGCCAGTCTTGGCGATGTGGCCGGCGAGGGCCGCGGTGGGCGCGGCGACGTCTGGGTCGTCCGCCAGGTCGGCGAAGTCGACGAACTCGGCCGGGGCGACCGGGTCGTAGAAGCGGCCGGTGCGCGGCCACTGCACGGCGACGTTGTCCAGACCCATCGGGTCACCCTTCTCCGTTCCGCAAGATCTCGAAACCGGCGCGCGGCGGGGGACTTGCCCCGATCGGATCGCGCCGCAGAAACTACGGCACGGCCGCCGGTTCGCGCGACCCCCGAAGGGTCACCTTTGGAGTGCGGATCATGGCCCGGATTTCCGATTTGCCCGGACCATTGCTCCCGGAGGCCACACCGGCCACCGAGCCGGCTCATGATCGAGAGTGAAAAGGGGCCGACGGCGGGCTGGCACTCGCGCAAGGGGCTTTCGTGTGGGGGGAGTCGCGGATACCGGGGTTCGCGCCGCTGTGGCGCTTCTAGCGCCGTTTTTGAGGTGCGCCGGATGGGTGTTCGCGCTTCCGGCCCGGTAACATTGGTGGCAGACGAAGGACGACGCGCGGACGACCGTATCGGGTCCTCCCCGGCCCGGGGCCGCCCGCGTGTCATGTCCAGCCGATCGTGACCGCGGGAAGGCGCGGCGAGCGGTGCGCCCAGACCCCGGTCGCGCCGGTCGTCGGTGGCCGTCCCGCCATACCCGCGCACCAGCGTCGGTCGACGACGCTGGGGCGGCGCGAGAAAGTGGCCAGAGTGGCAACGCAGAAAAAGCAGGAGTACGGCGCCGAATCGATCCAGGTGCTCGAGGGGCTCGAGGCCGTCCGCAAGCGCCCCGGCATGTACATCGGGTCGACCGGTGAACGCGGCCTGCATCACCTGGTCTGGGAGGTCGTCGACAACGCGGTCGACGAGGCCCTGGCCGGCTACTGCGACACGATCGACGTCGTGCTGCTGGCCGACGGCGGCGTGCGCGTCGTCGACAACGGCCGTGGTTTCCCCGTCGACCTCCACCCGAAGCTCAAGAAGCCGGGTGTCGAGGTCGCGCTGACCGTCCTGCACGCCGGCGGCAAGTTCGACGGCAAGGCGTACGCGGTCTCCGGCGGCCTGCACGGCGTCGGCGTGTCCGTGGTCAACGCGCTGTCCACCCGCATGGAGGTGGTCATCCACAAGTCCGGCAACGTGTACCGGCAGTCCTACGTCAACTCCAAGCCGTCGCCGCTGGAGAAGGGCGAGACCACCAACACCACGGGTTCCTCCGTGTCGTTCTGGCCCGACCCGAAGATCTTCGAGACGACCGAGTTCGCCTTCGAGACGATCTACCGGCGCCTCCAGGAGTACGCGTTCCTGAACCGCGGCCTGACCATCCACTTCCGTGACGAGCGCCCGCAGAGCGAGGAGGACGGCAAGGCCCGCGAGGTCACCTTCCTCTACAAGGGCGGCATCGCCGACTTCGTCCGGCACCTCAACAACACCAAGTCGCCGATCCACAAGTCGGTGATCGAGTTCGGTGGCGAGGAGGAGGGCATGGCGGTCGAGATCGCCATGCAGTGGAACGAGTCGTACGGCGAGTCGGTCTACACGTTCGCCAACACGATCAACACCCACGAGGGCGGCACCCACGAGGAAGGCTTCCGCTCGGCGCTGACCGGTGTGGTCAACAAGTACGGCGCCGAGAAGAAGATCCTCAAGGGCGACGAGAAGCTCACCGGTGAGGACATCCGGGAAGGCCTCGCGGCGATCGTGTCGGTCAAGCTGGCCAACCCGCAGTTCGAGGGTCAGACCAAGACCAAGCTGGGCAACACCCCGGTCAAGAGCTTCGTGCAGCGCGTCTGCAACGAGTGGCTCAACGACTGGCTCGAGCGCAACCCGAGCGAGGCCAAGACGATCATCACGAAGGCGACCCAGGCGTCCCGCGCCCGGATCGCCGCGCAGCAGGCCCGCAAGCTGGCCCGCCGCAAGTCGCTGCTGGAGTCCGGCTCGATGCCGGGCAAGCTGGCCGACTGCCAGTCGACGGACCCGCGCGAGTCCGAGGTGTTCATCGTCGAGGGCGACTCGGCCGGTGGCTCGGCCAAGCAGGGCCGCGACCCGCGCGTGCAGGCGATCCTGCCGATCCGCGGCAAGATCCTCAACGTCGAGAAGGCCCGGATCGACCGGGTGCTGAAGAACAACGAGGTCCAGGCGCTGATCACGGCGCTCGGCACCGGCATCCACGACGACTTCGACATCGAGAAGCTGCGCTACCACAAGATCGTGCTGATGGCCGACGCCGACGTCGACGGCCAGCACATCCAGACGCTGCTGCTCACCCTGCTGTTCCGCTTCATGCGGCCGCTGGTCGAGCTCGGCCACGTCTACCTGGCGTCGCCGCCGCTCTACAAGATCAAGTGGAACAAGAAGGGCGACGACGCGCAGTACGCGTACTCGGACCGCGAGCGCGACGGGCTGATCCGCCTCCGTCAGGAGACCAAGCCCAACGCCAAGCCCGACGACATCCAGCGGTTCAAGGGTCTGGGCGAGATGAACTACCCCGAGCTGTGGGAGACCACGATGAACCCGGCGACCCGCACCCTGCGCCAGGTGACGCTCGACGACGCGGCGACGGCCGACGAGCTCTTCAGCGTGCTGATGGGCGAGGACGTCGAAGCCCGGCGCTCGTTCATCCAGCGCAACGCGAAGGATGTGCGGTTCCTCGACATCTGAC
Organism: Asanoa sp. NPDC049475; assembly: GCF_040676915.1. Lineage (NCBI taxonomy): Bacteria > Bacillati > Actinomycetota > Actinomycetes > Micromonosporales > Micromonosporaceae > Asanoa > Asanoa sp. NPDC049475. Next base: position 95,967 of record NZ_JBFAPY010000007.1, on the reverse strand, counting down.
GCAACCGTCCGGGGGTCGGCTCGCGTGTATGAGTCGGCCCCGGGACCGCGAGCGCTGAAGTTATCCACAGACAGGTCGGTTTCCACAGCCGTTATCCACAGGACAAAAACGGCATTTAGGGCGAAAAAGGATTAATTGTGACGGATATCCCCGAGGCCAACGAGCCGGATCTTGAGGCGGCGGCGGCCGCGGTAGGCAGTCGCGACCGCGTCGAGCCGGTCGGGCTCGAGGTCGAGATGCAGCGTTCGTACCTCGACTACGCGATGAGCGTCATCGTCGGGCGTGCGCTGCCGGACGTCCGCGACGGTCTCAAGCCGGTTCACCGCAAGATCCTTTACGCGATGTACGACTCGGGCTACCGGCCCGACCGCGGCTACGTGAAGTGCTCCCGCGTCGTCGGTGACGTGATGGGTCAGTTCCACCCGCACGGCGACTCCGCGATCTACGACGCGCTGGTCCGGATGGCCCAGACCTGGTCGCTGCGCTACCCGCTGGTCGACGGCAACGGCAACTTCGGCTCGCCGGGCAACGACCCGGCCGCGGCCATGCGGTACACCGAGTGCAAGCTCGACCCGCTGGCGATGGAGATGCTCCGGGACATCGATGAGGACACCGTCGACTTCCAGGACAACTACGACGGCCGGGCCAAGGAGCCGGTGATCCTGCCGTCGCGGATCCCCAACCTGCTGGTCAACGGCGCTGAGGGCATCGCGGTCGGCATGGCCACCAAGATCCCGCCGCACAACCTGCGCGAGATCGCCGACGCGGTCAAGTGGTGCCTGGACAACCCGGAGGCCGACGAGCCGACCACGCTCGAGGCGCTGCTGGAGATCGTCAAGGGCCCGGACTTCCCGACCCACGGCCTGATCGTCGGCACCCAGGCGATCCAGGACGCGTACCGCACCGGCCGCGGCTCCATCCGCATGCGCGCGGTGGTCGAGGTCGAGGAGGACAAGAAGGGCCGCGCCTGCCTGGTCGTCAGCGAGCTTCCGTACCAGGTGAACCCTGACAACCTGGCCGAGCGGATCGCGGAGCTGATCCGCGAGGGCAAGATCGCCGGCATCGCGGACATCCGCGACGAGTCTTCGGGCCGCACCGGCATGCGCATCGTGATCGTGCTGCGGCGCGACGCGGTCGCCAAGGTCGTCCTCAACAACCTGTACAAGCACACGCAGCTCCAGGAGACCTTCGGCGCCAACATGCTGGCGCTGGTCGACGGCGTGCCGCGCACGCTCAACCTGGCGCAGTTCATCCGCTACTACGTCGAGCACCAGATCGACGTCATCCAGCGGCGCACCGCTTACCGCCTGCGCAAGGCCGAGGAGCGCGCGCACATCCTGCGCGGTCTGGTCAAGGCGCTGGACGCCCTCGACGAGGTGATCGCCCTGATCCGGCGCTCGCCCACCGTCGAAGACGCCCGTGGCGGCCTGCGGACCCTCCTGGACATCGACGACATCCAGGCGACCGCGATCCTCGACATGCAGCTCCGTCGCCTCGCGGCCCTGGAGCGGCAGAAGATCATCGACGAGTTGGCGAAGATCGAGATCGACATCGCCGACCTGAAGGACATCCTCGCCAAGCCGGAGCGGCAGCGGAAGATCATCGCCGACGAGCTCAGCGAGATCGTGGCCAAGTGGGGCGACGAGCGTCGCACCAAGATCGTCCCGTTCGACGGCGAGGTCTCCATGGAGGACCTCATCGCCCGCGAGGACGTGGTCGTCACGATCACCCGCACCGGGTACGCGAAGCGCACCAAGGTCGACCTCTACCGCTCGCAGCGGCGGGGCGGCAAGGGCGTCAGCGGCGCGGGGCTGCGGCAGGACGACATCGTCAGCCACTTCTTCGTCTGCTCCACGCACGACTGGATCCTGTTCTTCACGAACAAGGGCCGGGTCTACCGCGCCAAGGCGTACGAGCTGCCGGAGGCGAGCCGCACGGCCCGCGGCCAGCACGTCGCCAACCTGCTGGCCTTCCAGCCGGACGAGCACATCGCACAGGTGATCGAGATCGCCGACTACGGTGTGGCGCCCTACCTGGTGCTGGCGACCCGCAACGGCCTGGTCAAGAAGACCAAGCTCGAGGAGTTCGACTCCAACCGCTCGGGCGGCATCATCGCGATCAACCTGCGCGACGAGGACGAGCTCGTCGGCGCCGCGCTCGCCGGTGTCGGCGACGACCTGCTGCTGGTCTCGAAGATGGCGCAGGCGATCCGGTTCAACGCCACCGACGAGGCGCTGCGCCCGATGGGCCGGGCCACGTCCGGCGTCATCGGCATGCGGTTCACCGGCGACGACGAACTGCTGGCCATGGAGGTCGTCCGCGACGGCATGGAGCACCTGGACGTGCTCGTGGCCACCAACGGCGGCTACGCGAAGCGCACACCGATCTCGGAGTACCCGGTCCAGGGGCGCGGCGGGAAGGGCGTACTGACCGCTAAGCTCACCGAGCGTCGGGGCGGGCTCGTAGGGGCGGTGGTGATCAGTCCCGACGATGAGCTGTTTGCTATAACGAGCAATGGTGGTGTTATCCGGACTCCGGTGAAGCCTGTACGCCGAACGCGCGATCGGAACACAATGGGGGTCAAGCTCATGGACCTTCCGGACGGCGTAACCATCGTGGCCATCGCTCGCAATGCCGACGAGCCCGACGAACAGGACTAGTTGATGACGGAGACAACGGCGAAGTCGGGGACTGCGGGGGCCTCGACCACCCCGGCCGAGGACGAGACCGCTGACAGCGGTGCGTCCGCGACCGGCCGCGCGGCAGTAGGCCGGGCGGTAGTCCCCGCCGACGCACCGTCGCCCAAGTTCACCCGTGCGCCGGGCATGGCGCCGCCGCCGGACAAGCCCGGTGAGGGTGGCAACACGCCCGACGGGGGTTCCGATTCGTCGAGTGCCTCGGGTTCCGCCGGCGCGTCTGGCGTGGGTGGCGCGGGTAGCTCCGGTCCGAAGTCGCCGGTCTCCGTCGGCACGTCGGTCGGCGGTGGTCTGTCGGGCGGCGGGTCCGTGCCTCCGACCATCACGCGTCCGGGTGCGTCGCGTCCGGGTGAGCGCTCCGGTGACGGCGGCTCGGGTCTCGGCCTTGGCCTTGGCTCCGGCGCGGGTCAGACCGCTACGGCGACCGCGACCCGGCCCGGTGCGGCTGGCGCGGCGGGTGCCGCTGGTCCCGCGTCCGCGGTGGGCGCGGCGCGGGTGACCGAGGCGGTCCGCACGGCACGCTCGACGGTGGCCGGCGGGGCGGCACGTGGCCCGCGGCGGGCGCGGCTCAACGTCAAGCGGATCGACCCGTGGTCGGTGTTCAAGTTCTCGTTCGCCGTGTCCCTGGTGCTCTTCATCGTGGTCATCGTGGCGACCTCGGTGCTCTACCTGGCGCTGGACGCGATGGGCGTCTTCGAGAAGGTCAACACCAGCCTGGGTGACCTGATCAGCGCCAGCGGCGGCAGCGACGGCAGCACGTTCAAGATCACGGCCAAGGGCGTCATCGGCACGTCGGCCTTGATCGGCGTGGTCAACGTGGTGCTCTTCACCGCGCTGGCCACCTTGGGCGCCTTCATCTACAACGTCTGCGCCGACCTGGTCGGCGGCGTCGAGCTCACGCTGGCGGAGCGCGACTAAGCAGCGGTTTCTCTTCGAGGGGGCGTGACGCTTCGGCGTCGCGCCCCCTCGTCGGTCACCCCCCAGCGCCGCGCCGGGTATCCAAGTTGGGGGAAGGCAGGGCGGTACGGTAACCTTGCCCGGTCGCACGGGGCTATAGCTCAGTCGGTTAGAGCGCAGAGCTGATAACTCTGAGGTCGCTGGTTCGATTCCAGCTAGCCCCACTTCAGACGGTTGCGAGCGTGAGGGGATTCCCCCAATGTTGAAGAAGCTCCTGATCATCGTCGGAGTCGTGGGCGTCGCTGCCCTGGTAGCCAAGAAGGTCAAGGCGTCCAGCGACGAGCGCGCCCTGTGGCACGAGGCGACCACCGCACCCGACCTCCGATAGATTTCCGAACTGGCGGCTCCACCCGCCGTCGGGGCCGTAGCTCAACTGGCAGAGCACTGCCTTTGCAAGGCAGGGGTTAGGGGTTCAAGTCCCCTCGGCTCCACCGAATGCCTGCCTAGAGCATGTCCGCTAACGCGGCCACGATCTAGGCAGGCATTCGCCATCCTGGCTCCGGGAGCGACCCCCGGAAACCCCACGGTCTGGCGGGCGCGGTCCGCGATACGCGCGAGGCCAGCCTGAACCTCACTCGGCCGGCGCTGTGAAGATGGCGACGGCGCTGGTCCCGATCGCAGGAAGCCCGCGAGCGGCCGAGAGGTGGTCCGTTCTTGATCTTTAATGAACGCGCTTCGCCGTAGTGGGTCCCTGATTTGCCCGCGGACTGTCGTGGCTAGGCGAGTGGTTCGTCTCGCACGCCCTTCGGGCGGGCTGGTCGGGTTCGCTTTCATCCTGGATCACCGACGCGCGCTGCGCGGTTGCTATGCGGCGAGCCTATGGACTTACGGCAAGCGACGCCGCCGTGATGGCCAGGCGTGTGGTCCCTCTGGGACGCGCTTGAGCCCAGGTGGTCAGGTGCGGCCCTTGCCCTCGATCGCCAACGGGCGGCGCGGCCGTTGCTGTGCGGCCGGGTCCATGGGCCATTGGCGAGTGGCGTCGCCGTGTGCCTAGGCTGCGGCGGGTCCATGGGCACGATGAGCCAAGGCAGTGTCATAGGCAGGCGGCTGGTCACCCTGGCCGCCGCAAGGCGGGCCGGTCAGGTCTGGACGTGCCGCGAAGAGACGACCGCGGATCCGTCTAACGGCCAGCAACCCCACCTGTTCACGCTCGTCCATGCGTCGGCCGTCGCCGGTACGCTGCGCGCGTGAGCTATGACCTTCTGTTCCTGCGCCGGCAGCCGGAGCAGAGCTGGGACGAGGCGCTCGAAGCCGCTGAGGACTACCAGGATTTCGGTGCGGGGCCGGATGACCAGGTCTGGCACCGGGTGCTCACGCGGGCGAGGCTGTTGCTGGGCGAGGTCGAGGCCGGACTGACCGACGACGGCGGCGAGATCAGCCACGAGCGCACCGGCATTCAGCTCTTCCTTTACGCCGACTCCGCCGAGATGAGCGTCCCGTACGGCGACACCGGCGAAGGCGCCACCGCCGTGCTGCGGACGATGTTCCTGCTCGGCCAGGTGGTCGAGGAGGAGACGGGCCTGGAGGGCTACGACCCGCAGCTCGAACAGCCGATCCGCGCGGCCGCCGCGAACCTGGATCTCGGCGCCGCCTCGTTCGAGATGGTTGCCCGGATGCTCAGCAAGCCGGCCAGCTAGACCCCGATGTTCCAGCGCTTCAGGAGCTGACGGCGCCCTTCGTCGGTGATCCTCAGCGCGCGGTGGCCCGGCGCGCGGCGCACGAACCAGCCTTCCGCGAGCGTGTGGGCGCACAGTGCCGCACCCAGGGCGCCGGCCAGATGTGGGCGGCGCTCGGTGAAGTCGAGGCACGAGCGGGCGAACGCCCGCCGGCTGCTTCGCGCGCCCGCGATGTCCACGCCCGCATCGGTCAGCGCCTCGGCGCCCGCCGGCGTCAGGGTGAAGCCGTCACCGCCGGCCGCGAGTAGCTTGCCGGCTACGAACGCGTCGACCAGGGATACCGCCACGACGCCGGCCAGGTGGTCGTAGCAGGTGCGGGCCAGCGTCATCGCCTCGTCCGTGCGGGACTGGCGCAGCGAGCGGATCGGCCGCGGTGGGCTGATGGCGCCCAACGCCTCGAGGGCGTGGGCAACGTCGGGGGAGGCCAGGCGGAAGTAGCGGTGGCGGCCGCTGTGGGTGACCTCGACCAGCCCGCCCTCGACCAGTTGCGACAGGTGGCCGCTGGCCGTGGAGGCCCGGATCCCGCCGGCCCGGGCGAGCTCGCCGGCGGCCAGGGCCTGACCGGACAGAAGCGCGTCGAGCATGGCCGCCCGGGCCGGCTCGGCGATCAGCCGCGCGGCCGCGGCCAGGTCGACGTCTGTGGTCATCGCCCCACGGTAGGCCGCCAACGCTTCGGCGCCGACCGAACTGTTGGACGCTTACGTTCGGGCCATGATCATTGAACTCATCCCGACGGCGGTCGACGAGGTGCTGGCCCGCGCCGAAACCTGGCTCGGCTGGGACGGCCGTCCCGTCTACCGGGACGGCAACGCCTGGACGCCCCACAAGGCGATTCGCCGCGTCTCCGATCACCTGCTCGACCACCTCGCCGAGATCGACTGCGGGCTAGCCGGCCTGCCGACCATCCCCGACAAGTGGCACGGCCGGACGGTCACGACCGACGCCGACTTCGCGAGGTTCACCGAGGTGGACCTGGACGAGGCCCGCAGCCGTTTGACGCGCCTGGCCGCCTGCTACCGGGCGAGGCTCGGACGACTCGACGCGAAGGCCCTGGACCAGGAACCCGAGGACGGAGCCTGGTCGATCCGCAAGGTCGTAGAACACGTCGCGAACGTCACCTACTACGCCCGCATGCTCGACCCGAAAGCCATGCCCTAGGCGGAATGGGCTAGTTGCTCGGAGCCTCGGAGGGGTCCGGCGGGGCCAACGTCGGCGACGGCGTGCCCGACGGGCTGTCCGGTGGGGGTTCCGGAGTTGTCGTCGGTGAAGGCGCCGGTGTCGTCGGTCGAGGCGTCGACGAGCGGGTCGGCGACGTCGACGGCGTCGGGGTCGCGTGGGTCGCGCGTGGCGTTGGCGTCGTCGACGGCGATGGTTGGCGGGTTCGCTGCTCCGAGGTCGAGCGCGGCTGTTCGCCGCCCATCGCCTTCGTCGGGTCCGGGCGCAGCAGGAAGTAGCCGACGAAAGCGAGCAGGAAGACCAGCAGCAGGATGACAGTCGAGAGCCGGACCTTGCCCAGCCGTAGGCGGGTCATGAGGCGGCCATCGGTTCGGCGGTGTCGAGGGCCGTGGCCACCAGCACGCCCTCCTGCTGGAAGGCCAGGGCTACCCGCGAGCGGAGCTCGCGGCCCACGTCGAACTGTTTGCCCGGCAGGGTGCGGGCGACGATGCGCAGGTGCACCGAGTCGACCTCCAGGCTCTGGACGCCCAGCACCGTCGGGGCGTCGAGCAGGAGCTGGCCCAGGTTCGGGTCTTCCACCGCTGCCACGGTGACCTCCTGGAGGATTTCCCTGGCCCTTGTCAGGTCGACGCTGATCGGAACCGGCACGTCCACCACGGCCCGTGCCCAGTCGCGCGACATGTTGATCACCTGCGCGATCTGGCCGTTGGGGACGATCACCACTTCGCCCTGGAGCGTGCGTAGGCGGGTGATTCGGAGGGTGACCTCTTCGACCGTTCCTGTCACTCCGCTTTCCGAGCCCAGCGTGCCGAAGCGGATCACGTCGCCGAAGCCGTACTGGCGCTCGAAGATGATGAACGCGCCCGCGAGGATGTCCTGCACGATCCGCTGGGCGCCGAAGCCGAGCGCGACGCCGAGCACCGCGGCCGGTGCGACGAGGCCGGTCACCGGGACGTTGAGGCGCTGCAGGATCAGCACCGCGGTGATCGAGTAGATCACCACGATCACCAGCCAGGTCAGGCCCTGGGTGGCGACGTGCCGGTGCTTGGCACCCTCGTCGGCGATCTGGCCGGTGCTGCTCGGGTGGGCGTCGATCCGCTGGTAGAGGCGTCCGCTGAACCACCGCGTGAACCGGGACAGCAGGATCGCGCCGGTGACGAACACGACGATCAACAAGCCGCTGCCGCGTAGCCAGTCGGTCAGATCGTCTATCGGAGCCGTCGCCACCACCATGGCAACCCATCCTGACACGGCCTTTCAGCGACCGCACCAGCCGAGCGGACCGTCAGCCCTGTTGGACAGCGGTAAGAATCACCTCTCCGAGCTGAACCGGGCGGGTGAACTGCGGCCAGTGCCCCGTCGGCAGGTCGATGTAAGAGACATCACGAATGAGGGCGAGCTCCGCGGTGTAGGGCGAACCCTGCGCGATCAGTGACCGCAGCTCCACGCTGGGGAACTCGCAGGCGATCACCGTCGCCGGCACGTCGTAGCGGCGTGGGTCCGATAGTCGGATCGGCCCCGCGACGACCTGGGCCGGCGACGGTATGGCCCGCGCGCGGAACGCCGCCCGCAAGCCGTCGTCGAGGTCGACCAGGTCTTCGTCGTCGAACGCCGACCACTCGGGCAGCGGCACCTCGCCGTCGACCGCCGGCAGGCTGTCGTTGATGCAGTCGCCGGAGGAGGCCGGCACCGCGTCGACATAGACCACCCGGTCGACCAACGCGGGCCGGGCGTCGGCCGCTGCGTGGGCGATGGCCCCGCCGCCGGAATGGCCCACGAGCACGACCTCGGAGTCGGTGTCGAGGCTGTCGATCACCGCGACCACCGCATCGACGTGGTCACGGACGGTGATCGAGGCTCGTGGGGCGCCAAGAACCATGCCGGGCAGAGTCAACGCATGTGCCCGGTGCCCGGCCTTCTCGATCACCGGCACGACCTCGTCCCACGACGAACCGTCGAGCCACAAGCCAGGGATCAGCACGATGTCCATGCGGGGGAGGCTAGGACAGGCCTCCGACAATTTTGACGTGCGGCCGCCGGCGGAGTCGGACCCCGAACCCGACCGCGACCAACACCAGCAGGAGTCCGGCGGTGACCGCACCGTGCAACAACCCGCGGTCGAGGTAGCCCACCGACGTGTGGTCGATCGCGTACGTGCCGATCTCCCGGCTGAACCAGAACGGCAGCAACCGGGCCGCGTTGCCCGCCGGGTCGAGGATCATCTGCAGGCCGACCACGGTCATCAGCACCAGCATCCCCTCGAGGTCGCGGGGGAGCAGCGCGCTGAGGGCGAGCCCGAGCAACGGCGCCACCAGCACGCCGAGCAGCATGATGACCGCGATCGCGCCGTACCGGACGTCGTGCTGGTCGAAACGGATCAACAGGAAGTACGGCGTCGACAGGGCGAGTCCGAGCGTCCAGAGGGCCAGCAGCCGGCCGAGGAAGAGCTGGTGCGTGGCATAGCCGGACAGCCGCAGCCGAGGCTCGAGCGACCGTGCGGCCGAGCCCACGAACAATGCGGCCGCGCTGAGCACCCAGGCCAGCCCCAGGCACACGAACCGGATCGACTGACCCAGATGGTCGCCGCGCCGGCCGAGATAGAAGGCCAAGGGCAGGACCAGCAGGAGTACGAGTACGCCGCGCCGCCGTACCGTCTCGCGCAGCGTCATCTCGGCGATCGTCATGGTCCGGTTCATGCCGCCACCCCCGTGGATCCGGCCGACAGGTCGAGCACGACGTCGACCCGGTCGAGCTGGTTGAGCAGGTGGGTGACCACCACGACGGCCCGTCCCGCGTCGCGCCAGCGCCAGACCTCGTGCCAGAAGTCGAGGTACGTGCCCCGGTCGAAGCCCTGGTAGGGCTCGTCGAGCAGCAGCACGTCAGGGTCGCCGAGCCCGGCGAGCACCAGGTTGAGCTTCTGCCGGGTGCCGCCGGACAGGTGCCGGGCCTGCGCGTCGCCGGGCACCCAGTCGAGCGCCGCGGCCCGCCCGGCACCTTCCCGCTGGGCGGCGGCCCGCGGAAGACCACGACCGGCGCCGATCAGCGCGAAGTGCTCGTCGGCGAGCAGGAAGTCCGCCGTGCCGCCGGCTTGCGGGCAGTAGCCGACCGTGCCGTGCAGCTCGACGTGGCCACCGTCGGCACCGGCCAGCCCGGCGCAGATCCGCAGGAACGTCGACTTGCCCGAGCCGTTGGCGCCGACCACCGCCGCGACCTGGCCCGCGTGCAGGGTCAGCGAGACACCGGAGAGCACCGTGCGCCGCCCGTACCGCTTGCGGATGTCGACGGCCCGCAACCGCACCGGGCCGACAGCGGAGGAGACGGCGAGCGGGCCGACGCTGTCCGCGACGGCCGCGGCGTAGGCGGACGGTGGGCCGAACGCCCGCAGCGGCGCCTCACCGCTGTCGCGCAGATGCCCGGCCGCCTCGGCCACCACGTGCGCGGCCAGGTCAGGTCCGATGCCGTGCCGCCGGAGCTCGTCGGTGAGTGCGGCCAGCCAGATCTCGTGTCTCACCGGGCCGTCCTTTCCTGGAGTATCGCGCCGACCCCGCCGGCGAACGCCGCCCATTGGCTGGCGGCGTCCCGCACGACCGCGAGGCCCGCAGCGCTGATCGTGTAGTACTTCCGGGCCGGACCGCCGCCGCCCTCGCGCCAGTAGACGGTCACCAGGCCGGAGCGCTGCAACCGCAACAACACCGGATAGAGCGTGCCGCCCTGGATCGTGCCGAGGCCCGCGGACTGCAGCGACTGGGCCAGCTCGTAGCCGTAGGAGTCGCCGCGCGCGAGCAGCCCGAGCACGCACAGGTCGAGCACGCCCCGAAGCCACTGCGCGCGGCGATCCTGATCCACAGTCGAGCACGCTAGCACGGCTATCTAGATAGCGGAACTATCTAGTTAGGGTGCGGCCAGCGCGGCTGTCGGCGCGAGGCGGGCCGCCCGCACCGCCGGGTACAACCCGGCCACGGCGCCGATCAGCAGGGTCGCCCCCAGCGCGCCGACGGACGCCCAGGCCGGCACGACAGCGGGCCAACCCTGGGTCAGCGCGTATGCGGAGGTCACCCCGATGCCCAACAGCACGCCGCCGACCCCGCCCAGCCCGCACAGCAGCAACGACTCCGCGAGGAACTGAGCCCTGATCTGCCCCCGCGTCGCACCCAGCGACCGGCGGAGCCCGATCTCGCCTCGGCGCTCCAACACCGAGATGACCATCGTGTTGGCCACCCCGACGCCGCCGACCAGCAAGGCCACGGCACCGAGCCCGAGCAGCAGGCCCGTGAAGGCGTCGTCGGCGGCCCGACCGGCCTCCAGGGCGTCCGAGGGCCGCGACACCTCGACCTCCGACGGTGCCTCCGGGTTGGCGGTGTTGGCCAGCACCGCGGCCACCGCCTCCACCGAGGACTCGTCGGCCCGGGTGTAGATGGTGGTCGGATGCCCGTCGAACCCGAGATCCGCGGTCGCCGCGGGCCAGCCGACCAGCGCCGAGGTGTCGAGCTCCGGGGCCAGCGGCACCGGAGCGAGCACCCCGACGACGGTGAACCAGGTGTCGCCCAGCCACACCGGCTGGCCGGTCACCGCACCCAACCGGTCGGCCGCAACGCCGCCCAGCACCACCGCCGGATAGCGGGCGGTGGCCTCGTTGAGCCAGACGCCCCGCGCCATCACCGCGCCCACCGTGCCCGGCAGGTCGAGATAGCTCGCCACCACCGCGATGCTGCCGCTCTGCGCTTCCGGGATCCGGTCCGTCCGGTAGACCTTCGCGGAGACCCGGCCGGTCGCGCTGACCGAGGTCACCGGGCCGATCCGCCCGACCATCGCGGGCGCGTCCAGGGGCAGAGTCGCCGGCTCGTCCGCGAACAGCTTGCTCCCGGGGCCGACGGTGAGCAGGTTGGTGCCCAACCGTTCGAGCGTGCGATGCAGTTCCGCCCGGCTCGACGCGGAGATGCCGACGACCGCGGTCATCGCAGCGATGCCGATCGCGATCCCGAGCGCGGCCAGCACCGCGCGCAACGGCCGGGAGCGCAACCCGGCGGCACCGAGTCGGACCAGGTCGGAGAGGCTCATCGCGTACCCCCGAAGATCCGGCCGTCGCGGATCTCCACCCGCCGGGGCAGGCGGGCCGCGATCTCCCGGTCGTGGGTGATCACGATGATCGTGGTGCCGCCGGCGTGCAACCCGTGCAGTAGGTCGAGCACCGCCGCGCCGGACGCCGAGTCGAGGTTGCCCGTCGGCTCGTCGGCCAGCAGCAGCGCCGGCTCGCCGACCACCGCGCGGGCGATCGCGACCCGCTGCCGCTCACCGCCGGAGAGCTCGTGCGGCCGGTGCCGCAGGCGGTGCCCGAGCCCGACCCTGTGCAACGCCTCGCGCGCCCGATCGAGCCGAACCGACCTGCGGACACCGGCATAGAGCAGCCCGTCGGCGACCGCGTCCAGTGCCGGAACCCCCGGAGCCAGGTGGAACTGCTGGAAGACGAAGCCGATCCGGGTCGCTCGCAGCGCCGACAGGCGGCGGTCGGAAAGCGCGGCCACGTCCTGCCCGGCGAACGAGACGGTCCCGGACGTCGGCTGGTCGAGCGTGCCCACCAGGTGCAGGACCGTCGACTTGCCCGAGCCGGACGGCCCGACGACGGCGACCAGCTCACCCTCGTCGACCGACAGCGAGATGCCGTCGACCGCGACCACCCCGCCCGGGTACGACTTGCGGACGTCGCGGAGCGCCACCAGCGTCATGACGGCATCCCCACCGTCAGCCCCGGCGCCAGGCCGGCACCGCTGACCTCGACCCGCCCACCGGCGAAGAGTCCGGTCTCGACCGCCACGAAGCGGCTCGTGCCACCCTCGACGACCTGCACTCCGTAGCCGCCCTCGGCCAGCGCGACCAGGGCGGCGACCGGCACGGTCAGCACGTCGGCCCGGCTGCCGGCGGTCAGCGCCACGTCGACCGGCGTCTCCCCCAGGTCACCGAGCGCCCGCTGGTCGGCGACCGAGACGGTCACCTCGACCGTCGGTGCGGCCCCGTCCTGCCCCGCTGTCGCGACCGCGCCGACCGTGGCCACCGTGCCCTCGGCGGTCTCGCCGGACGGCAGCTCGATCCTCGCCGAAGCACCGGCCACCGCCAGGTCTCGGTCGCCGACCGGCAGGTCGATCGTGACCAGTCGAGTAGTGCCGGTGTAGGTGACCACGGGGCCGCCGGCCGGAGAACCCACCGGTGTGCCGTGCGCGGCGATCCGGATCGGACCCGGCGCGTACGCGACCGAGCCGGCCGTGACGGAGCCGGTCGAAGCGACGCCGAGGTCGTCCTGCCACTCCCGCACCGCGTCGGCGGTCGCGCCGGTGTAGTCCGAGTCGATGGTGAACCCGGTGTAGCCCAGCGCGGCCAGGTTCTTCTCGAACTGCTTCACGTCGGCGCCTTCGACTCCCGGCGTGAGGGCGCGATAGAGCGGCAACGCGCCGTAGAGCAGCACGACCGGCGCGTCGTCGACCCGGAACACCGGCTTGCCGCGGCTCACCGTCGCGCCTTCGGGCGCGAGCCACGTGACCATCCCGCCGGTGCCGCGCAGCGCGACGGGGTCCCCGTACCCCAGTCGGCCTTCGACCTCGTCCGTGTCGACCAGCGTCTCGCGGGTCACCGTCGCGGTCTTGCGTGGCAGGTCGCCGGCGTGTGCCGTACCCCCGTCAGCGCCGCCGAGACCCACCGCGGCGGCGACCGCCGCACCGGCCGCGACCACCGCGACGCCGGCCACCAGAGCGGTCCGCCTCACCGGCGCACACCACCGGGCGTGGGCACGGCGTCCTGGCATTTCTCCAGCGCGGCGAGCACGTCGTCGTCGTGCTTGTCGAGGATGTACTCGCGGACGGCCGCACCGCCGTCAGGATCCGGATCGGGGAAGTCGGGAACCCCGTTGGCCCGCATGCACTCCGCCAGCGCCCGCTGCCGTTCGAGCTGGTCGGGGTCGAGCTTGACGTCCTTGCCGCCGCCTGGCATCAGGTCCCGGCACGCGTCGACGGCTGCGAGCACCTTGCTCTTGTCGACCTTGTCCAGCGTGATGCCGACCTTGCTGCCCGGCTGCGGGTCCGGCATGTCCACGCCGTGCTCCCGCATGCAGGCGGCGAACGCGCGGCCCCGCTCCTCGTCGTCGGCGGGCGCGGCGCTGGCGCTCGCGCCCGGTGTGCCACCGCCGGCCGAAGCCACCCCGGGAGTCGCGCCCGCACTGTCACAGGCGGCCAGACCAAGGCCCAGAGCCAGCAGGGGTACGAGCAACGTACGTCTCATGACTGCTCCTTTCGATGTTCGTCGCGAAGCAGTCCAGCGCCGGGCGGATAAGGCCGGCGTCAAGGCGGTCCAGGCGCTTATGGCGGCCTTATCCGCTGGTGGGCGACCATGGCGGGGTGCGGGTGCTGGTGGTGGAGGACGAGCGGTTGTTGGCCGACGCGGTCGGCGAGGGACTGCGCCGGGAGGCGCTGGCCGTCGACGTCGTCTACGACGGTGACGCGGCGCTCGAGCGGCTGGGCGTCAACGACTACGACGTGCTGGTGCTCGACCGGGACCTGCCGATCGTGCACGGCGACGACGTGTGCCGGGCGGTGGTCGCGTCGGGCGCCGAGACCCGGGTGCTGATGCTGACCGCGGCCGTCGACGTCGCCGACCGGGTGGCCGGCCTCGGGTTGGGCGCGGACGACTACCTGCCGAAGCCGTTCGCGTTCGTGGAGCTCGTGGCCCGGGTGCGGGCGCTCGGCCGTCGGGCTCGTCCGGCCGCACCGCCGCTGCTCGACCGGTCCGGCCTGGAGCTCGACCCGGGCCGCCGCACGGTGACCCGGGACGGCCGGCCGCTGGCGCTGTCCCGCAAGGAGTTCGCCGTGCTGGAGGAACTGCTGCGGGCCGACGGCGCGGTGGTCAGCGCCGAGCAGTTGCTGGAGCGCGCCTGGGACGAGCACATCGACCCGTTCACCAACGTGCTGCGGGTGACCGTCATGACGCTGCGACGCAAGCTCGGCGAACCGCAGGTCGTGCTGACCGTGCCGGGAGTGGGGTACCAGATCCGATGAGGCGACTGACTGTGCGAGTGCGGCTGACCGCCGCGTACGGGCTGGTGTTCCTGATCGCCGGCGTCGCACTGCTGGGCGTCACGTACGTGCTGATGGACGCCACCCTGGACCGTCAGAAGATCAACGTGACGGCGATCCTCGACAAGGTGAACGGCGAGAAGCTGCCGGCTGGCACGAAGAGCCTGCTCGGCGGCGTCGCGATCGACAAGAAGGTGATCGCGGACGCGATCGAGGCGCGCAAGCTGTCACCGAACCAGCGCGACGCGATCCTGTCGAACCTCGAGCTGGCCGAACGGCTCCAGGACGACATCAACCAGCGCACGCTCAATTCCCTGATCACGCGCGGCGGCGTCGCCGTCGGGATCGTCACGGTGGTCGGGCTCTGGGTGGGGTGGCTGCTGGCCGGTCGCACGCTGAGACCGCTGACGCAGATCACCGCGACGGCGCGGCGGGTCGCCGACCGCAACCTGCACGAGCGGATCGGCCTGTCCGGTCCGCGCGACGAGCTTCGCGAGCTCGCGGACACGTTCGACGACATGCTGGCCCGGCTGGACGCGGCGTTCGACGGCCAGCGCAGGTTCGTGGCGAACGCGTCGCACGAGCTGCGTACGCCGCTGGCCGTGAACCGCACCGTGCTGGAGGTGGCGATGGGCCGGCCGGGCGCGCCGGCGGAGCTGGTCCGGCTGGGCGAGACGCTGCTGGAGGTGAACGCCCGCCACGAGCGGCTGATCGACGGGCTGCTGACGTTGGCGCGCTCGGAGCAGGCGGTGTCGGACCCGGTGCCGGTCGACCTGGCGGAGGTGGCGGCCCGGGTGCACGAACAGTTCGCCGGCGAGGCCCGGGCGACGCGGCTGTCGTTCGACCGGTCGGGAACGCCGGCACCGACCACGGGCGACCCGGTGCTGCTCGAACGGCTCGCACAGAACCTGGTGGAGAACGCGATCCGGCACAACGTCAGTGCGGGCCGGCTCACGGTGACCACCGGCTCGTCGGCCGACCGGGCGCTGCTGACGGTGACCAACACGGGACCGGTCATCCCGGCGTACGAGGTGGCCGGGCTCTTCGAACCGTTCCGGCGCTTGACCGACCGCGTGGGTTCGGCGCGCGGCACCGGGCTCGGCCTGTCGATCGTCCGCTCGGTCGCCCGCGCGCACGGCGGCGAGGTCTCGGCCCGCCCGAACCCGGACGGCGGCGGCCTGGTCGTCGACGTCACCCTGCCCCTCAGTCAGGGTTGACGCGGAACACCGGCCAACCGATCTCGGTGCGCCACCGCTCGGACGCATCGGTGTCGCGGGGGCCGACCAGGTAGGTCTCGTAGACAGGGCCGTCCACCGCGAGCGCGTGTTCGACCACCCAGGCGCCGAGCCGGCCGTAGGTGACGTCGATGTCGTCGTGCGGGCCGCGGTGCACGGCGACTGCGAGATCCACCGCGGGTAGCTCGACCGGCTCGACCCTGCCGACGGCGTGCGGCTCGCGGACCGGACGGAAGACCGTCATCGTGCCGGCGCCGTCGGTGAACAGCTCGTTGGCGTAGCGGCCGCCGGGTGGGCCGGTGCGCTCGGGCGGCGGGAAGACCGCGTCCAGTTCGGCCATCGCGGCGGCGTACCAGGGGAGGACGACTGCCTGGGCGACCTGGCCGGTGACCGCGGCGACGGTCCGGGCCGGGACCGAGCGCAGTTCGACGTCGAGCTCGGCCGGGTCGGGTCGCAGTAGTTGCCGCAACGAGACGACCGCTGACCGGGTGCGGTCGAGCTGTTCCTCCAGCCGTTGGAGGTGGGCCGTGATCAGCTCGGCGCGCCGCTGCGGATCCTGCGTGGCGAGGATCGACTTGACCTCGGCCAGCGGCACGTCGAGCTCTCGGAGGCGGTGGATGACCTGGGCGGGCGGGATCTGCTCGGCCGAGTAGTAGCGGTAGCCCGTGAACCGGTCCACCGCGGCGGGCTCCAGCAGCCCGGCCTCGTGATAGCGACGCAGCGTGCGCACGCTCAGGTGGGTGAGTGCGGCGAACTCGCCGATCGTCAATCCTGGGCGCATTGGCCCAGTTTGCTCCCTCTCCCAGGGGGAGGGTCCACGACTTGACCCTCTCGCCGCGGGAGGGGTCACGGTCGACTCATGAACCTGCCTGCCACGATCACCACTTACCTGAAAGCCCACGAGGCCCGCGACGTCGAGACGGCGCTCTCGGTCTTCACCGTCGACGCCGTGGTGCACGACGACGGCCACACCTACCGGGGTACGGACGAGATCCGGGACTGGCTCGGCGGAGCGGGCGTCGAGTACACCTTCACCACCGAGCTGACCGGGGCCACCGAGGTCGACGCCGAGCATGTCGACGTGCGGCAGCGGCTCGAAGGGGACTTCCCCGGCGGGGTGGTCGACCTGCACTACCGCTTCACGCTCCGCGGCGCCGCGGTGTCCGAGTTGGTGATCGAGCCATGAGGACCTGGTTCGTCACGGGCGGCACACCCGGCGGGTTCGGTCTGGCGTACGCCGAGGCCGCGCTCGAGGCCGGCGACCGGGTGGTGCTGACCGCCCGGCGCATCGACGAGCTGCGTGAGTGGGAGAGCGCGCACGGCGATCGCGCGCTCGTGGTGCCGCTGGACGTCACCGACGAGGCGGCGGTACAAGCGGCCGTGAAGGCGGCCGAGGACCGGTTCGGCGGCATCGACGTGCTGGTCAACAACGCCGGACGAGGCTGGTACGGGTCGGTCGAAGGCTCATCCGACGCGGCCGTCCGGCAGCAGCTCGAGCTCAACTTTCTTCGCGGTGCTCACCGTTCTGCGCGCGGTCCTCCCCGGGATGCGCGCGCGGCGCAGTGGCTGGGTGGTCAACATGTCGTCGGTGGCCGGGGTGCGGGGGGTAACGGGGTTCGGTTACTACAGCGCGGCCAAGCACGCGGTCGAGGCGATCACCGAAGTGCTCCGCGCCGAAGTCGCGCCGCTGGGCATCAAGGTGCTGGCGGTGGAGCCGGGCGCGTTCCGCACCAGGGCGTATTCCGAGTTCGCCGGCGAGCCGGTCGAGGAGGAGATCGCCGACTACCGGCCGATGCTGGAGGGCGTACGTGCAGCGATGGTCGGCCAGGACGGCAACCAGCCCGGTGACCCGCGGCGGGGGGTGCGAGCGGTGTTGGCGGCCATGGCCCAGGAGTCGCCGCCACATCGCCTGGTCTTGGGCAGCGCGGCCTTCGATGCGGTGACCGCGACCTTCGAGGAGGCGCTGGCCGACGTGCGAGCCTCCGAACAGGCAGCCCGGGGCGCCGACTTCCCAGCGGGCGGATAGACCCAAGGTGCTGGCGGTGGAGCCGGGTGTGTTCCGCACCAGGGCGGACGCCGGGTTCCGGGTCGAGGAAGAGATCGCCGATTACCGGGCCGATGCTGGCGGGTGTGCGTGCCGCGATGGTCGGCCAGGACGGCAACCAGCCCGCTGACCCGAGGCGGGGCGCAAGCGGGGTGCTGGCGGTCGAGCCGGGGGCGTTCCGCACCAGGGCCTACGCGCGGTTCGGCGGTGATCCGGTCGAGGAGGCGGGCCGCGATGGTCGACCAGGACGGTAATTACGTGACCCCGCGGCGGGGCGTCCAAGCGGTGCTGGCGGCCATGGCCCAGGACCCGCCGCCACACCGCCTGCTTCTCAGCAGCCGCCTTCGAGCTGTGACCGCGACCTTCGAGGAGGCGCTGGCCGACGTGCGAGCCTGCGAATGGGCAGCCCGGGGCGCCGGCTTCCCATCGGGCGGATGGACCCGCCAGGGGCACGTCGGGCTGGTGCCGACCGTGCGAGGATCGGCGCTGTGATGGGAACGCTCAAGACTGAGCCGGCGCTTGGCCGGACCGATCTGTTGGCGAAGCCGGTTGTCGAGGCGCTCGAGCGCTGGCCCGGTGACGCGTCCGTGCCGGTCGAGGACATCCTGGTCGCGCCGATCGACGCCGACCTCGCGGACACCGCGGCGTTCTGCGAGGCGTACGAGGTCGGGCTGGACGTCTCGGCCAACTGCGTGATCGTGGCCGGCAAGCGCGGCGGTGAGGTGCGCTACGCCGCCTGCCTGGTGCTCGCCACCACGCGCGCCGACGTCAACGGCATCGTGCGGAAGCTGCTCGACGCCCGCAAGGCCAGCTTTGCCCCGATGGACGAGGCCGTCACGCTCACCGGCATGGAGTACGGCGGCATCACGCCGATCGGGTTGCCGGACGTCTGGCCGATCTTCGTCGACGCCCGCGTCGCCGGCACGACGCGGGTGATCATCGGGTCGGGTGTGCGGCACAGCAAGATCGAGCTGCCGGGTGCCGCCCTGGCGTTGCTGCCGAACGCGCAGGTGGTCGACGATCTGGCTCGCTGATCGCTCATGTTCCACGTGGAACATGAAGATCAACTAGCTGAGGCCGCCTCGCGCTGCTCGACCTCGGCCAGCACCTGGAGCAGGGTGTCCGCCTCCTGCGCGCCGCTGACGCCGTACTTGCCCGCGAAGACGAACATCGGCACCGCGGTGATGCCGAGCTCGCGGGCCTCGGCCAGCGCGGCGCGCACCTCGGCCTCGCCTCCGCCCGACGCCAGGTGAGCGGCCGCGGCGTCCGAGTCCAGCCCGATCGAGCCGGCTAGCTTCGCGAGCTCCTGGTTCGACCCGACGTCGACGCCGTTGACGAAGTGCGCCTCGTAGAGGGCCTCCACCATCTCGCCCGACTTGCCGACCTGGTCGGCGAACTGGACCAGGCGGTGCGCGTCGAAGGTGTTGGCCGCCAGCGACCGGGAGAAGTCGATGTCCAGACCGTCGCGGGCCGCGGTCTGCGCCGTGTGCTCGGTGATCTGCCGAGCCCGCGCCGGGCCGCCGAACTTCTGCGCGAGGGCCTCGATGGTCGGGATAGGCGCCGGCACGGGGGACGGGTCGAGCTGGAACGGCCGGTATCGGATGGTCACTTCGCCGGGGTACGACTCGAGCGCCTTCTCCAGCCGCCGCTTGCCGATGTAGCACCAGGGGCACACGACATCGGCGTAGATTTCGATCTCCACGCCAGCCCCAACCCGCGACTCAGGCGATCTGTTCCCGCACCTGCCGCTTGAGTCGCGCCAGGATCGCGCCGCCACCGCGCACCCGAAGCGGGCTGATCGCCTGGGCCAGGCCCATCTGCTGGTAGAGGTCGTCGGGCACCGAGAGCACCTCGTCGGCGCTAGCGCCGGAGAGCCCCTCGGCCAGGATGCCGGCGAAGGCGCGCGTCGTCGGCGCCTCCGGAGGGCAGTCGAACCAGGTCGTCACCGTCTTGTCCGGGGCAACGACGGCCGACAAGAAGAACGGCGTCTGGCATTCGGGCACGGGCTCCATGCCGGCGTGGCCAGCCATCTCGGGCGGCAACGCCGGCACGGCGTCCGAGTACTCGAGCAGCATCTCCAGCACCACGTCGCGCGGTGCGGAGCGGAACTCGTCGACGATCTCGGCCAACTTCGGCGGCATACGTCTAACTTAGTTGGGCTGGGCGGTGGCTGCCGTCTCGTGGATGAGGGCCAGGTCACCCATGGCGATGATGCCCACGAGCTGGCGGTCGGCGTCGGCGACCAGGACGCGGCGGACGGATCGCTGCCGCATCAGGTCGGCCGCCTCCTTCAGCGTGGCCGACTGCTCGATGATCACGATCTCGCGCACCGCCACCTCGCCAAGAGTCACCGAAGACGGCTTGCGGTTGGTCGCGACGGACCGGGTGACGATGTCGCGGTCGGTGACCATGCCCGCCAGGCTGGCTCCGTCGGTGACCACCACGTCACCGATGTCGGTTTCGGCCATCGCGCGGGCGGCCTCGTCGAGCGGCGTCTCCACCGGTAGATAAACGATCCGCTTGGTCATGACGTCCGCAACTCGCACAGTGGCCACGGCCCCTCCCCGCTCCCCGTCGCGCCCGCTCCCAGCCTTCGCTCAGCTAAGCCGACGGTACGCCGGAATTCGCCGTGCGAGTCGCAATCGCGTCAGCGACCTCCTCGACGGATACGTCTGTCCGTTCACCGGTCGCCCGGTCACGCACCTCCACGTATCCCTCAGTGAAACGGCGGCCCACCACGACGGCCACCGGGACGCCGATCAGTTCCGCGTCGGTGAACTTGACGCCCGGCGAGACGTTGGGGCGGTCGTCGACCAGCACCCGCAGACCCAGCCGGTGCAGCCGCTCGCCGAGCGCGAGCGCACCCGCGATCTGGTCGCCCTTGCCCGCGGCGACCACGTGCACGTCGACCGGCGCCACCGCGGCCGGCCAGACCAGGCCGCGCTCGTCGTGGTGCTGCTCGGCGATCGCCGCGACCGCCCGGGAGATGCCGATGCCGTAGGAGCCCATCGTCGGCCGGACCGGCTTGCCGTCAGCACCCAGCGCGTCGACCTCGAACGCGTCGGTGAACCGGCGGCCGAGTTGGAAGACGTGGCCGATCTCGATGCCCCGGCGCATCATCAGGGTGCCCGAGCCGCAGGCCGGGCAGGGGTCACCGGCGCGCACCTCGGCGGCCTCGATCGTGCCGTCGGCGACGAAGTCGCGCCCGTGCGTCACGTCGATCGCGTGCCGCCCGGTCGAGTTGGCACCGGTCAGCCAGGCGGTGCCGACGGCGACCCGGGGGTCCACGAGGTAGCGGATGCCCAGCCCGGAGAGCACCTGCGGGCCGATGTAGCCGCGGACCAGCGAGGGATGGGCGGCCCAGTCGTCGAACATCGCGACCGTGGCGGGCTCGAGGGAGGCGGCGAGGCGCTTGAGGTCGACCTCCCGGTCACCGGGCACGCCGATCACCAGCGGGGCGCCTTTCCCACCCGGCGGGGTAACCGTGACCACCACGTTCTTGAGGGTGTCGGCTGCGGTCCAGTCGGTGCGGCCGCCGAGCGCGCGGGCGTTGGCCAGCGCGACCAGCGACTCGATGGTCGGCGTCTCCGGGGTGTCGTGCGTGGTCGCCGCGGGACGAGCCGCGGGGTCGGTCGCCTCCGCGGGCGGCGTCACCACGGCCTCGGTGTTCGCGGCGTACGCGCAGGCTTCGCAACCCACGTAGGTGTCCTCGCCGGAAGGCGCCGTGGCTAGGAACTCCTCGGACGCCGAACCGCCCATCAGCCCCGAAGACGCCTTGACGACCGTGTACGTCATCCCGAGCCGATCGAAGATCCGCTGGTACGCCGCGCGCATGGTCGCGTAGGAAATGGCGAGGCCGGCGTCGTCCAGGTCGAACGAGTAGGCGTCCTTCATCAGGAACTCGCGGCCGCGCAGCAGCCCAGCCCGCGGCCGCGCCTCGTCGCGGAACTTGGTCTGCACCTGGTAGAGCGTCACCGGAAAGTCCCGGTAGGAGCTGAACAGGTCACCTACCAGGAGCGCGAACATCTCCTCGTGGGTGGGCGCCAGCAGGTACTCGGCGCCGCGCCGGTCGGCCAGGGTGAAGATGCCGTCGCCGTACTCGAGCCAGCGTCCGCTCGTCTCGTAGGGCTCGCGCGGCAACAGCGCCGGGAACTGCACCTCCTGTGCACCGGCTTCGGCCATCTCGGACCGGACCACCTCGGTGACCCGGTCGAGCACCAGCTTGCCGAGCGGCAGCATGGTGAACCCACCCGGCGCGGCCCGCCGGATGTATCCGGCCCGCAGGAGCAGGCGGTGGCTGGCGACCTCGGCGTCGGCCGGGTCCTCGCGCAGCGTGCGGAGGAACAACGTGGCCATACGGAGCAGCATTCGCGCAGCTTAGGTCTGGCGCCGAAAGACAGTCGACCGAGTTTGACGCGGTGATGTTCCTGACCCGGATGGGTGTCGTTCCCCGCAGTCAGTGCCAGAATGCGCCATGTGCATTGGGGTAGTTACGTAGCGGTCGGCGACAGCTTCACCGAGGGAATGGACGATCCCTACCCGGACGGCACCTATCGCGGCTGGGCCGACCTGGTCGCGGCGCGGTTGGCGGCCGACCGGCCGGACTTCCGCTACGCGAACCTGGCGATCCGTGGGCGGCTGTTCCCGAACGTGGTCGCCGAGCAGGTGCCGGTCGCGGTGGAGATGAAGCCGGATCTGATCAGCTTCGCGGCCGGTGGCAACGACGTGTTGCGCCGTTCGTTCGACCCGGAGACCTTGATGGGCCGGTTCGACTCGGTGATCCGCGAACTGCGGGCGACCGGCGCCGACGTCCTCGTGTTCCGGTTCGCCGACGTCACCTCGCGGCTGCCCGGCCAGCGGATCATCGGTCCGCGGGCGGCCATCCTCAACCGCGCCGTCGGCGAGACCGCGGAACGCTACGGCGCCCACCTGATCGACCTCTTCGCCGACGACGAGTTCCGCAACCCCGTGATGTGGGGCCAGGACCGGCTGCACCTGTCGGCCGCCGGCCACCGCCGGGTCGCCGGGCACGTGCTGACCACGTTGGGCGTACAGGCGGATCCGGACTGGCTGGTCCCGCAGGCGTGGCTGCCGTCGGCGCGCTGGCTAAAGGCCCGCGCGGCCGACGCGATGTGGGCCGGCCGACATCTCGCGCCATGGGTCAAGCGCCGGCTGACCGGACGCTCCTCGGGCGACCTGGTCACGGCCAAACGCCCGGAGTTGTCACCGTTCGGCGAGATCGGTTGACCCAGGTGTGACCTCGACGGTGTTCACTGTCCCGCATGGCACAGCTGAGCCGCCGAGGTCTGCTGGGCGCCACCGCCGTGGGTCTCCTGGGCGTCGCCGCCTGCGAAGGTGAGCCAGCGGCCCAGCCGAATTTCGACCCGCATGACTGGGCGAGCGTCCGAGCCCAGTTCGCTCTCGACCCGGCCGTGGCGCACCTGTCCACGTTCGTCTTCGCACCGCATCCGGCCGGTGTGCGCGCCGCGATCGAGCAGCACCGGGCCGGGTTCGACCGCGATCCGATCGGCTATCTGCACGCACACGAGGCGCGGGCCGAGGGCAGGGTGGCCGGCGCGGCCATGAAATACCTGGGCAGCGGGAGCGATCGGGTGGCGTTCACCGACTCCACGACACTCGGGCTCGGTCTGCTCTACGGCGGGCTGCGGCTCGGCGCCGGCGACGAGGTGCTCACCACCGAGCACGACTTCTACGCGACCCACGACGCGTTGCGGCTGCGCACCGAGCGCGACGGGGTCCCGGTCCGGCAGATCGAGCTCTACTCCGACCCGGCCACGGCGTCCGTCGACGAGATCGTCGGCAAGCTGACCGCCGCGGTCGGGCCGCGTACCCGGGTGGTCGCGGTGACGTGGGTGCACTCCAGCACCGGGGTGCGGCTGCCGATCCGCGCGATGGCCGACGCCCTGGCCGGCCGCGACGTGCTGCTCTGCGTCGACGGGGTGCACGGGTTCGGCGCCGTCGACGCGACGCCCGAGAGCCTGGGCTGCGACTTCCTGGTGTCCGGCTGTCACAAGTGGCTGCACGGCCCCCGCGGCACGGGGCTGGTCTGGGGTTCCGACCGCGGCTGGGAAAGGTTCGCGCCTAGCGTGCCGTCGTTCGACGGGCGCAGCCTGGCCGCCTGGCTCACTGCCGGCAAGGCGCTGACGCCCCCCGGCCCGGCCGCGACCCCCGGTGGCTACCACAGCTTCGAGCACCGCTGGGCCCTGGCCGAGGCGTTCGACCTGCACGACAGCATCGGGCGGGGCCGGGTCGCCGGCCGGGTCCGCGAGCTGGCGACCCGGCTCAAGGACGGGCTGGCCGGCATCGGCGGGGTCGAGCTCGTGACGCCGCGCGACCCCGAGCTGTCCGCCGGCGTCGTCTGCTGCCGGATCGGTCGCATCCAGGTCGACGAGGCGGTGGGCCGGCTCGCGGCGGCCAAGGTGGTGGCCAGCGCGACGCCCTACCGCACCACGTACGTGCGGTTCGGTCCGAGCATCGCCAACAGCGAGGAGCACGTCGACGCCGCGGTGCGCGCCGTTCGTGGCCTGGTGTGAGAGTTACGGGTATAGCGTTGGTGTTATGCCCGTTTCGAACGACCCGGACCCCCGGCTGCAGGCGTACGCCCACCCGCAGTCCCTGGTCACCACGGAGTGGCTGGCGGAGAACCTCGGCCGTGACGGCTTGGTGGTCGTCGAGTCCGACGAGGACGTGCTGCTCTACGAGTCCGGCCACATCCCCGGCGCCGTCAAGGTCGACTGGCACACCGACCTCAACGACGAGGTCAGCCGCGACTACGTCGACCCGGAGGGCTTCGCCTCGCTGTGCGCCGCCAAGGGGATCAGCCGCGACGACACCGTGGTCTTCTACGGCGACAATTTCAACTGGTGGGCGGCGTACGCCCTCTGGGTGTTCTCGCTTTTC
Source organism: Asanoa sp. NPDC049475 (assembly GCF_040676915.1). Classification (NCBI taxonomy): domain Bacteria; kingdom Bacillati; phylum Actinomycetota; class Actinomycetes; order Micromonosporales; family Micromonosporaceae; genus Asanoa; species Asanoa sp. NPDC049475. The sequence goes on along the minus strand of NZ_JBFAPY010000007.1, from coordinate 71,205 downwards.
GGCCATCGCGACGTGCGCCTGCTCGACGGCGGCCGGCAGAAATGGGTCGCCGAGGGGCGGGAGCTGACCCGCGACCGCACCCAGCGCCCGCCGACGCCATATCCGGTGCCGCGCCGCGACGACGCCCGGATCAGGGCCTTCCGCGAGCAGGTGCTGACCCACGTGCAGGCCGGCCGGCCGCTGGTCGACGTGCGCTCGCCGGACGAATACACGGGCAAGCTGCTGGCCATGGAGGCGTACCCACAAGAGGGCGCGTTGCGCGGCGGGCACATCCCGGGTGCGCTCAGCAAGCCGTGGAAGTCGGCGGCCAACGACGACGGCACCTTCAAGTCGGCCGACGAGCTGCGCGTCATCTACGAGGACCAGCTCGGGCTGTCCGAAGGGGACGACGTCATCGCCTACTGCCGGATCGGTGAGCGCTCCAGCCACACCTGGTTCGTGTTGCAGCACCTGCTCGGGTTCACCCACGTGCGCAACTACGACGGCTCGTGGACCGAGTGGGGCAACCTGGTGCGGTCGCCGATCGCCCGCGGCGAGCAGCCGGGGTCCCTCAAACGCGGAACGTGACGTCCAGCACGCCCAACGGCCGGACAAAGCCCCCCATAACCCCCCCAATTACTAGGCCAAGTTCAAGATCGCGACATCTTGTTGGTCTTGACAGCTGGCTAGGCTGGCCACGTGACGCTGGAACAACAAGCGGACCCCGCCCCGAGCGACCGGAAGGCGTCGCGAGGCGGCAGCCTCGCGGCGGCGCAGGACCCCCGGCATCCAGCCGCGTCCACACCGCCCAAGCGCCGGTCGCGGCGTGAGGAGATCCTCGAGATCGCGGTCGGCCTGTTCGCCGCCCGCGGCTATCACGGCGTCTCCATGGACGACATCGGGTCGGCGGCCGGGGTCACCGGCCCCGCGCTCTACCACCACTTCGCCGGCAAGGAAGCCATGCTGGTGGCCGCGCTGATCCCGGTCAGCGAGGGGCTGCTGGTCGGCGGCCGCGAGCGGGTCGCACGGCACCCGGGCGAGACGGCCCTCGCGTCACTGGTCGAGTTCCACGTCGACTTCGCCCTGGCCAACCCCGCCGTGATCGCCCTGCACCTGCACGAGCTCGACCGGCTGCCGGAAGACCCGCGCCGCCAGATCCGCCGACTCCAGCGGCTCTATGTCGAAGAGTGGGTGAACGTGTTGCTGCGGATCCGTCCCGACCTCGCCGCACCCGAGGCGCGGGCTCTGGCGCATGCCGCCTTCGGCCTGATGAACTCCACCCCGTTCCTGGGTGGAGAGGTCGATCGCGACCGGCTCGCCGAGCTGCTCCGGGCCGCGACGATGGCCGCCTTGCGGCCGACATCCTGACCCGCCCACGCACTGAACGACCCCTCAGGTAAACATGGTTGGCGGGCATCGTCGCCCGCGCCGAGAGGGGAGTCCTGATGATCGAGTCTCTGCTGGTCGCCAACCGGGGTGAGATCGCCCGCCGGGTGATCCGCACCGCGCGCCGGCTCGGCGTGCGCACGATCGCCGTCTACTCCGAAGCCGACGCGGACCTCCCGTTCGTGAAGGAAGCCGACGAGGCGGTGCTGATCGGGCCGGCCAACGTGGCCCAGAGCTACCGCAACGTCGAGGCTCTCCTCGCCGCCGCGAAGACCACCGGCGCGCAGGCGGTGCACCCCGGCTACGGCTTCCTCTCGGAGAACGCCGAGTTCGCCCGCGCGGTCCAGGCGGCCGGGCTGGTCTGGGTCGGTCCCAGCCCTGAGGCGATCAGCGCGATGGGCGACAAGATCAACGCGCGCAACCTGATGGCGGCCGCCGGCGTGCCGGTGGCACCCGGCACCACCGACCCGGCCGCCTCGGTGGACGCCGCGGTCGAGGAGGCCGCCGCGATCGGCTACCCGGTGATGGTGAAGGCCGCAGCGGGTGGCGGCGGCATGGGCATGGGTGTCGCCGCCGACGAGACCGCACTGCGCAACGAGTACGACAAGGTCCGCACGTTCGCCGAGCGGATGTTCGGCGACGGGTCCGTGCTGATCGAGCGTTACTTCCCCCGCGTACGCCATGTCGAAGTGCAGATCCTGGGCCTGGCCGACGGCACCGTCGTCGCGCTCGGCGAGCGGGAGTGCTCGGTGCAGCGCCGCAACCAGAAGCTGGCCGAGGAGTCGCCTTCGCCCGCGGTCTCCCCGGAGCTGCGCACCCGGCTGCTGGCGGCCGCCGTGCGGGCCGGCGAGGCGGTCGGCTACCGCAACGCCGGCACCGTCGAGTGCCTGCTGGAGCCCGCGACGGGGGAGTTCTTCTTCTTGGAGATGAACACCCGGCTGCAGGTCGAGCATCCCGTGACCGAGCTCGTCTACGGCGTCGACCTCGTCGAGGAGCAGCTGCGGGTGGCTTCCGGCCTGCCACCGGCGTTCGACGCGGCGGGCCTGGAGGCCCGCGGGCACGCGATCGAGCTGCGGATCAATGCCGAGGACCCGAAGCGGTTCCTGCCCGGCCCGGGCGCGGTCACGACGTGGGTGGAGCCGACCGGCGAGGGTGTCCGGGTCGACTCGGGGTACGCCGCAGGGACGATGGTGACTCCGTTCTACGACTCATTGATGGCCAAGCTCGTTGTGTATGGCGACGACCGGGCACAGGCGCTCGAACGGGCCAGGGCCGCGGTCGCCGCGTTCGAGATCGAGGGTCCTAAGCAGAACCTGCCGTTCTTCGCGGAGCTCCTGGACAACGCCGAGTTCCGTTCCGGCGACTACGACACGGGCATCGTGGCACGCATGCGATAAGTAGCTAGATGACCATTTTTTCCCATTCACCTGCGTGACCCCGTTCAGGCCAGTTCGTTACCTAAGGCAGTGGCGGTCATAACCGGTCAAATCAGGCCGGACCGCCACCGCTAACGAACGGCGAGCGGGAAGGCGGGACCATGATTCGGTCGGGAGTCGAGCGCGTAAAGCGCCAGGCTTCGCGCCGGGTCCTGGCTCGCACGCTCGTCGTCGGCGGTCTCGCGGGGGCGGCCTGGCTGCTCTCCGCATCGGCGGCTTCGGCCGCCGCCGCGGAGCCGCCCGCCGACCGCGGCACGGGGTCCGTCCTCGAGCCGCTGGGCGGCGTGCTGGAAGCCGCGAAGCCGGTGTTGAGCACGGCAACAGGCCTGCTCGGGGGAGCGTTGGCCCCGGCGCACGGATCCATGGCGTCAGCGACGACGCCCGGCTCTGTCGCACCGGTGATCGCACACGCGCCCATCGAGCAGCCGGTGCCGACCGGCCGGGCCGCCGTGCGGCGGGTGAGTTCCGATCCCGCCGTCGCCGTTGTCGCACCCAGTACGACGGCGAAGCGCTCCATCATCGCGGACGCGTCCCCGGCTCTCGCGCCGGATCAGGCCGCCGTCCGTACGGCCGACCGCGCCGGCGTCCCTGACGGGTCGCCGAACCGTTCGGCGGACCGGCCGGAACCCCGCGTCAGCGGGTTGGCCGGCATCGGACTGGTCGCTCCGCTCGGGGTCACCCGTGCGCTGACCGTCCCGGGCGCCCTGCTTACCCCGGTGGCTCAGGTCGCCCTGCCGGCGCTCGCGCCGGTCACCGCGTTCCTCCGTCCGATGACCTCGATGCTGCGGTTCGCCGTGGTGCCGTTGTTCGGCACGGTCGGTGTGGTGGCCAGGACGGTGACCGGCACCTTGCCCGGCCCCCGTGGCCGGCCAACCTCGGTTGTCACGCCCAACGGTTTCGTCGGCGTGCACGCAGGCGTGTCATCCGGCACGACCGGCACGACCGGCACGACCGCTCCGGGTCCGGCCACACCGGCCGCACTCCGGGCCGCTCACACCGAGACGAGCACCGTCCGGCAGCATGCCGGCCGGCCGGAACGCACGGTCGAGGCCGTGTCGTCCCGGACCAAGGGCGATGCGCCCAGCCTGCCGTATCCCGTGCCCACACGGGGCGAGGGCAGCGCTTCGGGGACCCCGGCCAGCCTGGCGGGTTCACCGATGGGCGGTGGTGCGTTCGCCACCGTTCCCTCGTCGGTCGCGGACAGCATGCTGGCCTACCAGCTGCTGCCGAAATCGGCCGACACAGTGGTACCGCGGCGTGACGCCGAGGAACCGACCGTCTCACCTGACTAGTGATGAAGGACCTGCACCGGCGACGGGCAGGAGCCGACCAGCCCCACCGGGCCACCCGGCCCGCGTAGCGCGGCAGACCAGGGATTCCGATGACCGCTCGCACTAGCGGCGAACCCCTGGCCGGACATCACGAACCACAACCTGGGCGCATGTCGACAGGCGGAGTCAGGGCACCTCACGGCACCGTCGCGCCCGGACAGCGACACCACGGCAACACCCTCTTACTGACATTATTGAAAGGTCACTTCACCCAATGAAGACTTGGGTTCGCAAGTCCATCAGCGTTGGCGTCATGGCGGCTGGTGGTCTGCTCATCACTCAGACGGCGGCTTCGGCCGACGTCATCAGCAACGGCAACTTCGGCATCGGCAACGGCACCCAGGTGTTCGCGCCGATCCAGGCCCCGATCAGCATCTGCGGCAACGGCGTGGCCGGCGCGGGTGGCGTCGCGTTCGCGGCGTGTGACGGCGGCGCGGCCGCGGTCAACGGCGGCGGCGGCAACCTCATCTCGTCGAACAACTTCGGCATCGGCAACGGCACCCAGGTGTTCGCGCCGATCCAGGCCCCCATCGACGTCTGCGGCAACGGCATCGCGGCCGCGGCGGGCGTGGCATTCGCCGCGTGTGACGGTGGCGCCCTGGCCGTCAGCGGCAATGGCGAGAGCGACGACAACGACGGTGGCTACCGCAAGAGCCACCACGACGCCGCCGACGAGGCCGTCGCGATGGCCGAGGGCAAGGGCAAGCACAAGAAGAACCGGGGTGCTTTCGACGACGCGGCGACCAACGTCATCTCGTCGGGCAACTACGGGATCCTGAACGGCACCCAGGTCTACGCGCCGATCCAGCTGCCGATCAGCATCTGCGGCAACTCGATCCCGCTGGTCGGTGGCGTCGGCTTCGCGGCGTGCGACGGCGGCGCGGCCGCGGTCCAGGAGAGCGCCCGCGTCGAGGGCGGCGACTACGACGGCCGGGGCAACCGCGGCGACGAAGGCACCCTGGTCTACACGGGCAACAACTTCGGCATCGGCAACGGCACCCAGGTGTACGCGCCGATCCAGGCGCCGATCAGCATCTGCGGCAACGGCATCGCCGCCGCCGCCGGTGTCGCGTTCGCGGCTTGCGACGGTGGCGCGATCGCCCTCGGCGAGAGCGCCCGCGAGGAAGCCGACGTCATCACGGCCGGCAACTACGGCATCGGCAACGGCACCCAGGTGTACGCGCCGATCCAGGCCCCGATCGACATCTGCGGCAACTCGATCGCGGGCATCGCCGCGGTCGCGTTCGCGGAGTGCGACGGTGGCGCGATCGCCCTCGGCGAGAGCGCTCGTGCCGAGGGTGTCCGCGACGAGGCGCTGCCGGTCATCGGCTCGCTCCCCGTTGTGGCCGGCCTGCCGGTCGTCGGGCAGCTGGGGCAGAGTGCCGCTCCGGCCGCCGCTGCCCCGAAGATGGCCGACGCGCCGGGCGCCCGCTCGGCCGGCACCGAGGGTGACGACTACGACGACGATGACGACCGCGGCCACGGCAAGCACGGCAAGCACGGCAAGCACGACCAGCACGGCAAGCACGACCAGCACGGTTCGCGTGGTGGCTCCGTTGCCTCCAACGGTGGGACCAACGTGATCACCACCGGGAACTTCGGCATCGCCAACGGCACCCAGGCGTACGCGCCGATCCAGGCGCCGATCGACATCAGCGGCAACGCCATCTCGGCCGCCGGTGGCGTCGCCTTCGCGCAGAGCGTGGGCGGGGCGCTCGCCCTCAGCTGATCCACCGCACCACCGCATTACCGCACGAAAAAGGGCCCCCGCGACCTGCGGGGGCCCTTTCGTATTCGGATGTAGTACCTTAACGATAGTTCAGTCGCGTTGGCGAAGGGGTCGGTGTGGCACTCGACGACGAAGAGCTCGAGCAGCTCGGCAAGCGGGTCCGGGCCGGTGGCGCGGAGCGCTACCACGCGGCCAACGCCGCCAAGGGCAAGATGTTCGCCCGCGAGCGCGTGGCCCACCTGGTCGACGAGGGCTCGTTCGTCGAGGACGGGCTCTACGCCAACGCCCTCGCCGAGGGCCTGCCGGCCGACGGCGTGATCACCGGCCAGGCGACCATCGACGGCCGCCGCGTCTGCCTGATGGCCAACGACTCGACGGTGAAGGCGGGCTCCTGGGGCGCGCGCACCGTCGAGAAGATCATCCGGATCATCGAGCGCGCCTACCAGTCCGGTCTGCCGATGGTCTACCTCGTCGACTCGGCCGGCGCGCGGATCACCGACCAGGTCGACCTCTTCCCCGGTCGGCGCGGCGCCGGGCACATCTTCTGGAACCAGGTCCGGGCATCCGGCTCGATCCCGCAGGTCTGCGCGCTGTTCGGGCCGTCAGCGGCCGGTGGCGCCTACATCCCCGCGTTCTGTGACGTGGTCGCGATGGTCGACGGCAACGCCAGCATGTACCTCGGTTCCGACCGCATGGTCGAGATGGTCACCGGCGAGAAGACCACGCTGGAGGCGATGGGCGGCGCCGCGGTGCACACCCGCGAGTCCGGGGTCGGCCACTTCCTGTGCAAGACCGAGGACGAGGCGCTCGACACGGTCCGCCGCTATCTCTCCTACCTGCCGGCCAACTACACCGAGCAGCCGCCGGCTCTCGCGCCGGTGGCCGCGCCCGCGACCGACCTCGCCTCGATGGTGCCGCCCAACGAGCGGCAGGCGTTCGACATGCGCAAGTTCGCCAAGGGTCTGCTCGACGAGGGCACGTTCTTCGAGATCCAGGCGCTCTGGGCCAAGGAGCTCACGATCGGGTTCGGCCGCCTCGACGGCCAGGTGGTCGGCGTCGTGGCCAACAACTCGATGTTCAAGGGCGGGGTGCTGTTCGTCGACTCCGCCGACAAGGCCACCAGGTTCGTCCAGCTTTGCGACGCCTTCAACGTGCCGCTGCTCTTCCTCTCCGACGTGCCCGGCTTCATGGTCGGCACCGCCGTGGAGAAGCAGGGGATCATCCGGCACGGCGCCAAGATGATCACCGCGATATCCGAGGCCACCGTGCCGAAGATCTGCGTGGTCGTGCGCAAGGCGTACGGCGCCGGCCTCTACGCGATGGCCGGCCCCGGCTTCATGCCCGACGCGACGATCGCCCTGCCAACCGCGAAGATCGCTGTGATGGGCGCCGAGGCCGCCGTCAACGCGGTCTACGCCAACAAGATCGCCGCCATCGAGGACCCGGAGGCGCGGGCCGCCTTCGTCAGCGAGCGGCGCGAGGCGTACGAGCGCGACATCGACATCGTCCACCTCGCGAGCGAGCTCGTGATCGACGCGATCGTGCCGCCCGAGCTGCTGCGGGCCGAGCTCGTCGCCCGCTATGCCGCCGCCCGCGGCAAGGACCGCCACTTCTCCCGCCGTCGCCACGGCGTGACACCCGTCTAACCACAAGGAGCCCCGCCATGCTCAACGAAGAGCACGAGGCGCTGCGGGAAAGCGTCCGCGAGTTCGCCAACGACGTCGTCGCGCCCGTCATCGCGAAGCACTACGACAACCACACGTTCCCGTACGACGTCGTCGCGGCGATGGGCAAGATGGGCCTGTTCGGCCTGCCGTTCGCGGAGGAACACGGCGGCATGGGCGGCGACTACTTCGCCCTCTGCCTGGCCCTCGAAGAGCTGGCCCGGGTCGACTCGAGCGTGGCCATCACGCTGGAGGCCGCGGTCTCGCTCGGCGCGATGCCGATCTACCGGTTCGGCACCGAGGAGCAGAAGCGCCGCTGGCTCCCGCCGCTGCTGCGTGGCGAGGCGCTGGCCGGTTTCGGCCTGACCGAGCCGGGCTTCGGCAGCGACGCCGGCGGCACCGCCACCCGCGCCGTCCTCGACGGCGACGAGTGGGTGATCAACGGGGCGAAGGCCTTCATCACCAACTCGGGCACCGACATCACGTCGTTCGTCACTGTGACGGCGGTGACCGGCACGCGCCCGGATGGCAGCAAGGAACTGTCGGCCATCATCGTGCCGTCTGGCACGCCGGGCTTCACGGTGGCGCCGGGCTATTCGAAGGTCGGCTGGTGCGCCTCCGACACCCATGAGCTCACGTTCGAAGACGTACGCGTGCCGGCCTCGAACCTGCTCGGCGAGCGGGGCCGGGGCTTCGCCCAGTTCCTGCGCATCCTCGACGAGGGCCGCATCGCGATCGCGGCGCTGGCTGTCGGCCTGGCGCAGGGCTGCGTCGACGAGTCGGTTCGCTACGCCAAGGAACGCCACGCCTTCGGCCAGCCGATCGCGGGCTTCCAGGCGATCCAATTCAAGATCGCGGACATGGAGAAGCGCGCCCACCTGGGCCGCCTGGCCTATCACGACGCTGCGGCCGAAATGCTGGCTGGCCGCGACTTCAAACGGCAGGCAGCGATCGCGAAGCTCTACGCGAGCGAGAGCGCGGTGGACAACGCCCGAGACGCCACCCAGATCCACGGCGGCTACGGCTTCATGAACGAGTTCCCCGTAGCCCGCTTCTGGCGCGACTCCAAGATCCTGGAGATCGGCGAGGGCACCTCCGAGATCCAGCGGATGGTCATCGCCCGAGACCTCGGGTTGTAGGCGCGGATATCCGACCTAGAACCCGGCCGAACGCCTGGTAGCGCCCGGGAATTCGAGGTGTTTGCATTCCTCGGTACTCATCCGGGGAGGTCCAACCATGTTCGGTGCGCTCGGGCGGGCGATGGCGCGGTGGCGGTGGGCGGTGCTGGCCGGGTGGCTGGTGCTGGTCGTCGCCGGTGCGGCTCTGGGCGGGCAGGTCTTTGACCGGTTGGCCAGCACCGACAACCTGCGACCGGATGCCGAGTCGCACCAGGCCGATCGGCGCGTGCAGGAGCTCAAGCCCGAAGGCGACAAGGTTGTCGCCGTCATCCGGGATCGCGACATCTACGACCCGCCGCTCGTCGAGAACGTGCAGAAGATCGCCACCGAGATCCGGGGCATCGACGGCGTCGAGAAGGTCGACGACCTCTACAGCGCACCCGGTGGGCGGATCGGCGCCGACAACCGAAGCTCCCTTGTGGAGGTCGAGCTGCGCGCCGGCCTCGCCGACGCGCAGCGTGAGCAGACCGAGGACCTGGTGGTCGCCGCGCTGCATCGGATCGACGCTCCCCAGGTGCTGGTCGGTGGCGAGAAGCTCGCCGAGCGGCGGTTCGAGGAGCAGGCGATCCGCGACGCGGCGGTCGGTGAGAGCGTCGCGCTCGCCGTACTCCTCATCGTCCTCGTCCTGATCCTCGGCGGGTTCGTCGCCGGACTTGTTCCGCTCGCCGCGGCGCTCGCCTCCGTCGCCGCGACGCTGCTCGGGCTGCTGCTGTTGACGGCGCTCGGTGACGTCGGCGAGTTCACCGTCAACGTGGTGACGCTGCTCGGCATCGGGCTCGCGGTCGACTACGCGTTGCTGATGATCGCGCGGTTCCGTGAGGAGCGGGCGAACGACCCCGGTGCCGCGCCCGCCGACCTGCTGGCCCGCACCACCGCGACCGCCGGTCGTACCGTGCTGATCTCCGGGTTGGCCGTCGCGGCCGCGATGCTCGGACTCTTCGCCTTCGCGGAACCCCTGCTGGCCAGCATGGCCCTCGGCGGTGCGGTGGTCGTCGTGCTCGCAACCGCCGCCGGGCTGACCGCGGTGCCGGCGCTGGTGGCCGTCGCGCACCGGCAGATTCCGGCCGAAGGCACCCGCCATCGGATCCTCGACCGGCTGCCACGACCACGCAAAGCCCTGCTGCCCCGGCTCGCCGTGGTCGCCCAGGCCCGACCCGGGCCGGTCGCGCTGGCCGTTTCCGTCGGGCTGGTCGTGCTCTCGCTCCCGTTCGTGCTCGGCGCCAACCTGGCCAACTCCGACGCCCGGGCGTTGCCCGCGAACGCCGAGGCTCGCCAGCTCTACGAGGTCGTGCAGCGCGACTTCAACGTCGGCCGCGCCGAGCCGGTGGTCGTCGTGGTCGACGCCGACCCCGCCACCGCCGCTGTCCGCGACCTGCTCAACCAGCTCAACGGGATGCCCGGCGTGGTGCTGATGCAGCCGCGGCCCGACGTGCCGGGGCGCGCCGCGATCATCGACGTGACCCCCGAGGGCGCGACCGGCGACGAGACCTCGCGCGACCTGGTGCGCCAGATCCGCGCGCTGAACACCCCGGTGCCGCTCCTGGTGGGTGGGCCGGCGGCCGAGCTGGTCGACTACCAGGAGTCGGTCGCGGGCCGGCTGCCGATCGCCGTGCTGGTGCTGTTCCTGGTCACCGCGATCCTGCTGTTCGTGCTCACCGGTTCGCTGGTCGTTCCGGTCAAAGCCCTGCTGATGAACGCGCTCACGCTGCTCGGCACGCTCGGTGTCCTGGTCTTCGTCTTCCAGTGGGGCGTCGGCGACGTGCTGCTCGGCTTCGACTCGTGGGGCGCGATCGACGTGACCACGCCGGTGCTGCTCTTCGTCTTCGTCTTCGGGCTCTCGATGGACTACGAGGTCTTCCTGCTGGCCCGGATCAAGGAGGAATGGGACCGGCGGGTACGCCGTCGGCGGGCCGGTGACGACGCCGCAGCCAGCGATCGGGCCGTGCTCGCCGGCATCTCGAAGACCGGCCCGGTGGTCACCACCGCCGCGCTGTCCATCTCGGTGGTGTTCCTCGGCTTCCTGCTCGGCGGGCTGACCGCGGTCAAGGAGATCGGCTTCGGCATGGTGGTCGCGGTCGTACTCGACGTGACCGTCGTCCGTGGCCTTCTGCTGCCGGCTCTGATGAGCCTGCTCGGCGAGTGGAACTGGTGGGCTCCGGCGCCGCTGCGCCGGATGCACGAGCGCTGGTTCGCGAGTGGCGCGCTGGTCCGCGCGACGGCCTCCGTGCCCGCGCCGAAGGCCGATTCTGCACCGAAGACAACGATTTCCACCTGACAATCAGTCTTCCTCTGTCGGGAATCGGGCGTTAACCGGTCAGTGACGCGACGTTGCGCTCCCCGTTTTGGCCCGCGCTGCGTAACCTTCCTGGCCATGACCGCGGATCACGGCGCTGACCAGGGTTTCGACGCCCTGCTCAAAGCCCGCCGCCAGGAGGCCGGTCTGACCCAGAACGAGCTCGCGTCCCGGGCCGGCATCGGCGTCCGGACGGTGCGCGACCTCGAGCGCGGTCGGGCGTCCCGGCCCCAGCGCACCACCGTCGACCTGTTGGCCACCGCGCTCAACCTGGCCGGTGCCGCCCGCGCCGAGTTCCAGGCGGCCGCGCGCGGGACGCCGACCAGCCCCGTCGCGGAAGAGCCGCCGCCGCTGACCTCGCTCGCCGCGGCGTCGATCTCGGCCGCCCGCGGTCGCGGGTTGCCGCCGCCCGGTCAACTCGTCGGTCGCGACCTCGACGTCGCGGAGGTGGCGTTGACCCTGCTGCGTGGCGACGGGCTGGTCACCCTGGTCGGCCTCGCCGGCGTCGGCAAGACCAGCGTGGCGCTGGCCGTGATCGAGCGCGTCAAGGAGCGTCACCCGGGCGGCGTCGCCGGCATCCTGATCACCGAGGGCTCGACCGAGAGCGACGTGCTGACGGCCGCGGCCACCGTGCTGGGCGTGGCCCGGGCCGACGAGCTGGCGGGGCGGCTGGCCGGCGCGCCGAGCCTGCTGCTGGTCGACGCGGTCGAGCGGGCACCGGGTGCGGTCGCCGAGGCGCTGCACCGGCTGGCCAGCGTCGCGCCGTCACTGCGCATCCTCGCCACCGGCCGGCACCCGATCGGCCTGCCCGGCGAGCGCGTCTGGCCCGTGGTCCCCTTGGAAGTGCCGCCGACCGACGACCTGGACCTGTCGACCGTGTCCCGGTTCCCCGCGGTCGCGCTGTTCCTCGAGCGCCTGCGCCGGGTGCGCCGCGACCCGCTCGAGCCGGGCGAGGTCGGTGCGCTGGTCCGGCTGGTCCGCCGGCTGGGCGGCCTGCCCCTGGCCATCGAGCTCGCCGCCGCCCGCGGCCGCGTGCTCGACATGAACCAGATCCTCGACCGCTACGGCCACCGGCTGCTCGACCTGGCCGGGCCCGAGAGCGGTGCTTACCAGGCGGTCGCCGTGAGCCTGCGAGACGCCGTGGCGGCCAGCTACCGGTTGCTCGAACCCGAGGAGCAGGTGGCCGTACGCCGGCTGTCGCCGTTCCGCAACCGCTGGTCGGTCGAGCTCGGCGAGGCCATGCTGGCCGACCCCGACGCCCCCGGCGGGCCGCTCGACGGTGACCCGGTGCCGCTGCTCGACCGGCTCGTCGCGCTCGGCCTGCTCGGCATGCGTGGCGCCGGCTCGATGCGGTTCCGCCTGCTCGACGTGGTCCGCGACTATGCCGAGGAGCAGGCCGCGGCCGAGGGTGAGCTGGCCGCGATCCGGCGCCGGCACGCGCTGGTGATGGCCCGGTTCGCGGCGCGCGTGGCGCCCGAGCTCGCCGGTGGCAGCCTGCCCGGCGCGGTGGCCCGGCTCGACGAGCTGACCAGCGACCTGTGGGGTGCGCTGGCCCATTCGGCGATCGACGACCCGCACACCGCCCTGCTGTTGGCCGCGAACCTGCCGCGCTGGTGGCGGTTCCGGGGGCGTGACGCGGCCGGACGCCAGTGGCTACGCCGGCTGCTCGACGACCCGCGCACCGCCAACGCCGACTCCGTCCTGCGGGCGTGGGCGCAGCTCGGCGTGGCCCAGCTCGCCGCCGAGCACAGCGCCGGCCCGACCGAGCTGCCGGCCGCGGAGGCCGCGCTCGCGACGTTCCGCGAGCAGGGCGACGTGTCCGGCGAGCTGGCAGCGCGCAACCAGCTCTCGGGATTGTGGATGTCGACCGGCGGCTACGACGAGGCCCGCCGGCACGGTGCGGCGGCGTTGGCGCTGGCCACCCGCACCGGGCGCACCCGCGACATGGCCGTGGCGCAGAGCAACCTGGCGTGGCACGAGATCCGGGCCGGCGAGCTGGCCGCGGCCCGGCGGCGGATGGCCGCGGTGGACCGGCTGGCCGCCCAGTGCGGCGACGACCGGCTGCGTGCGCTGGCGCTGGCCAACGTGGCCGAGGTCAACCGGCTCGACGGCCGCTACGAGGACGCCGTGAAGATGGGCCGGCGGGCGATCGTGGCGCTGGAGCGGCTCGGCGATCCCGGCCACCGCGCCCGGGTGCTGGGCACCATCGGGCTCTCGCTCGCCCTGGCCGACCGGCCTGACGACGCGTTCGCGGTGCTGGAGCAGTTGCGGGCGGCCGCGTCCGGTGCGGATCCGGGCATCGGTGACGCGCCGATCAGCGACGTGCAGGGTCCGAGCGCGATGATCGAGGCGACGCTGGCGGCCAAGCGGGGCGACCGGGTGCTCGCGGCGGAGTGGTTCGGCGTCGCCGTGCAGTCCTTCGCCGGTGGGCGGGACCTGCGGGACGTGGCCGAGGCGTTGGTGGGGCTGGCCTCGGTCACGGACGACACGGCCAGCCGCGCGGCGGTGGTGACCCGGCTCGAGGCGGTCTGCAAAGAAGGCGGCATCACCTTGCTGCCGGCGGAGCGGGCGCAGGCCGAACATGAAGACAGCCGGCGCTGACCGCCCTCCCAATCGGTCAGCACCGGCTGCCTTCCACCCCCGCTCGACGCGGATCGGCCCGCCCCCCGACGGACCTTCGGAACATCCGCGCCGCGCCCCCGTAGCGCCTAACGCTTCGCCCCCGTGGATCGCTGTTCGTGAGTACCGTATCGGGGCTCAAGCGCTCGGCGTACCAAATGTGGCTTTTGGCGATGGAGGCGAACGGTTCTGCCGGTCTTTCTGCCGGTGACCCGTGGGTACCTCAGGCGGTGGCCGAATCCGACTCCGGCACACGGTCGGCACCGGCCGTCGCGCAAGGGTTGACCGCATCGCGGATGCGCCGCACGTAGTCGAGGAACTGGTCGAGCTCCTCGGCCGACAGCTGGCTGGTGAACCACTGCTCGATGAGCTCGAGGTGGCCCGGCAGCGTCTCGGTGAGCCGTGTCATACCGGCGCTGGTCACACCGGCGTAGGAGCTGCGGCGGTCGGTAGGGCAGGCTCTACGGCGGAGCAGGCCTTCGCGCTCCATCCGGTCGACGACGCGGGTGACCCCGCTGGTGGAGAGCGAGGTCTGGGCGGCGAGATCGGACATTCGCAACTCGTGCCCCGACGAGCGCGCGAGGCGCATCAGCACCTCGAACTCGACCCCGGACAGCTTGTGCCCGGCCAGTTGCGCGTCGAAGCGGGCCGAGAGCCCACTGAAGGCCTCGGCGAGCAGCCCGATCGCGGTGATCCGGGGGTCGTCGTACAGCTCGCTCACGAGACCCAGCATAGCAGTCCTTGACACGCGGAATATTGCTGGCGATATAGTTGCTTCATCAACTGATCAGGCAAACCCCGCTGACTCTTGAAGGAGCCCCTTCCGATGAGCGACACCGCTACCAACAACACCCGCGTCTGGAACGGCGTGACCATCCCGGCCCCTGGCACGTACGAACTCGACCCCGCGCACAAGTTGGTCGGTTTCGTCGCTCGCCACATGATGGTGGCCAAGGTTCGAGGTCACTTCGACGAGGCCGCCGCGACCATCACGGTCGCCGAGGACCCCACGGAGTCCAGCGTCTCCGCCAGCATCAAGACCGCCAGCATCACCACTGGTGTCGCTGACCGTGACGCCCACCTCCGCAGCCCCGACTTCCTCAAGACCGAGGAGTTCCCGACCATCGAGTTCCAGAGCCTCGGTGGCGTGACGCAGGTCAACGGCACGGAGTTCGTGCTCCCCGGCGAGCTGACCATCCGCGGCGTTACCCGCAAGGTCGACCTGAAGGTGGAGTTCGAGGGTGCCGGCCGCAACCCGTACGGCATGGACATCTTCGGCTTCTCGGCCCACACCGAGATCGACCGCGAGGAGTTCGGCCTGACCTGGAACGTCAACCTGGAGACCGGTGGCGTCCTGGTGGGCAAGAAGGTCCGCATCGAGATCGAGGGCGAAGCCGTTCGCCAGGCGTGACGACCGCCTCTTTTCAAGGCCCCGGCAGCGATCACTAGCTGCCGGGGCCTTGGCGTATGGTGGACTGAACGCTTTGATCCGCTTACAAAGGGTGATAAGTATCTGGTTTGACTCTGGCCGAGCGGCCTCGGCCCTCCTACCGTGAAGGGTCCACTCGCCACTCATACGGGGCCGTGCGCCGGGGAGGGCACACATGGGCAAGGATGTGTCGCCGGTTTTTTTCTCCCGTGAGGACCGCGTCCGCTATCGGCAGAAAGTCCGGCGATGTCTCGATGTCTTCGCGCTCATGCTCGACGACTTCGAGTTCGACGCCGAGCGGCCGACGACGGGTCTGGAGATCGAGCTCAACCTGGTCGACAAAGACGCCGAGCCAGCAATGCGCAACGCGGAAATCCTGGCCAACCTCGCGGATCCGACGTTCCAGACCGAGCTCGGGCTCTTCAACCTCGAGCTCAACGCGCGACCTCGACTCATCGAGGGCGACGGTTTCGCCGATTACCAGCACGACATCCAGGCCAGTCTGGGACGTGCGGAAGACCGTGCCAACAAGGCCGACGCGACGATTGTGCTGATCGGCATCCTGCCCACCCTTACCCCGCGCCACCTCGTGCTCGCGAACCTCTCCAGCAACGATCGCTACTGGGCTCTCAACGAGCAGATCGTCGCCGCGCGTGGTGAGGACATCGGGCTCGACATCCGTGGTGTGGAACGGTTGCAGACGTTCACCGACTCGATCGCGCCCGAGTCGGCGTGCACCAGCGTGCAGTTCCACCTGCAGGTCTCGCCGGACACCTTCGCCGACTACTGGAACGCGGCCCAGTCGATCGCGGGCATCCAGGTCGGCATCGGGGCCAATTCGCCCTATCTCTACGGGAAACAGCTCTGGGCCGAGACCCGGATCGCGCTGTTCGAGCAGGCCACCGACACGCGACCCGACGAGCTGAAATCACAAGGGGTACGGCCGCGCGTGTGGTTCGGCGAACGATGGATCACCTCGATCTTCGACCTGTTCGAGGAGAACGTGCGCTATTTCCCGCCGTTGCTGCCCATCACCGACGACGAGGACCCGGTCGAGGTCCTGCACAGCGGCGGCGTGCCCCATCTCGGTGAGCTCCGCCTGCACAACGGCACCATCTACCGGTGGAACCGGCCCGTCTACGACATCCACAACGGTCGGCCGCATCTGCGGGTGGAGAACCGCGTTCTGCCGGCCGGTCCCACGGTCATCGACATGTTGGCGAACGCGGCGTTCTACTTCGGACTTGTGCGGGACCTGGCCGAGGCCGACCGTCCGATCTGGAGCCAGTTGCCGTTCACCAAGGCCGAGGAGAACTTCCACGCCGCGGCGCGCCGAGGCCTCGATGCCCGGGTCTACTGGCCCCGGCACGGCGAGGTCCGGATCGCCGACCTCGTGCCTGAGGTGTTGCTGCCTCGGGCGGCGGCCGGGCTGGATCGCTTCGGGGTCGCACCGCGGTTCCGTGACCAACTGTTGGGCGTCATCGCCGAACGCTGCCGCACCGGCCAGAACGGCGCGGCCTGGCAGACGGCGATGGTGTGCGAGGCGGAACGCAAGCGTGGCCTGGACCGCACGACGGCGCTGCACCACATGCTCGATCGTTACGCGGAGCTGGCGCGCACCAACGATCCCGTGCACACCTGGCCGATCGACTAGGCGTCGTCCTCGGAGTCGCTGCCACGGCGGCCGAACCGCCGCTTGCGTTCGGGCTTCGCCGGTGCCGGTGGGGTCTCGCCGGGAGCGGTGCCCTCTGGCCACAATGGAGTGGCGGCCGGGTTGCGCACGGTCTCCGCGTCGGCGTGCTCGCGGGTCTCCGCGTCGGCGTGCGCGCGTTGTGTCGGCACCGTCACCGTGGAGTTGTCGGCGCGCTGTGCCAGCGTGGTGACCAGCACCGAGCCGGCCAGGCCCGCCAGCACCGCGTACGGGGCGAGCAGGTGCGCCGAAACCTGCTCGGCACGGATGCCGGACAGCCGCGGCGCGGCCAGGAAGTAGGCGGACGCCACCACGAGCGGACCCGCGATGCCGGACACCGCGGCGCCGACCCGGTGCAACGGGTCACGGGCCGGGCGGCGGGCGACCAGGGCGCCGATCACGAAGGCCGCACCGAGCGCGAGCGCGGCGCCGGGCCAGTAGACGTAGTCACGGAACCAGAACGCGTCACTGCCGTTGGTGATCTGCCAGACGCCGAGTTGGGCGGGCGACTGGTCGCCGCCCGAGACCACCCCCTCGGTCACCGAGACCACGGCGAGCAACCAGAGCCAGCCGACGGTCGCGATGACGTTGCTCGCGGCCGCACGGGACGACAGTGCCCAGGTCGCGAAGACGAGGCCGAGCAGGACGCCGATCACCGCGTAGCCGGCGGCGATAGTCTGCGGCGAGAACGTGTCGGCCCTGACCGCGGCCCGGGCCGGCACCGCGACCAGTGCGACGGTGACCAGCGCACCGACCGCGGCGGCGACGACCAGCGAGATGCGGCCGAGGAACGTGGCACCGGATTGGTCGCTGTCGGTGTCGGCCGCTTCGGTGAGCCGTTGCGCTCCGATCGCGCCCGCGACGGTCGAGGTCGCGGCGATCCACGCGGCCCACGACAGGCTGGCCGCCCACGCCGCCTCGCCGACCCGGTCGGACGCCGGCAGCCAGGTGATGATGCCCAGGCCGTAGCCGAGACCGAGCTGCGCGGCACCGGCGCACGCAGCAATGCCGATCGCCGCGGCGATCGATCCTCCCCAGCCTCGTACGGCCATGCGGGGCAGCGTAGCGTTCGCCCGCGGTGCGGGCGAGCCTTGCCGGCCCCGGGGCCGCTCGTGCGCAGCGTGATCCACCCCCGGCAGGCTAGGGTCGGTTCCGGATCTTCCAGGCAGCGAAGGGATCGACGATGGCCGACCAGCCCGAAGACCCGCGTGCGCGGGGCGGCTCAGGCTCGGACAACGACCCCGACCAGCCCTTGGACCACACAGCACCCTTCGACCCGATCCGCGACGACGACGAAGACCCCGACGAGGCGGAGCGAACCCAACGCGTAACGCCCAGTGACCCCGACGCGACGCAGCGGGTGCCGCCCGCGGGCGAGTCAGATGCGGTGCAGCAGGTGCCGTCGGGTGAGTCCGACGCGACGCAGCAAGTGCCGCCGTCGGGCGCGCCGGACGCGACGCAGCGGAAGCCACCGTCAGCCGATGCTGACGCGACCCAACGCGTGTCGACGGCGGCCGAGGCTGATGCGACGCGGCGCGTGTCCCAGGATCATCCTGACGCGACGCAGCGGCTGCCGGAGGATCCGGGCCGCACCGCTCGTTTCGGGCGGGCGGACGACAGCGACCGCACAACTCAGATCTCGCCGGCCGCTCGTGACGGTCGGTCGCAGGGTGACGACCGGACCACCCGGATTCAGCAGAACGGTCCGCGGAACGCGACGCCGCCGGTGGATCGGGCCTGGGCCGGGCGCGCCGGCATTCCGCAGCCCGGTGGGCCGGGTGAGCCGCCCGACGACGGGCCGCCGGACAACTGGCAACCCGGGCCTCCCGACGGACGCCGGTGGTGGATGCCGATCCTGATCGGCATCATCGCGTTGATTTTGCTCGGGGTGCTCGCCTTCGGCCTCTGGCTGATCCTGCGCGGTGACGGCAGCCCCACTCCGGAGCCGAGCCGCACCACCCCGGCCGCGACCGCGCCGGCACCGACCAGGGCCACGCCGACCACCAGGTCGCCTTCGCCGACGCCCTCCGCCACCACGCCCGCGGCGGTCGCCGTGCCGATCCTGCAAGGGCTGACCCAGGACCAGGCCGTGCAGCGCCTCGCGGACGTCGGGTTGGGCGCGCGCATCAACTACGTGGACTCCGACCGGCCGGTGGGCACGGTGGTCGACTCGGATCCCGGGCCGGGCACCGAGGTCCAGCCCGGCGCCACGATCACCATTGACGTCTCGTCCGGCGCGCCCAGTCCCACGGCCACGCCGACACCGACCCCCACCACCACACCCAGCATCCCGCCGGGTCCCTGATCGGGGCGTCACCAGCCGCGGCGGCGGTTGAGGACCACGCCGATGCCGATCGCCGAGATGAGCATGCCGGCGATTCCCGAGTAGATCAGTGGCTGCCCGTAGCCGACCGGCTCCGGCTTGCCCGTCGAGTCGGCCGGCGCGTCGGCCGCCGGCGTGTCGGTCGACGGGCGGTCGGGGAAGAGCTCGTCCAGGCCGCGGGTGTCGGCCGGCGACGGAGTGGCCCGCGGAGTGCGCGACACCCGTGGCGACGCCGGGCTGGCCGGTGCGGGTCGCGGCGACGCGGCGGGCGGGGGCGGCGGAGCCAGGGTCGGTCGCATCGGCTCCACCGGTGGGACAGGCAGCTGCGGCTCGGCCGGCGGCCGGACGTCCGGGTCCTCCTCGTCCGGCGCCGGGTCTTCCGGCGGCTCGTCGCCGGGGCCGGCGTCGTCGTCCGGGCCGGGGCGGTCGAACCATCCATCCGGGTCACCCGGCTGGGCGACACCGGCGATCCCGGGCGTGGCGGCCGGAGGGCGCAACGGATCCAGGTGTCGCCACACCGGGGTCGGCAGCACGATGCCCGGCAGCAGACCCTCGGACAACCCAGGAGCCAGACCCGGGACGCCGGGCACGACGACGGACGGGATCCCGGGCACGCCCGGCAGCCCGGCCGGCTCGGCGATCGCCGAGCCGCGTGCGGCCAGCGCGACGCCGGGTAGGACGACGCCCGGCAACGCGACGCCGCCGAAGAAGACCGCGGCGGCCGCGAGAAGCACTGGGGCACAGCGGATCAGCGGTCGCGCCGGTGGCTTGACCATGAGTGACCCCCAGGAATAGGGGTCCTGGTCACGCCCGGGAAGAACTTTTCGGTGGGTATGTCGAGTCTAGAGCCGGGAGGGCTCGCGCATCACGGGAACGCGGAACGGTCAGCTGGCGCGCGCCGCGACCGGCATCGCCTGGACGCCGATGCGGCGTGGCGCGTTGCGTAGGTCGTTCGGCGAGCGCAACTGCCGCAGGCCGCTGACCTGCACGAAGATCGAGCGCCGCTCGACCGCGTCGCCTGCCGCGTTGAGCTCGTAGCCGTCGAGCCAGACCCAGCCGTCATAGGTCGGCCAGTCGTGGACGCGGATTACGCGGAAGAGAAGCGGGTCGATGAACTGGACGCTCGCCGCGCGCGTCACGTGCAGCACGTCACCGGAGCGAGGAAGCACATCAACTCCTGTTCCGAAGCCGTTGATCGAGGTAACTCAGAATCGGGGAGGACTCGAGAAAGGCCGCCGGGGAGAACTGATCTTTCAGAAACGCTGAGTGACCCGTGGCATACGTAGAGAGTGCACCAACAACATGATCAATGCAAGTTGCACTTTGGTAGTGCTTTCGTGGCCTCTTGCGGCCGCGATGGTCCTTGATGTCCAACCGATTAGCGCGTCAGACTGAAGCCGCATCACTCAGCGACCGTCGCATTTCGCGTAGCTCGCCGCGTTCGTCCGATTTGGTCCGTTCCCGCGGCGGGTGCGGACGCTAACGTCTTTCCGCACCTGTCCGGAGGTGACCCGGTGACCGAGCGCCGGAGCCCGACCATCCGCCGTCGGCGACTAGGCGCCGAGCTACGACGTCG
The DNA here is from genome assembly GCF_040676915.1 of Asanoa sp. NPDC049475. Taxonomy (NCBI): domain Bacteria; kingdom Bacillati; phylum Actinomycetota; class Actinomycetes; order Micromonosporales; family Micromonosporaceae; genus Asanoa; species Asanoa sp. NPDC049475. The sequence continues at coordinate 50,572 of NZ_JBFAPY010000007.1, read as the reverse complement.
CCGAGAGGGAGCGGGCGTCACCATCGACGGCGTCGCTGAGCGGCTCGAATGCTCCGCGTCGAAGATCTCGCGCATCGAGACCGGCCATACCTCCGCGACCCCGCGCGACGTCCGGGACATGCTCGCCATCTACGGCATCACCGGCCCGGAGTGCGAAGAACTGGTGCAGATCGCCCGCGAGGCGAGACAGAAAGGCTGGTGGCATCCATACGGGGCGGTGCTGGCCGGCGCCTATGTCGGGCTCGAAGCGGCCGCGCATTCGATCCGCGCGTACGAACACCAAGTGGTGCCCGGTCTCCTGCAGACCGAGGACTATGCGAAAGCCATGATCCGCGCTGCCCGGCCGGACTTCACCACCGAAGATGTAGACAAAAGGGTGAGTGTCCGTCGCGCTCGCCAGTCGTTATTGAAAGAGGACGACCCCATCGACCTGTGGTTCGTTCTTGATGAAGCTGTGGTGAGCCGGCCTGTAGGGGGTGATGCCGTCATGCGGGCCCAACTGGAAAGGCTTGTGAAGGCGGCAGAGTCCCCGAATGTGACCTTGCAGATCCTGCCCTTCGAGGCAGGTGCTCATGCCGGTATGGACGGCACGTTCGCCATTCTGGAATTCCCCGAGCCGAGTGACCCTGAAGTGGTCTACGCGGAGAACGCCACCGGGGGCCTCTTCATCGAGAAGAGCGACGAGTTGCGGAAGTACGTCTTCATCTTCGACCACATCCGTGCGGCCGCACTCCGCCCCGAGGAGTCGGTCGCCTACATCGCAAAGCTAGCTAAGGAGCCACTGTGGAAGGCGAGACCAAGGGGTTTCATGTCGATCTGACCGGCGCGGTCTGGCAGAAGAGCACCCGTAGCGGGCCCAACTGCGACAACTGCGTCGAGGTCGCGTTCGTACCGGGTGCGGTTGCCGTCCGCGACTCGAAGAACCCGACCGGACCGGCCTTGCTGTTCACCATCGACGAATGGGACGCGTTCGTCGGTGGCGCCAAGGACGGCGAGTTCGACCTGTAACCCAGCCCCAAGCCCCGTAAAACCAGGCGCCCTCCACCACGGAGGGCGCCTACTTTCGTCGAGGGGCCGTCGCCGTCACAGCGCCGGGTCGTTGTACCAGAAGACACGGTAAATGCCAGGTCAACCCGCCGAGCGGGTTAATCCGAACGAGCAGGCAGGCGACAAAGGAATGACCATGCCCGACAACCTCGGAAACGGTTCGGCGGCGCAGGAGCGGTTCACCGGGCCCTATCGCAAGACCCGGCGCGAGGCGGCCCTGACCATCGAGGCGCCGGCGGACCGCGAGCCGGACCGGGTGGTGCGCCAGGGGCTCCCGGCGGACCTCAACACCGGCAGCGCCGCCGGCGACCGGCCCGCGCTGGAGGCCGTCTACCCACCACAGTGGAACCCCGAGCAGGAGGCGCTCATCGCCGACCACCCGCTGCTGCGGGGCCTGCTGCTGGAGCTTCCGCCCAAGGGCAGCATCCCGACCGCCGGATGGCTCGACCGCTGGTTCGAGGCCGCCCGGTCGATCCTGGAGCTGCTCTACCTACAGGACGCCAACCGGCCGCGCTAGGCGCTCCGGCCGCGCCACCGCACCCTCGGCGAGGCGGCTGTGCCGCAGCGCGTCCCGCACGCCGATGCCGGCGACGACCAGACCGGCCGCGGTCAACACCGCACCCAGCACCGCCGGCACCGTCAACGCGACCAGGCCGGCCGCGGCCAGCACGGCCGCGACTCCCGCGAGCGCGGTGATCTGGATCGGCAGGGCGAGCAACGGGTGCGCCGCCGTGGCACGGAGCCCGGGCGGCGTGGGAGTGTGCGGCGCCGTCGCGAACGCGGCGGCGCCGCGGCGTACCCGGCCGATCCGGCGCAGCGAGACGAAGGCGACGGCCAACGCGGGCACCACGAACGGCACGACCGCCGGCACGAGGTCGCCGTAGCCGGCCAGTCCGGCCAGTCCGATGCCGGCCAGCACCGCGAGCAGCGCGCCGACCAGCAGTTGCAGGCGAGCGGCCCGGCGCCGGAGCACGGCGGCGGTGGTGGCGCGCGGCAGCAGGTCGGCGAGTGCGGCCGCGGCGAGCGCGGCGGCCGCGATGGCGGCGGTCAGTGCCAGTTCGGTCCCCATGCCTAAGACCCTCGTCGATCGGCGGAGTCCGCACATCCGGGCCGCACCCGGGGCCGACCCGCAGAACCGCCCCGTAGGGGCCAGCAAAATTCGACATCTGTCTACTTCTCCCCAAGCCGCATAACCTCACCATCGATCGGTGAACGCCGATATCCCGCCACGAGCGGGACGGCCGGTCCACCGATCGGAGGGGAGGAGGGAGATGAGACTCCCGCGCAAGTTCATCCTGGTCGGGGTAAGTGCCCTGACCGCGTTCGCGTTCTCCGCGCCGGCGGCCGCCGCCGAGCCGAGTGGAACGATCCTGCACGTCGGTGGCGACACGGCCGTGGCAGACAGCTACATCGTCGTCTTCAAGGACAGCGCGGTCGCTCGATCGAGCGTCGACGGCAGCGCGGCGACACTCGCCGGCAAGCACGGTGGCAGTGTGGTGCGCACGTACCGCGCGGCTCTGCGTGGCTTCGAGCTCAAGGCCAGCGCCGCACAGGCCAAGAAGATCGCGGCCAACCCGAACGTCGCGTACGTCGAGCAGAACCACACGGTGCACGCGTTCGGCACGCAGACCAACCCGCCGTCGTGGGGGCTGGACCGGATCGACCAGCGCAACCTGCCGCTGAACCAGTCCTACACCTACCCGAACACGGCGAGCAACGTGCACGCGTACATCGTCGACACGGGCATCCGGACCACCCACCAGGACTTCGGTGGGCGGGCGACCAGCGGCTTCGACGCCGTTGACGGCGGTGCGGCCGACGACTGCAACGGGCACGGCACGCACGTGGCCGGCACGGTCGGCGGCGGCGCGTACGGCGTGGCCAAGGGTGTGCAGCTCGTCGCGGTGCGGGTGCTCAACTGTCAGGGCAGCGGCACCAACGCGCAGGTGGTCGGCGGCATCGACTGGGTGACCGCCAACGCGATCAAGCCCGCGGTGGCCAACATGAGCCTTGGCGGCGGCGCGAACACCGCCATCGACAACGCCGTTAACAGCGCGATCAACTCCGGTGTCACGTTCGCGATCGCGGCGGGCAACGGCAACATCTTCGGCCAGCGTCAGAACGCCTGCAACTACTCGCCGGCCCGGGTGCCCAACGCCATCACCGTCGGTGCGACCCAGAACAACGACGCGGCGGCCTCGTTCTCGAACTTCGGCACGTGCGTCGACATCCTCGCCCCGGGCGTCAACATCACCTCGTCCTGGTCGACGGGCGACACCGCCACCAACACCATCAGCGGTACGTCGATGGCGACCCCACACGTCGCCGGAGTGGCCGCGCTCGTGCTCTCGGCCAACCCCGGCTGGAGCAACCAGCAGGTACGCGACTACCTGGTCAACAACTCGACACCCAACGTCGTGACGAACCCCGGCACCGGGACCCCGAACCGGCTGCTCTTCGTGGTCAACGACGGCACGCCGCCGGCTAACGACTTCGGCGTCTCGGTGTCACCGGCCTCGGGCTCGGTGGCGGCGGGCAGCGCGGCGAGCACGACGGTCAACACAGCCACGACCTCCGGCTCGGCGCAGTCTGTCACGTTTTCGGCGAGCGGGCTCCCGTCCGGCGCGTCAGCGAGCTTCAGCCCGGCCTCCGTCACGTCGGGCGGCTCGTCGACACTGACCATCTCCACGTCGGCCTCCACGCCGTCGGGCACCCATGCCGTCACGGTCACCGGCACGGGTGCGGCCGGTGCGCGGTCCGCGACCTACTCGCTCACGGTCACGGGTGGCACGGGCGGTGGTTGCTCCGGCACCAACGGCACGGACGTGGCCATCCCGGACAACAACTCCAATGTGTCCAGCACGATCGCCATCTCCGGCTGCGGACGTGCGCCGTCAAGCTCGTCGACCGTGGCCGTCAACATCGTGCACACGTACCGCGGCGATCTGGTCATCGACCTGGTCGCCCCGGACGGCACCGCGTTCCGCCTGAAGAACAGCAGTTCGCTGGACAGCGCCGACAACGTCAACGCGACGTACACCGTCAACCTGTCCGGTGAGTCCGCCAACGGCAACTGGCAGCTTCGGGTGCGCGATGTCTACAGCACCGATACCGGCTACATCAACACCTGGACGTTGACCCTCTAACCCGTCGACAAAAGGAAAGCGGCTCCGGCGGCCGGGGCCGCTTTCTTTTGTCCGAGCGTTGCTCGATCTTGACTAACAGACATCTGTTCATGTCTTCCTCTGCCGCATAGCCTCAGCTTCGGTCTGCGGACGGCCATGTCACAAACACGGGGCGGCCGATGCGCGGACAGGAGGGGAGAACGGGAGATGAGACTCCCACGAAAGTCCATTTTGGTCGGAGTGAGCGCCCTGACGGTGTTCACCTTCGCCGCCCCCGCGGTCGCCGCCGACCCGAGCGGCGTGGTGCGTCGGGCCGGTGGCTCGACCGCGGTCGCCGACAGCTACATCGTCGTCCTCAAGGACAGCGCGGTGGCGCCGACCGCCGTTGACGGCAAGGCCAAGACGCTGACGGTCCGGCTCGGTGGCACCGTGCGCCACATCTTCCGCAACGCGTTGCGCGGCTTCGAGGTGCAAGCCAGCGCCGCGCAGGCGAAGAAGATCGCGGCCGATCCGAGCGTCGCCTACGTCGAGCAGAACCACACGGTTCGGGCGTACGGCACCCAGACCAACCCGCCGTCGTGGGGCCTTGACCGGATCGACCAGCGGAACCTGCCGCTGAACCAGTCCTACACGTACCCGAACACCGCGGGCAACGTGCACGCCTACATCATCGACACGGGCGTCCGGACGACCCACCAGGAGTTCGGCGGTCGGGCCACCAGCGGCTTCGACGCGATCGACGGCGGCACGGCCGACGACTGCCACGGGCACGGCACGCACGTGGCCGGCACGGTCGGCGGCAGCACGTACGGCGTGGCCAAGGGTGTGCAGATCGTCGCGGTGCGGGTCCTGAACTGCGCGGGCGAGGGCACCGACGCCCAGGTGATCGCCGGCATCGACTGGGTCGCGGCCAACGCGGTCAAGCCCGCCGTGGCCAACATGAGCCTCGGTGGCGACGCCAGCGCAGCCCTCGACACGGCGGTCAACGGCGCGATCAACACGGGCATCACCTTCGCGGTGGCCTCCGGCAACGGCGACATCTTCGGCCGTCGGCTCAACGCCTGCAACTTCTCACCGGCCCGCGTGCCCGCCGCGATCACGGTCGGCGCCACGCAGATCAACGACGCGGCGGCGTCGTTCTCGAACTACGGCAACTGCGTCGACATCCTCGGCCCGGGCGTCAACATCACCTCGTCCTGGTCGACGAGCAACACCGCCACCAACACCATCAGCGGCACGTCGATGGCGACACCGCACGTCGCCGGAGCGGCGGCCCTGCTGCTCTCGAGCAACCCGAGCTGGACCAACCAGCAGGTGCGTGACTACCTCGTCACCAACTCGACCCCCAACGTCGTGACGAACCCCGGCACAGACACGCCAAACCAGTTGCTCTTCATCAAGGACGCCCCGCCAGCCAGCGACTTCGGGGTCGTGCTCGCGCCGCCCTCGGGTGCCGTGCTGGTCGGTGGTTCGGCGACGGTCGCGATCGGCATCAACAGCACCGGTCCGACCCAGTCGGTCGCGCTGACCGCGAGCGGCCTGCCGACCGGCGCCACGGCCAGCTTCGACCCCGCCACGGTCACCTCGGGCGGTTCGTCGACGCTGACCATCGCCACCTCGGCCGGGACCCCTGCCGGCACCTACCCGGTGACCGTGACGGGCACCGGCACGTCGGGCACCCGCTCGGCCACCTACACGCTGACGGTGGTCGCCGGTTCGGGCGGCTGCTCCAACAGCACCGACGTCGACCTGGCGATCCCGGACCTGGGCGGGGCGGTGTCGAGCTCCAACTGGATCCTGGGCTGTGACCGCAACGCGTCGGCCACCTCCACCGTGGCAGTCGACATCGTGCATGCCTTCCGCGGCGACCTGCTGATCGACCTCGTGGCTCCCGACGGCACGAAGTACCGGCTGAAGAACGCCAGCCCGTACGACACCCGCGCCAACGTCAACGCGACCTACACGGTCAACGTGTCGGGTGAGGCGGCGAACGGCAACTGGAAGCTGCGGGTGCAGGACCTGTTCGGTGGCGACGCCGGATACGTCAACAGCTGGACGTTGAACCTCTAGACAGGGAACTCGGAGAGCGGCTCCGTCGCCGGTGGCGGCGGGGTCGCTTTCCATATGCCGAGCTTCTGCGCGAAGAGCCGGCTCAGGTAGGCCGGGTTGAGGATCACGTAACGGCGCCACAGCCGGCGCGGCTCGAGGCCCAGTCGCCAGAGCCACTCCAGCGCCGCGCGCTGCATCCACGCCGGCGGCTTGCGGAGCAGCCCGGCGTGGTAGTCGAAGGCCGCGCCGACGGCGAGCTGGGGCATGTCGAGCAGCGGGCGCATGGCGTACGCGAAGATCTCCTGCCGCGGGCAGCCGAGCCCGACCAGCACGACCCGGGCGCCGGACGCGCGGATCCGGTCGGCGATCTCGACGGCCTCGCCGGGCCGCGCCGTGCGGAACTTGGACTGCTCGGCGCCGGCGAACTTGAGCGCGGGGAACATCTTCTCCAGCGCCGGGACCAGGCGGGCGAGCGTCTCGTCGGTCGAGCCGTAGAGGTAGACCGGCAGCCCCTCGGCGGCGCAGCGCTCGAGCACCCGCAGGGTCAGCGTCGGGCCGTAGACCCGGTCGGTGAGCCCAGCGCCGTGCAGGAGGTTGAGGCCCCAGCGCACGGGCTGCCCGTCGGGGGTGACCACGTCGAACGAGTTGAGCCGGGCGTTGTGCTGCGGGTCGAGCACGCCGGTCATCACGCCATGCACGGCCAGCGCGGTGAGCGCGAGGGGCCGGCGTTCGTGGGCCGCCTCGATCACGCGGGCGGTGGCGGTCTCGTAGTCGACGGCGTCGACCAGGACGCCGAGGACGCTGTGCCGGCCCTTGTCGATCACGACCCGGGCACCCAGCGGTCGACGTTGGCGTCGTGGATCTCGCGCAGGATCATCGGCACGTCGTAGGTCTGCTTCCAGTCGGGGTAGTGCTCCTGGAAGCGCGCCATGCTGCTGATCCACCACTGGTGGTCGCCCATCCGGGCCTGCTCGACGTAGTTGATCCTCGGCTCCCGGCCGGAGATCTCCTTGGCGATGGCGAACGCCTCGATGTGCGAGGTGTTGGAGTGCCGCCCGCCGCCCAGGTTGTAGATCTGGCCGGAGCGCGGCGCCCGGAAGAACGCCTCGAACGCCGTCAGCACGTCATGGGAGTGGATGGCGTCGCGGACCATCTTGCCCTTGTAGCCGAAAAGGTTGTAGACGCGCTCCTCCATCACGCAGCGCATCACGTAGCCGAGGAAGCCGTGGAGCTCGGCGGCCGAGTGTGCCGGGCCGGTCAGCGTGCCGCCGCGGAACGCGGCCGTCTTCATGCCGAAGTAGCGGCCGTACTCCTGGACCATCACGTCGCCCGCGACCTTGCTGACCCCGAAGATCGAGTGCATGGAGTCGTCGATCGACATGTCCTCGGTCACGCCGCCCGCGTACGGGTGGTCGGACGCGATTTCATAACGAGTTTCGAGCTCGACCAGCGGCAGGCTGTTGGGCCGGTCGCCGTAGACCTTGTTGGTCGAGCAGAAGATGAAGGGCGCGTCGATCGCGTGCGCGCGCGTGTTCTCCAGCACATTCAGGGTGCCGACGGCGTTGACGTCGAAGTCGGTGAACGGCTCCTTCGCGGCCCAGTCGTGCGAGGGCTGGCCGGCGGTGTGGATCACCACGGCGATATCGGAGCCGTATTTCTTGAAGATCTGTTCGAGCCCGGCCCGGTCGCGGATGTCGGTCTCGTAGTGCGTGTAGGCGGTGCCGAGGTCCTTGCCGAGGCTCGCCACGCTCCAGGCGGTCGAGCCGTCCTCGCCGTAGAAGTAGCGCCGCATGTCGTTGTCGATGCCAACGACGTCGAGGCCCAGGCCGGCGAAGTGCCGACTGGCCTCCGAGCCGATCAAGCCTCCGGAACCGGTGACCAACGCGACGGACACGCCTCAACTCCAGGTGCTGCTCGGCAATCAGGGGTGCATAACGTTAAGGCCCCGCGAGTCGCGGAGCCTTAACGTCATGGTGGGGAAGGGGGGAGTTGAACCCCCACGCCCTTTCGGGCACACGGACCTGAACCGTGCGCGTCTGCCATTCCGCCACTTCCCCTGGAACAGCTGCCGGCACATATTACGCTATCCATGCCGGTGGCCGTGGGCGGTTGCCGCTCGCGGCGCCTGGGAAGACTAACACGGAGTTGTCCGCCACTCCGGTGGCGGGCTCGGTCTCCCCAGACGCCGCGAGCGGCAGCGCTCCCACGGCGTTCCGCGGAGACCGGCGAGACAGTCGGTCGGTCGCCATGCGGACTGCATGTGCCCCGGCCGGATACCATCATGGCCTCGGAACCCGAGGAGGAGCCGGTGAGCGTGCTGCAACGCTTCGAGAAGCGTTTGGAAGGCCTGGTCGAAGGGGCCTTCGCCAAGGTGTTCAAGGGGGTCGTCCACCCTGTGGAGATCCTCAACGCCATGCAGCGGGAGGCAGAGGCGCACAAGGCTATCCTGGCCGGCGGGCGGACTCTGGTGCCGAACCGCTACGTGATTGACCTATCTCCCTATGACCACAGCCGGCTCGCGCCGTACGCGGCCGCGCTCGCCCAGGAGCTCGCGCAGTCGCAGGCCGAGTTCATCGGTGAGCAGGCGTGGACGGTCTACGGCGACGTGATCGTCGAGATCGAGCGTGGCGACGGCCTCGACACCGGCATGTTCCGGGTCACGGCCGAGGTCTACACCGGTGGCGACGTCGCCCCGGTGCAGCAGGGCTACGACGCGCCCGGGGGTGGCGGCGGCTATCAGCAGCCGTACGACCAGGGCTACGGCCAGCCGCCGATGCACGGTGGTGGCGGCGGTGCCGGCGGCCGCAACATCCGCCTGGTCTCCGGCGACGGTCGGACCTACCCGCTGCAGATGGGCTCGACCGTGATCGGCCGGGGCGACCAGGCCAACCTGCGCCTCCCCGACGTCGGGATCTCGCGGCGACACGCCCGACTCGACTTCGACGGTGCGCAGGTCGTCCTGACGGACCTCGGGTCGACCAACGGCACGATGGTCAACGGCCAGCGCGTCTCGGCCGTGGCGCTCAACCCCGGCGACATGATCCAGCTCGGCACGACGACGCTGACGTTCCGCGTGGACGGTTAGCCCGTTGGCCGGAGATTTCGTCGTCGAAGTCGCCCGGATCGGATTCCTCATTCTGCTGTGGATCTTCGTGTTCACGGTGGTGGGTGTGATCCGGCGTGACCTCTTCGCCGGGGCCCGATCCAGCAGGCTGGTCGCCGCACCACGGGGGGTGGGTGCGTCGACCGGCCAATCGCGGCCGGCCAAGGTGAAGCGGGGCCGCGCGGCTCACCAGCTCGTGGTGACCGCGGGACAGCTCGCCGGCACGCGAATCACGCTCGGTGACGGCCAGATTACGATCGGCCGCGCCGAGGATTCGACACTGGTGATCACCGACGATTACGCGTCGGCGCGTCACGCCCGGCTTGTTCCCAGGTCAGGGCAGTGGTTCGTGGAAGACCTGGGCTCGACGAACGGGACGTATCTCGATCGCGCTAAGGTCACCGGACCGACCCCCGTCCCCCTCGGCGTGCCGATCCGTATCGGCCGCACTTCACTCGAGTTACGGCCATGACACTGACACTGCGTTACGCGGCCCGCAGTGACCGCGGTCTGATCCGGGACGGAAATCAAGACTCCGTCTACGCCGGACCGCGGCTGCTCGCCGTTGCCGACGGCATGGGCGGCATGGCCGCCGGTGACGTCGCGAGCAACATCGTCATCGGAGCCATGGCCCCGCTCGACGAGGACGTCCCTGGTGACGCCCTCGTCGACGCGCTGCGCACGGCTGTCGATACCGCCAACCAACAACTGCGCGACACTGTCGATGCCAACCCGCAGCTCGAGGGCATGGGCACCACGCTCACCGCCATCCTGTTCTCGGGCAGCAAGATCGGCATGGTGCACATCGGTGACTCGCGCGCCTACATGCTCCGCGACGGCGAGTTCGCGCAGATCACCAAGGACGACACGTACGTCCAGATGCTCGTCGACGAGGGCCGGATCAGCGCCGAGGAGGCCAGCAGCCACCCGCAGCGGTCGCTGCTCACCCGCGCGCTCGACGGCCGCGACATCGACCCCGAATACTCCGTCCGTCAGGTGCTCCGCGGCGATCGCTACCTGATCTGCAGCGACGGGCTCTCCGGCGTGGTCAGCGCCGAGACGATCGCCGAGTCGCTGCGCGACTTCGTCGACCCGCAGCAGTGCGTCGAGCGGCTGGTCGCGCTCGCCCTGCGCGGCGGCGGTCCGGACAACATCACGGTGGTCGTCGCGGACGCCACCGACCAGGACATCGTCGAGCAGGCGCCGATCGTCGGCGGTGCGGCGGCTCGCGACCGGGGCAACACGACCTCGGCCAGCCCCGACACCCCGGCCGCGCGCGCTTCGGCGGCGCTCTCGGCGCCGCGGGCGGCGGTCCCCGACCAGAACCTGCCGGCCGAGGCCAACGGCCGTGCCGGCGCGCACGAGGACGACGGCGACCGGCGTCGCCGGCGGCCGGTGCGCACCGCGGTGCTGCTCGGCGTGCTGCTGATCATCCTCGGCGGCGGCCTCTGGGCCGGGTGGCGCGTCACCCAACAGCAGTTCTACGTCGGTGCCACCGAGGAGGGCCAGCTCGCCGTGTTCCGCGGGGTGCCGGGCCAGATCGCCGGCGTCGACCTGTCGAGCGTGCAGTCCACCAGCGCCACCAGCCTCGACGAGCTCACGACGGTCGCGCAGGAGCGGGTCAAGCAGGGCATCCAGGCCAACAGCGAGGCCGACGCGCAGCGCCGGCTGGCGGAGCTGACGACCGACGACCCGACCAACCCCAACCTCAAGCCGGCCTGCCCGACCCCGACCACCGCCGGTGAGCAACTGACCACCCCGACGGTGCCGCCGGCCAGCCCGACGACCGTGGCGACGGCGCCGACCAGCACGCCGCCGACCGGGATCGGCTCAGCGACCGCGGTGCCTGACGGGACGCCGACCGACACTGTTCCACCGGTCATCGATCCGGCGGACTGCCGGCCGTCCAACTGACATCGTGAGTTCGCAGGCCGGTTCGGTTAACACACCCGCGGCGACGGGTGAGCTTCCGCGCGTCCGTGACGTCCAGACCCGTCGCAACGCCGAGCTGGCTCTGCTCGGCTTCGCGATGGCGCTGGTCGCGGCGTACAGCGCGACCATCCAGCTCACCATGTTCGACACGATCACCGGCAACTTCTGGGTGCCGGCGGCGATCCTGAGCGCCCTGTTCCTCGGCCTGCACCTCGTGGTCCGATACACGGCGCCCTACGCCGACCCGGCCCTCATCCCGGCCGTCGCCCTGCTCAACGGGATCGGCGTGGCGTTCCTGCGCCGGCTCGACCTGGCCGAGGCGCCGGCCGCCGAGCGGCTCACGTACCCGATCTTCGCGGGCACGGGTGGTCGACAGCTCGCCTGGACGCTGATCGCGGTCGTGTTCGCCGCGGTCGTGCTCCTGGTCGTCAAGGACCACCGGGCGATCTCGCGGTACGCGTACACCCTGGGTCTCGGCGGCATCGTCCTGGTGCTGATCCCGGCGCTGCTGCCGGGACGGTTCTCGGAGATCAACGGCGCCAAGCTGTGGATCCGGGTGGGCGGTTTCCAGATCCAGCCGGGTGAGTTCGCCAAGCTGGCCCTGCTCGCGTTCTTCGCCTACTACCTGGTGCGCAAGCGCGAGGTGCTCTCGCTGGCCAGCCGGCGGGTGCTCGGCGTCGACTTCCCCCGCGGCCGCGACCTGGGTCCGGTGCTCGCGGTCTGGGCGGTCAGCCTGCTGGTCCTGGTCTTCGAGAAGGACCTCGGCACCTCGCTGCTCTACTTCGGCATGTTCGTGGTCACGCTCTACATCGCCACCGAGCGGGTGAGCTGGCTGATCATCGGCCTGCTGCTCTTCTTCGGTGGCGCGTACAGCGCCTACCTGCTCGGTGCCTCGGTCGGGGGCCCGTTCGCCAACTTCTACCAGCGCGCCGAGATCTGGCTCGACCCGTTCTCCGACCCCTACGAGCGCGGCTACCAACTGGTCCAGTCGCTGCTCGGGTTGGGCAGCGGCGGCCTGTTCGGCACCGGCCCGGGCGGTGGCCAGCCGACCAAGATCCCTGAGGTGCACAACGACTTCATCTTCGCCGGGCTCGGCGAGGAGATCGGGCTCTTCGGGCTCTCCGCGCTGTTGATCGTCTACCTGTTGATCGTGCAGCGCGGGCTGCGCGCCGGTCTCGCGGTGCGCGACTCGTTCGGCAAGCTGCTCGCCGGCGGCCTGGCCTTCACGCTGGGCTTGCAGGTGTTCGTCATCGTGGGTGGCATCAGCCGGCTGATCCCGCTGACCGGTCAGACCACTCCGTTCCTGTCCGCCGGTGGTTCGTCGCTGATGGCCAACTGGATGCTGATCGCGGTGCTGTTGCGCGTCTCCGACGCGGCACGGCGGCCGGTCGACGGGTCGGCCTCGGCCCGACCGAGCGGCGCGACAGCGAGTGCCCCCGCGCAGCTGCACGGGGCGCCCACGGAGGTGATCAAGCCGTGAACGCACCGCTTCGCCGGGTCGGCGTCGTCGTCCTGGTTCTCTTCGCGCTGCTCTTCGCCAACCTCAACTGGGTGCAGGCCTACAAGGCCGACGAATATCGCAACAGCGACTACAACGGCCGCGTGCAGATCGCCGAATACGAGCGGGAGCGCGGCGTGATCGAGGCCGGCCGCACCGCGCTGGCGACCAGCAAGCCGACCGACGGCGAGCTCAAGTACATCCGGCAGTACCCGGCGGACGAGACCTACGCGCACGTCGTCGGCTACAACCCGGTCAACCTGGCGGCCACCGGCATCGAGCGCAGCGAGGACGAGTTCCTCGCCGGCACCTCCGACGCGCTGGTCGCCGACCGGATCTCCGACCTGTGGACCGGCGAGAAGACGCCGGGCGGCAGCGTGCTGCTCAGCCTCTCCAAGCGGGCCCAGGAGACGGCGTTCAAGGAGATGACCAACAACCGGGTCGGCGCCGACAAGGGCGCGGCGGTGGCGATCAACCCGCGCACCGGCGCGGTGCAGGCGCTGGTCTCGATGCCGAGCTTCGACCCGAACCCGCTGGTGAGCCACGACACGAACGCGGCCGAGGCGGCCTTCGACAAGCTCGACAGCGACCCCGACAAGCCGCTGATCAACCGGGCGCTGGCCGAGACGTACCCGCCCGGTTCGACGTTCAAGGTGATCGACGCGGCGGCGGCCCTGGAGAACGGCTACACCCAGCAAACCCAGATCCCGGCCGGCCCGGTCTACCGGGCGCCGACCTCCGGCACCGACATCCGCAACGCGGCCGCCTCGATCTGCCCCGAGTCGCAGGTCACCCTGCGCGAGGCGTTGACCGAGTCGTGCAACACCGGCTTCGCGCAGCTCGCGGTGGCGCTCGGCGCCGACAAGATCAAGGACGAGGCGCGGAAGTTCGGCTTCGGCCAGACGGACCTCACCTGCGGGCGGCTCAACGCCGAGGGCCTGCCGGTCGCCACCAGCGAGACCGGTGACATCAAGAACCCGGACGGCGGCGACGACCCGGCCGCGCTGGCGCAGAGCGGAATCGGCCAGAACAACGTCCGGATGACCCCGCTCCAGGGTGCGCTGATCGCCTCCGCCGTGGCCAACAACGGCCGGCAGATGCGCCCGTACCTCGTGCAGAAGCTCCTCGGTCCCGACCGCACGACCTCGCACTACACGGCCACGCCGAAGGAGCTCAACGGCTCCGTCGTCAGCAGCGCGGTGGCCCGTGACCTGCAGGACATGATGGTCAACGTCGTCCAGAACGGCACCGGCCGCAACGCCCAGATCGACAACATCGTGGTCGGCGGCAAGACCGGCACCGCCCAGTCCGCGCCGGACCGCAAGGACCACGGCTGGTTCATCGGCTTCGCGATCAAGGACGGCCAGCCGGTCAGCGCGGTCGCCGTCTTCCTCCAGGAGGCCGGCAGCGGCGGCAGCGGGGAGGCGGCCCGGATCGCCGGCCAGATCATGCGCGCGGTGGTCACCGACGCGGAGGGCAGCTGAGGTGATCAGTCCCGGGGTCATGCTCGGCGGCCGGTACCGCCTCGACGAGCGCATCGCCGGCGGCGGCATGGGCGATGTCTGGCGCGGCACCGACGAGGTGCTCGGGCGCACGGTCGCGGTCAAGATCCTGCTGCCCGCCCTGCTCGACGAGCCGGGCTTCGCCGAGCGGTTCCGGGGCGAGGCCCGCACGATGGCCACGATCAACCACCCGGGCGTCGTCGACGTCTACGACTACGGCAGCGATCAGCAGATCGCCTTCCTGATCATGGAGTACGTCGAGGGCGACGCGCTGTCCCGCACCCTGAGCCGGGTCGGCCGGCTGACCCCGGCTCGCACGATGGCCCTCGTCGCACAGGCGGCCGACGCGTTGCAGGCGGCGCACGAGAAGGGCATCGTGCACCGCGACGTCAAGCCCGGCAACCTGCTCGTGCGGCCCAACGGCACGCTGGTGCTGACCGACTTCGGCATCGCCCGCTCGGCGATCGTCGGCCAGCTCACCGCGGCCGGATCGGTGCTCGGCACCGCCTCCTACATCTCCCCGGAGCAGGCCGCGGGTGCGATCGCCACCCCGTCCTCCGACGTGTACGCCCTGGGCGTGGTCGCATACCAGTGCCTGTCCGGGCGCCGGCCGTTCGAGGGCGACAACCCGCTCGAGATCGCCATGAAGCACGTCCGGGAGTCCGCTCGTCCGCTGCCGGGTGACATCCCGCCGGCGATCCGGTCGATCGTCGAGCGCGCGATGGCCAAGGACCCGACCGCCCGCTGGCCCAGCGCCTCGGCGTTCTCGGCCGTGTCCCGGCAGGCCGCGGCGACCCTGGCCGCGCCCGCCCAGCCACACCGCCCGCTCACTCCGGCCTCCCCGCCCACCGCCGGACCGATCTCGGGCGCGCCCGCGTCGCCGGCGATGGCACCGAGTGGGCGAGCCACCGTGCCCGGCCCGGTCAAACCGACCACGCCGCGGAACGTCAACCCGCCTCCGCCGCATCGACCCGCGTCACCCGTGGTGAACAGTGCGGCAGCGCACGGTGGCTACCCGAGCGTGCCGGCAAACCGGCCCCAGGCTCCCGCAGGATACGGTTACGCGTCGGTGCCCGCTGCCGCTCAACCGAGCAGTGGTGGCCGGCGGTTACTGATCGTGTTGGCGGTGATACTCGGTGCGCTGGTGCTGATCTGCGCCGGGGTCATCTCCTACCAGTTGAGCCAACAGAACAGCGGCGCCTCCGGGATGGCTCCCGCGGGGAAAGTAACGACCCCGCTTCATCTACCGGTCGGTGGAACCGAGGCGGCAAATGCCCCGTACCGTCTTGGAGAGCGAATCCTCCACATCGGGATGACAAGCGAAGGAATGTTGACGAGATGACGCAGGCCCGCCTGCTTGGTGGCAGGTATCAGGTCGGCGAGCTGCTCGGATACGGCGGCATGGCCGAGGTGCACCGTGGCCGCGACCTCCGGCTCGGCCGCGACGTCGCGATCAAGATGCTGCGGACCGATCTCGCCCGCGACGCGACGTTCCAGATGCGGTTCCGGCGGGAGGCGCAGAACGCCGCCTCGCTCAACCACCCGGCCATCGTCGCCGTCTACGACACCGGTGAGGAGATCGCCCCGACGGGCGAGACCCTGCCGTTCATCGTCATGGAGTTCGTCAACGGCCGCACCCTCAAGGAGGTGCTGGCCGCCGAGGGCCGGTTGCAGCCGCGCCGGGCTCTGGAGATCACCGCTGACATCTGTGCCGCGCTGGAGTTCAGCCACCGGCACGGCATCATCCACCGCGACATCAAGCCCGGCAACGTGATGCTCACGCAGAACGGCCAGGTCAAGGTCATGGACTTCGGCATCGCCCGAGCCCTGGCCAGCGGCGCGACCACGATGACGCAGACCAGCGCGGTGATCGGCACGGCGCAGTACCTGTCGCCCGAGCAGGCCCGGGGCGAGGCGGTCGACGCCCGCTCCGACGTCTACGCGGCCGGCTGTGTGCTCTTCGAGCTGCTCTGCGGGCACCCGCCGTTCGTCGGCGACAGCCCGGTCAGCGTGGCCTACCAGCACGTCCGGGAAGACCCGCGGGCACCGAGCGAGATCAACCGTGACGTGACGCCGCCGATCGACGCGATCGTGCTCAAGGCGCTGTCCAAGAACCCGCTTAACCGCTACCAGAGCGCCGGCGAGATGCGGGCCGACGTGCTGCGCGCGGCCACTGGCCGGCCGGTCATGGCCACCCCGGTGATGCGCGACCAGGAGACCATGCCGATGGGTGCGGCCAACGCCGCCACGGCCGTGGTCCGCGGGCCGCAGGGCTCCCCGACGCGCACGATCCCGGCCGCCGCGGTCGGTGACGCGCAGCGGCGCAAGCGCTCGAACTGGGTGCTGGCCGTGCTGAGCGTGCTCGGCGTGCTCGCCGTGATCGCGCTGGTCACCGGCCTGCTGGTGCAGCACGGCCGGGGCGAGAAGGTCGCGGTGGCGTCCGTGGTCGGCCAGCCGGTCGCCGCGGCGCAGCAGACGCTCACGACCGCCGGCTTCACGGTGGAGACCTCGCCGAAGGAAGACCCCGAGTGCCGTGAGAACACCGTCACCGAGCAGAACCCGCAGGGTGGCGAGAAGGTGGCGAAGAACAGCACGGTGACGCTGACCGTCTGTGCCGGTCCGGGCACGGTGGAGGTGCCGGATCTCAAGGGCCAGACCAAGGCCGACGTCGAGCGCGAGTTCGAGAGCCGCAAGCTCATTCCCGACTTCGACGAGGTCAACAGCTCGCAGCCGAAGAACACCGTGCTCCGCGTCGACAAGGCCGGCAGCTCGGTCAAGCCCGGCACCAAGATCAAGGTTGAGATCTCCAACGGCCAGCTCAAGAAGGTGCCGAACGTCGTCGGTAAGTCCCGCGAGGTCGCTGAGGCCCTGCTGGGGGCGGCCGGCTTCAAGGTCGACGTCGAGGAAGGCCAGACCGTCCAGAGCGAGAACCTGGCCGACAAGGTGATCGACCAGGACCCCAACGCCGACCAGGAAGCCAAGATCAACGACACGGTGACCATCACCGTGACGGTGTTCGAGGAGCCCGACGACGAGCCGACGGGCGACCCGACCTCGAACCCGCCGGGTGGCAACAACGGCGGCATCGGCGACATCCTGCCCGGCATCGGCGGCGGCAAGCCGATCATCGGCCAGGACCGGGAGCACCAGAACTAGGCGACGCGCACCGGGCGCACCAGGCTTCGGCGGCGCGCGCCGGGCGCGCGAGGATTCGGTGGCGCGCCGGGCGCACCAGGATTCGGCGGCGCGCCGCCGACGGTCAGGCGGCGGCGAACGCGGCCCGGCGGCGGGCGTCGACCTCGGCCGACAGCTCCGGAGCCCGCTCCAGCGCCTCGGGGTGACCGCACGCCGCCAGCCAGTTGGCGAGCATGAGGTGCCCGCCCTCGGTCAGCACCGACTCCGGGTGGAACTGCACGCCCTCGATCGGCAACGTGCGGTGCCGCATGGCCATCACCACGCCGGACTCGGTCGCGCCGGTCACCTCGAGCTCGTCGGGCAGCGTCTCGGGCAGCACGGCGAGCGAGTGGTAGCGGGTGGCGGTGAACGGGTCCGGCAGGCCGCCGAGGACCCCCGCGCCGCGGTGGTGCACCAGCGAGGTCTTGCCGTGCAGCAGCTCCGGTGCCCGGGTCACGGTGGCGCCGAACGCGGCGCCGATGGCCTGGTGACCGAGGCAGACGCCGAAGATCGGCAGCTCGCCCGCGTATTCCTTGATCACGTCGATGCAGATCCCGGCCCGCTCGGGCGTGCCCGGCCCGGGCGAGAGCAGCACCCCGGCGGCGCCGGCGCGGCCGACGTCGGCCAGGTCCAGCTCGTCGTTGCGACGCACGTCACAATCGACGCCCAACTGGCCCAGATATTGCACCAGGTTGAAGACGAACGAGTCGTAGTTGTCGATCACCAGCACGCGCATGGCGTTACCTCGGAAGCGGGTTGTCGGTCGCGGTCGAGTACGGGATGTCGTGGTCGTCGAGGCCGGACTCGCGCGGGTCGGGCGACTGGCCGGTCAGGCCCGGGTCGCCGACGCCCGGTGCGCCCGGCACGCCGCCCTCCTGGGTCACCTGCACGTCGTCGAACGGCAGCAGCGGCTCGGCCCACGGGAACACGACGAACCAGAACAGCGCGAGTATGCCCGTGATCAGTACGAGCGAAGTCACCAGCTTGCCGAAGACGCCGTCGAACGGCAGCTTGCGCCAGATCCACGCGTACATCGCTCAGCCTCCCAGCTCGGCCGGGTCGCCCTGCGACTTCGGCTGGCTGCGCACCAGTTCGCCGTGCACGATCAGGCGCTGGTAGTTGTCGAACTTCGGGTTGCAGGTGGTCAGCGTGACCATCGCCTTCGTCGGCTTCGAGCCTGGCAGCATCGGCACCGGCGCGACCACCTCGACCTGGGTCGGCTTGACGATCCGGGTCTTCACGACGTGGTAGACGTACCAGTTTTCCTTGTCCTCGACCACGATCGAGTCGCCGTTCTTCAGCTCGTCGAGGCGCCAGAAGGTGGCCCGGTTGCGGTGTCCGGCGACGGAGAAGTTGCCGACCTGGCCCGGCAGCGCCGTGTCCGGGTAGTGCCCGGGCGCGTAGCGGATGTCGGCCTGGGTGACCCCGTCGACGACCACCCAGTTCTGGTCGAGGGCCGGGATGTAGAGCTTCGCGATGCCATGGATCTTGGAGCCGAGGCCGCCCGTTCCGGCGGTCGGGCCGACCGTCGGGTCGTCGCCCGGCTCGTTGGCCCACTGCTGCTCGAGCGCCTGGGCGAGGCCGTCCTGCTTGCCGCCCTGGACGACTCCGACACCCCAGACCTCGTACGCCGCGAACAGCAGCACCACCAGGCCCAGGGTGATCATCAGCTCGCCGCCGACGCGGATGCCGGCGCGGATGCGCGACCACACGGTCGGGCGGGTGAGCTCTGAGTAGACGCTCTTGTAGTCGTCGCCGACGTTCTCCGCCCGCAGCCGCACGACGCGCTCACCGCGGCGCGGCGTCACCGGCGGGGGGAGGTCGGCCGGGTCCGGCTTCTCCGGCGCCGGCGGCACTGCTCCCATCACGGTCGTCATGTCGGGCGACTGGGTGGCAAGCGCCTTCGGGACGACGGCGGTCTGCTCGACGACCTTGGGGATCACCGCCGTGGCGTCCGGCACCGTCGGCACCTTCGGGATGACCGCCGTCGCGTCCGAAACTCGCGTCGGGCTCGGCGTGACCTTCGGGATGACCACCGTCACGTCCGGGCCGGCGGGCTCGGGCGCCGGTGGCCGCAGCGTCGGGCCGGGCGTCACCGGAACGTCCCGCACCGGGTTGCGCAGACCGCTGTCGAGCGGGCGCGGGTGTGGCCGGGTGGTCGGCGCCGGGCGCGTCACCGGGTCCGCCGCGGGCCGGTCGGTGACCCGGGGGATGACCGCGGTCGCGTCGTTGACCTCGGGCGCGCGGTGGCGGCCGTTCTGATCGCCCGTCATGACGGCAAAAGCCTCATGAAGTCACCTTCGCTGATCGGAGGGCGCTGGACCCTTCGAACGCGGGTATCGTCACGTCCTTCTCCACCGTCTCTTGATAGCCCAGCTGGAAGTGGTCCACAGCGTCTTTGAAGAGACGTACGCCGTCGGATTCTCCCAATGCCTGTCGCATCGCGCTGGGATCACCGATCGCCGTGATCACGAACGGTGGTGAATAGACACGTCCGTGCAGGAGCAAGGTGTTGCCGACGCAGCGTACCGCGCTGGTGGACAGGACCCGGACACCCATGATCGACATGGCCTCGGCCCCGCCGGCCCAGAGCGCGTTGACGGCGGCCTGCACGTCGCCCTGGTGGACCACCAGATCGTCGGGGCGAACCCCGTCCGGCCGGTCACCCGACCGCTGAGGCGCGTCGTCGAGCCGGACGGTCAGCCCGGGGCCGTGCACGGCGGTGAACCCGGCGGCCGGTTCCATGCCCTGCGCCCGCTGGCTCTCGGCGCGGATCGGCCCGTCGGTGCGCGCCAGGGAGTCGGTCTGGTCCTTGACCGCCTCGGCGAGCTCGCGCGCCCGTTGCTGGCTGGCGGTGACCCGGTCGCGCTCCTCGTTGACCACCTGGGCCAGCCGGGGGCGGCGATCCTCGCGCAGCGCTGTACCGTCTGCCGTGCGCGCGGTGGTGGTGAAAAGGAGCCCGGCGGCCAGCGCGATCAGCGGCACCAGGGCCGACCAGACCGTGCGGGGCTTCCTGGCCCGCGCCACCCGGCGCAGACCGGCCCGCCACATAGACGAGTTCGGCACCGGCTCCTCCTCGTGCACGCTGGTCGATCCGGTGGCTGGGATTATTCCCATAACCTGGTGCCGCCCGTCCATGGCCGCGACGCGCCGCGTTGATTACGCTAGCTGGCGAACATTATTGGCCATGGACCGTCGCCGGTTGACAGGCCCGAGCGAGGACCACAACCAGGAGAGAGCGTCGTGCCCAAGTCGCAGGTTCGCAAGAAGAAGGTCTACACCCCTCCGACCGACGTACGCCCGTCGTCGGTCGCGGCGAGCCGCAAGCCCAGCCCGCGGTGGCTCCCGGTGACCGGGGTCGCACTGATCGTGTTCGGGATCGCCTGGCTGGTGGTCTACTACCTCTCTGACACCGACTACCCCGTGGCGTCGTGGAGCTACTGGAACCTGGCGATCGGCTTCGGTGCGATGGTCGCCTCGCTCGCTGTGTTCAGCCGCTGGCGCTGATCTCCGATTTACTAAGGTGATCTGAAGACCGGGTGCGGCATACCTCACGTTACTGACAAGTAACTTCTGCCGTAACCTGGTCCTCAGCCACACCTAGGCCAACGGAGGCTGCGCGCATGGGCGTCGTCGAGATCATCTGTACGACCATCGCTGGTCTCATCACGCTTGTCGCGGTCGCGCTCGCCGTCCGCGCTGTCACGCGGATGCTTGCCGTCGTCCGACTCGGCCAGCCGGACCCGGCCCGGCTCGGCTCCTGGGGCGCCCGCACGAAGGTCATGCTCAAGGAGACCGCGGGCCACACCCGGATGCTCAAGTGGTCGGCGATCGGCGCGGCGCACTGGTTCGTGATGGCCGCGTTCATCGTGCTCTCGCTGCTCGTGCTCGAGGCCTACTTCGAGGTGGTCTCGCCGACGGGCCACATCCCCTGGCTGTCGGGCTGGGTGGTGTTCGGCTTCGTCACCGAGATCCTCGGCATCCTGGGCATCCTAGGCATCCTCTACCTGATCTCGGTGCGGCTGCGGAACCGCCCGGGCAAGGCACGCGGCCTGTCCCGGTTCACCGGCTCGACCATGTGGCAGGGCTACTTCGTCGAGTGGGTCATCGTCGGCGTCCTGGTCTGCGGGTTCCTGATCCGCGGCTTCAAAGCGGCGGGCGACCACCTGGACTTCCCCACCTGGGCCGCGCCGCTCTCGCACGGCCTGGGCTCGGTGCTGCCGGCCTGGGAGTCCGGGGCTCCGGTGGTGGCCGCGATCAAGATCGTCATCTCGATGACCTGGCTCATCGTGATCTCGTTGAACGTGACGATGGGTGTCGCCTGGCACCGCTTCCTGGCCTTCCCGAACATCTTCTTCAAGCGCGACCCGGCCAAGCCCGCCGGTTCCGGCCTCGGCGCGCTGCGGCCGATGACCTCCAACGGCGCTCCGCTCGACTTCGAGGAGGCCGACCCGGAGAAGGACCAGTTCGGTGTCGCCCAGGTCGAGCAGTTCACCTGGAAGGGTCTGCTGGACTTCTCCACCTGCACGGAGTGCGGCCGCTGCCAGTCGCAGTGCCCGGCGTGGAACACCGGCAAGCCGCTCTCGCCCAAGCTGTTGGTCCTCTCGCTGCGCGACCACGCGTACGCGAAGGCGCCTTATCTTCTGGCCGGCGGTGGCAAGGACCTGACGGGTGAGGAGAAGGCGTCGGCCGAGCAGTTGGCCGGGGTCGACGTGCTGGCCATGGCCGAGGCCGACCGCCCCCTGATCGGCGGGGCGTCCGACGGCGGCGTGATCGACCCCGACGTGCTCTGGTCCTGCACCACCTGCGGCGCGTGCGTCGAGCAGTGCCCGGTCGACATCGAGCACGTCGACCACATCGTCGACATGCGCCGCTACCAGGTGCTGATCGAGTCGTCGTTCCCCTCCGAGGCCGGCGTCATGCTGCGCAACCTCGAGAACAAGGGCAACCCCTGGGGCGCGCCGCCGAACACCCGCGAGGACTGGACCAAGGGCCTGGACTTCGAGGTCAAGCGGGCCGGTGCCGGCGACGACTTCGAATACCTCTTCTGGGTGGGCTGCGCGGGCGCCTTCGAGGACCGCGCCAAGAAGACCACCCGCGCGGTCGCGACGCTGCTGCACGAGGCCGGCGTCGACTT
Organism: Asanoa sp. NPDC049475; assembly: GCF_040676915.1. Taxonomy (NCBI): domain Bacteria; kingdom Bacillati; phylum Actinomycetota; class Actinomycetes; order Micromonosporales; family Micromonosporaceae; genus Asanoa; species Asanoa sp. NPDC049475. The sequence continues at coordinate 28,005 of NZ_JBFAPY010000007.1, read as the reverse complement.
CGCGATCCTGGGTGAGGGTGAGACCTGCACGGGCGACCCCGCCCGACGGATGGGCAACGAGTTCGTCTTCCAGATGCTGGCGCAGCAGAACGTCGAGACCCTCAACGAGGCGGGCGTCAAGAAGATCGTCGCGTCCTGCCCGCACTGCTTCAACACCTTGCGCAACGAGTACGGCGCCCTGGGCGGCAGCTTCGAGGTCGTGCACCACACGCAGCTCCTGGCCGACCTGGTCTCGTCGGGCAAGCTGACCCCGGTGCAGCCCGTCGACGGCGGTGTCACCTATCACGACCCGTGCTACCTGGGCCGGCACAACCGGGTCTTCACCCCGCCGCGCGAGGTGCTGGAGGCCTCGGCCGGTGGCGCGGACCTCGCCGAGATGCCGCGCAACAGCGAGCGCTCCTTCTGCTGCGGCGCCGGCGGTGCCCGGATGTGGATGGAAGAGCGGATCGGCAAGCGCATCAACATCGAGCGCGTCGAGGAGGCCATCTCCACGGGCGCCCACACGATCGCGGTCGGCTGCCCGTTCTGCTTCACCATGATCAGCGACGGCGTGACGGCCAAGCAGGCCGCCGGAGCCACGGACGGTGTCGAGGTGGTCGACGTCGCGACGGTGCTGCTGCGCTCGGTCAAGCCGGAAAGCCCGGCCGCGGCCCAGCCGGAGGCAGCCGCCGCGGGCTGACCCGCACAGGGGAGAACGTCGGTGTGCCGGTCACGAGTGAGGCTGGTCCAGCCGAGCGGCGACATCCTGGTGCGCGTGCCCAGAGCAAGTTGACGCTGTCCGGGCCGAGGACCAACTGACCTTTCGGCCGAGCGGAAGTGAGCCGAACGGACTGTCGTCCGTCCGGGGGCGAGGCCGCGTCTTGATAGGCGCACAGGACGTGCACGACGCCGGCCGGCGACGCCTTTCTCTTCTCGGAAACGGTGCCCCTCATGAACGCGACCTCTTCGCGGAACATCGCCTGCTGGACCGTCCTCGTCGCCGCGGTCGCGCTGACCGCCGCCTGTGAAGCCAAGCCCACGCCCGCCGGGAGTCGACCGGTGGCCTCAGCACCGTCCATCTCGGCCCCGACTTCGATGGCGTCGGCGCCGACCGCCTCGAAACCGGCCACCTCTATCCCCGGTCGCCTGTACTACCTCGAGAGCGAGCAGTTGGTTCAGGTCACCGGGTCCACTGTGCAGACGGTGCTGGCCAGGGAGGCCTACGCGGCCAATCTGTCGCCGGATGGCAGCCAGATCGCCTTCATCGACGGCGACTGGACCGAGCCCGGAAACGTGGTCATCGCCGACCGTGACGGTGGCAACCGTCGCACGGTGTTTCGGGGTGCCGAGCGCGCTGGATTCGAGCCGGCGTGGTCGCCGGACTCGAAGCGCCTGCTGATCTCCAAGCGCCCCGACGCCGGAGAACGAACGATCGGCCTCCTCACGATCGCGACGGGCCGTTTCACGCCGTGGGCCAAGCAATCACCGGTGCTCTCCCACTTTCTGTGGACGGCTGACGGGAAACGCGTCGGGTACGCGCATGGCTCCCAGCTCGCGACGGCTGATCCCGACGGGAGCAACGCTCGTATCGTGCCGGTCTTCGGCTCGACGGACGCGCGGCTGAACCCGCAGCGACGGCGGAGCTCCGACCCGTACAGCATCTCGGCGGACGGCCGGTTGATCTCCGTCTGGCAGCGCACGCACGACGAGGACTCCGGCGACATCGCCCGGGATCTCATCGCTGACGCGATCGTCGACACGCGTACGGGGGAGAACGTCGGTGTGCCGATCAGGGGCGCGATCAACGCGATCCTGTTCCAGCCCAACGGCGACATCCTGGTGCGGACCAAGGGGAAGCTGACCCTCTTCGGTCCGGGCTGGACGGTCAAGGCGGTGGTGGCCGAGCCCGCCGCGGTCAGGGACGCCCAACTGCTCACGTACCGATCCAACTGAGCCAGCTGCCCCGCAGCGCACACGGGGACGCTGCGGGGCAGCCCCAACCGGGGAGGGGGAACCAGTGCAGGCTCAGACGTCGGCTTTGGCGCGGCTAGACTCCTGGCCCGCACCGGTTACGTCGTCGATCGGATCGAGCATGGCTGTAGCCGAGGACGAGTACGTCGCGTTCGTGCGCGCCCGAAGCCATGCCCTGCTGCGGTCGGCCTATCTGCTCACCGGCGACCAACACCTGGCCGAGGACCTGGTGCAGGAGGCGCTCGCCCGCACGCACCGGGCCTGGTCCCGCCTCCACGAGCTCGGCAACGCCGAGGCGTACGCCCGCCGGGTCATGTATCACCAACAGGTCTCCGTGTGGCGCCGGCGCAGGACGGCCGAGGTGCTCTCCGGCGACCTCCCCGAACCGATCGACCAACGGGGTCACGACGCAGAGTCGATCACGCGGCGGATGACCGTCGAACAGGCGCTGCGGTCGCTCAGCCCACGCCAGCGCGCCGTGGTGGTGCTGCGCTACTTCGAGGACCACACGGAGGTCGAGGCCGCGGAGATGCTCGGCGTGTCGGTCAGCACCGTCAAGACGCAGACCGCGCGGGCGCTCGAGCAACTGCGCAAGCTCGTACCCGAGCTCAGGCAATTCCGGACCACGGAAGGGACCGGAAAATGAACGACGACGACCTGTTGCGGGAGAGCCTGACCGACATCGGCGATCAGGTGAAGCCGGTGGACTTCGTCGACCGGTCGCTGGTCCGCTCGAAACGGATCGGCCGCAACCGTGCGCTCGTCAGCGGTGCCGCCGCGGCCTGCGCGCTGGCGCTGGCCGGCGGGCTCGCGTGGCAGGTGAGCCTGACCGAGCCGAACCAGCCCTCGCCCGCCACCGTGCCGACCGCGCCGTCGGTCACCAGCTCGCCCTCTCCGAGCGCCGCTCCGGTCGAGAGCTCGATCGCCGGGTTGCCCGGGTGGCTCTACTACTCCGACTCCGAGCGGTTGGTCCGGGTCACGAAGTCCGGTGTGGACACCGTGCTGGAGAAGGACGCGTACGCGGCGAGCGTGTCGCCGGACGGTGCGAGCGTCGCCTTCGTCGACGAGGGCGGGAAGGTGGTCGTCACCGACCGCGACGGCCGCAACCGCCGCACAGTCTTCCAGGGCGCGAGATATTACGGGTACGAGCCGGCCTGGTCGCCGGACTCCGAGCGCCTGCTGCTGGCCAAGGGCCCCGACGGCGAGGTCACGAAGGGCATCGTCACGGTCGCGACGGGCCGTTTCACCCCGTTGGCGGACCAGCGGTCGGCGATCCACTTCCTGTGGTCTGCTGACGGGAAGCACATCGGGTACGCGACGGGCGAGTGCAGGCTCGTCACGGCCGATCCCGACGGGAGCAACGCCCGTGTAGTTCCCGGGTTCGGCAGCGAGGACGTGCGGGAGAACTACGGAAGCCGGCGCAGTTGCGACCCGTACAGCATGTCGGCCGATGGTGGTCTGATCTCGGTGTGGCAGCGCAAGGGTCAGGAGGAAGACTCCGACATCGCCCGGGATCTGGTCGCGGACACGATCATCGACGTGGGTACGGGCGAGAACGTCGGTCTGCCGGTCAGGGGTGACGTGACGGCGATCCTGTTCCAGCCCGACGGCGACATCCTGGTGCGCACCCGGGGCAAGCTGACCCTGCTCGGTCCGGACTACGTGGTCAAGGCAGAGGTAACCGAACCGGCCGCGGTCGAGAACCTGAAACTGCTGGCCTACACGCCCTGAACCGCCGCGAAGGTCAACCGGTCCCGCCACCGTCCTCGGATCAGCAGGTGGTCGCGCAGGTGGCGACGATCTTGTGGAACCCGACCTCGGCGAGAACCGGGTCACGTCGGGATCGCTGGCATACCGGTGGACCGCCGCCTGGTCGGAGTCGCGCAGTTCCCGCAGCAGCAGTCGGGACGTCACAAGTTCCATCGCCCACGATCGTCGCCGACCTCCCGGGTGTCCTCCACAGCCGGCGGGGTGTGGAAAACCGCAGCGGTAGCGTGCAGCGCATGGGAGCGGTGCTGAGCACGGGCGGGCGGCTGTTCGTCGGCGTCGTCGTCGGTGCCGCCACCGCTGTGGCGGAGGTCGCCTTTCTCGGTTGGGCCGGGCTCGTCGTCCTGGTGGAGCTGACCCGCGGCCGCCGGCCCACCGCGATCGAGCGGCCCGCACGCCACCTGGTCGAGGTCCAGCGCTGGCGCATCGCCGCGTTCCTGCCCGGCGGCGCCGCCGTGGACGCGCTGGACGACTACACCGAGCGCCGCGCCGTCGCGTACCTCGGGATTCGTTGGATCATCGGTCTGCTCGGTGGAATCGTCGCCCTGCTCTTCCTCTACGGGCTCGGCACCGGCGCCGTCTGGGCGCGTGACCTGTTCGTCGGCCGCAGCGGTGCGCTCCTGGTCTTCGCCCAGGTGGTCGGCGGTCTCGTCCTGCTCTTCCTGGCCGTGCAGGGCTTCCTCGGCGTGGCCGCGCTCGACCGGTGGCTGGCCGGGCGGCTGCTCGTGCCCGGAGACCGAGCCCGCTACGAGCGCCGGATCAGCGAGCTGGCCGCCAGCCGCGCCGGTGTGGTCGCGGCGGTCGACGCCGAGCGGCGGCGGATCGAGCGTGATCTGCACGACGGGGTCCAGCAGCGGCTGGTCGCGCTCGGGCTGCTGCTCGGGCAGGCCCGGCGTGGCACCGACCGCGACCGCTCCGACGAGCTCGTCCGGCAGGCGCACGACGAGGCCCGGGAGATCCTGGCTGAGCTGCGCGACGTGGCCTGGCGGGCGTACCCGGCCGATCTCGACAACCTCGGCCTCGCCGAGGCGCTGTCCCGGGTGGCCGAGCGCGGCGGCGTGCCGGTCTCCGTCGACTGCCCGGCCGACCGCCTGCCGCCAGCCGTCGAGACGGCCGCCTACTTCGTGGTGTCCGAGGCGGTGACCAACGCGGCCAAGCACGCACCGAACAGTCGGGTCCGCGTGGCGGTCACGAAGACCGATCAGGGGGTACGCGTGAGCGTGACCGACGACGGACCCGGCGGCGCCGACCCGTCCGGCGGCGGCCTGTCGGGGCTGGCCCGGCGCGCGTCCGCGCTGGACGGCTCGTTGACCGTCGACAGCCCGCCCGGCGGCCCGACGACGATCACCGCGGTCCTGCCGTGCGAGTGATCATCGCGGAGGACTCCGTCCTGCTCCGGGCGGGTCTGGCCCGGTTGTTGACCGACGAGGGTCACGAGGTGGTGGCCGAGGTCGGCGACGCGCCGGCGCTGCTCGCCGCCGTCGCGGCCGATCAGCCCGACGTGGTGGTGGTCGACGTCCGGATGCCGCCGACCCACCGCGACGACGGGCTGCGCGCCGCGGTCGAGATCCGGGGACGCTGGCCCGCCGTCGGGGTGTTGGTGCTGTCCCAGTACGTCGAGCGCCGGTACGCCGTCGAGCTCCTCACCACCCGCAGCGACGGCGTCGGCTACCTGCTCAAGGACCGGGTCGCCGAGGTGGGCGAGTTCCTCGACGCGCTGGACCGGGTGGCCGCCGGGCGCGCCGCCTTCGACCCCGAGGTGGTGCGCCAACTGCTCGCCCGCACCTCGCACGCGGACCCGCTGCGCCGGCTGACCCCGCGCGAGGCCGAGGTGCTGGATCGGATGGCTCAGGGTCACACCAACGCCGGCATCGCCGCCGCGCTGCACGTTTCCCAGAGCGCGGTGGAGAAGCACGTCAACGCGATCTTCGACAAGCTCGACCTGTCACACACGACCGGCTACAGCCGCCGGATCCTCGCGGTGCTGCGTTATTTGGGCTCCTGACCTCAGATCTTGACGTACGAGGCGAACGGCTCGCGGGCCTTGTCGACGTCGCCGTGCACCAGGTCGGCCCAGGCGGTCAGGACGGCGGCCGGGTCGTAGCGGCGCCGCATCTCGGCCTTGGCCGCGGCCGACCGCTCGGCCCAGACGTCCGGGTCGGCGTTGGCCAGCAACGCGGCGGCCGCGTCGTCGACCGACGGATGGATCCAGTGGTCGTCGTACACCTCGCGGACCCCGGGCCAGGGACGGAACACCGGAACGGCGCCGGAGGCCATGGCCTCGGCCGCGGCCAGGTGCACCCCTTCGATGTCACTCATCGAGAGGAAGCCACCCACGCGGCGGTACCAGCGGGCCATGTCGCGGCCGGGCGCCTCGAAGACGACGCCGCCGCGCAGCAGCGGGTCGCGCTCGATGCGGTCCTGGCACCAGCCCGCGTATTCCTGCTCGTCGCGGCTGGCCCAGACGTACATGTTGTCCTGCGGGGTCATCGACCGCACGTGCAGCGTGAACCGCGGGTCCTCGCGGCGGACGGCGGCCACCACGTCGAGAGCGAGGTCGAGGCGCTTGAGGAAGCGCTCGGTGCCGACCATGCCGATCGAGAACCGGGCGTCGGGCAGCTTCGGCCGGTCGAGCCAGTCGATGTCGAGGTAGTTCGGGATGTAGACCAGCTTCTCCTTGGGCCACCCGATCTCGTCGCGGATCCGTGGTCCGAGGGCGGGCGCGATGTAGACCACCGCGTCGACCCGGTCGATATCGATCTTGCTCGGGTACGCGGTCTCGAGCTCGAACCGGTGCAGCCGGAGGATGAGCTTCGACTCGGGCTGCTTGCGCTCGGTCAGCCAGACCGCGCTCGGCCGGACCCACTCGGCGACGACCGTGTCGGCCTTCAGCAGCAGCTCTTCGGTCTGCTCCGAGGGCGACTGCTGCGTGCGGATCATCCGCCACTCGTCGAGCGAGACGTCCAGGTCGCCGCGCTGGTCCAGCCGGTGGCCCAGCTCACGGATGAACTTGAGGTCGAAGCCGGAGATCAGCACGTTGCGTCCGGCGCGCTCGGTGGCCGACTCGACGGGCAGGGTCGCCGCGACGAGCTCACGGGCGCCGCGCTCCTGGGCGGCGGCCGACCAGTCGGGCCGCGCGTCGGGCAGACCCGGGCGGGGCCAGTCGCGGCCGTCCTGGTTCCAGTCGAGCCAGCCCGTCGGCGCCCAGTCGGCGGCGAGCCCCCGGCGGCGGGCCATCGGGCCCGAGTACGTGTCGGTCGGGTAGCGCCACGCGATGAGCTGCTCGAGCGCCGCGGTGGTGTCCGGGTCCAGCTCGGGCAGGGTGGGAACCGCGGCGTCGGCGCACGACGAGCAGGACCGGTCCTCGGCGAGCGGCGGCAGCACGACGACGCGGGGGCGTCCGCTGGTCGCGGCCCGCTCGACCGCGTCCCGCCCGAGCTCGCTGTCGGTCACGAAGCCGGCGACCCGGTCGGCGACCTCGTTGACCAGCGTGCCGAAGGACGTCGCGCCGCCCTGCACCGTGCGGGTCGGCGCGAGGGCGAGGACCCACATCCGGTCGCCGGGCGCACCGCCCTTGAGCGCGGCGAGCGCGGCCGCGAACGACTCGGCCACCACGATCGAGGCGCCCTCCAGACCGGGCACCGCCGGTGGCGGCGGCGGTGGCGGGGGCGGCGGAGGCGGGGGTGGCGGTGGGGTGACCAGCCGGTGAACCTTGCGGACGACCTTGCGCCCCAGTCGCGCGCCCCGCCGCACCGGCATCGGCAGCCACTCCGCGCGGCTCTTCGGCGGCGGGGGCGGTGGAGGCTTCGGCGGCTCGGTGCCGGGCCGAACGTACTTCGGACCCTCCCAGGTCGCATCGGCGACAGCTGTGCCGGCGGCGCCGAAGGCAGCCTCGGCGGCGGCGCGCCAGCAGCACACGCCGGGCACGTCGGGCCACCGGCTGTCGCGCAGTAGAACCAGACGGGGACTGGTCGCCATCGGATTGTTCCCCAAGGGTGAAAGCGAGAAGGGCGCACCTACGGTAGCGGTGCCGAAAGGGTACGTCGATGACGCCGATCTTGCGTGCCCCTATGGGGTGTATCGGCGGCGCAGGCGGGTCGCGACGAACCAGGCCAACAGCAGGACGACAGCCCCGATCACGACCTTTTGGAGCACGCCGGCGTACGCCTCGACACGCCACCAGGATTCGCCGAGTTGGTAGCCGGCCAGCACGAATACGGTGTTCCAGATCAGGCTGCCGGCGGTGGTCAGAGCGAGAAAGGTCGGCACCGGCATTCGCTCCACCCCGGCCGGCACGGAGATCAGACTCCGGAAGACCGGAATCATCCGTCCGAGGAAGACCGCCTTGGTCCCGTGCCGGGCGAACCACGCCTCCGTGCGGTCGATGTCGTGCAGCCGGATCAGCGGCAGCCGGGCGGCGACCGCGCGGATGCGTTCCCGGCCGATCGCGGCGCCGACCAGATAGAGCGCCAGCGCGCCGACCACCGACCCGGCCGTCGTCCAGAACAGCGCCGCCAGGAGGCTGAGCTCGCCGCGGCTGGCGGTGAAGCCGGCGAGCGGCAGGATGATCTCGCTGGGCAGCGGCGGGAACAGGTTCTCCAGTGCGACGGCCAGGCCGGCGCCGGGTGCGCCGAGCCGGTCCATCAGGTCGACGGCCCAACCGGCGATGCCGTCGGTGGGCTGGGGTGCGCTGGTGAGGATCATGCGATCGACGCTATGGACGCGCCGGGTCAAGGACCATGCGGCGGACCTCCCGACGCACTGCGGAAAACCTCAGTAACGGAAGCGTGAAACAATCCCGGCCGAGGTGAACCGATCATCGACGTCGTACTGACCACCATCCTTCCGCTGGTCGGGTTCGTGCTCCTGACCGGCGCCAACGCGTTCTTCGTCGCAGCCGAGTTCGGCCTGGTCACCGTCGACCGGGCGGAGATCGACCGGCGCGCGGCCGGCGGTGACAAGCGCGCCACCACGGTGCGCCGGGCACTGCACGAACTGTCCTTCCAGCTCTCCGGCGCGCAACTGGGCATCACCATCGCCGCGCTGCTCACCGGATACCTGGCCGAGCCGGCGCTGGCCAAGCTGTTCCGGCCGGTGATCGAGCCTCTGGCGCACGACTCCACGCGTACGGTGACGACGTTCCTGGCTCTGGCTCTGGCCACCTTGCTCTCCATGCTCTTCGGCGAGCTGGTGCCGAAGAACGCGGCGCTGGCCCGGCCGATGTCCGCGGTGCTCGGCACGGTCGTGCCGCTGCGGATGTTCTCGGCGAGCTGCAGGTGGCTGATCGCGGGCCTCAACGCCTCGGCCAACTGGGTGGTGCGGCGCCTCGGGGTCGAGCCGCAGGAGGAGCTGGCCAGCGCCCGCTCGCCGGAGGAGCTCGGACTGCTCGCCGCGATCTCCGCCCGGGCCGGCGCCCTGCCCAGCGACACCGCGATGCTGCTGCAGCGGACGATCCGGTTCGGCGACAAGCGCGCGGCGGAGGCGATGACACCGCGGGTCGACGTCATCGCGCTGCGGAGCACGGCCAGCGTGGCCGAGCTGCTCGAGGCCGCGCGGGAGAGCGGGCGCACCCGGTTCCCGGTGTACGAGGACACGCTCGACCTGGTCACCGGGGTCGCCGCGGTGCCGGACGCGCTCGGCGTGCAGCCGGCCCGGCGGGCGACCACGACGGTGGCGTCGGTGGCCCGCGAGCCCGTGTACGTGCCGGAGAGCCTCGACCTGGACGGCGTGCTCGCGGCGCTGCGGGCGGCGGACGCGGACCTCGCGATCGTCGTCGACGAGTACGGCGGCACCGACGGCGTCGTGACCGTCGAGGACCTGGTCGAGGAACTGGTCGGTGAGATCGCCGACGAGTTCGACCTCGAGGCGATCGAGGAGACGGGCGTGGTCGAGCTGACCGTGCCCGGCGGCGACCGCACGTTCCTGGTCGACGGGATGCTGCGGGAGGACGAGCTGGCCGAGCTGACCGGCTTCCGGCTGCCCGAAGGCCCGTACGAGACGCTCGCCGGCTTCCTGATGGCACGGCTCGGGCACATCCCCGTGGCCGGCGAGACCATCCACGAGGCGGGCTGGGAGTTCACGGTCGTCGAGGTGGAGCGGCACCGCGTCGAGCAGGTGCGCGTCGTCAGCCCGGAGGCCGATCATGCTTAACCTGCTGGTCACGGCGGTCCTGATCCTCGGCAACGCGTTCTTCGTCGGCAGCGAGTTCGCGCTCATCGCGTCGCGCCGCACCGTCATCGAGCCGATGGCCGCCGGGTCCCGCCGGGCGCGGCTGGCGCTCTCGGCGATGAACCAGATCCCGCTGATGATCGCGGGCGCGCAGCTCGGCATCACCATCTGCTCGCTCGGCCTCGGCGCGATCGCCGAGCCCGCGATCGCCCACCTGCTGGAAAGCCCGTTCCACTCGTTGGGGCTGCCGGAGGCGGCGGTCCACCCGGTGGCGTTCGTCATCGCGCTGATGATCGTGGTCTACCTGCACACGGTCATCGGCGAGATGGTGCCGAAGAACATCGCCATCGCCGGACCGGAGACCTCGGCGCTGTGGCTCGGCCCGGCGATGCTGGCGTTCTGCGTGGCGACCAAGCCACTGCTGGTCGCGCTGAAGTGGGTCTCCCGGCTGGTGCTGAAGCTGTGGCGGATCGAGGCGGCCGACGCGGTGAAGACCGTGTTCACCGCCGAGGAGCTGGCCGGGCTGGTCTCGCAGGCGCGCACCGAAGGGCTGCTCGGTTCCGAGGAGCACGCCCGGATCACCGGCGCGCTGGCCCTGCACGACCGCACCGCGGCCGACGCGATGCGGCCGTGGTCGTCGGTCACCACGGTCGCCGAGGACGTGTCGCCGGCGTCGCTGGAGGTGCTCGCCACCCATACCGGACGGTCGCGCTTCCCCGTCGTGCAGCGCAGCACCCGCCGGGTGCTGGGCTTCGTGCACGTCAAGGACATCCTCGGGTACGCGGGTGCGAGCCGGACGGCGCCGGTGCCCGAGGACGTGGTGCGGCGGCTGACGGTCGTACCGCCGGATCGGTCGCTGGCCGACCTGTTGCTGTCGATGCGGCGTGAGCGGCAACACATGGTGCTGGTCAGTGACGGCCGGGCGCCGCTCGGAGTAGTGACTCTCGACGATGTATTGAATGCGGTTGTGGGACAGGGCAATTCGGGCTTTCCTGGCGGAGGTGTTACACCGCCCGTACCCGCCTGACAGCACAGCGAATGCGGCCTTGCGGGCGCTTTCGCTTCTCTCTAATGTGTTTCCTCGGCGGCGTACCCCCCACGCCCATTCGTCTCACTACGGGAGGCAATCGCCTTGCGCGCGTCCCGGCCGTTTGTCCACGTGTTGCTGGCCGTTTGCTTCGGCCTGGTCGCTGCCGTACTCCCGGCAGGTCTCGCTGCTGCCGAGCCGAGCCCGCAGCAGATCGAGGCCGAAATCGACAAGAAATGGCGGCAGCTAGAGCCCGTCATCGAGCAGTACAACAAGGTTCACTCGCAACTTGAGAAAAACCAAAGGAAAGCAAAAGACCTGCAAAAGAAAATCACGCCGCTGTCGCTGCAGGCCGACATCGCACTCGACCGGATCGGTGCTATCGCGGCGCAGCATTACAAAGCGGGTCCGAGCAGCGAGTTGACGATGCTGCTCAGCGGTGGCAACACCAGCGACATCACCGACCAGCTCGCGATGATCGACATGCTGGCCCGGCACGAGCAGGCGCAGATCGCCGACGTGGTCAAGGCCCGCGACAAGTTCAACGCCGAGAAGGTCAAGCTCGACGCCCTGGTGGCCGAGAACAAGAAGACCGACACCGAGCTCGCGGCGCGCAAGAAGCAGATCGCCGCTGACATCAAGAAGCTCGAGGACTCGCTGCCGCCGACGCGGGTCAACGTGGCCGGCTGCCCGAAGATCTCGACGGTCACGACGGCCGAGGGCACCGCGGTGCGCACCGCGTGCCAGCAGGTCGGCAAGCCGTACGTCTTCAACACCGACGGGCCGAGCACCTTCGACTGCTCCGGCCTGACGCTCTACTCGTGGGGCAAGGCGGGCGTCTCGCTGACCCACTACACGGGTGACCAGTGGGACGAGACCTATCCGGTATCCAGCCCACGGGCCGGTGACCTGGTCTTCTTCTACAGCCCGATCAGCCACGTGGGCCTCTACATCGGCAACGGCAAGATGGTGCACGCACCACGGGCCGGCCAGCCGGTGCAGGTGTCCAGCGTCAACAACATGCCGATCACGGGATACCGCTCGGTGAAGAAGCGCTAGCTGGTTCTTACGTGAGCGGGGGCCCTTCGGGGCCCCCGCTTTCGTTTACGCGTCCGGCGCGGTCGGCCAGGTGCGCCAGTTCTGCCAGGCCCGGCTGGGGGTCGGACCCCGCTGGCCCTGGTAGCGCGAGCCGTAGACAGCGGCGCCGTAGGGGTGCTCGGCCGGCGACGACAGCCGGAAGATGCAGAGCTGCCCGATCTTCATGCCCGGCCAGAGCATGATGGGCAGGTTGGCCACGTTGGACAGCTCCAGCGTGACGTGGCCGGAGAAGCCCGGGTCGATGAAGCCGGCGGTCGAGTGGGTGAGCAGGCCGAGGCGGCCGAGGCTCGACTTGCCTTCCAGTCGCCCCGCGAGCGTGTCACCCAGGGAGATGACCTCCATGGTCGAGGCGAGCACGAACTCGCCCGGGTGCAACACGAACGGCTGACCGTCCGGCACGTCCACCAACGAGGTCAGCTCGTCCTGCTGGGTGGCCGGGTCGATGTGGGTGTAGAGGTGGTTGTTGAACACCCGAAACAGCCGGTCAAGGCGCACGTCGATGCTGGACGGCTGCACCAGCGCGGGCTCGAACGGCTCCAGCGTCAGGGCGCCCGACTTGATCTCCGTGACCAGGTCACGGTCGGAGAGCAGCATTGAATCACCCTATGGTTCGTACGTATGTACGATAGAATCACTCCATGGCTTCCTGGTCTGAGTTCGCGTCCGATGAGCCGCGACTTGCGCGGGCGATCCACGCCCTCCTGCACCAATACGGGCCCGGCCTGGGCTACCTGGCGACCGTCCGGGCCGACGGTGGCCCCCGGGTGCACCCGGTCTCACCGGTGATCACCGACGACGGCCTCTTCTGCTTCGTCGTCGACTCGCCCAAACGGCGCGACCTCGAGCGTGACGGCCGCTACGCGCTCCACTCGTTCCCACCTGAAGACAGCGACGACGAGGCTTATGTCGCCGGGCGGGCCAAGCCGGTCACCGACCCGCGGCGGGTTCAGGCCATCGCCGTCGACCTACGTGCCGAGCCCCGGGTCGACTGGCGGCTCTTCGAGCTCACCGTCGAGGCGGCGATGCTCTCGCGGCGCGGCACGGCTCCCGAGGTCCGCATCTGGCTCGACCCGTCGGGCCAGCGTCGCCGATCATCCCCGCGCCGCGCCGGCACGAAACCGGCGCTGCGCACCCCAGCCCTGGCGCTCAACTAGAGACGCCGCCGGCGCCGCCCATCTCGGGCGGCGCCGGCGGCGGTCCGGGTCTTGGCGTCCTACGGTGCGCGGAAGGCGTTCCAGGCGCGCTGCATGCGCTTCACCTGGCCCGCGGTGAACTGATACATGCAGACGTCGTCGGTGTAGTCCATGAAGTTGTGGATCGGGTCCAGCCCCGGTGCCGCGCAGGTGTCGGCGCCGATCGGGCACTCGAACTGCGCGTCGGCCTCGGCCGGAGTGTCGGCCACGTGATCACCCTTGCCCTCGCACCCGTTCTCGAACGTGTGCATGAGGTTGAGCCAGTGCCCGACCTCGTGGGTGGCGGTGTCACCCTCGTTGTAGGGCGCGGCGGTCCCGCCGGGCAGCGACTCGGAGAGGATGACGGCACCGTCATACTTCGTGATCTTCCGCTCCGGGTAGGTCGCCCAGCCGAGCAGCCCGGGGTCGACGATCCCGATGTAGATGTTGAGCGTCTCCGGCCCGCCCTCGCGCAGCTGGCGCTTCATCTGCACCTCGGCCGGGGTCTCCGAGAGAATCGGCGACCAGGCCGGGTTGACCACCCGATTGACCTTCTTCAGCTTGAACGTGAAGGACGAGGCCGCCCCACCGGTGAAGCCGCCGTAGGCGAGGTTGAGCACGTTCATCTGCGCGTCGATCATCGACCGGGGGATGTTGCCGGTAGCCCGGGTGCCGTCAGCGGACACGACATGGACGACCACCGGGACGGTGACCTTCTTGGCCCGCTCGTCTGCGACACCACCACTACGTGCGGCAGCCGCCGCGTCGAACGCGGCCTCGGCAGCGGCCACCTCCGCCGGCGAGAGGTCATTGGGGTCCTGGCGCTGTGCGCCCTTACGCACCTTGAGGTTGCTGCCGCTGCTGTGCCCGCCGACGCAGACCTCACCGCCGCCGGGCGCCGCGCTCTTAGCGCTGGCGGGTGCGGCGGCACCGGCGCTGAGCACGAGCGCGAGCGCGGCGCCCGCGGTCGTAGCCGCCCGCCACGCCCAACGTGTTCCCTGAAGCGTCATTGCTCACCTCTTCCTCCCCGTGGAACAGATGTGAAGGACGTTACTGATGAGCACGATGCGAGTGAATATCCGGAACCCCTGCGCCGGCCCTAACCACGCCCCTCACCGAGGGGGTTGGTGCGCAACCTGCGTCGGTTGGGTAGAGTGGCCTGGCTCGCGGGTGTAGTTCAATGGCAGAACATCAGCTTCCCAAGCTGACAGTGCGGGTTCGATTCCCGTCACCCGCTCCACATCGAAGGCCCTGGTCAGGACATCAGTCCCAGCGAGGGCCTTCGTATTTCTCCGGCCACGATCATGCTTCGGGCCATCCACGGGCCATTAGCGCCGCCGGGCCACCACGCCGGCCATTCATCGTCCGGGTCGTCGCCGCACCGCTTGCCCTTGCCGGCCTCTTCGACCCGTCTCCTGCTCTTGCTAAGGGGTGTTCTGCGCGTCCATGGCGGCTTCGACGAAGGCGCGGATCAGCCCGGTTTCGCCGGCGCTGCGCCACACTGGCGCGTAGCGCAGGACCGGTCCGTCGACGACGGGCACAAACGTGATGTCCGCGCGCACCCGGGAGGCGGCCACATGGGCCCCGACGGGGGAGATGACCAGGCCGGCACCGATCGCCGTGAAGGCCTCTTCGAGGGTGTCCACGGTGATGCCACGTCGGATGTGCCGGCCGGCGGGTGTCACGGACGGCGTGTGCGCTTCCCACACGTAGCCCGGAATCGGCCCCTCGGGACCCACCACAGGGTGATCGCCGAGGTCCTCCATCGAGACCTGGTCCCGATCGGCCAGTGGATGATCGGAGCCGACGGCCAGCACCAGGCGCTCGCTGTGCAGATGCGGCCCGACGGTGAGGTCGGGTTCCCGGACCGGTAGCCAGAGTATCCCGACGTCGACCCGGCCGGCGCGCAGTGGACCGAACGGGTCGGTGGGAAGGATCTCACGGGTACGCAACGCACACTGCGGATGTCGCTGTCGGAACAGGTCAAGGACGGCCTGCATTTCCTGGTGATGGGGACCCATCGTGCCAATGGTCAGCGTGCCGATCTGCCCGCGCGCGGCGGCGGCAGCCTCCTCGATGCCGGCCATGATCTCGCGGTAGCCCGCGTCGAGTCGGTCGCGGAGCCGCTCGCCGAGCGGAGTTAGCCGCACGGTGCGGCTGGTCCGCTCGAACAGGGCTGCGCCGATCCTGCGTTCCTGCTGTTTGATCGCCTGACTGACTCGCGCCTGAGACACTCGGAGTCGCTCGGCCGTCCGTCCGAAGTGGAGTTCCCTGGCCAGGGTCAGGAAGATCTCGATGTCACGCAGCTCCACCGAGCCGATCCCCTCCCGTCGTCACGCGTCCGAATCCCGTCGCTGGCCGGCGCAACACCGAAGTGTAAGGAGGTGACGAAGGCGCGTCTCCCGACCGTGATCCGGGCCACGGTCGCGGCGCAGGCAGGGGAGAGCGTCGATTGATAACCGGCGACTTAACCGGCAGTTCGATCTTCGCCGTTGTTGCACACCTCGGGTGCGGCGATCGTAGGTTCCGTGAGCGAAACGTTGAGCGACATCGTGGCCGTGCCGGATCGCCCCGGGGTCTCGCGGTGGCAGGCGGTGATGCCAGGTGGCTCCGTGGCCGGGGCGGCCGCCCTACGGTCGGTCATTCCGCTCTGGCGCGACCTTCTGCCGCCTTCGACCCCCGCCATCTGGCCTGGTGTCCCCGAGCTGACCTTGTACGTGGCACCGCAGTGGCGGCGTCATGGCATCGGCTCACGGCTCCTGGCCACCGTCCGGGCGCACACCGCCGAGCCTCGCCTGTTCGCGGACGTCGCCGCGGGTGCGCCGGGGGAGGCGTTCTGTCTGTTGCACGGGTTCCGGCACGTCAGATCCCAGCGCCTCGACCTCCTCACCTACGGCGACGTCCACTGGGCCTGGTTGGGTGAGATGGTCGACGCGGAGCCCTCCGGGTACCGACTGATCCACCGGACCGCGACTTTTCCGACCACCCGCCGTGTCGAGGACCTGCGCCAACGGCCGAGCCGCACCGATGACGCTGTCTTGACCGCCGCCGAGGCGGACGGCGACCTGGCGGCCTACGCGGTAGCGGTCGTCGGCCCGTTCTCCCCGAACCGCGCCCGTCAGTACGGGCCGGCGGTGCTCCCCGATCATCGCGGACGGCGGCTGGGCATCTGGGTCAACGCCGCTCTCATCCAACGTCTGCGTGAGGTCCACCCGCACGTCGACGAGATCGAGACCCGCACCGAGGAGGGCGACACCCACCTGCTCGCGGTCCGCGAGCACCTCGGTTTCCGCCCTTCCGGTCGAACGCGCCGCTACGAACTCGCCCTGCCGTAGCCGCGTCCGCAACCTCAGAAACCGGGTGGCACCGAAGCCGCCGCGTGCCATCGAAGAAAGATTTGTCATGAAAAGGTCAGAAATAGTCCCTCACTCTGCTCGCGCGCTGTCCGATCACAGTGGACCTTCGCCCCCGAGCCCACGCCGTCAGCCAGGTGGTCAAGACGTGCCCAGTATTCGGCGTCGCTATCGGCCCCGCGGAAGGTGTATTCGCTCAACGCGAAGGGGCGAGAGCAACTCGCCGAGTTCTGGGGGACGTGGAGCGTCCTCGCTGAGCGCATCGAGCAACTCAAACACAACGACAACCAATACGACGAAGGAGCATGAGCATGGCCGCGAAGTGGAGCGAGACGCTCGTCGGGTCACTTGATCAGAAGAGGCAGTACAAGCACCACATGGCCCGGATCGGGGCCCTGCCGGAGCCCTATCGCAACGCGGCCGAGGCTCTTCAGCGGTACTTCATGTACCAGGGAGGGATCCTCGACGGCGACACGCTCATCACAATGCTCGGCGACTTCGTCGACCTCTGGGAGCGTGCGGTTGCCGACGGAACGCCGGTCCGGGCGATCGTCGGCGACGACCCGGTCGAGTTCGCCGAGACGTTCCTGCGGGCGTACTCAGGCAAGCAGTGGATAGATAAGGAACGCGTGCGCCTCCGGAAAGCGATCGACGCCGCCGCTGGCGACGACGGCGAGGAGAAGAGCGCATGACCACCAATACCCGCGAACCCGCGATCAGGGTGCAGGCCATCACGAAGTCCTACAAGGATTTGCACGTGTTGCGGGGCGTCGACTTCGACGTGGCAGCCGGGAGCATCTTCGCCCTGCTGGGCTCGAACGGCGCTGGAAAGACCACGCTGGTGCGGATCCTGTCGACGTTGTTGAAGGCGAACACCGGCACCGCGATAGTCCACGGCTTCGACGTCTCCTCGGCCCCGGGCGACGTACGCAAGTCGATCAGCCTTACCGGCCAGTTCGCCGCGGTCGACGAAGTGCTCACCGGCCGGGAGAATCTGGTCCTGGTCGCGAAGCTCCGCCATCTGGCGAATCCCGCTGCGATCGCCGACGACATGCTCGCCCGTTTCTCGCTCACTGATGCGGGGAATCGCCGGGCGGCGACGTACTCGGGCGGCATGCGCCGGAGGCTGGACATCGCGATGAGTCTTGTCGGGAACCCGCCGATCGTGTTCCTCGACGAGCCGACCACCGGCCTCGACCCGCAGGCCCGCATCGAGGTCTGGCAGGCGGTAAGGCAGCTCGCCAAGGACGGCACAACAATCCTGCTGACCACCCAGTATCTCGACGAGGCCGAGCAGCTTGCCGACCGGATCGCGATCCTGCACAAGGGCACGATCATCCAGAACGGCACTCTCGCCGAGCTGAAGCAACTCCTCCCGTCCGCCAAGGTCGAGTACGTCGAGAAGCAGCCGACCCTCGAGGACGTCTTCCTCGCCCTTGTCTCCGACGCCAGTGACGCCGCCGACGGGGCAGCCGTGCCCGCAGGAGAGGAATCCCGATGACCGCCTACGTTCTCAGCGACACCACAACCCTCACCGGCCGCTCGCTGCGTCACATCCTCCGCAGCCCGGACACCATCATCACCACGGCGGTCACCCCGATCGCGCTGATGCTGCTCTTCGTGTACGTGCTGGGCGGAGCCATCAACACCGGATCCGACGAGTCGTACATCAACTACATGCTCCCCGGCATCCTGCTCATCACGATCGCAAGCGGCATCGCCTATACGGCGTACCGTCTGTTCCTCGACATGCAGGGCGGTATCTTCGAGCGCTTCCAGTCGATGCCGATCCCACGACCGTCCGCGCTGTGGGCGCATGTCCTGACCTCAC
Organism: Asanoa sp. NPDC049475; assembly: GCF_040676915.1. NCBI lineage: Bacteria > Bacillati > Actinomycetota > Actinomycetes > Micromonosporales > Micromonosporaceae > Asanoa > Asanoa sp. NPDC049475. The sequence goes on along the minus strand of NZ_JBFAPY010000007.1, from coordinate 9,639 downwards.
TCGTCGCCAACCTGGCTTCGATCGTGATCGTCACAGGCGTCGCGCTGATCATGGGGTTTCGCACCGGCGCATCCGTCGCCAACTGGCTCGCCGTCGCCGGCATCCTGATCCTGTTCACCCTGGCGCTCACCTGGATCGCCGTGATAGCGGGCCTGTCCGCCAAGACCATCGACGGCGCGAGCGCCTTCAGCTACCCGCTGATCTTTCTGCCCTTCATCAGCTCGGCGTTCGTCCCCACCGACTCGATGCCTGGTCCGGTCGCGTGGTTCGCCGAGAACCAGCCGGTAACGTCCATCGTGAATACTCTCCGTGCGCTGTTCGCGCAGCAACCCGTCGGCAACGACATCTGGATCGCCCTCATCTGGTGCGCCGTCCTGCTCGTGGCCGCCTACGCGGCCGCGACAGCGATCTACCGCAAGAAGATCAGCTAGCCGATCGCAAGTAAGACGGCGCCGCATCCGGATGGAGGCGGCGCTGTCCCCCCGGCACAGGTCCGCCACCCCTGGGCGCGAAGCCCGGAGGTGGCGGGACTGTCGAGGGAGTTGATCGTCGCCTCTACGGTGGGAGCGTTGAGGGGAGTCGATCCGTGGCGAGACGGAAGGCCGGTGCCACCACCGGGAACAGCGGTAGGCGGAAGGTGGGGTTGGTGGCGTCCGCGCTTCTGCTGGGCGGATTGGCCCTGGCGGTCGGCTCCGTCGTCTACCGCTGGCAGTTGTCGGAGCGTGCTGAGCGGCTGCGGAGCGACGGAGTTCCCGTCACCGCCACCATCAGCGATCGAGCCGGGGGCGGCGGCCGCGGCAGCGGCATTGATCGCATCGAGGTCTACTACATGTACGAGTCGGCGCAGTATCACGAGTGGATCCCGTGCGCCGGGCTGACCGGATGTCGCAGCACTCCTCAACCGGAGATGACAGTGTGGGTCGATCCGGGAGAGCCGGAGCGGTTCGTGGCCGAGAACGGGCACACCGATGGTTCGCTGTCCTTCCTGATGTCGTGGACGGCCATTCCGCTGGGTGTGGTCCTGGCGGCCGTCGGCGGCACGGGCATCGGTCTCGTCCTCAACGACGGGTGGGGGTGATCACGGGGCCGCACTGTGCTCCGGGCGGGACGGGGTTGGCTTTCATCAAGGAGGGGTCGTCGTCGAGGCAACTGTCTGTGTCGTGGGTGGCGGGCCGGCTGGGGTCGTGCTCGGGTTGTTGCTTGCTCGGCAGGGTGTCGACGTCGTGGTGCTCGAGAAGCATGCCGACTTTCTTCGCGACTTCCGGGGCGACACCGTTCACCCGTCCACGTTGAACCTGCTCGACGAGATCGGGCTCGGGGCAGCCATCGCAGCGCGGCCGGGGCGCAAGGTTGACTCCTTGCGGGCCACCTTTGACGACGGGACCGTGCGCGTCGCGGACTTCAGTCGACTGCCGGGCGCCCACCCGTACGTGCTGTTTCTGCCGCAGTGGGATTTTCTCGACCTGCTGGCCGACGAGGCTGCCAAGTTGCCCACCTTCCGGCTGGTGCGGTCGACCGAGGTGGTCGACGTGCTCCGGGACGCGGACGGCCGCGTGGTCGGCGTCCGTACCGCCGACGGGCAGGACATCCACGCCCGCCTCACCGTCGGCTGCGACGGGCGCGGGTCGGTGGTCCGTGACAGGCTCGGCCTGCGGCCGCGGGAGTTCGGGGCTCCGATGGACGTGCTCTGGTTCCGGCTGTCCCGGCGGCCCGAGGACCCGATCGGGCTCGACATGCGGATCGGCGCCGGCGGGCTGATGCTCTGCATCGACCGGGGCGACTACTTCCAGTGCGCCTACGTGATCGCCAAAGGCGGCTACGACGAGGTGCGGGCGGCGGGGCTCGACGCGTTCCACGACCGGGTCGCCGACCGCGCCCCGCACCTCAAGGATCGCGTGAGCGAGATCGCGAGCTGGGACGACGTGCGGCTGTTGACCGTGCGACTGGATCGGCTGCGCGACTGGTCCGTGCCTGGCGCCCTGCTCATCGGCGACGCCGCGCACGCCATGTCGCCGATCGGCGGGGTCGGCATCAACCTGGCCGTCCAGGACGCCGTGGCGACGGCGCGGATTCTCGGTCCGGCGCTGGCAACGGGCACGTTCAGCGACAAAGACCTGGCCAAGGTCCAGCGCCGCCGCCGGTTCCCGACCGCCGTGACCCAGGCCGGCCAGCGGCTCGCGCAGCGGCGCGTCGTCGACCCGCTGCTGCACCTGACCGGCCCGGTCAACATCCTTGGCCCGATGCGCCTGCTCGACCGCACGCCGCGGCTGCAACGGCTGGCCGCCCGGGCGGTGGGCCTCGGCGTCCGGCCCGAGCATCTCTAGGCGCGGAAGAACTCCACCAGCACCGGACCCAGGACCGCCGGCGACGCGTCGTGCGTCTCGCCCGGCAGCTCGCGGTGGAGCGCGTCCGGCAGCGCTTCCGCGGCCGCCTTCGCCGCGGCCCGCAGGTTGGCCGGGCTCGCGCCCCCGGCCGCCACCAGCGTCGGCGCCGTCACCGAACCGGCCGCGGCCAGGGGAACCGAGTGGTCGCCCATGATCGCGTTGTCGTAGGCCAGCGTCGGCGCGACCGCCTCGAAGACCGGCCAGAACGGTTGCGTCCGCATCCCGGCGACCAGCTCCGCCGGCATGCCGATCGAGGTCATGAACAGCGCGATCGCGTCACCGTCTCGGCCGGCCGACAACAGCTCCGCTAGGCGCGGTGAATAGGACGGGTCGCGGTCAGCCACGTACGGCGGCTCGTAGAGTGCCAGCCGCTCGAACCCCACCCCAGCGGCGGCCGCCAGCACGAGCAGGGCAGCGCCCGACGAGATGCCGAAGCCATGAGCGGACCCGCCGGCCTCGGCCACCAACGCCCGCAGGTCGTCGATCTCCCGTTCCACGGCGTACGGCTGCGTGTCCCCGCTCTCGCCCCTGCCCCGCCGGTCGTACGCGTACACGGTGAAATGCTCCGAGAGCACCGCCGCGAAGCCGCGCATCGGCCCGGAAGCGCGGTGACACATCGCCCCGTCGACCAGGATCACCGGCGGGCCGCTGCCGCTGCGCTCGTACGCGATGGTCGTGCCGTCCCTAGATGTCACCATGACGTTCCTCCCGCGAATCGAGATAGGCCGCGAAACGGTCGAGGCTGGTCTGGAACCCGGCCCGGGCCTCGGCGCTGCGGTATGCCTCCGGCACGTTGGTCTGGTGGGTGACCACCTCGGTGCGACCGTCGGCGAGCGCGCTGAACGTGACCGTGGTCTTCATGCCGCCCTGCGATTCCGGCTCGATCCAGACGAGCCGGTCGGGCCGCGAGACCTCGACGTACGTCGCGCGCATCGTGTAGCTGCTGCCGTCGCGGTCGTTGACCATCGTCGTCTCGAACGCGCCGCCCGGCCGCAGGTCGACGACGATGCCGTCGAGCGGGGTCGTCGTGCCGGTCGGACCCCAGAAATGCGTGAGGTGCGCCGGTTGGGTCATGCAGTCGAAGAGCACCTCGGGCGACGCGTCGTGAACGCGGCGGTAGGTCAGCTCGCCGGTGTCGGTCAACGGGACTCCTCTCCAAGGCGCAACGACGCGAGGTGCTCGTCGAGGCGGTCGTAGCGGTCGGCCCAAACCTGCCGGTGCTCGGCGATCCAGTCGGCCGCGGCGTCGAGGCGCACGGTGTCGAGCACGCACGGCCGGGACTGCGCGGCGCGTGTGCGGTGCACCAGCCGCGCCTTCTCCAGCACCTTGATGTGCTTCGACACGGCCTGCTGGCTCATCGCGAAGGGCTCGGCGAGCTGGTTGACGGTGGCGTCGCCGCGCGCGAGCCGTTCCAGGATGGCGCGCCGGGTCGGGTCGGCCAGAGCGGCGAAGACCAGGGTGAGCTCGTCGGTGGTCACTCTGCGACCCTATCCACAACCAATCAGTTTCACAACCGTTTAGTTGTGTACGCGGAGCGTCGTCGATGTGTAACGATCGACGACGATGAGCCTCCTCGTGCACGCGTACGTCCGCGGTCCGGCCGGCGAGATGCTGTTCCTCGACGGTCCGCCCGGCTCTGACCTGGCCGGCCCGACGACCGCGCGCACGGGCATCTACGGCGCGCCCTGCGTGGTGGCCCTGGGGGCGAGGATGCTGCCGATGCTGGCGACACAGGACGTGTACGCCGAGACCGTCGCCGAGCTCGACGCCCTCGACTCGGACTGCACCCTGCTGCTCGACAACCTCGACTACATCGCAGCGTCGGTCGGCCGCGACCCCGACTTCCTCACCCAACGCCTGACCAACATCGCCGACGCCATAAACCGAGCCCGCTCGGCCGGCGGCGCCGTCGTGATCTGGTAGCTCAGTCCTGGTAGGCCTTCCACACGACCATCCGGTCGCGCAGGTCGATCAGATCGCCGTCGGCGTTGAAGGTGCCGTCTCCGTTGTGGTGGAAGGTCCGGTGCTCCTCCCGGTCGTGGTTGACCCAGACCTGCCGGGCCTGGAGGATCACGAGCCCGCTGTACGCCTCGGTCATCAGGTCCGCGCGGCCGGCCAGGCCGCGGGTCGACACCAGGAACGTCGGGCCGGCCTCGAGCACCCGGTAGGCCTTGTCTCCTGGCAGCTGACTCCACGCCATTTTTCGACCATAGAACGCGGGTACGGCGGCCCGGGCTAGCTTTCGCCGGCCAGGCCCGCGCAGTGTGCGACCGTCGCGTCGTCACGGGGGACGCCGGCCGACTGTTCCGTCGCCCGTACCCGGCGAATGATCTCTCCTGGCCCGTGCTCCCGGACGATGGCCAGCGCACCCGACCAGTCGACGGCGCCGAAGCGGTCGACGAGGCGGCTGGCACCGTTGGTGAGCAGCGTGGCATCGGTGAGGCCGAGGATCGGCTCGCTGCCGGTGATCGCCTCGGCCGCCGCCGCCGGGTCGTCCTTGGCGAGCCAGAACCCGCCCGCCTGGTTGCGGTTGGCGCGCAACGCCGTGACGTACCGGGCGCGCTCGCGGTCCTTTTCGGCACTGCCCTCGGGTGCGGCCTCGTAGGCCGATCCGAAACGCTCCCGCACGACGAGCTCCCGGCGATCGTGCACGACGGCCAGACCCGCGTCGCCCCGATCGAGCACGAGAACCGAGTCGCCGAGCACGAGGTGATCGGCCCGGTCGCCGGTCAGCCGGAGGATCGCCACCGTGGCCGACGGGCTGCTCGGGTCGGTCAGGTCGCAGGTCTCGCGATGGGCGCGGGCCACCGCATCGATCGCCTCGGCGAGCAGTGACACCAGGTCGCGACCGTCGGCGAGCGCCAGCCGGCCGATCAGCTCGCCGCCCAGCCGGTTCGTGTACCAGGCGACGCCATGCCGGCAGATCGACTCGATCCCGCGGATCCCGGCGCCGTCGAGCAGCACGGCGGCCGTTGGCCCCGCCGCGAAGAAGTCCTCGTTGACGCGGTCGCGCTCGGCCGGTGCGCTCGCCATCGCCACCCGCATGGACCTGACTTTAAACGACCCTCGACCGGCACGATGATGTGCCACTAGACATTGGTGTGTGCCACACAGTATCGTGTGACGCATGGCGAGCGATGAGATCCTGCGGATCCACCTCCAAGAGCTGCGGCGCGGCACCGTCGTCGTGGCGAGCCTCGTAGCCCTGCGCCACCCCGACTACGGCTACGCGTTGCTGCAACGGCTCACGGAGCACGGCTTCCCGGTGGACGCCAACACGCTTTACCCGTTGCTGCGCCGGCTGGAGGAGCAGGGGCTGCTGACCAGCGAGTGGAACACCGAAGAGAGCCGGCCGCGCAAGTTCTACCGGACCAGTGCGGAGGGCGAGTCGACGCTGACCCGACTTCTGGACGACCTGGCCGCCGTACAGACCTCGATGACCGCACTGATCCAAGGAGTGAAACGATGACCTCCCTCACCGAGCGCTACGTCGCGGCCACCTTGCGCACCGTTCCGGCCCCGCGCCGCGAGGAGATCGCAGCCGAGCTGCGCGGTTCGATCGCCGACATGATCGACGACCGCACGGCCGCGGGCGAGGATGCCACCGCCGCCGAGCGGGAGGTGCTCACCGAGCTCGGTGATCCGACCCAGCTGGCCGCGCGCTACGCCGACCGCCGGCTGCAGCTGATCGGCCCCACCTACTACCTGGCCTGGTGGCGGCTGCTCAAGCTCCTGCTCAGCTTCGTGCCGGCGCTCGTCGGCGTGATCGTCGGCCTGGTGGATGCCACCGACGGGTCCGCACCCGCCGGCGCGATCGGCACGGGCGTCGGGGCCGCGATCCAGACCGCCGTGCAGATCGGCTTCTGGGTCACGCTGGTGTTCGCGCTGCTGGAGCGCACCAACACCAAGCTCGACCTGCCGGCGTGGACGGTCGACCAGCTTCCGCACGACCGCCCGGACCGGCAGATCACGCTCACCGACGCCGCGGCCTCGATCGGCTTCCTCGTCCTCGTCATCGCGTACGTGCCGCTGCAGCACTTCCGGTCGTTCGTCCCGGCCCGTGACGGCGACGGCAACCTGCCGATCCTCGACCCGGCGCTGTGGAGCTTCTGGCTGCCGTTCCTGATGGTCGTCCTGGTCGCGACGCTGGGCCTGGAGCTCGCCAAGTACCGCGTCGGCCGCTGGACCCTCCCCCTGGTCGTCACCAACGCGGTGCTGGACCTGGCCTTCGCGATCCCCGTCATCTTCCTCGTGCACAACGACCGCCTGCTCAACCCCGAGCTCGTGGCCAGGTTCGACTGGCTCAGCCAGCCCGACAACCTCGACACGGTCGCCACCGTCACCGTCGTGGGAACGGTCGTGATCACCCTGTGGAACATCGCGGACAGCATCGTCAAGCTTCGTCGCGCCGCGGCCTGACGCTGCTTTCTCGATCAGCCCGGCCCCCTACTCGGGGCCGGGCTGTGTTGTACCCGTACGGGCGCGCTCGGGTGTGGCAGTGTCGTCGGTCGTGGGTGACGAGCTCGTACCGGTCGAAGGTTGGGTGACCGGGCTCAAGTTCGACGGACGCCTGGTCTATCTCTGGTACGGGTCGGACCCAGGCGGCCAGGACTGTGTCGCGGCTCGGGCGGGCCAGGTGCACGCGTTCGCGTCGGAGGACGAGTGCCGCGCCACGGCCTCGGCCCAAGGCTGGCCGAGCGCGGACGGCGACGACGGTGTGGTCGAGGTGACGGACCTGGAGCCGGCGCAGGACTGGCTACGCGGAAAGCGGATCGCCCTCGATCCCCAGGCCGGCCTGGACCTGTGGAACTGGGGAGCCGACGTCGCCCACAGCACGGCCCACTCCTGGCACACCCGCGGGGTGGTGCGAGACGCCTGCTACGACAAACTCTTCGCGGCCTCGGTGCCGTGGGTCTTCAAGCTGGATTCCTACTCGCCGACCTGGAGTCCCAGACAGCTCCGAGTGCTGCGCCAGGTGCTCAGCCGGGCGGTCTACCTGCTGCGTGCCACGACTCGCTAGGACGCCTGGCGCACGGGCACGTCGGCCAGCCATACGTCGGCGAGTTCGCTCAGCGGCACGGCGAGCGCCTGGCTGAGGCCGACGACCGTGCCGAACGCCGGCGCCGGAAGGCGGCCCGCCTCGATCTTGCGTAGCGTTTCAGGGGAGATGCCGGCCGCCAGGGCCACCTCGACGAGGCTGCGACCGCCGCGAGCGGCGCGAAGGGCGACTCCAAGGCGTTGGCCCGCTGCGATCTGTTCTGGGGTGAGCGGCTGGCGAACCATGCGAGCAGGATAGCCCTCCGGCAGCGTGGTATAAAAATACCGCACATCGACAGGGAGGCTTTTCGTGATCGAGCTCAAGTCCGCCGAAGAGATCAGGCGGATGGCGGTGACCGGCCAGTTCGTCGGCGAGCTGCTCGCCGAGCTCAGCGGCGTCGCCGCGGTCGGTGTCAACCTGATGGACCTGGAACACCACGCGCGCCGCCGCATCAAGGAGCGGGGAGCCGAGTCCTGCTACTGGGACTACGCCCCGTCCTTCGGCCGCGGCCCGTTCCGCAACGTGCTGTGCCTCTCGGTCAACGACGCGGTGCTGCACGGCCTGCCCCACGACTACGTCCTGCGGGACGGCGACCTGCTCAGCATCGACATGGCGGTCGGCATCGACGGGTGGGTGGCTGACTCCGCGGTCTCGTTCGTCGTCGGTACGCCCGACCCGGAGGACCTCAAGCTGATCGAGGCCACCGAGGTAGCCCTGGAGGCGGCCATCGCCGCATCCCAGGCCGGCGGTCGGCTCGGCGACGTCTCCCACGCGATCGGCTCGGTCGCCCATTCCTACGGCTACGGCGTCAACGGCGAGTTCGGCGGCCACGGAATCGGCCGCACGATGCACGAGTCGCCCCACGTCTCGAACGACGGGCGGGCTGGGCGCGGCATGAAGCTCGAGCCTGGTCTGACGATCGCGATCGAGCCGTGGTTGTGCCGGTCGACGGACAAGATCGTGTACGACCCGGATGGTTGGACGATCCGATCCGCCGATGGCTCGCGCACCGCGCACTCTGAGCACACGGTCGCGATCACCGATGCTGGTCCCCAGGTCTTGACCCGCCGTCCCGCTGAGGGCACCGGCTCGACCGCGGGCGCCGCGGAGAGGCCCGCGAAAGCCTCGTGACCTGCTGACTTCCGGGTGTCCGGTGCCTTGGTCGGCGATGACCGTGGGAGGCGGGGTCGGCACTCGCCGCGACCCATGCCGCTGCCCGGTCGGCACCGTGTGCGTGAGGTCGGGCCAGCTCGAGGCCGCAGCCGACCGCGTCCTGGACTCCCTGAGCTCGGGCGGCGAGCGGGCCGACCAGCTTCACGCGGATGGTGGAGAACTGGAACGGGTCGCAGCAGGGCCGGGCGCCCGATCGGTCGTCCAGGTGCGAGGCAGCGGCACTCTCCTTCGACCCCACGAGCCGCGACGGTGTGGTCGCCTTCGCGGCAGCGACTCCGGTCGCGGGCCGAAGCTCCTGGCCCTGCTCGGTCTTGCCAGTGTGCGGACCAGGTCGACCGGTACGCGGCCAGGCAGGATGCGATGGGGTCGCAATGTCAGGTACGCCGGCCGCGCCCCGCCTGCTTGCGCAGTCTTCCGAGTCGTGCACGAGGTGGTCAGACCTGGAGGCGCGGCGTCCTGCTCCAGGGCGACGTCGACGCCGGCCCTCACCGTGTTGGAGCAGGCCGCAACCGGAGCAAGTGGACATGGATCAACCCTGATTTGCGTTTCAGGGACGTCCAACGTAACTTTCTCTCTGCAAGCGGAACACCGGACAAAACGACCGGGGGGACGCAGGCACCACTACCAGGCAGTTTGCTGGTGGAGGGTTCGGGCGGTGCGATCTACCGGCTAGGCCGGATTTGAGATTGCGAAGCCGACCGGGTAAAGTAACCAAGCCGGCAGGAGCCGGGCGGGATGATCCGAGAGCCCCTCAAGGGAGCGACGGAATCCGGCCGGTCTGCAGGATTCCTAGCAACAACACGGGAGCGGATCTTCGCGTCCAAGTTGCGGGATCTCGGGCGAAGTGCAAGAAAGCCGAAAATACCGGCTTGACAGCGCGAAAACGACCGAGTAAGCTGGACAAGTTGTGCCCCGCAGGGCAGGAACGAGCGAATCGGGCCTGAACTACGGTGTGTGTTTGTTCTTTGAGAACTCAACAGGGTGTTTGATAAGCCAGTGCCAATTGTGATTGATTTTGGCATCCGTTAATGGATTGTCAGGTCG
>NZ_JBFAPY010000006.1:473001-634518 GCF_040676915.1 Asanoa sp. NPDC049475 | reverse complement strand
CGGGCTGATCCAGGCCCTGGCCGACGCAGCAGACATCGCCGCAAATCCATCGCAGTCGCTCGCCGAACTGGACCAGCCCTTGCTTCGCTCGGCTGGACGACACCGCACCGCGTGAGCGCGCTGCTCCGCTCCCTCGCGTGGCCAGGCGCCGCCGTTGGTCCCGCTGGACCGCCGGTTTGCGGTCCCTGACGCAGCGTGCGGTGATCGGTGGGTCAGCGCGTATTCTTTTCTGTTGTGACCGCTGCCGATTACTCCGACCAGCTCAAGACTCTCGATGCCACCCTGCGCAACATCGAGGCCGTGCTCGACCTCGACAGGCTGCGCCGGGACAAGGCTGACCTGGAGGAGCAGGCGTCGGCACCCGACCTGTGGGACGACCAGGTCAAGGCGCAGGCGGTCACCTCGAAGCTTTCGCACGTCAACAGCGAGATCGACCGGCTTGCGGCGTTGCGCGGGCGGCTCGACGACGCGTCCGTGCTCCTGGAGTTGGCCGAGGGCGAGGACGACCCCAGTGCCCTCGCCGAGGTCGGCTCGGAGCTGACCGCTCTCCACAAGGCCGTCGAGGAGATGGAGGTCCGGACCCTGCTCTCCGGCGAGTACGACTCGCGGGAGGCGCTGGTCGCGATCCGGGCCGGTGCGGGCGGGGTGGACGCCGCCGACTTCGCCGAGATGCTCCTCCGGATGTACCTGCGCTGGGCCGAGCGGCACAACTACCCGACCGAGGTCTACGACACCTCGTACGCGGAAGAGGCCGGTCTCAAGTCGGCGACCTTCGCGGTGAAGGCGCCCTATGCCTACGGCACGCTCAGCGTCGAGTCCGGCACGCACCGGCTCGTCCGGATCAGCCCGTTCGACAACCAGGGCCGGCGGCAGACGAGCTTCGCCGGCGTCGAGGTGCTGCCGGTGACCGAGACGACCGACCACATCGACATCCCCGAGAACGACATGCGGGTCGACGTCTACCGGTCGTCGGGTCCGGGCGGCCAGAGCGTCAACACGACCGACTCCGCGGTTCGGATCACGCACATCCCGACCGGCATCGTGGTCACCTGCCAGAACGAGAAGTCGCAACTGCAGAACAAGGCGTCGGCGCTGCGCGTGCTCCAGGCCCGGTTGCTGGAGCGCAAGCGCCAGGAGGAACAGGCCAAGCTCGACGGTCTGAAGACCGACTCCTCCGGCTCCTGGGGCGACCAGATGCGCTCGTACGTCCTCCACCCTTATCAGATGGTGAAAGACCTTCGAACTGAGGAGGAGACGGGCAACCCGTCTTCGGTCTTCGACGGCGAGATCGACGAGTTCATCGAGGCCGGGATCCGTTGGCGCAAGCAGCGCGAGTTGGAGTCAGACCCCGCGTAACCCGTTATCTTCGGTGACTGTCTGTGTGCGCCTCCGTCTAATGTGTGGAATAAATTTCGGCCTTTCCGGCAATACGGGCACGATGGATGCCTAGAGGCTTGGAGTTTTCGTTACACCGCGTAGACTCCTGACCCGTGATTCAGCTCGAGCACGTGACCAAGACCTACCCGAAGGCTTCGCGGCCCTCGCTTGACGAGGTCTCCGTCGGGATCGAGAAGGGCGAGTTCGTCTTCTTCATCGGCCCATCGGGTTCCGGCAAGTCGACGATCATCAAGCTGCTGCTGCACGAGGTCACGCCCAACCGTGGGCGGGTGCACGTCAACGGCCGCGATGTCACCGCGATGCGGTCGTGGAAGATCCCGGCGTTCCGCCGGCAGATCGGCTGCGTGTTCCAGGACTTCCGCTTGCTGCCCAACCGCACCGCGTACGAGAACGTGGCCTTCGCCCTGGAGGTCATCGGTAAGACCAAGGCCGTCGCGCGGCGCGTGGTCCCCGAGGTGCTGGAGCTGGTCGGCCTGGGCGGCAAGGAGCACCGCTACCCCCACGAGCTGTCCGGTGGTGAGCAGCAGCGCGTCGCCGTGGCGCGCGCGTTCGTCAACCGGCCGCTGATCCTCCTCGCCGACGAGCCGACGGGAAACCTCGACCCCGACACGTCGATCGAGATCATGCGGCTGCTGGACCGGATCAACCGCACGGGCACGACGGTCGTGATGGTCACCCACGACTCCAACATCGTCAACCAGATGCGCCGGCGCGTCATCGAGATCGAGAGTGGTCGCATCGTGCGCGACCAGGCCCGGGGCGTCTACGGCTGACGCGCGATACCCCCGTCGCGCTCATAGTCCCGGCAAGTCGTTAGTCCAGCGGAGCTCCGGAAGGAATCCCCCCGATGCGGTTGAAGTACGTCATGTCCGAGGTGATGGTCGGACTGTGGCGCAACGTGACGATGACCGTCGCCATGATCATCACGATGGCAGTTTCGTTGACGATGCTGGGCGCCAGTGGCCTGATCTACACGCAGGTCAAGGACATGAAGGCGTACTACTACGACAAGATCGAAGTCGCCATCTTCCTGAAGCCCGAGATCACCGACGACCAGCGCACCTCGCTCGAAGGCTCGCTGAAGGCCGACCCCCTGGTTCGTGAGGTCATCTACGAGTCCAAGGACGAGGCGTTCAAGAAGTTCCAGACCATGTTCTCCGACGTGCCGGCGGTCGTCGACGCGGTCAAGCCCGGCCAGCTCCCCGAGTCCTTCCGGGTCGGCCTGAAGAACCCCGAGCAGTACCAGGCGGTTCGCGAGGCGTACGTGGGCAAGGAAGGTGTCGACCAGATCATCGACCAGCGCAATCTGCTGGAAAAGATCTTCAATATCCTCGGCTCGGTGCAGACCATGGCGCTGGTGGCGGCCAGCGTGATGGCGATCGCGGCCCTGTTGCTGGTCGGCAACACGATCCAGGTCGCGGCCTACAGCAAACGCCGAGAAGTCGCGGTCATGAAGCTGGTCGGTGCGTCCAACTGGTTCATCCAGGCACCATTCGTGCTGGAGGCGGTGGTCGCCGGCATATTGGGCTCGATCATCGGCTTCGGGGCACTGGCCCTCGGCAAGGTGCTGCTGCTCGACGGCTCGCTGTCCGAGCTCACCGACCTGCTGACGCCACTGTCCTGGGGCAAGGTGCTGATCATGCTGCCGCTGATGGCGCTGGCCGGCACCCTGGTCAGCTCGATCACCGCCTGGGTCACGCTCCGCTTCTACCTGCGGGTCTAAGGCCGTTAGCCGTGAGGCGCCCGCCCTGTCGCGAGAGCGGCGGGGCGGGCGTTGTGCTATATGCGCCTTGTTACTCGGTTTCCCCTTTGTGCCCTCTGTGCCGTAGGTAGCGTCAAGCTCACGTGCGGGTGAAGGGTGCAAGATGTACTCCTATCGCAGGAAAAGTCCAAAGCTAGCGGGGCTGTTGGCGCTGGTCGTGCTGGCCACCATCGCGCCGGCCGGCGCCGCCCGGGGCGACCCGAGAGACGACAAGAAACGGATCGACGCCGAGGTCGCCAAGGCGTCGTCGATCCTCGAGGGCGCCACCGAGCGCGCCCAGCAGGCGGCCCGCCAACTCGTCCAGGCGAGCGGGAAGCTCCCGGCCGCGCAGCAGTTGGTGATCGAGAGTCAAGGTCAGGTCGTCGCCGCCCAGGTTCAGGCGGAGACGGCGCAGCGCAAGGCGGAGTCAGCCCAGGCGGCCGTATCCGCCGCGCAGAAACGGTTCGCGACCGCCGACCAGGAGCGCCGGGCCGGTCAGGAGCAGATCGGTGAGCTCGCCGCCGCGGCGTACAAGGGTGGCCCGCTGGCCAATCTCAACGTCCTGATGCGGGCGCAGAACGCCTCCGACACGCTCTACCGGTTCACCTACGTCGACCGGGTCGTCACCGAGCAGCGGCGGACGATCCGTGGCTACATCGACGCGCTCGCGGTCGCCCGGCGGGAGGAGAACGAGGCCACCGTGGCCCGGGCCGTCGCCGACGAGGCGATGCTGCACGCGGACGCGGCCCTCGACGACGCGTCGGTTGCCGAGGACCAGGCCGAGGACGCGGTACGCGAGGTCGCCCAACTGGTGAGCCAGAAGGAAGAGGCACTGGCGATCGCCCAGGAGGAGCGGGCCGCGAGCCTCCAGAAATACAAGGAGGCGAAGGCCGAGGAGGCCCGGATCGCGGCGGCCCTGCGGGCGTGGGAGGCGAAACAGCGGGCAGCGGCCGAGGCGAGGCTGTCGGCCGGGCGCCTGTTCCTTCCGGTGCACGGCTACAAGTCGAGCGACTTCGGCAGCCGGTTCGACCCGTACTACCACGTCTGGCAGCTGCACGCGGGTGTGGACCTGGCTGCCGACGGCGGCACCCCGATCCGCGCCGCGGCCGCCGGCAGAGTGATCATGGCGGGCTGGAACGGTGGCTACGGCAACTACACGTGCCTCAGCCACGGCAAGTACAAGGGCAGGTCGATGTCGACCTGCTACGGACACCAGTCGGAGATCCTGGTCCACGAGGGACAGCAGGTGAAGCGGGGCCAGACCATCGGCCGGGTCGGCACGACCGGCGCGTCGACCGGCGACCACCTGCACTTCGAGGTCCGGATGGACGGTGACCCGGTGCAACCGCTGGGCTTCCTGCCACCCTGCCTCTGCTGACCGACCTCTTTCACCGGCAGGCCCGCGTTCTCCGTGACGCGGGCCTTGCCGTGTCCGCGCCGTGATGGAACCCAGATGTCGCCAGCGCGGGTGGCGGGTAGCATTGCACAGTTGTCCGAGCGAAAGAGGTCGAGGTCGTGCCGCGGGAAAAAGGCCGCAAGGTCGTCACGTCCAACCGCCGGGCCTGGCACGACTACGCCATCCTCGACACCTACGAGGCAGGAATGGCGCTGACCGGCACCGAGGTCAAGTCGCTGCGTGCCGGCCGGGCGTCCCTGGTCGACGCGTTCGCCCAGGAGAAGTCCGGCGAGTTCTATCTCTACGGCATGCACATCCCGGAATACAGCCAGGGCACCTGGACCAACCACGAGCCCCGGCGCACGCGCAAGCTGCTGCTCAACCGGGTCGAGATCGACAAGCTCCAGGGCAAGCTCAAGGAGAGCGGGCTGACCCTGGTGCCCCTGTCCGTCTACTTCAACGACGGCTGGGCCAAGGTCGAGCTCGGGCTGGCGCGCGGCAAGAAGGCCTACGACAAGCGCCAGGACCTGGCCAAGCGCGACGCCGACCGCGAGATCCAGCGGGCGGCCGGCCGCCGCGGCAAGGGCATGGACTGATTCGTCCCTCGATGGGCGGTTCCAACCTCGGGAAGAAACCATTGGCGCGACACGTTAATCTGTAGTGGCTGCGGCAGTCGCAGCACGAGGGGGTGACTGGTTTCGACTTCGTCCGTTGCGACAGGGGAAGCGAGCCGAGGAAGCCAACGTCGTCTCGAAAATCGGTCGTTGGAAACTTATAAGCGCCAAGCAGAATCGCGCTCAGTTCGCCCTCGCCGCCTGACGGCGGGTTAGCGAACTTGTCGGCCTGGGAGTGCCTTCGGCCCAGATTGCCGGCATCAGCTAGAAGGCTGGCCAATCGGCCCCGGTCGCGGGGGCCGTGCGGCGAGATTAATCAGCGACTGGGCCCGTCTCACCGACTCGCTCGTGTGATCGGTGGGGCCGAGTAAGGACATAGCGAGCTGCGCTCGGAGAAGCCCTGACAAGGCGCCGAAGGACCCGGGTTCGATTCCCGGCACCTCCACGAGTGGGTGGGCGGGGTCTGTCTGCTGTGAAGCGACAGACCTCGCCCACTCGTCATTCCGCTCCGGGGGCCGAGCCCCCGGTGACCCCCACGGTTCGGGTTACGTGGCTGCGCAGGTGGCTGTGGGCGTCGCACTCGTTCCTGAGCCCAGTAGGCCGAAGGTTGTGCTGGCTCCCGCCGCTGCTGAGCCGTTGTAGCTGGCGTTTGTCACCGTTGTTGTGCTGCCGGTGGTGGTGGCTGTGCCGTTCCAGACTTGGGCTACCTGTTGGCCGTTGGGGTAGGTCAGGGTGACTGTCCAGCTGGTGATCGCTCTTGAGCCTGCGGTTACTCGGACGTCGGCTTGGAAGCCGCCTGTCCAGGAGCCGGTTTGGGTGTAGGTGGCTGTGCAGTCGGCTGAGCCGCTTGGTGGCGTTGTCGGCTGGGTGGTTGGTGGCGTCGTGGGGGTGGTTCCGCCGAAGTTGATGTCGCTGCAGAAGTAGTAGGACTGGTCCTGGTGGCTGGCTTGCCAGATTGTGTAGAGCATCGCGCGGCCGCTTCGGCCTGGGGCTGAGACCGGGATGTCGATCTGGACGCCCTGGCTTGCTGGTTGCCACTGGGAGGCCGGGGTGTTGCCGATCTGGCTCACCAGTGTCAGGTCGCTCCAGCGCAGGGGTTGCGTGGTGGGGTCGTAGCCCGCTCTTGTCACGTAGACCCTGATGTAGTCGGCTCCGTGGCTTGCCTGGTCCTGTAGGCGTAGGGAGAAGCTCGTGCTTACCGAGGTGGCTCGCCAGTTGCCTACTGTGTCCATCGCGTTGTAGCGGCCTCCCTCGGCGTGGCCTCCGCTGCAGAGTTGGCCGTCGGGGATGTTGGACTGGTGGGCGCCGGCCAGGTTTTCTCGGTACAGGCCGTTCCAGTTCCACATGGCGTTCGGGTTCGACTGCCACGCTTGCCAGCACATGGGGTCTTCCGTGGCCATCTCGGGGGCCTGGAAGCGGGAGCCCCAGCGTTCCCAGCAGCCGTAGTTGCGGGAGGCCGGGTTGATGACGCTGCCGTGGGCCGAGGCTGGGGCCGACGGTAAGACGACGACGATGACGGCGGCCAGTGCTATCAGTGGGGCCACCAGGAGTCGGGCGATGCGCATGAGAGCTCCACGAGTCGTGACGGAAGCCGCCCCTTGCTTCCGTGCGCCATGTCGCTCCCGCAGCGCGCCCAGGGTGTCATGACGCATGCATAAGCGTCAATTAAATCCCGTCAGGTCAGGTGCGTAGGCCACCGCTACGAAGCGGGCTGTGCGGCCCGCCAGGCAGAGGGTCGCGAAGACGGGCAACGACATGGATGTGCGGGCGACGTAGACCGTCGCCGCGATCAGGGGCGGGATGCCGGCGGTGGCGCTCGCGAACAACAGGAGCGCTGAATACCTTGGCTTGTCGAGCAAGGCGACCAGTGCCGTCATTCGGTCGCGGAACGCGGACGGGCGGGACGGCTTACTCGGCTTGTCGACGATGCGGCGGAGCAGGGAGCCGCGGAGCAGGCCGCGGGTGGCCAGGAAGATGACCACCTTGCCGGTGGTCTGGCCGACCGCCGCGACGAGGCCGGCCAGCAGCGGGGCTGTGTCCGTGGTCGCGGTGAGGCCGACCAGGTAGGCCTCGACCGGGGTGAACGGTTGGAACGCCGACGCGAAGCCGACGACGGCGACGCCGAGCAGGCTGACGACGTCGGCGCTCATGCCTCTATGGCGACATGACCGAGGCGACGGGTCAACCCCACGAATAAACCAGACAAAAAGGACCAGCCACGCCTAGCCTCGACGGTCAACACCATCGTCCTGGCGTACGCCGGCGCCTCGTTGCCGTTGCTCCTCCTGGTCATCATCGGCGGCCAGCCGGCGTCCACCGTGCTCACCAGCGAGTTCATCGTGGACGAGATCGTCCGCAGCGTCGTCGGCACGATCGGCCTGATCGCCGCGGTCCCCGTGACCACCGGGTTGGCCGCGCTGGTCACCGCGCGGCGCTGACCGGCTGATAGAGTCCGACCGATGTCGACGGACGCATCGGCGCAGGGCACCGCCTTCGCCGGCCAGGTGCGGGTGTTCGCGACCGCTCGGCGGCTGGAGCGGGTCGAGCTGGAGCCGCAGCTCCTCCGCCTGACCCCTGACGAGCTCGGCGCCTACGTCGTGGAGGCGGCCAACCTCGCGCTCGCCGAGGAAACCGCACCGATCGACCCGGCGGTGCTCGACGAGGCGTTGCGGACCGCCATGGAGTCCGGGTCGGCGCTGATGCGCACCATCTCCGAGTCGCTCGGTGACGTGATGTTCCGGCTGCGGGAGCGCACCGGGATGAGCGGCGACCCGGGCACACAGGGGCTGTCCTCGGTGCTCGACGAGGCCGGGGACCTGCTGCGCCTCGCCACGAACAACTCGGCGCCGGCCGAGCGGACCGGTGAGGGCGCCGCGGGCGCGGTGACAGCGACAGTCCGGGCCGGCCCGCGCGTGGTCGAGATCGGCATCGCCGGCAGCGCGCTGCGATTGGGTGCCGACACGCTGGCCGAGGAGATCGTGACAGCGGTCAACGACGGCCTCGACCGACTGGGCGACGCGACCGCTGCGGCGGAGGCCAGCCCCGTCACGCCCCAACGGATCCGTGACGTCCAGGACGCCAGCCTGGCGCACATGCGCGCCTACACCGGGGCGTTGCGTGCCCTGCTGGGCAGCGTCGGCGGGCCGGTGCCGACCACCCGTGAACGGAGCGACGATGGCTGACCTGGGCGTCGATGCGGCGGCGCTGCGCCATTCGGGCGGCGGTGTGCGCACCGCGGCAGAGGGGATGGCGCAGCGGCTGGCGGCCTTCCAGTCCGAGCTCGCCGCGTACGGGCAACCCTGGGGCAACGACGACCTCGGCTCGCTGATCGGCATGGCGTACGAGACCGTCCTGGAGGTGGCGATGGACTGCATCACCGGCAACCTCGACGGCCTCGCCGAGGACGGTGCCGGGCTGGTCGACAT
This sequence comes from Asanoa sp. NPDC049475, assembly GCF_040676915.1. NCBI lineage: Bacteria > Bacillati > Actinomycetota > Actinomycetes > Micromonosporales > Micromonosporaceae > Asanoa > Asanoa sp. NPDC049475. Next base: position 625,944 of record NZ_JBFAPY010000006.1, on the reverse strand, counting down.
GGCCGACTCCTACGACGCGGTCGAGCAGGAGAACGTGGCGGGCAGCCAGGCGTTCGACGGCCGGCTCGGCTGATGGGGCTCCAGCTTCCCGGCGAGCTCACCGGGCTGCTCGCGATGCTCGGCTACACCTGGCCCGAGGCCGACGAGCAGAAGCTCTTCGAGATGGGGCGGAGCTGGCTGACCTTCGGCGGTGGGCTGCCGGCGGACCTCCAAGCCGCGCACGCGTACGCCCAGCAGGTCTGGACCAACAACGAAGGCCAGGCGGTGCAGGCGTTCCAGGCCGCGTGGTCGGACCCGGAGTCGTTCAGCGCCAACCTCGACGACGCGGGCATCGCCTCGACCATCGTCGGCGCGGCGCTGATGGCCTGCGCCGGCATCGTGCTCGCGTTGAAGATCAACGTCATCGTGCAGCTCGTCATGCTGGCGATCCAGATCGCGCAGGCGATCGCCACTGCCGCGGTCACGTTCGGCGCCTCCCTCCTGGAGATCCCCGTCTTCAAGGAGCTCACCGGGCTGATCCTCGACCAGCTGATCGACCTCGCGCTCCAGGCCGTCCTCAATGGATGATCGTGGCCAGGACTAGCCGCGCCGGTGGCAACGCCGGCCTCTTCGAGCCCGCGCTCAAGTGGATGCGCAAGAAGGTGCAGACGAGCCGGCGGCACCACCACGTCTTCCGGGGCGAGGTGCGGGGCAGCCCGGCCCGCGGTCCGCGCGGGAGCGGTTGGCACCACCGGTTCATGGGCCAGGACCCGCCGGACCGCCGGGTCGTACGGGTGACCCGGCGCGGCGTCGACGGCACCTACGCGGCCGACGTCGAGATGCGCGGGGGACCGACCGGCGCCTGGTACCCCAAGCCCGCCGGCAGCTCGTTCTTCCCGGATAATTGGACGCCGCAGCGGGTCGACCGAGCCATCAACGACGCCTTCGACAGCGGCGGCACCGTCCCCGGCACCGGCGGCCGGCGCTGGCGCGGTGTGGCCGACGGCGTGCTCATCGAGGGCTCGTACCACCGCAACGGAAGGACATGGAACTCAGGATGGCCGATCGTGTCATGAGCGGGGTCACCTTCTACCGCGACGAGTACGGCGGACCCGCCGCCCGTCCCCGCGACGACTCGTGGAGCGCGATCGGCTCGCTGATGACCGGCGACGTGCAGAACGTGGCGAGCTGGGCGCTTCGGCTGCTGGCGTACGTCGACGACGTCGAGTCCGGTCGGAGCGCCGGCGAGAGCTGGCAGGGCAACTCGTGGGACGTCGCGATCAGCAAGGCCGGCGTGCACCTCCAGGACCTCGAGTCCGACGACTGGACCGGCACGCACACCCTGGCGGAGACCCGCGCCGTCCTGCTCGAATACCTCCGCTTCCTCCTGCCGGGCATCGAGGAGCGCCGCGGCGAGCTCGCCGCCTGGGAACGGGACGAGGGCCGCGAGCACCCCAGCCGCGCGGCGGTCGAGACCGGCTGACTGTCAGTACGTTCCGGAGACCTGCGGTAGCCACACCTCGGCGTCGGGCACGGCGGCGTGCCGCGAGACCAGTTCCTGGCGGAGGGTGCCGAGCGCGGGATGTGGGTTGTCCGCCCGCCAGACCAGCGAGATCGGATAGACCGGCGCCGGGTCGCGCACCGGGATGCGGCGCAGGTCCCAGCTGTCCGGCCACAGATAGCGCGAATGCTCACCGACCAGCGTCGACAGCGAGGCGGAGCCGGCGATCTCGGCCAGCAGCACCTCGTTGCCGAAGCCCGGCCCGACCACGTCGATGGTGAGCCCGAACGCGGCGGCGAGCTCGACATTCGGATGCGCGCGGTGGAAGTCCTGGAGCAGGACGGCCGGCGCGATCCGCCGGCTGTGCACGTCGACCCGCAGCGGCCGCCGGCCGGGCCGCACGGACGCGTCGGCCCGGTCCGCGACGCGGAGAAGCTCGCGGGCGTGCGGCAGGAAGGCCTGGCCGTCGACGGTGAGCTGGACCCCGCGCGCCGACCGGGTGAACAGCCGCACCGACAGGTCCTGCTCCAGAGCGGCGACCCGCTTGGAGACCGCCTGCTGGGTGATCGCCAGCGCTGCCCCGGCCTCCTGGAACTGGCCGGCGTCGGCGGCGGCGACGAACGTACGCACAGCTTCGAGATCCACCCCGCGACCCTAGAGCCACAACCGATCGTTGTGGCTCGCCGTCGGTCGCGTTGTTTGATGCCGGCCCGGCGGCCTTGCTTGGATTCGACGCGATGGCGAAACGATCTCTGGGCCGGCAGTTCCGGTTGTTGTGGGCGGCGTACGCGGTCAGTGCCTATGGCTCCGGGCTGGGCTTCGGGGCACTTCCGCTGATCGCCCTGCTGGTGCTCGACGCCGGCCCCGCGCAGGTGTCGGCGTTGGCCGCGGTCGGCCCGGCGGTCGGCGCGCTGATCGCGGTGCCGCTCGGGCCGCGGGTGGAGGTCCGCCTCAAGCGGCCCGTCATGATCGCGATGGACCTGACCCGCTTCGCGGTGATGATGACGATCCCGGTGGCGTACGCCTTCGGCCGGTTGACGTTCGTCCAGTTGCTCGTCGTCTCGGCCGTGGTCGCCGCCGCCAAGATCGCCTTTGGCGCGGCCAGCGGCGCCTACCTCAAGGCCCTCGTCCCGCCGGCCGACCTGCTGGTGGCGAACTCGCGCTTCGAGTCGACGACGTGGAGCGCGATCGCCGTCGGACCACCGCTCGGCGGGGCCGCGATCGGCGTGTTCGGGCCGGTCACGACCGTGGTCGCCGACGCGCTCAGCTACCTGCTCTCCGCGCTGGGCATCACCGCACTGCGCGGCGCCCGCGAGGAGCGCGCCGTGCGACCCCGGCTGCGGGGCGGCGACCTGCGGGCCGGTTGGCGACACATCCTGCGTCACCCCGGGCTGCGGGCGCTCTATCTCAACCACCTGGTCGTCGCCGGCCTGATCATGGCCACCGAGCCGCTGCTGGCGGTCCTGCTCTTGCAGGACCTGGGCTTCGCGCCCTGGCAGTACGGCCTCGCGTTCGCGGTGCCCTGCCTCGGCGGGCTGGTCGGGTCCCGCCTCGCCCGGCGCGTCGTGGCCCGCCACGGCCAGCACCGGATCCTGCGCGTCGTCGGCACGCTGCGCGCGGTCTGGCTGATCGGCCTCGCGTTCGTCCAGCCCGGCGTCGTCGGTCTCGTGACGGTGATCGCGGTGGAGATCGCGATCATCATCAGCATGAGCCTGTACAACCCGGTGCTCGCGACCTACCGGCTGGAGCACACCCCGGACGACCGCGTCGCGCGTACGCTCTCCGCCTGGTCGGTCAGCAGCGGCATCGCCATCGCCGTCCTGAGCGCGGCGGGCGGGGTGCTCGCCTCGGCGACCAGCCCCCGCACGGCCATCGCGGTGGCGGGGGTGCTGATCGTCGCCAGCCCGCTGCTGCTGCCGTCGCGTGCTCAGTCCGCGGCGAGCCCGGCCACCGTCGCGGGAAGCTCGCCCCAGGACCCGATCGGCGACAGGCTGCCGTTGGCACCGACGGACCAGCCGAAGACCTGGCAGGAGTCGGCGTCCAGCGCGTAGAGGAAGCGTCCGTCGGTGGTGAGGTCCTCGTCCCGGAGCCCGGTGTGGCCCGCGTTGCCGACGCCGGCGGCCGGGTCGTCGAGCGTGAGGCTGCCGTCGGCGCCGATCGCGTACCGCGAGACGCCGCTGTCGGCGAAGTTGGTCGTGTAGAGGAAGCGGTTGTCGTCGGACACCACCGCCCAGCAGATCTCGCTGCGCCCGTTGCCGACCGATGCCGACACCGGGGTCAGATCGCCCGCCGCGGTGGCGTACGACGAGGTCGCCGCCTTGCCCTTCGCGGCGCCGAACGCCTCGACGACCAGCAGCGTGCCGTCGTCGGTGAACGCGAACCCGTACGGCGTCTGGCCGGCCGACGAGAACGTCTGCGGCTCGCCGAGCTGACCGTCGGAACCCACCGGGAAGCTGACGATCGCGTTCGCCATCCGTTCGGTGACCATCAGCGCCGAGCCGTCCGGGCTGAAGCCGACCTGGGCCGGGTCGGCGCCTGCCTCCAACGTGCGCGTCGATCCGGGGACCGGCTCGAGGCCGCCTGAGGTCAACCGGAACCCGCATACCGAGGGATCACCGGTGTTGAGCACGTACACCAGCCCGTCGTGCTCGGCGACACTCTTCGGCGCCGACCCGCACGAGGTCGTCCCCATCGCCCGAGGCCCGTCGTCGTCGACCGCGAGGACCGACAGGTCCCCACTGCCCGCGTTGGTGACGAGCAGTGCCCGCCCGTCGCCGCTCAACATGGTGCAACCCTGCGAGGCCAGGTGCGGGACACCGTCACCGGCCCCACCGGTCGCGATCGGACCCCAGTCCGACAATGCACCGTTGGGACTGGTCCGGAAGACCACCACCTGGTTGCCGGCACTCTCATTGCTCTGGACGTAAACGGCACTAGGCGCCGAATCGGTGCGCATGTCCGATCTCCCCCGACAATCGCTGATCAAACGGCATACCCGCCATCTGCCGCCTCAATCGCCGTCACCGGGCCGTTGCGAAGATCAACTGTGGGTTGAACCCACCGCGCCGGTCAGCGCCGGCGCGGTGGGTTCCGCGATCACAGCTCGCCCGAGGCGGCCAGCCGCTTGTACCAGTGCGCGCTCTGCTTCCACGTGCGCACCTGGGTGTCGTAGTCCACGCGGATGATGCCGAAGCGGCGGTCGTAGCCGTAACCCCACTCGAAGTTGTCGAGGAGCGACCACACGAAGTAGCCGCGCACGTCCGCTCCCTGCGCCCGGGCCTCGGCCACCGCGCCGATGTGCCGGTGCAGGTAGTCGATCCGCCGGTCGTCCTGGATCGTGCCGTCGGGCGAGACGACGTCGTCGAATGCGGCGCCGTTCTCGGTGATCATCAGCGGCTGGTTCGGGTAGCGGTCGCGCAGGCTCAGCAGGAGCTCGGTGAACGCCGGCGGGTCGATGTTCCAACCCATCGCCGTGTACGGCCCGGGCTGCGGCAGGAACTCGACGTTGTCCGCCGCGACCCACGGCGACGCCGAGGAGGCGCCGTGGCCGTCGGCGGAGGACCGCTCCGAGACGCCGTCCCAGGCGCGGACCAGCGTGCTGGAGTAGTAGTTGACGCCGAGCACGTCCAGCGGGACCGCGATCAGCTTCTCGTCGCCGTCCTGCACGAACGACCAGTCGGTGACCGAGGCGGTGTCCGCCAGCAGGTCCGCCGGGTAGGCGCCGTCCAGCATCGGGCCGAGGAACGCGCGGTTCGCCAGCGCGTCGATCCGCCGCACCGCGTCGTGGTCCGCGGGCGAGTCGGACGCCGGACGGATGACGTGCAGGTTCAACGTCACCGACAGCTCGGACCTCGGCGCGAGCTCACGGACGACCCGGCCGGCCAGGCCGTGCGCCAGGTTCAGGTGGTGCACGGCGGCCAGGGCCGCGGCAGGCGAGGTGCGGCCGGGCGCGTGCACGCCCGACGCGTAACCCAGGTAAGCCGAGCACCACGGCTCGTTGAACGTGGTCCAGGTGTGCACCCGGTCGCCGAGCGCCTCGACGATGCCGGCCGCGTAGTCGCGGAAGCGCAGCGCGGTCTCCCGCGACGCCCAACCGTCGGCGTCCTCGAGCTCCTGCGGCAGGTCCCAGTGGTACATCGTCGCCACCGGCTTCACGCCGCGCTCCAGCAGCCCGTCGACGAGCCGCCGGTAGAAGTCGATCCCGGCCTGGTTGAACGCGCCCGCGCCACCCGGCTGCACCCGCGGCCAGGAGATCGAGAACCGGTACGCGTCGAGGCCCAGGTCGGCGATGTGCCCGAGGTCCTCCTGCCACCGGTGGTAGTGGTCGGCGGCCACGTCACCGGTGTCCCCGTTGAGGGTGCGCCCCGGAGTGTGGCTGTAGGTGTCCCAGATGGACGGACCCCGGCCGTCCTCGTTCGCCGCACCTTCGATCTGGTACGCGGCCGTAGCCGAGCCCCACACGAAATCCTTCGGAAAGACGTACTCCGTCACAGCCCCACCTCGTAACCCGACGACGATCCCGCGATCAGTTCCGCGGTGACCGCACCATTGTCGTATCGCACCTCGAACTCAGCACCGGGGCCGTCCCCCGGCGACGGGATCCGCACCCGCGTCCGCTGTCCTTCGGCCGGCGTGAACGCCCGCAGGCGCACGCCGTCGGCCCATTCGTAGTCCGGCTTGTCGTCGCGTGAACCGAACGGGATCACGGCGCCGGGCCGGGCCAGCACCGGCACGCTGTCGAACTCGTGCTTCTCCGTCACCCACGCCGGGCCGGTCAGCTGGGTGCCGGTCACCAGGTGCGTCCAGGTGCCGGCGGGCACGTAGAACGTGACCTCCCCGTCGGCGCTCATCACCGGCGCCACCAGGACGTCCGGGCCGAGCATGTACTGCCGGTCCAGGTGCGCCGCGGTCGGGTCGTCCGGGAACTCCAGCACCATCGGGCGCATCATCGGCACGCCCTCGCGGTGCGCCTCGTCGGCGACGGCGGCCAGGTACGGCATCAACGAGAGCTTGAGCTTCGTGAAGTGCCGCAGCACGTCGACGGCCTCGCTGTCGAACGCCCACGGCACCCGGTAGGAGCCGGAGCCGTGCAACCGCGAGTGCGAGGAGAGCAGGCCGAAGGCGACCCAGCGCTTGAACACGGCCGGGTCGGGCGTGCCCTCGAAGCCGCCGATGTCGTGGCTCCAGTAGCCGAAGCCGGACGCGGCCAGCGACAGCCCGCCGCGCAGCGACTCGGCCATCGCGGCGAACGTCGACTCGCAGTCGCCGCCCCAGTGCACCGGGAACTGCTGACCGCCGGCGGTGGCGGACCGGGCGAAGACGACCGCTTCGCCAACGCCACGCGAAGCCTCGAGCAGTTCGAAGACCGCCTTGTTGTACGCCTGCGCGTAGTGGTTGTGCATCCGCTGCGGGTCCGAGCCGTCGTGCCACACCACGTCGGTCGGGATGCGCTCGCCGAAGTCCGTCTTGAACGAGTCGACGCCCATGTCGAGCAGCACCTTGAGCTTGCTCTGGTACCAGGCGACCGCGTCCGGGTTCGTGAAGTCGACCAGCGCCATGCCGGCCTGCCACTTGTCCCACTGCCAGACCGAGCCGTCGGCGCGCTTCACCAGGTAGCCGTTGGCGCGGCCTTCCTCGAAGAGGTACGAGCGCTGGGCGATGTACGGGTTGATCCAGACGCACACCTTGAGGCCGCGCTCGTGCAGCCGGCGCAGCATGCCCTCCGGGTCCGGGAACGTCGCGGGGTCCCACACGAAGTCGCACCAGTGGAACTGCCGCATCCAGAAGCAGTCGAAGTGGAACACCGACAGCGGCAGGTCCCGCTCGGCCATCCCGTCGATGAACTCGGTGACGGTCTTCTCGTCGTACGACGTGGTGAAGGACGTCGAGAGCCAGAGCCCATAGGACCACGCGGGTACGCGGGCCGGGCGACCGGTCAGCGCGGTGTAACGGCGCAGCACGTCCTTCGGGGTCGGCCCGTCGATCAGGTAGTACGTCAGGGTCTGGCCCTCGACGCTGAACTGGGTCTCGGACACCACCTCCGAGCCGATCTCGAACGAGACGTGCTCGGGGTGGTCGACGAAGACGCCGTAACCGCGGTTGCTGAGATAGAACGGGACGTTCTTGTACGCCTGCTCGCTCGCGGTGCCACCGTCGGCGTTCCAGATGTCGACGGTCTGGCCGTTCTTCACGAACGCGCCGAACCGCTCACCCAACCCGTAGAAGGTCTCGCCGATCCCGATCGCCAGCCGGTCGTGCACGTACGCCTTGCCGTCCGCGTCGGTGACCAGGCCGACGCTGCGCGCGGTCGACGAGGTGAGCACCCGGTCGCCGTGCAGGAAGTCGACCCGCCACCCGTCGACGAGGGCGACCCGGGCGGTCAGCTCGCCGGCGGTGATCGTGGCGGACAGGCCCGAGACGTCCACCGTGACCGGGTGGCTGTCGCTGGAGGCCACCTCGAACACCGGAGTCTTCGGCACACCGCCCAGGTGATGCGCCACGGTGACGCCGATGACGCCGTCCGCGGGGGAGAAGAACCGGGCGGTGACGACCGGGCGGTTGAGGGTGTCGCCACGGGTGACGACGCGGCCGGTGGGTGCGTACGCGGTGAATCCGCGCTCTTCGAGCTCGACCGACTCGACCGCGCCGGGGCGCAGGACGCTGACCCCCGGTCGCAGTTGCCAGTACCCGTCGGTGAACTTCACTTCTCGGCTCCTGCCGTGATGCCGCGCGAAAGCGTGCGCTGGAAGATGATGAAGAAGAGGACAGCCGGAATGAGGCTGATCAGCGCGCCCGCGTTCGTGGTCGGTGCGTCCATCAGCCGATCGCCCTGCAACGAGGCCAGCGCGACCGGGATGGTCTGTGTGCTGTTGTCGATGAGCATGACCAGAGGGATCAGGAACTCGTTCCAGGTCCAGATGAAGAAGAAGATGAGCAGCACCGCGAGGGTGGGCCGCAGGTTGGGGAACACCACCCGCCACAGCACGGTCCACTTGCCGGCGCCGTCCAGCGCCGCCGCCTCGAGCACCGACTTGGGGAAGGTGCTGAGCACGGACGCGAGCAGGTAGGTGCCGAACGCGCTCTGGATGACGGTGAAGATGATGATCACCGAGAGCTGGGTGTTGTAGAGGCCGACCTGCTTCGCGGCGTAGTAGAGCGGGTAGATCAGCGCTTCCTGCGGCAGCATGTTGGCCAGCAGGAACAGGCCCACGATCCAGAGCCGGCCCTTGACCCGACCGATGCCCAGGGCGTACGCGTTGAGCAGCGAGACGACCACGCCGAGCACCGCGACCGAGCCGGCGATCAGCAGCGAGTTCCAGAGCTTCAGCGGAAAGTTGACCTGGTGCCAGTAGTTGGTCAGGCCCTTGGTGTAGAGCTCCGACGGCCAGCTCAGCGGCCCGCCCGTGGAGTAGTCCCCGGGCGACTTGAACGCGTTGAGCAGCATGAAGACGAAGGGCACCAGCATCGCGAGCGCGGCAATGGTGACCAGGGCCAGGATGATCCAGCGGCTGACGCCGCGGCGGTGCCGGTCGCTGGACTTCGGTGTGGCCGGTCGCTTGGCCGAGATCGTTGTGACGGCCATGTCAGACCTCCCGGTCCTGGCGCTCGTTGCGGTACTGCAGGTAGATGAACACCGCGGCGACGATGATGATGATCAGCGTCAGCACGGTGGAGATCGCCGAGCCGTAGCCGACCTGAAGCTTCTTGAAGAACGTGTAGTACGCGAAGTACGACGGCACATTGGTCGCGTTCTCCGGACCGCCGCGGGTCAGCGCGAACACCGGGCCGAAGACCTTCAGCGCGGCGATCGTGCAGGTCAGCGCGACCACGAAGGTCTCGGGCCGGATCTGCGGCAGGGTGATCGCCTTGAACCGGTGCCACCAGTTGGCACCGTCGACCTCGGCGGCCTCGTAGAGCTCGGGGTCGACGCGTTGGAGCGCCGCCATGAAGACCACCACCGGGTAGCCGATCTGCACCCAGATCATCACGCCCATGACGCTGGGCAGGGCGGTGTTCGGGTCACCGAGCCAGTCATGCCGCAGGGCACCGAGACCGATCACGTCGAGCAGGCCGTTGAACGCGCCGTCGGGCCGCAGGATCCAGCCCCAGACGATGCCGGCCACCACGACCGGGAGCACCTGCGGCAGGTAGAACGCGGCGCGCAGGGCGGAAGCGGTGCGAGGCTTGAACTTGCGCCCGATCACGTCGAACAGCACGGACGCGAGCACCAGGCCGGCCAGCGTCGGCACCACCACCATCGCGACGATCATCGCGACGGTGTTCTTGAACGACTGCCAGAACACTTCGTCCTGGAACAGCCGCGTGTAGTTGTCGAAGCCGATGAACGTCGGGTCGCCGATGCCGGACCACTTGGTCAGCGACAGGTAGACCGTCGCGATCAGCGGCCCGCCGATGACGACGAGGAACAACAGCGCACCGGGCAGCAGGTAGAGCCAGTAGCCGGCGCCGCGGCCCTTGCGCTTCGGCGGCTTCGGTGCGGCGGGGGTGGCCGGCCTGTTCTGGGCGGCCGAGGTCTCGGTGAGTGCCATGGGAGATCCTTCCCGGCGGGACGGGCGCACCGACCGTGGCCGGTGCGCCCGCGTGCCGACTTACTTACCGGTGATCTCCTTGACGCCGTCGTCGTACGGCTTGGCGATCGCGTCGAGCACCTGGTCGGGCGTCTTGGACCCGTTGATCAGGCTCTGGAAGCCCGAGACCAGCACGTCGTAGTAGCCGGGGACCGGCCAGTCCGGGTAGAAGGCCAGGCCGTCCTGCTGGCTGACGGTGTTGAAGTTCTCGATCAGCTTCTTGTTCTTCGGGTCGGTGATCTGCGAAGCGTCCGCGGCCACCGGGACACCACCGTTGTTGCCGATCAGCGCCTGGATCTCCGGGCGCATGGTGATGTCGATGAAGTCGTACGCGAGGCCCTTGGCCTTGCTGCTCGTGGGAACGACCCAGAGGTTGCCGGACGAGCCGGCGCTCAGCTTGTTGCCGGGGAACAAGAACGAGTCCCAGTTGGCCTTCATCTCGTCCTTGAACCGGCCGTACCACCAGCTGCCGGAGACGATCATCGGCGCCTTGCCGGAGATGAAGGCGGTGCCCATGTCCTCGGCCTTGAGGCTCGCCGACTCCTTGGAGACGTAGCCCTTGGCCACGTAGTCCGCGAACGTCTGCGCGCCGTACTTCAGGGGGTCGGCCTTGAAGTCGACCGGGTTCTTGTAGAGCTGGTAGTCGTCGACGAACTTGCGGTCGGCCTTGCTCAGCGCGAGCTGGTAGAACAGCTGCCCGGCCGGGTACTCGGCACCGGCCTCGGCCAGCGGGGTGATGCCCTTGGCGACGAACTTGTCCATCGCCTGGGTGAACTCGTCGTACGTGGTGGGTACGGCGATGCCGTTCTTGTCGAACAGGTCCTTGTTGTAATAGACCATGACGTACTCGCCGTAGTTGGGCACGCCGTACCAGTTGCCCTCGCCCATCACGCCCTTGTCGCTGTAGCGGGCGGTGGTCTGCAGGCTGGGGCTGAGCTCCTTGTCCCAGCCACGCTTGGTGGCCTCTTCGGTCAGGTCGGTCAGCAGACCCTGGGAGGACAGCAGGCCCGCGGTGGCGTTGCCCTTGTTGTACTCCATGATGTCCGGACCTTCGTCCGAGTTGATGATCATGCCCGCGTTCTGCTGGATCTGCTCGAACGCCTTGCGCTCGAACGTCACCTGCACGCCGGGGTGCTCGGTCTTGAAGATCTCGATCGCCTTGTCCCAGGCGATGCCCATCGCGCTGTTCTCGCTCTCGTAGTGCCAGAGCTTGAGAACCTTGGCGTCACTGCCTTCGGTGGCACCGCCGTCGTCGCTGCCGCACGCGGCCAGCGTCGTGCCGGCTATCGCGGCCAGCGCGACCGCGACGCCCAGCTTGCGGAATCGCCCCATTGCTATCCTCCTGTTGAGTATCGAGCCCGGTACTTACTGGCCCGCCGTTGCGTGGCAGCGCGGCGGCGGGCCGTCGCTTGTCAACCGCCCGGCGCCCCCGTGCCGGACAGTTCGTTGTCGGGCCGCGCGGCCGGGCACGTCGAGCCCCGGACCTCCAACGCGCACGGCAACAGCTGTTGGTGGTGGCCGCCCGTACCGTCCAGCTGGCGCAGCAGCGCCTCCACCGCGATCCGGCCCAGCGCCGAGCCGGGTGAGGTCATCGCGGTGAGGGCCGGGTGGGCCAGCTCGGCGACCGCCGGTGAGGTCACCATCGAGACGACCGAGACGTCGGTCGGCACCGCTCGGCCCCGCACCGCGAGCTCCGCGAGGATGCCGAAGATGGCGTTCTCGTTCATGGCCAGGACGGCGGTCAGGTCAGGCGCCTGGGTCATGGCCTGGGCGAGCGCCGCACGGCCGCCGGCGGCGCTGTCCTCGGCCGCGATCATCACGGGCTCCAGGCCGTAGCCGGCCATCGCCGCGACGAACGACTCCCGGGTGCGCAGGGCCGGTCCGTAACCCGCCGCGATGGTGGCGGCCGAGTGGTTCACGTAGACGATCCTTCGGTGGCCGAGGCCCACCAGGTGGTCCACCGCTTCCCGGACGGTCTGGTCGAAGTCGATGTCGACGTACGAGAGGCCGGTGGTGTCGCTGGTCCGGCCGATCAGCACCAGCGGGACGCCGGTCTCCTGGAGCACGCCGACGCGCCCGTCTTCGACCTGCACCTCCATCAGGGCGACGCCGTCGACCATCCGCTGGCTGGCGAGCCGGCGCAGGTCGTCGAGGTCGCCGGCGCCGATGGGCGAGAGCACCAGGTGGTAGCCCGCGTCGCTGGCGGCGGCGGCCGCTCCGGTCACGAAAGCGGTCTCGGTGGCACCGAAACCGCGCTCGCTCATGGGCATCAGGAGGCCGACTATCCGGCTGCGCCGCGTGGCCAGGCCGCGAGCCATGGCGTTGGGCTGGTAGTCGAGCTCGGCCATGGCCTCGAGCACGCGCGCGCGGGTGGCGTCGGAGATCGGCCGGGTGCCGGTGAGCACGTAAGACACCGTGCTGACGGAGACGCGCGCAAGGCGTGCGACGTCATGCATGGTAGCCACCGCGCACCTCCTTTGGCCTGCGATGGGATCGCTCCCGCCCGATCGTCGAAGCGTTTCGACTAACCGGTTCGACGAGACCGTAAGTCACGCGTTACGACGGCGTCAATAGCTGATGTCGAAACCGGGTCAGGAGCGAGACGCCAGCGCGGGAGCGCGGGCGAGATCGAGGACCACGTCGACGACCGCCGGGTGGGATACGAGGGGCGGCGTGACCACGTCGCCGCCGGCCTGGCGGAGCGCCCGGTGGAACCGACCGTCGGCGAGCAGATAAGCCAAGATCACGATGCGCTCGGCACCCCCGGCCCGCAGCGCCCGGACGGCGTCGGGCACCGAGGGCTGGGCGGACGCGGCGTAGCCGACGGACACGGGGACCGGCAGGGCCGCGGCGGTGGCTTCGACCTCGGCCCGGGAGCGGGCGTCACTCGACCCGGCGGCGGCCAACACAACCGCGTCGGCCGGCCCGGCCGCGGCAAGCCGATCGGCCAACACACCGAGCAACCGCCCAGCGGTCCCGAGCGGGGGTGAGACCGTCGCATCCTGGAACGCCTCGGCGATGTCGACCCGGACGTGATGACCGGCGGTCAACAGCAGGGGCACGACGACCGCCGGCCGGACGGCGACGTCGCGGACGTGGGGCGCCTGGACGTCGACGTACGCGAGCCGCACGTCCCCGGCATATCGCCGCGCGACCCGCCGAGCAAGATCGCAAACCTGACCCTGCCCGGCCGCCACGCGGGTGCCATGGGCGACGAGCACGAGCGTCATGCGCACACCCGTTGGCGGCAGGCGGCACGACGCCACATGAGGTCACGGACCTGAGCCGGGAGCACCGCCGGGTTCATGCCGGCGTCCGCAGGCGGTAGCCGCGCTTGATGACCGTCTCGACCAGGTCGGCCGAGCCCAGCGACGACCGTAGGCGGGCCACGGCCATGTCGATCGCGCCCTGGGTGCCGCTGGGTAGGGCCGCGGCCAGGCGCGCGCGGGAGACGACCGTGCCGGGTTGGCTGGCGAGCGTTCGTAGCACCGCCATCGAGGCTGGGGCCAACGGGAGGAACTCCCCGTCGACGATCGCCGCGTGACCGCGGAGCTCGACCGTTCGGCCCGCCACCACCAGCCGGCGCGCGCGGGAAGGGAGCGCCTCGGTGACGGCCCGGACCAGGGCGCCCAGCCGTGCCCGGTCGGGCACCAGCGTCGGCACCCCCTGCTCGCGCAGCGGAGCTGCCGTGACCGGCCCGACGCAGGCGGCCAGCACCCGGTCCCGGAACGCGTCGAGCACCGCCGACGCCCGGTCGCCGCCCGCGGAGAGCAAGGCGATGACCGCCGGCGCGCTGGTGAAGGTCACCGCGTCGATCTGTCCCGCCACGATCTGGTCGACCAGTCGGCGCAGCGGCTCCTGGTCCTCCCGGGCCGTCCACCGATAGACCGGCACCTCGACGACCTGCGCCCCGGCCGCCCGGAGCGCCGTCGTGAACTCGTCCTGCGGGCCGCCGTGCAGTTGGACCGCGATTCTCCTGCCCGCCACTCCCTCGGCGAGCAGCTTGTCGAGGATCTCCGCGCACGACTCCGTCGGCGCCGACCACTGCTCGGTCAGCCCGGCCGCCCGGATGGCGCCGCACGGCTTGGCTCCGCGCGCGATGAGCCGCGCCCCGCCCAGGCCGTCCCGGAGCGCCTCGCCGACGCCCCAGCCCTCGGCCGCCTCCAACCAGCCGCGAAAGCCGATGCCCGTGGTCGCGACCACGACGTCCGGGGCGTGGTCGACGCACGCGACGGTGGCCTCCCGGAGCGCCGCGTCGTCCAGCAACGGGATGATGGTGATGGCCGGGGCCGAAACCACCCGGGCGCCGCGGCGTTCCAGCAGTGCCCCGAGCTCGTCGCGCCGTCGTTCCGCCGTGATCGCGACCGTGAACCCTTGGAGCACGGTCATGCCGTGCCTACTTCGACCACGCCGCCGCGTACCCGGATCGGGAACACCGGCACCCGTGCGTCGGCGTCGAGGCACTCGCCGGTGTCGAGGTCGTACGCCTGCTTGTGCATCGGCGATGCGACCACCGGCCGGTCGCCGCGCGTGCCCACCACGCCCCGGGACAGCACGTGTGCCCCGCTGACCGGGTCGCGGTTGCCGATCGCGCGCAGCCCGTCGTCGTGCAGCCGGAACACCGCCACCTGTGCGTCGCCGACCAGGGCCGCCACGCCGCGCTCCGCGAGCAGGTCCGTGAACCGGCACACCGGCGTCCAGACGACGATCATGACGGCATCCCCAGCGGTACGGGCTGCCCGCGTTCGCTCCCGAACGAGATCGACGGGTCCGGTGTCGACGGCGCGTTGACGAAGGAGACGAAACGCCGCAGTTTCACCGGGTCCTCCAGCACGTCCCGCCACTCGTCGGTGTGCGAGGCGACGTGGCGCGCCATCGCCTCGTCGAGGTCGGCGCACAGGCCGAGGCTGTCGTCGACGATGACGGCGCGCAGGTGGTCGAGGCCGCCGTCGAGGCTTTCGATCCAGGCCGCCGTGCGTTGCAGGCGGTCGGCGGTGCGGATGTAGTACATGAGGAACCGGTCGACGGTCCGCACCAGCGTGTCCGTGTCCACATCAGACAGGAACAGATCGGCGTGCCGGGGCCGAAAACCGCCGTTGCCGCCGACATAGAGGTTCCAGCCCTGCTCCGTCGCGATGATCCCGAAGTCCTTGCTCCTGGCCTCGGCGCACTCGCGCGCACACCCGGACACCGCCGACTTGATCTTGTGTGGCGCCCGCAGCCCTCGATAGCGCAGCTCCAGCGCCACGGCCAGCCCGACCGAGTCCTGCACCCCGTAACGGCACCACGTCGAGCCGACGCACGACTTCACCGTCCGCAGCGCCTTCCCGTACGCGTGACCCGACTCGAACCCGGCCGCCACCAGCCGCCGCCAGATGTCGGGCAACTGCTCGACCCGTGCCCCGAGCAGGTCGATCCGCTGCCCACCGGTGATCTTCGTGTAGAGCCCGAAGTCGCGGGCGACCTCGCCGATCACGATCAACCGCTCGGGCGTGATCTCGCCACCCGGGATCCGCGGAACCACCGAGTACGTCCCGTCGCGCTGGATGTTGGCCAGGAAGTGGTCGTTGGTGTCCTGCAACGCGGCCTGCTCGCCGTCGAGGACGTGACCGTTGCCGAGCGAGGCGAGGATCGAGGCCACCGTGGGCTTGCAGATGTCACAACCGCGTCCGCGTCCATAACCGGAGACCAGCGCCGAGAACGTCCGGATCCCGCGCACCCGGACCAGATCGAACAGCTCCTGCCGCGAGTACGCGAAGTGCTCGCACAACGCCGTCGACTGCGCCACGCCGGCCTCGGCGAGCAGCGACTTGAGCAGCGGCACGCACGACCCGCAGGTGGTGCCGGCCCGGGTGCACGCCTTGACCGCCGGCACGTCGCCGCACCCGTCGCCGATCGCGGCCAGCACCGCGTCCTTGGTGACGTTGTTGCAACTGCAGACCTGTGCGTGGCCCGGCAACGCGACGTCCGGTGCGCCGGCCGAGAGGAAGTCGGCCAGCTTGCCGGGCACCGGCCCACCGACGGCGGCCCGCAGCGTGCCGTAGGCGGTCGCGTCGCCGACCAGGATCCCGCCGAGCAGCGTCCCCGCGTCGTCGGTCAGCGCCAGCTTGGCGTAGAGGCCGTTGGCCGGGTCGGCGTAGACGACGTCGAGCGCCCCCGCCGTCTGGCCGAAGCTGGCCACGTCGACGCCGAGCAGCTTGAGCTTGGTCGACGTGTCGGCCCCACCGAAGCACGCGGTGCCGCCGAGCAGCCGGTCGACGACGACATCGGCCATCGCGTAGCCGGGCGCGACCAGCCCGTAGCAGCGCCCCTCGACGGCGGCGCACTCGCCGACCGCGTAGACGGCCGGGTCGCTGGTCCGCAACGCGTCGTCGACCAGGATCCCGCCGCGCTCGGCGACCGCCAGGCCGGCGGCCCGGGCCAGGTCGTCGCGCGGGCGCACCCCGGCCGCGAACACCACCAGGTCGGTGTCGAGCGCCAGGTCCCCGGCGGTGTCGACGCGCAGCCGTTCCCCGTCGGTGGCGAGGGCGGTCACCGCGGTGCCGGTGTGCACCGCGATGCCGAGCTCCGAGATCCGGCGGCGCAGCATCGCGCCACCGGCCGCGTCGAGCTGCATGGGCATGAGGTGCGGCGCGAACTCCACCACGGACGTCCGCAATCCCAGCAACCGCAGGGCATTGGCCGCTTCGAGTCCGAGCAGGCCGCCACCGACGACGATCCCGGAGGACCGGCCGGACGCGTACGAACGCAGCGCTTCCAGGTCGTCGAGCGTGCGGTAGACGAAGCAGCCCCGCGCGTCGCGACCCGGAACCGGCGGCACGAACGGGAAGGATCCGGTCGCCAGCACGAGCGCGTCGTACGGGTATGCCCCGGCCGCCGTCCGCACCACCCGAGCCGCACGGTCCACCGACAGCGCGGGCTCACCGAGCCGGATGTCGGTGCCGGACGGAACCCCCGCCGGGGCGAGCGTGAGCTCCTCGGCGGTCGCACCTTCGAAATAGGCCGACAACCGCACCCGGTCGTACGCCCGGCGATGCTCCTCGGCCAGCACGGTCACCGACCAGCGGCCCTCCGTGTCGCGGGCGGCGAGCGCCTCGATGAGCCGCTGCCCGACCATTCCGTTGCCGACGACGACCAGTCTCATGCCGCGACCTCCGTATCAGGGTCCACCGTGGACAGCCAATCGACGAGTCCACACACCGCGTCCCGGCAGCCTCCGCAGCCGGTCGTGGCCCGGGTCGCCGCGACGACCTCGGCGACGGTCCGGCCGCCGCCTCGCCACACTGCCGTGATCGCGGCTTTCCGCACCGTGTTGCACCGGCAGACGACGGCCGCGTCCGGCATCAGCGCGGGGGAGTCGGCCGCGACGGGTGGGTCGGCACCGTGGGCGCGGCCGAGCAACAGCGACCGGCGGTCGACCGGCGCCTCGGCGTCACGGTCGAAGAGCTGCACCACGGTGCCGACGGCCGGGTTGTCGCCCAGCAGCACGGCACCGGTGATCCGGTTCTCGTGGATGACCAGCCGGGCGTACGTGCCGCGGGCCGGATCAGCGAAGCTGACCACCTCGGCGTCGGCGGGGGCCTCCGGCGAGCCCATGGCCGCGAGGTCGACGCCGCTCGCCTTGAGCCGGGTCACCACCCGCGACCCCCGGTACGCCGCACGGCCACCGGCGATCCGGTCGGCCACGGTCGCCGCGTGGTCCCAGGCCGGCGCCACGAGCCCGTAGACCGTGCCGCGATGCTCGGCGCAGTCGCCGATCGCGTACACGTGCGGGTCGCTGGTCCGCAGCGCGTCGTCGACGACGATGCCGCGGCCGACGGTGAGCCCGGCCGCGGCGGCCAGCCTGGTGTCCGGCCGCACACCGCAGGCGAGCACGAGCAGGTCGGCCGGGATCCGGTTGCCGTCGGCCAGGTGCAGCGCGTCGCCGGTCCACTCGCGGGCGCTCGCGCCGAGGTGCGCCCGGATCCCCAGACCGGCCAGCGTGCGGGCCAGCACGCGGCCGCCGTCGCCGTCGAGTTGCCGTTCCATGAGATGGGTGCCGAGGTGGACGACGTCGACCGCCAGACCGCGTCCGGCCAGACCGCGGGCCGCCTCAAGCCCGAGCAGCCCGCCGCCGAGGACGACGGCCCGGCGCGCGCCGGCCGCGTGCGACGCGATCCGCCGGCAGTCGTCGAGGGTGCGAAAGGCGTGCACGTTGGCCGCGTCCAGCCCCGGCAGCGGTGGGATCACCGGCATGGAGCCCGTGGCCAGCACCAACGCGTCGTACTCGTGCTCCTCCTGCGTCGTCCGCACGAGCCGACGCCCGGGGTCGACGGCGACCACCGGCTCGCCCAGCCGCACGTCGGCGCCGGCCGGCGCGGCCGCGATCGCCAGGTCGTCCTCGCCCACCTTCCCGGCGAGCAGAGAAGACAGCAGGATCCGGTTGTACGGCCGGTGCGGCTCGGCGCCCAGGGCGGTGACCTTGACGTCGCGGGCGCGCAGGTCCGCGACGACCCGCGCGCCCGCCATCCCGTAGCCGACCACCACGACCCTCATGCGGGCGTCACCTTCGCCGCGCAGACCTTGAACTCCGGCATCCGGGAGATCGGGTCGAGCGCGGGGTTGGTGAGCAGGTTCGCGCCGCCGTAGTGAAAAGGCATGAAGACCGTGTCGGCCCGGATCGTCGTGCTGACCCGGGCCGGCGCGGTCGCGCTGCCGCGTCGGGTGGCCACCGTGACCGGAGCGCCGTCGTCGATCCCGATCCGGGTGGCGAGGTCGGGGTGGAGCTCCACGTACGGGTCGCCCGGCAGAGCGGAGATCCGCCGGGTCTGCGCGCCGGACTGGTACTGGGTCAGCACCCGCCCGGTGGTCAGGTAGAGCGGGAAGTCCGCGTCGGGCTCCTCGGCCGCCGGCCGGTGCTCGACCGGCACGAACCGGGCGCGGCCGTCCGGCGTGGCGAACCGGTTGAGGAACAGCCTCGGCGTCCCCGGGTGTGCCTCGTCGGGGCAGGGCCAGAAGACCCCGCCCTCGGCGTCGATCCGCTCGTAGGTGATCCCGGCGTAGTCGGCCACGCCGCCGGCGCTGGCCCGCCGAAGCTCGTCGAAGACTCGTCCGGGATCGGCGGAGGTCGGCACGCCCAACCGCCCGGAGAGCTCGGCCAGCACCGCGAGATCGGTCCGCACGCCTTGTGGTGGCTCGGTCAGCCGCCGGCGGCGGATCACCCGGCCCTCGAGGTTCGTCATCGTGCCGTCCTCCTCGGCCCACTGCGCGGTCGGCAGCACGACGTCGGCCAGGGCGGCCGTCTCGGAGAGCACGAAGTCCGCGACCACCAGCAGGTCGAGGTCGCCCAGCCAGCGCCGCACGCCGGCCGCCCGCGGAGCGGAGACCACCGGGTTGGAGCCGAACACCAGCAGGGCGCGGACGGCGTCCGAGCTGAGCAACTCGTATGCCGACGGTCCCGGCCCAGGGATGTCCTCGGGCGCGACGCCCCACACCCGTGCCACGTGCGCGCGGGCCGCCGGGTCGTCGATGCGCCGGTAGCCCGGGAGTTGGTCGGCCTTCTGCCCGTGCTCGCGGCCGCCCTGCCCGTTGCCCTGCCCGGTCAGGCAGCCGTAGCCGGAGCCGGGCCGACCAGGCAGGCCGAGGGCGAGCGCGAGGTTGACGAACGCCGTGACCGTGTCGGTGCCCTTGGCGTGCTGTTCGGCGCCGCGGGCCGTGAGCACCATCGCCCGCCGCGCGTCCGCGAGGCGTTCGACCGCCGCGTACACGTCGGCGACCGGCACCCCGGTCAGCCGCTCGACCCGGGCCGGCCACCACTGGGCCACCGCGGCGCGGACCTGGTCGAAGCCGGTGGTGCGCGCGTCCACGTACTCCTTGTCGAGGTGTCCCTCGGTGATCGCGATGTGCAGCAGCCCGTTGCCGAGCGCGAGGTCGGTGCCCGGAGTCGGTTGCAGGTGGAGTGCCGCCAAGCGGGCGGTGGCGGTGCGCCGCGGGTCCACGACGATCAGTCCGTCGCCGCGCAGGTGGCGCACGAACGGCGGCATCGTCTCGGCCGGGTTCGCGCCGACGAGCAGCACGGCGTCGGCCGCGGCGATGTCCTCGACGGGGAACGGGAGCCCGCGGTCGAGCCCGAACGCGCGGTTGCCGGCCGCGGCGGCCGACGACATGCAGAAGCGCCCGTTGTAGTCGATCGTGCGCGTGCGCAGCGCGACCCGGGCGAACCGGCCGAGCGCGTACGCCTTCTCGTTGGTCAGCCCACCACCGCCGAAGACCCCGACGGCGTCGCGTCCGTGCCGCTCCTGGATCGCGCCGATGCCCGCGACGATGCGGTGGAGCGCCTCCTCCCAGGTCGCCGGTCGCAACGTGTCGCCGTCCCGGACCAGCGGTGTGGTCAGCCTCTCGGGGTGGTGCAGCAGGTCGGCCGATGTCCAGCCCTTCTGGCACAGGCCACCCCGGTTGGTCGGGAAGTCGCGCGCCTCGACGTCGACCCCGTCCGCACCGGCCCGCAGCGTCATCGCGCACTGGAGGGCGCAGTAGGGGCAGTGCGTGTCGGCGGCCATGCCCACCACGGTCGCGACCTGCGGTTTCGGGGTTCGCTCGGCGCTGTTACCGGGTTGAAAATCGCGTATCACGTCGACCTCAGGGCGGTGGTGAGATCCCGGCGCAGGTAGCACCACCAGGTCACCAGCACGCAGACGGCGTAGCCGGCCAGGAAGACCAGGAGCGCGGCGTCGATCGACCCGGTCCGGGCGATCGACATGCCGAACCCGCGCGGGATGAGGAACCCACCGAACGCGCCGACCGCCGCCGCGATCCCGATGACCGCCGCGGCGCCGCCGTCCTGACCTCGGAAGATCGCCGGGATCATCCGGTACGTCGAGCCGTTGCCGACCCCGCTGGCCACGAAGAGCACCAGGAACGCGGCCAGGAAGGGGGTGAAGCCGTGACTCGTCAGGACCGCGCCGACCCCGGCGGCCATCACGACGAACGCCGCCACGGTGACCCAGGCGCCGCCGAACCGGTCCGCGAGCCAGCCGCCGAAGGGCCGCGCGGCGGAGCCGACGAGCGGGCCGAGCGCGGCGAAGTGCACGCCGGCCACCGCCGGGAACTCGGCCTTGATGAGCAGCGGCAGCGCCGCCGAGTAGCCGATGAAGCTGCCGAAGGTTCCGATGTAGAGGAACGACATCACCCAGGTGTGCCGGTTCTTCAGCACGGCGGCCTGCTGGCGCAGGGGCGCCCGGGAGACGGCCAGGTTGTCCATCCGCAGCCAGGCGAAGAGGGTGGCGAGCAGCACCGGCACCAGCCACAGCAAGGGGGCGTACGCGATGCCGGCGACGACGACCAGCGGCACCGCGAACTGCACGACGGCCACGCCGACGTTCCCGCCCGCCGCGTTGACGCCGAGCGCGAGGCCCTTGTGGCGCTCCGGATAGAAGTAGGAGATGTTGGCCATCGACGAGGCGAAGTTGCCGCCGCCGAGCCCCGCCGTGGCCGCCGCGACGGCGAACGCCCAGTAGGGCGTGCCGGGGTTGGTCACGCAGGCCAGCATCAGCCCGATCGGGAGCAGCAGGAGCGCTGACGAGACGGTCGTCCAGTTCCGCCCGCCGAACCGGGCCACCGCCGCCGTGTAAGGAATGCGCATCGCGGCCCCGACCAGGTTCGGCAGGGCGACGAGCCAGAAGAGCTGGTCGACGGAGAACGCGAACCCGGCGGCCGGCAGGCTGACGGCGACGGCGCTCCAGAGCAGCCAGACCGAGAAGCCCAGATGCTCGACGACGATCGACCAGACCAGGTTGCGCCGAGCGACCCGGCGGCCGGTCGACGCCCAGAACTCTTCGTCGTCGGGATGCCAGTCGGTGATCCAACCCCGATGCTCGGCGGGCTCGACCCGCGTGACAGTGGTCGTCATGGCGGTCACTGTCGTGCCGGTCCGTTGCGTCGCTGTGACCGCTGGTGTGCGGTGCGCGTGAAATCGCCATCACCACGCCCGTACCGGCGTGGATAGGTGGCGGCACGCCGCATGATGGGGATATGACCGCCTACTGGATCAACACGTTCGTAGCTATCCACGACGAGGCCAAGCTCGCGCGGTACGTCGAGTTGGCCGGCCCGGCCATCCATGCGGCCGGTGGGGAGTTCCTCGCTCGCGGCAACCCGGTGCACGTGCTGGAGGGATCGTCGGCGCTCCGCACCGCGGTCATCCGGTTCGAGAGCGCCGACGCGGCGGTCGCCGCGTACCACAGCCCGGCGTACCAGGCGGCGCTGGCGGCGCTCGGCGACGGCGCCGAACGCGAGATCCGCATCCTGAACGCGGTGGAAGGGTCGGCATGAGCGGCTCCGCGACGGCCAAGCAGAAGCGGGTGTGGGACAGGAACGCGTCGACGTACGACCGGCAGATCGCCTTGCTCGAGAAGATCTGGTTCGCCGGCGGACGTGAGTGGATCGGCCGGCGCGCGCACGGCCGGGTCCTCGAGGTCGCGATCGGCACCGGCCTGAACCTGTCCTACTACGAGCCCGAAGCCGCCGTCACCGGCATCGAGCTGAGCCCGGAGATGCTGGCCATCGCCCGCAGCCGCGCCGCCGACCTCGGCCGGGCCGCCGACCTGCGCGAGGGCGACGCCGAACACCTGCCCTTCGCCGACGGGTCGTTCGACACCGTCGTGTGCGCCTTCGCGCTGTGCTCGATCCCCGACCCGGCCGCGGCCGTCGCGGAGATGCGCCGCGTGCTCGTGCCCGGCGGCACCCTCCTGCTGGTGGACCACATCGGCAGCACCTGGGCACCCGTCCGCGCCGCGCAGTGGCTGCTGGAGCGGATCACCGTCCCGGTGGCCGGCGAACACTTCACGCGGCGGCAGCTGCCGCTGGTCGAGGCCGCGGGCTTCGAGCTGGCGGAGACCGAACGCCTCAAAGCAGGCTCGGTCGAACGCGTCGAAGCCCGCAAACCGGTCAGCTGAAGAACGCGTCGATCGGCGCGCGGGCCTCGTCGAACAGCGCGGGACCCTCGCGCGGCACCCGCTTGGGGCTGGGGACTCGCGAGAGCTCCTGGAACTGCTCGCTCGACAGGGCGAACACGACGCGGCCCAGCCCGGCGCGGTCGATGGCGTAGGTGCACATCTCGCAGGGTTCGCAGCTGGTGTACATGGTGGTCTCGGCGACCGTCGACGGCTCGAGCTGGCGGGCCGCCCAGCGGGCGAGCTTGAGCTCGGGGTGAGCGGTGATGTCCGCGTCACCCGGCACCGTGTTGTGCGCCTCGGCGAGCACGTCGCCATCAGGCCCCACCAGCAGCGAACCGAACGGCCGCCCACCGGCTGCGGGCGCCCCCGCCGCCAATGCGATGGCACGGCGCAGAAACTGCTCGTCTCGTTGATCCATGGGTCCCAGGGTAGGCACATTAATTGACTCATGCCTGTTGACCGCGACTGATAGCGTGCGGCCCGACATGAGGATGACGGGGGCAATACCAATGAATCGAACCCGGCTTTACCTGAGCGGCGTGGCCGTCGCCGCGCTGATCGCGATGTCGGGCTGCAACCCGGCGGAACCCGCGGACCCGCCCGCCCCGACCGTGGCGCCGACCGACACCGCGAGTGCGCTGCCGCCCAACAACGCGGCCGACGACGAGGTCACCGCGAAAGCCTGCGACGACATCAAGAAGGATATCGAGGACAACGCGGACAAGATCGCCAAGGCCGAGAAAATCGGTCCGCCGGCCGGTCATATCGCCGTCAGTGCACAGTGGATGGCGGGCTCGGCGCAGGTCATCGCGCACTCCATCGGAGCGAACGACTCGGTCAGCGCTGCCGCCGACAAGGTCCAACAGGAAATGGCCGACCTGGGCGAAGCAACCAACAAATCGGCCGACGCCAAGCCCAGCAAGAAGGACCTGGAAGCCGCCGTCAAGGAACTGAACGCGGCCTGCTCGGCAGTTTGACGCCATTCACGAGGGCTCGGACTTCCAGCGCGGATGGCCGGCGTCAACGATCAGCCGGTGCGCCAGGTCAGGCTTAGATCGGGCCGGCCGCTATGGCAGAACTCCTTGAGCGCGGCCAGCGCCAGGGTGCGGTCGACGATGTCGCTTTGCGCGTAGCGGTGCGCTTGACCGTCGTTGACGATCTCCACGGGCGTATCGCTGACGTCCGGAGCCTGAAGGACCGCGCGATCGTCATGATCGAACGCAGCGATGTAGACGTGATACCGCCCGATGCCGCCGCCGACGCTGATGAAGGCGCCGGTCCCGTCGATGAGCGTCATCGCGGTGCGAGACCGCTGATCCAAGGCGTCGAGCGCGCTGACGACATCGTCAAGAGTCGGCGACTGGACGACGACGAGCTGCCGGCCGCCCGCCCCGTCGACGTCGTACTCGAGCTGCGGCGTAACAAGAGACTTGCCACTCGGGTCCGGTTCGTAGTCGTCGCTCACAAGTAATTAGCGCCACCGGCTTTCGAGGCGTCACAACCTGCGGAAACACGCGTCAGCGGTTGTCCCAACTCCTCGACACCTCAGCGTTCGAGCACAGTGGATAGACCATCGGCGGCTATTCCTGTCCCGGTCGGCCGAGGGTCATCGGGTGGCGAAGCCGGCCAGGATGACCTCGACGGCACTGTCGAGCACGGCTGCCGGGACCGGCGTCGCCGCGGTGGTCTGGGCCAGGCCGCGGATCAGCAGGTAGAGCTCCTCGACACCGACGTCCGGCCGGACGCTGCCTGCGGCCTGGGCGCGGTGCAGTGCCGTGTTGACCGCCGACTTGAGCTCGGTCGACGCCGCGACGACGGCCGGCGGGGCATCGTCGCCCAGCATCGAGGCCAGCGTGAGCTTGCTGGCGCCTCTCTCGATCATCTCGTGGATCAGGGTGGCCAGTGCCGCGTACGGGTCGGTTGCCGTGGCCGCGGCCCGGGCGCGGTCGAGCAGGCCGACGAAGTGCCGCACCAGCGCGGCCTCGATCAGCGCCTCCTTCGTCGGGAAGTGCCGGAACACGGTGGCGATGCCGACGCCGGCCAGCCGCGCCACCTCTTCGGTCGAGCCGGTTTCGCCGCGCGTGCCGAAGACCTGTTCGGCGGCGGCGAGGATGCGTTCGCGGTTCTCCCGTGCATCCTGGCGCATGGAAGCACTTTAACCGAAGTGGGGACTCCGCTACGGTAAACGGAGTCCAGACTTCGTTGAAGGGCAGAGACCATGCGCACCCCCGAAGAAACCGTCCGCACCGTGGCCGCCGGGGTCTGTCGCCTCATGCGCGGCGGCCTCACCTCAGCCGAAGAAGCGGCCCAGTTCGACGAACTGGCCGCCTGCTACGCCGAGCACACCGACGTGCGGCACCCGCTGAACCCGTTCGGCGACAACCCCCTGCGCAGCCGAGCCGCGCTGCGCGAACACTTCTCCGGCGGCGCTGCCCCGACCGGCGTCGAGCGTTACGACGTCGTCGACGACCATGTGCACACGACGGCCGACCCCGAAGTCGTGATCTTCGAGTTCCGGTACGCCGGCGTGATCGACAGCCGCACCTTCTCGATACCGTGCATCTTCGTGGTGCGGGTCCGCGACGGCGAGATCGTCGAGTCCCGCGACTACGTCGACCACGTGGCCGGTGCCCGCGCGTTCGGCCGTTTGCCCGCCTTGGCGGCGGCACTGACCACCAGCGAATCACCAGATCACCAGGGCGCGTGACGATCAGCGGCAGAGGATCGGTCAGAGGCCACACCGACATGGTCGGCCGGGACCAACCTCGCGCGTCCCGCGCAGAGCGCCCATCACACCGTGGGGTCCGGGGGTCGCCCCCGGAATAGGAGGATGCGACACAAATGGCCGGTTGGATCCTGTTCGCGCTCTCTGCGAACAAAATCCAACCGGCCATTTGTGGAGCCGAGGGGACTCGAACCCCTGACCCCCACACTGCCAGTGTGGTGCGCTACCAGCTGCGCCACGGCCCCAATTCGCACCCGGTGTCCCGGGCACTCGCGCAATATTACACATGCCCCACCCGTGGGTCATCTCGCAGGGGGTGGGTCAGTTCAGCGCCACGTCAGCCGGGAAGTGGGCTACCGCCGACAGGATGCCTCCCTGCCTCCGGAGGACCATCGGCCACAGGTCGTCCGGTCGGTCGACGAAGGCGTCACCCGGGAGGGCGTCGAAGACGAACCACGAGCCGCTCTGGATCTCTTCCTCGAGTTGGCCCGGCGACCAGCCCGAGTAGCCGGCGAACACCCGTATGCAGGTCAGCTTCTCCCGCATCGCGTCCGGGTCGATCGAGAGGTCCAGCGTGCCGATCGAGCCCGACACCGGGTGGAAGCCGCGCATCCGGGGGCGCTGCGCTCGCATGCGGGCCAGGCAGATCGCCGACTCGGGTTGGACCGGGCCGCCCTCGAACAGCACCGCGGGGTCGCGGGCCAACGTGCCCCACGCGCCCAGCACCTCGGAGACCGGCACCTCGGTCGCTCGGTTCAGCACGACACCGAGCGCGCCGCCCGGCTCGTGGGCGACCAGCAGCACGACCGTACGGTCGAAATTGGGGTCTTTGAGCGCCGGCGCGGCCACCAGGAGTCGACCGGTCATCGACTCCATCGATCGGCCCCCGATCGCCTGGCCTTCGCCTTGCACGCGCCTACCCTCCGAACCCACCGGTGGGCGGCCGCGACCCGTCGCTGCCGCACGTGGACAGGACATCAGGGTCGGCCATCCACGCGCAACACATCCGGCGAGTCGTTGCCATGCATCGCACCCTAGCCTGACCTACGGCCATGGTTAAGGCTGACAGCCTCGGCGAGAGGGATGAAAGTGACAGCACGTGCGGAGCTTGCGGTAATCGGCGGTTCGGGTCTCTACGCCCTTCTCGACGACGCCACGGAACACGAGATGGACACCCCGTACGGGCCTCCGTCCGACCCGATCACCGTGGCCACCGTCGGGGACCGGAAAGTGGCGTTCCTGCCCCGCCACGGTCGCGACCACCGTTTCCCGCCACATCGGATCCCGTACCGCGCGAACCTCTGGGCCTTGCGCGCGCTCGGCGTGCGCCAGATCATCGCTCCGTGCGCGGTCGGCGGCCTGCGCCCGGAGCTCGGCCCCGGCAGCTTCGTGATCCCCGACCAGCTCGTGGACCGCACGACGAGCCGGGTGCAGACCTACTACGACGAAGGCGCCGTCCACGTGAACTTCGCCGACCCCTACTGCCCGGTCGGCCGCGCCACCCTCCAAGGCGCGACCCAGCGAAACCAGATCGCCGCGACCGACGGCGGCGCCATGGTCGTCATCGAAGGGCCGAGGTTCTCCACCCGCGCCGAGTCCCGCTGGTACAGCGAGATCGGCGGCGCTGTCGTCAACATGACCGGCCACCCGGAGGCCGTGCTGGCTCGCGAGCTGGCCCTCTGCTACACGGCCATCGCTCTCGTCACCGACCTCGACGCCGGCGTCGAAGGCGACCACGGTGTCACCCAGGAGGAGGTGTTCCGCGTCTTCGGCGAGAACACCGAGAAGCTGCGCGGCGTACTCATGGACGCCCTGAAGACGATCCCCCTGGACCGCGACTGCCCGTGCGGCCACGCCCTCGACGGCCTGAAGCTGCCGATCGAGCTTCCCTAGATTCAGGAACCGATTGGCAACAACGTCCCGTTGAGCCCGTCGAGCACGGGCCGGTCACCCAACGGCTCGGACAGCGTCGCCGTCACCGGCGAAATGATCAGCTGGTCCGTGCACACCCCGTCGTCCCGGGTGACGCCGCCGGACACGACGACGACGTGCTCGCGCTCGGCCACGATCGGGGTGATGTCGTGGTCGCACGCACCGACACCGAGCGAATAGTGCAGGTCCAGACCGTCAGCGCCGGTGACGTGCTGCACGGCGACCATCCCCGCGGGCGCGGAGCGGTCGGTCGGCGTCGGCGCGGGCGACGGCAACGGCGCGGGATCGGCGACCGCGGCACGCAACACCGCCCGTCCGTCGCCGATCTCGAACCGCCACGCCGGCACGGTGGCGACACCGCGGCTGGTGCGGATCTCCATCGTGCGCAACGACACCCCGGACACGGTCAGCCCGACACAGTCACCGACAGCGGGCGCGGACACGGAGCCGTCAGGACCCGAAGCAGCAGGAGCGGGCGGAGGGGCGGAAGGGCCGCACGGAGGCGGCTCACCCAGATCCATTTTCTGGTACGACGATGCGGCGCTCAGCAAGGGCGCGGTCAACGAGCCGTCGCGGAACACCACCGTCCCGGGAGCCGGCCGGTCGGTGGGCAAAGCGATCGCCGTCGCCCACCACCCGGCAGCCAGAGCCTGCTTCTCCGACCCGATCAGCGACCCGTCGACGGAGGTCGGCTCCTGCAGCGGCACGTACCCCTGTTTCCAGGCGGTGTCGGTCGGGGACCACGCGTCGGCCACCTCGTCGGCCCACTGCTCGATCGCCTCGTGGCCCGAGGACGTGGACCCGCCGCCGTCGCCGGCATCGCCACCGGGCGTGGCGCACGCCGACAGCGCCACGACGACGACAACACAGGCAACGGCGGCACGATGACGACCCATGCGGGTGTGACGGCCCTGCCCGGCCGACGGTTCCGCGAGATCACCCGATCGGGTCAGGTTTCTCCCCCGATGTCGGTCTCGTAGGCGTCGTAGACCAGGTCGGCACCCCGCTGCCGATGCCGGGAGAGCGCGCGCAGCACCTCGCCACCGCACCGGCGAAGCTCGTCCACCCGCGACCCGGCGAGGTCGGCGCGGCGTTGCAACGCCGACATCGACACGGCGATCGCGGCGTGCTCCCGGGTGAGCATCTGGACCCGACGGTGCAGCCGCGGCGCGTGCTCGAGCAGTTCGGCGTAGAGCCCGTCCTCGCCCTCGGTCACCACGATGTGTTCGGCGAACGCACCCCGCAGCGACCGCAGCCGCACGCCCACCCGCTCGCGCCAGCCGGGCTCGGCGCTCGGTGACGCGATCGCATGCTCGAAGAGATGGATCTCGCGGAGCAGTGCCGCCCGGTGCCGTCGTGCGATCTGCAAGGACAACGCGTCGGTAGAGCTCGGTTGTGTGCCGCCCACCGCACACCTCCTGGTCTGAAGCGACCTCTGCACCGATAGTGACGGCGGTCACACCATGCTGTAAAGGGGATCGGCCGAACCCGTCCGTCCCTCTGCGATCTCGCGATCCCACCCGCACCGCCGGACCCGCTAGCGTGGCGGACAATGACCCGGTACGGCGCGATGTACGGACCCGACATCACCTTCCTCGGCGTACCTCCGTGTGACCTGGATGTTCCGGACGCGTGGGCGGACGCGGACGTCGTCATCCTGGGCGCGCCGTTCGACGGCGGCACCTCGCACCGGCCCGGCACCCGCTTCGGCCCGTCGGCCATGCGCCAGGCCTGCTATCTGCCGCACGACGGGTCGCGACCGGCGCTCGCCCTGCGGACCGACGGGCTCAAGGACCTCAAGGTGTACGACGCCGGCGACGTCGAGTGCTTCTCCGGCGACATCGAACGCAGCGTCCGGGTGATCGAGGCGGCGGTCGCGACGATCGCCGGCGCCGGTGCCATCCCGGTCGTACTCGGCGGCGACCACACGATCGCGCTGCCCGACGTCACCGGCGTCGCGCGCGCCAAGGGCTTCGGCCGCGTGTCGGTGGTGCACTTCGACGCGCACGCCGACACCGGCTACAGCGAGTTCGGTTCGCTGCTCGGGCACGGCCAGCCGATGCGCCGGCTGATCGAGCCGAGGTGACCGCGTTCCTCGCCAACCGGGTCGTGCTGGAGGCCTTGTCCGCGATCGCGTTCCGCCGTGGCGGCGGCACCTGGGACCCGAGCCGGCCACTGCTCGACGGTCGGCGTACACCATGAAATTGGTCACCGCCGATTGTCCTGACCGGCCGGTCGCGGTCTGATCGACGCATGGTCGAGGTCACCGGCACCGAGCAGCGCGCCGCCTGGCAGCGTAAGACACTGCCGCCGGTGGAGATCGTCCGGCCTGGCCTCTGGTCGATCCCGGTGCCGATGACCGGCAGTCCGCTGCGCTACGTCCTGGTCTACGCGCTCGCTCTGCCCGACGGCGTGGCCCTGGTCGACGCCGGCTGGCCGACCGACGACGCCTGGACGGCGCTGGTCGAGGGCCTGGCGCGGTGCGGCTACGCGCTCACCGACGTGCGTGCCGTGCTGGTCACCCATTGGCACGCCGACCACCACGGCCTGGCCGGCTCGGTGCGCGAGGCGTCGGGCGCGTGGATCGGCATGCACGCCCTGGACGCCGCGGCGATCAAGGGCCGCCGCGATGCGGGGGCGTTCGTCACCAACATCTCCGCCTGGGTACGCAACCGGGGCGGCACGGACGCCGACGTCGCCGAGACGGTCGGCTCGGTCGAGGACGCGCGCCGGTTCCGCTCGCTGGCCGAGCCCGACCGCCTGATCGAGGACGGCGAGCGGCCGGTGGCCGGCATCCGTGCCGTATGGACGCCCGGACACACGGCCGGCCATCTCTGCTTCTTCGACGAAGAGCGGCGGCTGCTGCTCGCCGGTGACCACGTGCTGCCGCGCATCAGCCCGAACATCACGCTCCATCCAGGACAGACCGCCGACCCGCTGGGCGATTTCCTCGAGTCCCTTACCCGCACGGGTGAACTGGAGGCGGACGAGGTGCTGCCGGCACACGAGTACCGGTTCGCGGGGCTGCGCGACCGCGTCGCCGCGCTGCACGCCCACCACGCGGAGCGGCTGGCGGAGGTGACCCGGCTGGTCGCCGCCTCACCCGGCGCGACGACCTGGGAGCTCGCCGAGCAACTCACCTGGTCGCGCCCGTGGCCCCAGGTCCAGGGCATGATCCGGCGTTCGGCCGTGGGGGAGACCTACGCCCACCTGGCCCACCTGGCCGCCCGCGGCGCGGTGGTGCGGCAGGACGGCGACGTCGACCACTGGCGGCTAGCCTGACCTCCATGAACTGGACCCTGGAAGTCGTCATCGTTCCGGTATCCGATGTGGACCGGGCCAAGGAGTTCTACGCTTCGAAGCTCGGGTTCGCGGTCGACCACGACACGGCCGGCCCGGGTTTCCGGATCGTGCAGCTCACCCCGCCCGGTTCGGGCTGCTCGGTGGTGATCGGCTTCGGCGCGGTCGCCGACATGCCGCCGGGCTCGCTCAAAGGCCTCCAGCTCGTGGTCAACGACCTGGATGCGGCGCGGGCACAGCTCGTCTCGCGCGGGGTCGAGGTCAGCGAGATCGTCGTCTACGGCGCCAACGGTCCGCGGCCGCGTGAGGAGGGCGACGACCTCAACAACGTCGGCTTCATCAACTTCACGGACCCGGACGGCAACGCGTGGGCGGTGCAGCAGATCACGAACCGGCCCTGACCTCGCGCCAGCCGCTGACCCGCACCAGCACGCCGGCCGAGGTGTGGACCAGCGGGTCGGTGGTCGGCGTCGGCAGGTGGGCGGCTTCCAACAGGTTCTGGTCGAGGTCGAGAAGCTCGCCCTGACGCAGCGGCCAGGGGCCGTGCTCGGCGTCGGCGGCGACCATCCGCCCGGACCGCACGCTGTAGAGCCGGTGGCGGGCGGTCAGGAACTCTTCGAGCGGCGTGGGCTGGGGGATGGGCCGGCCGACCCGCACGGTCGCGTCGCACCGCCGATCCGGTCGCCGATGCCGGCGGCAGCGGTAGTGGTGCACCGGCCCGTCGACCCGCACGGACATCGCCGACCACACGTAGGGCAGCGAGTACGTCAGCTGGGCGACCACTACCGGCACCAGCCGCGCGGCGTCGAGGGAGAAGAACCAGATGCCGGCCCGCCCATCAGGCCCGATGACGTACGTGCGGACGTTGGTCTCGGGGAAGCGGGAGAGCCAGGGGAGCGCGGGCACGTACGGAGCCCGAATGCCGGCCATGACGAACGGCACGAGCCCGACCCAGGCGTCGCCGTCGTGCGTGTCGACGGTCAGCCCGTCAGGCAGCAGGGCCTGCACCACGGGCGCGGGATAACGCCAGTGCAGAAAGGTGAGCTCACGCCAGGTCTGAAACATAACCGGGCGATCAACAACGACCGGCGGTGCATCCACAGTTACACGCTACGTCTCACGACCCCGGATGCCGGAGGCGGCCGCCTCCGCCACAGCCGTCGGGGACGAAGCGGCACCGCCCCACCGTCGGTGCCGCTTTGCGGTGAGTCGCGACCCTCGCCGCCCCCGATGGGGACAGCGTGGCGGACCGCGCATACCGGATCGCTTACCGTCTGGGGTTTCGTCCGGTTGTGCAGCTCTATAAGGTCGGTCGGCGTGGAGTTTCGCCTGCTCGGTCCGGTCGAGGTCAGTGTCTGTGGCGGTCGTGTCGGGATCGGGCGGCGGCAGGAGCGGTGGGTGCTGGCCATCCTGCTGCTCGAGGCCGGCCAGGGCGTGCCCGTCGGGCGCCTGGTCGAGCTGATCTGGGAGGGCGAGCCCCCGCGTGGCGCGCGCGGCGTCGTGCAGACCTACATCTCGAGGCTGCGGGCCCTGCTCGGTGACGCGGCCCGGATCGAGCTGACCAACGGCTCCTACCGGATCGACGTCGACCCGAAGACGGTCGACGCGCACCAGTTCGCCGCGCTCGTGGCAGAGGCCCGTGACAGCGACGACCCCCACCACCGCGCCGAGCTGCTTCGGGACGCCCTGGCGCTCTGGCGGGGGCCGGCCCTCGAAGATGTCGGGCCCGGGCGGGAGCGGCTGGCCGCCCGGCTCGAAGAGGGCCGCAGGACCGCGCTCGACCTGCGGATCGCCGCCGATCTCGAGACCGGGCGCCACGGCGAGCTGGTCGGTGAGCTGACCGAGCTGTGCGCGGGGGCGCCGCTGGACGAGCGGCTCGCCGGGCATCTGATGACCGCGCTCTTCCGGGACGGGCGGCGGCCTGACGCGCTGGCCGCGTACGGGCGGATCCGCGACCGGGTCCGCACCGAGCTCGGCCTGGAGCCCGGCGACGAGCTCCGCCGGCTGCACACCCAGATCCTGCGCGACGACCCGGCACTGCGCCCGGCACCGGCCGGGAAGCTGCCCGCTCAGCTCCCGGCCGCCGTGCCCGATTTCGTCGGGCGGACCGCGCTGCTCGGACAGCTCGACGAGCTGCTCACCGCCGGCCGCACGCCGGTGGTCATCTCCGCGATCGACGGTGCCGGTGGGGTCGGCAAGACCGCTCTCGCCGTCCGCTGGGGGCACCACGTCGCCGACCGGTTCCCCGACGGGCAGCTCTTCGTCAACCTCCGGGGGTACGAGTCGGCGCCTCCCGTCCGGCCCGTCGACGCGCTGGCCCGGTTCCTGCGCGCGCTCGGCGTACCCGGTGATCGCATTCCGCCCGACCCCGACGAAGCCGGCGCGCTGTTCCGGAGTGAGATCGCCGGCCGTCGGGTGCTGATGGTGCTCGACAACGCCGCCACCGCCGAGCAGGTGCGGCCGCTGCTGCCGGGCGCGCCGACGTGCGTGGTGGTCGTGACCAGCCGCGCTCAGCTCGGCGGCCTGACCGCCAGCCACGGCGCTCGGCGGCTCACCGTCGACCTGCTCACGGAGCCCGAGGCGTTGCTGCTGCTCCGCACGATCATCGGCGAGCGCCGGGTCGATGCCGAGCCGGCCGCCGCGGCCGACCTCGTACGCGCCTGCGGCCTTCTCCCGCTCGCCGTGCGGATCGCCGCCGCGCAGCTCGACGCCGAGCCGGCGACCACGCTGGGTGACTACCTCCGCCTGCTCGACAAGGGTCCGCTCGACCGGCTGACGATCGAGGGCGACGAGCTGTCCGGTGTGCGAGCGACCTTCCGCGCCTCCTACGAGCGGCTCGGCCCGCTGGAGCGCGACGTGTTCCGGCTGCTCGGCGCCGTGCCCGGCACAGACGTCGACGCCGCCGGGGCCGCCGCGCTCGCGGGGCTGACCCGGGCCGCGGCCGCCGGCGCGCTCGACGGCCTCCGCAAGGCGCACCTGGTCACCACGCCCCGGCCGGGGCGGTTCGGCCTGCACGACCTGCTCCGCACGTACGCCCGCGAGCTGACCGGCGACGACGAAGCCGCGGTGGCCCTGGGCGGCCTGCATGCTCACTATCTGGCCACGGCCGACGCGGCAGCGCGGCGGCTCTATCCGCACATGATCCGGCTGCCGCTCGCGGAGCTTCCGGAGGTGGCCGGCTTCGACTCCAACCCGGCCGCGCTGGCGTGGCTGGACGCCGAGCACCGCAACCTGCTCGCCGCGATCGGCCATGCCGCCTCGGCCGGCCCGAAGGCCGGGGCGTGGCAGCTCACCGACGCCCTGCGCGGCTACTTCTGGCAGGGCAGCCACACCGTCGACTGGCTCGCCGCGGTCAATGCCAGCCTCGGGGCCGCCGAGGCGGAGGGTGACCTGCAGGCCCAGGCCGCGATGCGCACCAGCATCGCGCTGGCCCGGCAGAACCAGGGTGACCTCGCCGGTGCGGCGGCCGAGTTCGAGACGGCCGCCGAGCTCTCCGACCGGGCCGGCTGGTCGCGCGGGCAGGCCGCCGCGGCCGGCAACCTCGGCGTGGTCCTCAAGAACATGGGCGACTTCGCGGGGTCGGCGCGCAGCAGTGAACGGGCGTTGGAGCTGCACCGGGCCAACGAGTACCGGCCCGGCGAGGCCAGCACGCTGATCACGCTCGGCGGGCTCTATCACGATCTGGGCGAGCTCCGCCGGGCGGCGGACTACTGCGTGACGGCGCTGGCCATGCACGAGGAGATCGGGTCCTCGATCGGCCAGATGATCGCGCTGAACAACCTCGGCGCGGTCGAGCACCTGCTGGGCGAAGCGACCGCCGCCGACCGGTTCCGGGCCGCGATGGAGCTCCAGTCCGACGTGGCGAAGGCGTACTCGGAGGCGCACCTGCTCGGTGGACTGGCCGCCGTGCAACGCGACCGCGGCGAGCTGACCGAGGCCCTGGCCAACGCGGAGGCCGCCCTGGTCAAGGCCCGGGAAGCGGCGGACCCGATGGTCGAGGGCGACATCCTGTCGCTGCTCGGCACCGTGCACCACTGGCTCGGCGACCCGCAGCGGGCCGTCGAGGAGCACCGGCGCGGGTTGGCGATGTTGGGCACCGGAAGCGAGTACGTGCGCACGCGGACCACCATCGGCCTCGCCGCGGCACTGCGGGACACCGGCGATCCGGCCTCCGCGACGACCGTCGCCGCCGACGCGCTGGCCCACGCCTGGCGCGCCGGACACCGGGTGCTGGCCGGCAACGCCCACCTGCTGCTCGGCAGCATCCACCTGCGGAACGGCGACATCGACGGCGCTGTCGACAGTGGACAGCGCGCGCTCACCCTGCACCGACAGACGGGCCACCGGCTCGGTGAGGCGCGCTCCCTGCGGCTCCTCGGCGACATCGCCCGCGCGAACGGCCTCGGCACCATCGCCCGGGAGCAATGGCACGCCGCGCTGGCACTGCTGTCGGAGCTCGACAGCGGCGAGATCGCGGACGTTTTGAAGCGCAACTAGCGCTCAGGCCCAGGCGGCCTCGTCGACGGCCTCGCGCGCCAGCAGGGGCTGCCACCAGTCACGGTTTTCCTCGTACCAGGTGATGGTCTCGTCAAGGCCCTGCTCGAAAGCGATCGTCGGTGACCAGCCCAGCTCGCGCCGGATCAGGGTGGAGTCGAGGAGATAGCGGCGGTCGTGGCCCGGCCGGTCCGGCACGGTCTCGATCAGGTCGTGCGGCAGACCCAGGCGGTCGAGGATCGCCGTCGCCAGGTCCGCCACGCTGACCTCGACACCGGATCCGACGTGGTACGTCGCACCCACGCGACCGTCGTGCAGCACGCGGTCGATCGCCGCGCAGTGGTCGTCGACGTGGAGCCACTCGCGGCGGTTGGCGCTGGAGCGGTAGACCGGCAGCGGCAGGCCGCGCAACGCTCGCGTGGCGAACAGCGGGATCACCTTCTCCGGGAACTGGCGCGGCCCGTAGTTGTTGGCGCAGACCGTGACGGTGACCGGCAGCCCGTAGGTCTCGTGGTAAGCGCGCACCGCGTGGTCGGCACCGGCCTTGCTGGCGTTGTACGGGGTGCGCGGCCGGTACGGCGACTCCTCCGTGAACGCGCCGGGGTCGTCGAGCGCCAAGTCCCCGTACACCTCGCAGGTCGAGACGTGGTGGAAGCGCGCGATGCCGGCCCGACGTGCCGCCTCCAACAGGCGTTGGGTGCCGAGCACATTGGTGGTGAAGGACTTCTGCGGATCCTGCACGGCGCGGCTGTTGTGCGACTCGGCGGCGAAGTTGACGACAACGTCGACCCCGTCGAGCGCCGCGTCGGCGATGTCGGCGTGGACGAACGCGACCTCGGCCGGCAGGCTGGCGCGGTTGCCGGCGTAGGTGAGCGCGTCGAGCGCCACGACCGTGTCGCCGGGGTGGTGCCGCAACCAGTAACGCACGAAGTTGCTGCCGATGAAACCGGCGGCGCCGGTGACCAGAAGCTGCACGCGGATCCTCCTCCTCAAGAAACGGGTGTGACGCCGGGCGGCTCGGTGCCGGGGCCGCCGCGGAACTCGACCTCCAGCCGGAACCGGTGCCCGAGGTAGCGGTGCTCGGACAGCGCGAGCGGCGTGCCGTCGGCGCGCACCGCGAGCCGGCGGACCAGCAGCACGGGCGCCCCGGTGGTGGTGTCGAGACCGCGCGCGACCGATTCGGTGGCCGCGGTGGCGGCGATGCTCTGCCGGACGACGTCGATGTCGTGGCCCTGCCGGCGCAGGGTCTCCCACGCGCCGGGCTCTTCGGCGTCGGCTCGGCTGACCGGGCTGGCGAACTCCAGCGGCACCCATTCGGTGACCACGTCGAGCGGGTTGCCACCCGCGAGCCGGACCGCCCGCACCCGCAGCGCCTCGCCGCTGGTGCGCAACAGGGCGGCGACGTCGGGCGGTGCGGGCCGGTACTCGTAGCCGGTCACGGTGCGGGTGAGCGCCAGACCGGCATCGGCTACGGCGGAGCGGGCGTGGCGGAAGCTGCCCAGGGCCAGGGTCTGGCCGAACGAGGTGCCGGACCGCACGTACCACCCGGCGCCGCGACGGGCGGCGATCAGCCCCTCGTCGCGCAGCCGCTCGAGCGCCTTGCGCACGGTGACCCGGCTGACCTCGTAGCGGCGCCCGAGTTCGGCCTCGCTCTCCAGCGCACCGGAGGCCGCGAAGTCACCGAGCGCGATGCGTTCCCTCAGCTCAGCAGCGACGGCCTCGAACCGCGGACCTGTCATAGATTTGTATGCTACAGGACAGACAGCGCCAGCTAGCGGGACAGCCGGGAAACCGGGGTGCCCGCCCCCGTGTGCGGGCACCCCGGTTGACTCCTCAGCGGGTCAAAGCCAGCTCAGGCGCGGCAGCGGGTGCGGTCTCACTGACGCCGAACCGGGCGTGGATGCGGGCCAGCCAGGCCGGCGCCCACCAGTTGTAGCGGCCCAGCAGGGTCATGGTCGCCGGGACCAGGAACATGCGGACGATCGTCGCGTCCAGCAGGACGGCCAGGACCAGGCCCAGTCCGATCGACCGGATGGGGACGAAGCCGCCGGCCACGAAACCGGCGAACACGATCGCCAGCAGCAGGGCCGCCGCCGTCACGATTCGGCCCGTCAGCTGCAGGCCCTCCGCGACCGCGGCCTCCGGCGAGGCGCCGGCCAGCCAGCGTTCGCGCATCCGGGACAGCAGGAACACCTCGTAGTCGACCGACAGGCCGAAGGCGATCGCCGCGACCAGCACCGGCACCGTCAGGTTGGTGCCGTCCAGCTCCGGCAGGCCCAGGTTGCCCTGCTGGAACACCCAGACCACCGCACCGAGGGCGGCTCCGATGCTGAGCAGGTTGGTCAGCACCGCCTTGATCGGCAGGATGACCGAGCCGGTGAACAGGAACAGCAGCACCAGCGTGCCGAGCAGGACCAACGCGATCGCCCACGGAGCCCGTTCGGCGAGCATGGCCCGGTAGTCGACCAGTTGGGCCGTGTCGCCGCCGACCAGGGTCTCGACCGGGGCCGGCAGGTCACGCACGGCCGTCACGACCGCGTTCTGGTGCGTCTCGTCGACCGAGGCCTGGACCAGCGAGTGGTCGCCGATCGGCTCCACTTCGACCTCGCGTACGCCCGGCATGGTCCGCATCCGGTCGCGCAGCGTCGTGACGGCGGGGCTGTCGGGTGCGGCGGCGACGACCGCGGAGACCTCGTCCGGCCCGACCTCGTCGGGGTAGTGGACGGCCAGCTGGTCGTAGAGCGCGCGGGTCTGTGTGCTCGCCGGCAGCAGGCGGGCGTCGCCTGCGGACAGTCGCATGTCCAGCACCGGGACCGCGATGATCAGCATCGGAACCAGCACCAGGACCGCGGTCAGGACGGGCCGTCGCTGCACCCGTCGCGCGAGTCGGGCGAACACGCCGACGCCGGCCGGACGCGGTGCCCGGGGCTTGATCCGCTTGCCGAACAACGCGAGCAGGGCGGGCAGCAGGGTCAGCGCGGCCAGCAGGTCGAGCAGGACCACGGCGGTGCCGGCGATGCCCATCGAGCGCAGGAACGGGTCGGCGAAGACGGTCAGCCCGGCCAGCGCGACCGCGACGGTCAGGCCGGAGAACAGCACGGTGCGCCCGGCGGAAGCGGCGGTACGCAGGATGGCCGCCCGCACCTCGGGGTCCACCGCCCGCTCCTCGCGGAACCGGTAGACGATCAGCAGCGCGTAGTCGACGGCCAGGCCGACGGCGAGCATCGAGACGATCTGGATCGAGTACACGGACACGTCGGTGACCTGGCTGAACGCGAACAGCACACCGAAC
Organism: Asanoa sp. NPDC049475; assembly: GCF_040676915.1. Taxonomy (NCBI): domain Bacteria; kingdom Bacillati; phylum Actinomycetota; class Actinomycetes; order Micromonosporales; family Micromonosporaceae; genus Asanoa; species Asanoa sp. NPDC049475. The sequence goes on along the minus strand of NZ_JBFAPY010000006.1, from coordinate 587,201 downwards.
GTGCCACCGACGCCGACCAGTGCGATCAGCAGTGGCAGACCGGCGGCGAGGAGGCCGCCGAAGACGATCAGCAGGAGCAGCAGCATGACCGGCGTGCTGAAGATCTCGGCGCGGGCCACGTCGCTGGCGGCCTGGTCGGCGAACTCGTCCTCGCTGAGTGAGCCGCCGGAGACGATGAGGTTGCCGCCCGCCAAGGAGGTCCCGGCGCGGATCCGCTCGGCCGCCGAAGCCGCCACGTCGTCCGCGTCCTCGCTGACATCCATCGTGACGGTGAACAGCAGCGCCTGTCCCGTGTCCGGTGCCGGCACCGGCGGGCTCACCTCGGCCACGCCCGGCATCGACCGCACGTCGGCACTGACCCGGTCGATGGCCGCCGTGACCGCCGGGTCGGTCGCGTCGATCCCGCTCACGATGGCGGTGATCTCTTCCGGCGCGGGCGCCAGCGCGTCGCGGCGATCGGCGGCGCGGTCCGACTCACTGCCCGGCACCAGGCCGACGTCGCCGACGAGGCGCTCGAAGACGCCGACGCCGACAGTGAAGCCGGCAGCGACGACGGCCAGCCAGATCACCAGCACGATGACCGGGCGGCGTACGGAGAAACGTGCGAGTGAGGTTGTCATGGACGAAATCCAACGCTGATCGCGTCGAAAGAGGATCGCCGTCCGGAGTGGACTCCGGCTCACTCGCCGGAGCGAGGAACCACCAGTCCGGCCTCGTACGCGAGGACTACCGCCTGCACCCGGTCGCGCAGTCCGAGCTTGGTGAGCAGGTTGCTGACGTGCGTCTTGACGGTGTGCTCGGTGACGTAGAGCTCGGCGGCGATCTCCGCGTTGGACAGCCCACGAGCGACGGCCTTGAGCGTCTCGGTCTCCCGCACGGTGAGGGCGGACAATCGCGTGTCGGACGGTCGCGGGGCCGCGGCGCGCGACACCACGTCGGCGATCAGCCGCCGGGTCACCGTCGGTGCCAGCAGGGCCTCGCCGCCGGCCACCACGCGCACCGCGTTGACCAGGTCGTCGCGGCGCATGTCCTTGAGCAGGAAGCCGCTCGCGCCCGCCCGCAGCGCGTCGTAGACGTACTCGTCGAGGTCGAAGGTGGTCAGCACGAGGACCCGGGTGTCGGAGGCGGCGCAGATCTGTGCCGTCGCCGCGATGCCGTCGACGTGCGGCATCCGCACGTCCATCAGCACGACGTCAGGGCGCAGCCGCTCCGCCGCGACGATCGCCTGCGCGCCGTCGGCGGCCTCGCCGACCACGGTGATGTCGGGCTGGGCGTCCAGGATGAGCGCGAACCCGCCCCGGACCAGCTCCTGGTCATCGGCGACGAGCACGCGGATCGGGTCAGCCATGCGGCCGCGCGGGTACGACCTTCTCCACGACGGGCAGCGTAGCGTGCACGCGGAACCCGGGGCCATCCGTCGCGGCCCCGGTCGACAACGTGCCGCCACACGCCGCCACCCGTTCCCGCATGCCGATCAGGCCGTGCCCGCCGGTGCCGCCCGGACGCCGGCTCGGGCCGCGCCCGTCGTCGCGCACCTCCAGCACCAGCGCGTCGTCGGACCAGCTCAGCTCCACCTCGACCCGGGCCGCGCGGGCGTGTCGGACCACATTGGTCAGTGCCTCCTGCACCACCCGATAGGCGGCGACGGCGGTGTCCGCGGCGATCGGCCGCCGGTCGCCGGTCTCGTCGAGCGTGACGGCGAGGCCGGCCACCCGGGCCTGCTCTACCAGCGGCGCGATGGCGTCCAACCCGGGCTGCGGTGCCCGGGTCGCGGGCTCCGAGCGCAGCACGCCCAGCGTGCGGCGCAGCTGGGTGAGCGCGTCGCGGCCGGCGTCGGCGATCGCGTCGAACACCTGCTCCGCCCGGGCCGGGTCGCGCCGGACCACCACCGGGCCGGCCTCGGCCTGCACGACGATGAGGCTCACCGAGTGCGCGAGGATGTCGTGCATGTCGCGGGCGATCCGTTCGCGCTCGCGGGCGGCGGCCTGGGCGTAGTCGGCCGCGAGCTGCTCCGCGCGGGCCTCCAGGTTGGCGATCAGGCCGCGCCGGGAGCGGGCGATGGCGCCGAGGGCGTACGCACCGCCGAACAGGATCACCGAGGCGCTCACCGGCAACAGGCTGTTCTTCGGTGTCAGCGAGACGCTCAGCCCGACCACCGTGCCGATGATGCCGAACGCCCGCCAGGCCGGGTTCGCCAACGAGGCGAACGTGTAGGTCGCGACGAGCTGTCCGAACGGGACTTCTTTGATCAGGTCGTTGACCGCGAGGACGCAGGTGGCACAGCCGGTGAGGAGCGTGACCGGGACGGGCCAGCGCCGGCGCCACGCGAGCGGCAGGGAGCTGAGCGCGGCGAAGACGTACATCGTCAGGGTGTCCTCACCGTCGACCACCGGTGAGGCGATCGTCGCGAGATAGCAGAGCAATGCGATGACCGAGTCGACGACCAGCGGCGGCAGCCGGTATGCCGCGTCGGTCACCTGCCGGACGGCTCGGCGCGCCTGCTCGACCACGCTGGCAGTATCCGCCGCGCCCACCGGCCCGCGCCTCCCTCCCAGGAGGGAGCTCGAAATTAATCTGGGGTGCTGTCGAAAACGGCGGCTCCCCGTTCGACCACCGGGCAGAGGAAGGTCGCCGAGGGCGGCCCGAGACACAGGAGGAAACATCGTGAAGGTCATGGTCATGATCAAGGGGACCGGCGCCGACGAGGGCAAGATCGCTCCGACCGCCGAGATGCTGAAGACGATGGGCGAGTACAACGACAAGCTGATCAAGGCCGGCATCATGCTGGACGGCGGTGGGCTGCGCCCCAGCTCCGACGGTCGCCAGATCGTCTTCGAGGGCGGCACGACCTCGGTCGTCGACGGCCCGTTCACCGAGTCCAAGGAGATCATCGCCGGGTACTGGGTGTGGCAGGTCAGCTCGATGGAGGAGGCCGTGGAGTGGGCGCGGCAGTGCCCGAGCGACCCCAACCTCGGCGTGCGCTCGGTGCTGGAGCTCCGGCCGTACTACGACGAGGCCGACTTCGCGGACCTGAGCTGACGGACGGCTGATCGGGGAGGGGAGGGGCGACATGGACGCACGGCGGACCGTCGAGGCGGTGTGGCGGATGCATTCCGGGCGGCTGGTCGCCTCCCTCACCCGGCTGGTCAACGACGTCGGGCTGGCCGAGGACTTCGCGCAGGACGCGTATCTGGCGGCGCTCGAGCAGTGGCCGCGCGACGGCGTGCCGGACGAGCCGGCCGGGTGGTTGCTCACCACGGCCCGCCGCCGGGCGATCGACATGATTCGTCGAGAGGGGGTACGCGACCAGAAGTACGCCCTGCTGGCGGTGGACGAGGAGGCCGGCGCCGCCACGGCGACCGACGAGGAGCTGCTGTCACTGGTGTTCGTGGCGTGCCACCCCGTGCTGGCGCAGGAGTCCCGCGCGGCGCTGACCCTGCGGATGGTCGGCGGCCTGAGCACCGACGAGATCGGCCGCGCGTTCCTGCTGCCGTCGGCCACCATCGGCCAGCGGATCTCGCGGGCCAAGCGCACCCTGGCCGAGGCCGAGGTCCCGTTCGCGCTGCCCGACCCCGACGAGCTGCCGGCCCGGCTCAACGCCGTGCTGGAGGTCGTCTACCTGATCTTCACCGAGGGCCACGCGGCCACCTCCGGCGACGACTGGATCCGCCGGGACCTGGCCGAGCAGGCGATGCGCCTCGGCCGCGTCCTGGCCGCGTTGATGCCCGCCGAGCCCGAGGTGCACGGGCTCGTCGCGCTGATGGAGCTCCAGGCGTCGCGCTTCGCGGCCCGGATCGGCCCGTCCGGCGAGGCGGTGCTGCTCGAGGACCAGGACCGGTCGCGCTGGGACCGCACGCTGATCGCCCACGGCTTGACCGCCTTGGCGCGCGCCCGGCGGTTGCGCAAGCCGCTCGGGCCGTACACGGTGCAGGCCGCGATCGCCGCCTGCCACGCCCGTGCGCCCAGCTTCGCCGACACCGACTGGGCCGCGATCCTGGCGCTCTACGACGCCCTGTCCCAGTTGGCCCCGTCGCCGATCGTGCGGCTCAACCGGGCGGTGGTCCTGTTGCAGGTGGACGGTCCGCAGGCGGCCCTGGACGCGGTCGACGAGCTCGGGAGCGATCCCCGACTGGGCCGCTACCACCTGTACGGAGCGATCCGCGGTGACCTGCTGCTGCGCCTGGGCCGCCGGGCCGAGGCCGCGGAGGAGCTGGAACGGGCGGCCGGCCTGGCACCCACCCGCCAGGAGCGCAACCTGTTGATGGAACGCGCGGCCGCCGCGACCCGATGATTGAGGCGCTGGCCGCCGGGGCACATCGACGGGCATGGCTTCGAAACGGCGCTGGTTTCTTGGCGGCTCAGCTCCCTGGTCGCCTTCGCCTTGTCCGTGAAGTCACTCATGGCGACACGGTGCCCGGTAGGCCACTGCTCGAACGCCGGCTGACGGCATGAGGTCGACGGATGCGGGAATGCGGCACGTGACGACAAGGAGGCAATCATGACGACGTCCACGCTGCCCATGCTGGAGACCTACCCGCAGGCGATCAGCCTGGATCGCATCCAGCTCGCGGCCACCATCGACATTCTCGACGACTGCGCGGAGGCGTGCACGGCCTGTGCCGACGCGTGCCTGAGCGAGCCCGACGTGGCCGAGCTCGTCAGGTGCATCCGCACGAACCTCGACTGCGCCGACGTCTGCGCGACGACCGCGCGGGTGCTGTCGCGGCACACCGGCTACGACGCAACGATCGGCCGGGCGATGCTCCAGGCCTGTGTCATCGCCTGCTCCGCCTGTGCCCAGGAGTGCGGCCTGCACGCCGAGATGCACGAACACTGCGGCATCTGCGCCGACGCCTGCCGCGCCTGCGAGCAGGCCTGCCGAGACCTGCTCGCGGCGATGGACTCCGCTTAGGCCGCAGCCGCCCAGTCGACGTGGTAGTCGAAGACCTTGCGCTGGGCCGCGCTGTTGGCGGCCAGGCGCAGGATCGTGGGCAGCATCGCGTCGCGGATCACCCGCCCGACCGGGCCGGCGGCCTTGCTGCTGTTGTTGCGGGCGGCGGCCTTGATGATGGCTTCGACCCGCGGGCGCCGCGCGGCCTCGTAGCGGGCGAAGGCGTCCGCCGGTGAAGCGTGGTCGCGCAGGCACTTGGCCAGCACCAATCCGTCCTCGATGGACAGTGAGGCTCCCTGGCCCGACGTCGGTGTGGGTGCGTGTGCCGCGTCGCCGACCAGCACGACCCGGTGGGAGTGCCAGGAGCGCAGGCCGCGTACGGACGAGATCGCGTCCATCGGCACCAGCTCCGTCGTCGCGTCGATGACCGCCAGCGCCGGTCCGGCGTCGTCGGCGAACAGCTCGCGCAGCCGGGACCGCCAGTCGACCGACGCCAGCTCGCCGCGGGCCGGCTCGCGGCGGTGCGGCACGTTGGCGAACCACCACACCTCGTCGCCCGGCGCGACCAGGTAGCCGAAGAACGCCCGCCGGCCGAAGATCATTTCGTAGTGGCCCGGAGGTGCGTCGACCGCGGCCACCGGTGGCGCGAAGCCACCGTTCCCGACCAGCCCGGCGTAGGCCGGCGGCGGGGCGGCCGGGTCGATGGCCCGGCGGACCGCGGAGTGGATCCCGTCGGCGCCGATCAACACGTCGGCCGATGCGGTGCTGCCGTCGGCGAACGAGGCCCGCACGCCGGTCGACGTCTCGGTCAACCCCACGAGCCGTTTGCCGGTCACCACCGGGATGTCGCGCGCGATGGCCTCGTCGTGCATGCCCCGGTAGAGGTCAGCGCGGCGGAGCGTGAAGCTGCGCGACCCGCCGGTGCTCGACTCGCCCAGCACCTTGCCCGTGGTGCTGCGCAGAGTGATGCCCGGCGTCGGGAAGGCATCGGCGAGGGCCGACTCGTCGGCGTCGAGGACGCGCAGCGCGTCGACGCCGTTGGGGGCCAGGGTGAGGAACGCGCCGCCGCGCGGCGTGGTCGACGCCTCGTAGACGGTGGCGTCGATGCCGGCTTTGCGGAGCGCCATGGCGGTCGCCGGCCCGGCGATGCCACCACCGATGACGAGTGCGGTGCGAATCATGACTCGTGCCCCTTCTGTCCTGTGTGGAAGGCAGCCCATTGCGGACCCCAGCCCGTGTCTGGATCGGTGATCTGGCCGATGAACCGCTCGACGAAGGCGATCTCGGCGTCGAGCAGCGCGCCTCGGTAGTCCTCCTCGACGAGGAACAGCGGGTGCAGCCCGTTCGCGAGCGCGCCGTCGACCAGTGAACGGGTCTGCTCGCGCAGGGAGGCCAGGCGTTCCAGGCGCTGCCGGAGCAGGGTGACCGCCTCGTCGGGCGGCAGCGCCGCGATCAGGGAGAGCGCCGCGACGAAGTGCGGGTATTCGTGGTCGGGCTCGCCGACGAGCTCGCGCAGCCAGTCGCGCAACTCCGAACGGCCGGCGTCGGTGATCGCGTAGACCGTGCGCTCCGGCCGCTGCCCCTCCCGCGTGGTCTCCTGCTCGGCGACGAAGCCGGCCTTGGCGAGCTGCCCGATCACCATGTAGAGCGAGCCGTGGTTGAACCGGATGCTCCGGTCGTCGCCGTTGTCGCGCAGCATCCGCGACAGCTCGTAGGGGTGTTTCGGCCCCATCGTCAGGTAGGACAGCACCGCCAGAGCCAGCAGATTGCCGACCTTCCGCTTCGAAGCCACCGCGGGACCTCCTTCAGTTGAGTCCAACTATCCATGACTGAATAGTCAGAGTCAACTAATGAAATCGCGACAGGTTGCGTACGGCCATGGATGCCTGTTGGGTCGTTACCCATGGGGCAGGTGAGACGGCGACCGCTGGTGGCGTTCCTGGTCGCCGAGGGCGCGTCGCTGGCCGGCAACAAGATGACCATGCTGGCGCTGCCTTGGCTGGTGCTCGACACCAGCGGCTCCCTGACCCGGGTCGGCCTGGTCGCGTTCGCCCAGACCGGCTGCTACGTGCTGGTGAAGATCGCCGGCGCGCCGTGGATCGACCGGCTGGGTCGCAAGCGCTGCGCGGTCGCCGGTGGGGTGGCCAGCGCCGCAGTGCTCGCCGCCGCGCCGGTGCTGAGCCACTCGGCCGGCCTGCCGTTCGCCGCGCTGCTGGTGATCGTCGCCGCGCTCGGCGCGGTGCAGAGCATCACCGACGCGGCCAAGCGACTGATGGTGCCCGACCTCGTCGCTGCCAGCGGTGCGCCGCTGGAACGGGTGACCTCGCTGTACGCCGGCGTCGAGCGGCTCTCGTTCCTCCTGGGCACACCGGCCGCCGGCCTGCTGATCACCTTGCTGGGCGCGGTGAACGTGCTGCTCCTCGACGCGGCCGCGGCACTGCTGGCGGCGTCGCTGATCGCGGCCGCGGTGCCGGCGGCGCCCCGGCAGGAGAGCACCGACGGCTACCTGGAGTCGTTGCGGGTCGGGCTGCGTTACGTGCGCACCGACCGGCTGCTGCTGGCCATCTCGGCGCTGCTGCTGTTCGCGAACCTGATCGACCAGGCGACGATGGCGGTGTACGTGCCGGCCTGGATCAAGCAGGTCTTCGACAACCCGTCGCTGCTGGGCACGATCGCCGGCGCGTACGGCCTGGGCGCGGTGTTCGGTTCGATGGTGTTCGCCTGGCTGGGGCCGCGCCTGCCGCGCTACGCCACGTTCGCGGTGTCTCTGCTGCTGGCCGGTTCACCTCTGCTCTTCGGCATGGCCTTGACCACCACCCTGCCCCTGCTGCTCGCCATCTGCGTCTGGGCCGGCGCGATGTCGGCGTCGATCAATCCCATCATCAGCAGCGCCATGTTCGAGCGGGTGCCGCAGGACCTGCATGCCCGGGTGTTCGGCTTCACCGGGTCACTGGCGTGGGCGGGTATTCCGCTCGGCGGGCTGCTCGGCGGCCTGGTTCTGGACACGCTGGGTCGCACGCCGGGACTGTTGCTCTCGGCGTTCCTCTACCTCGGGGTCACCCTGCTCCCGCTGGTCTTCCGGCGCACGTGGCGCGAGCTCGACAGGGACGAGCTGCCCACCGGCGTCGAGCCGGCGGCCGCGGTCAGCGGCTGATCACTCCTCCTGGCGCTCGACGTGGGCCTCGGTGCCCGGGAACACCAGTCCTTCGGTGCCGTCCGGCCAACGAACCAGGTACGGCGGGCTGCCATCGGAATGGCGTACCTCGACGATCTCACCGAGCCGCCGCGGATCACCCACGTGGATGCCCTCGACGACGAGTCGGTCACCTACCTCGGCTTGCATGACATGCCTCCTCGACCCGCTCTTTCCCCCGCATTTCCGACCCACACCTTGACGGCCGCTGGGACTGTAGTGCAACACTAGAGTCCGACTATAGAGTTCGCCTCTAAGGAGATCACGATGCACGCTGTCGAGGCGTCGGGGCTGGTCAAGGCCTTCGGCGCGACGAGGGCGGTCGACGGCATCGACCTGACCGTCCCGACCGGCTCGGTCTGCGGCTTCCTCGGCCCGAACGGTGCCGGCAAGACGACGACGATCCGGATGCTGGCCACGCTGTTGCGCCCGGACGCCGGGCAGGCGCGGGTGTTCGGCCACGACGTGGTCGCCGAACCGGCCGAGGTGCGCGCCCGGATCAGCCTCACCGGCCAGTACGCGTCGGTCGACGAGACGCTGACCGGTCGCGAGAACCTGACCCTGCTCGGCCGGCTGCACAAGCTGTCGCGAGCCGCCACCGCGGACCGGGCCGACGAGCTGCTGACCGCGTTCCACCTGGCTGACGACGGGGACCGGCTGGTCCGGACCTACTCCGGGGGCATGCGCAGGCGACTCGACCTGGCCGCCGGCCTCGTGGTGCCGCCCGACCTGCTCTTCCTCGACGAGCCGACCACCGGCCTGGACCCGCGCAGCCGGCGCGAGGTGTGGCGGCTCGTGCGTGAGCTGGTCGCCGACGGTGCGACCGTGCTGCTCACCACGCAGTACCTGGACGAGGCCGACCAGCTGGCCGATCGGATCGCGGTCATCGACCACGGGCGGCTGGTCGCCGAAGGCACCAACGGCTCACTGAAGTCGTCGATCGGCGGCGGCACGCTGCGGGTGCGGCTGCACGACCCGGCCGAGCGGGAGGCCGCCCGGCGCGTGTTGGCCCGGGCGCTGGGCGCGACCGAGCCGGCCGCGAACGATCCGGCCGAGCTGACCGCACGGGCCGACGCGGCCGGGGGCGCGGCGGCGGCGCTCGCCGAACTGTCGTGGGCCGGCATCGAGATCGCCGAGTTCGCGTTGAGCCAGCCCACCCTGGACGAGGTCTTCCTCGCCCTCACCGCCGCACCGAAGGAGACGGTCGCATGACCACTACGACGCTGGTGTTCGGCGGCCGGGCACTGAAGAAGTTCCGCCGCACCCCGATCCAGCTCCTGGACGTCGCCGTGCACCCGGTGGTGTTCACGCTGATCTTCAGCTTCCTGTTCGGTGGGGCGGTCGGCGGCTCGATCGACGCGTACATCGGCTATCTGGTCCCGGGCATTCTGGTGATGACGCTCCTGGTGACGACCGGCACCACCGGCGCCGCGCTCAGCGTCGACATCGCCACCGGGGTGTACGACCGCTTCCGCACGCTCTCGATTCGCCCGAGCTCGGTGCTCTTCGGCGCCCTGCTCGGGGATCTGGTCCGTTATGTGCTGGCCTCGATCGTGGTGCTGGTGCTCGGCTTCACACTCGGCTTCCGGCCGGGCGGCGGGCTCGTCGGCGTGGTGGGCGCCGTCCTGCTGGTTCTGCTGTTCGCGGTCAGCCTGTCGTGGGTCTGGACCCTCCTGGCGCTGACGTTGAAGACGCCCGGCGCGGTGCTCGCTTTGACCCAGGCGGTCCTCTACCCGTTGTCGTTCTTCAGCAACATCTTCACCACACCGGCGACCCTGCCGGGCTGGCTCCAGGCGTTCGTGGACGTCAACCCGGTCAGCCATCTCGTCAGCACGATCCGGGCGCTGATGGCCGGCACCGCACCCGGGGCGGCGCTCGGTTGGCTGCTGCTCGGGTGTGCGCTGCTGACCGCGGTCTTCGCGCCTCTGGCACTGCGGAGGTTCCGGGCCGCGGGTTGAGGCATGATGCGGAGATGGATCAACGGCTGCTCTGGGAGCAGCACTGCTGCCTCCCGCTGGTGCCCACGGCCGACCTCGACGAGCTGACCCGCTACGCCCGACCCGGCGGCGCGTACGTGTCGGTCAACGTCGGCTTCTCGCCGCACTCGACGGAGCTGGTCTTCGAGCTCCTGCACACCTGGCGCCGCGGGGTGACCGAGCACGACCAGCTGACCCTGGTCGACGGGGTGGCCGACATCGACGCGGCGACCCGCGCGGGCCGGATCGGCGTGGCCTTCGACCTGGAGGACTCGGGACCGCTCGGCGGGCGGCTGGAGCGGGTCAAGGAGTTCTACGACCTGGGCGTACGCACGCTTCTCCCGACCTACAACCTCCGCAACGCCGCGGGCTCGGGCTGCATGGACGAGTTCGACGGGGGTCTGACCGCGTACGGGCAGGACCTGGTTCGAGAGATGAACGCGGTGGGGATGGTGGTCGACGGCTCGCACTGCAGCATCCGCACCGGGCTCGACCTGGCCGCGATGACCCAGGCGCCGATGGTCTACAGCCACTCCTGCATGCGGTCGGTCTGGGAGCACGAACGCAACATCACCGACGACCAGGCGAAGGCTTGCGCGGAGACGGGCGGGGTGGTCGGCATCACCGGCGTGGGCGTGTTCCTCGGCCCGAACGACGCCAGCGTGGAGGCGATGGTGCGCCACATCGACTACGCGGTGGAGCTCATCGGCCCGGAGCACGTCGGCGTCGCCTCGGACTACTCCTTCGATCTCGAGGACCTCAACCGCGAGATGGCCCTGAACCCGGAGCTGTTCCCGGAGCCGTACCGGCGCTACGGCCCGATCAAGATCATGCCGCCGGAGGACCTGCTCCGGGTCGAGCGGGCGCTGCTCGACCGCGGCTACCCGGCGGAGGCCGTCACCGGCATCCTCGGCGGCAACTTCCGCCGGGTGGCGGAACAGGTCTGGAAACCCCTCTGAGAAAGATCCATAACCGATCTGACTCGGATCCGAGTCATGCTCCGGAAATTGATCTTCTTAGGGTTGCTTCGACTTCGCTGATGCGGTCGGCGACCAGGCCGACCGCGCCGACCGCGCGGGCCATCGGGTCGTCGTCGGCGCCGCCGAGGGCGCGCTGGCGCAGGTAGGCCGCCTTGACCTCCGACCAGCGAGCCGCCTGCGACGGGGTCAGCCGGCCCCGCAGGTCGGCCAGCTTGAGCAGGTTCGCCTCGGCCGCCGCGGCCAGCGTCTGGGCCTCGCCGACGTAGTGGTCGTCGAGGACCGCTTCCAGCTCGTCGTCGTTCATCACCGGCAGGATGCGCTCGGCGAGCTTGTTCATGTTGCGGTACGAGCCCTGGAGCAGGAACGGCGGCTCCGTGCGGGACGCGTCGTCCTGGCCCGCGGACGCGATGTAGGCCCGGTTGACCGACAGCACCACGTCGCGCACCCGCAGCAGCTTGCCCAGCACCGAACGGATCTGGGTGAGCTCGACCGCCGGGTACGGGTGTGCGAGCTGGTCCGGCAGCACGGACGTGTCGCCCCGGGCCATGCGGACCAGCAGCTCCACGTCCCCTCTATCCCTAGTGGACAGTGGAGCCAGCACCGGGTTGGCGGTCAGCGCGTTCTCGACGTAGCTGAGCGCGAACAGCTCGTCCCGACCGGACAGCACGTCGCCCAGGTTCCACACGTCCGCGCGGTTCGCGAGCATGTCGGGCACCCGGAAGCGTTTGCCCGACTCGGTGTACGGGTTGCCGGCCATGCACACCGCGAACCGTTTGCCGCGCAGGTCGTACGTCCGCGTCTGGCCGTTCCAGACCCCCTCCATGCGGCGCTGGCCGTCGCACAGCGAGATGAACTTCTGGAGGAGCTCGGGCGACGTGTGCTGGATGTCGTCCAGGTAGAGCAGCACGTTGCTGCCCATCTCCAGCGCGAACGAGATCTTCTCGACCTCCTGGCGCGCGGTCGCGTCGGGAGCTGACGCCGGGTCGACCGACGTGACCGCGGTGCCCAGGGCCGGGCCGTTGACCTTGACGAAAACCAGCCCGAGGCGGCTGGCCACGTACTCCATCAGCGTGGTCTTGCCATAGCCGGGCGGGGAGATGAGCAGCAGCAGGCCGGACTGGTCGACGCGCTTGGCGTCACCGGCCGCGCCGACCTGCCGGGCCAGGTTGTCGGCGATCAACGGTAGGTAGACCTCGTCGAGCAGGCGGTTGCGCACGAAGCCCGACATCACCCGCGGCTTGTGCTCGTCCAGCCGCAGCCGCCGGCCGGCCTCCTCTGCGACCCGCGTTCGGAGCCGCTGGTACGCGCGGTATGCCGGCACCCGGTTGTCCCGGAACCCTGCCGTGCGGGCCAGCACCTCGTCCAGCCGCAACGTGAGCTGCCGCGAGACGATCCGGGGGTGCGTGCCCAGCAGGCCGTCGACGGTCGCGGTCAGCTCGGCCGACGATTCGTACCGCGGGACGTCACAGAGCTCGATCGCCACCGCTTCGGCCAGGAACTCGCTCTGCCCCGCGTACGCGGCCAGCCAGGCCTCGACGAGCTGGTGCCGCGCGGCCAGGTCCGTGCCGAGCGCGCGTAGGTCCTCGTCGAGCTCGCGGGCGCGCGGGCGGCCCAGCGCCTTGCGGAAACCGGCCAGCAGCGACCTGGCGCCCGCGCTGGTGCCGAAGCCGTTGCCCGCGGCCAGCTCCTCGAACAGATACTCGCCGGCCAGCGGATGGTCGGGCAGTCCCGGGCCACCGACGAAGGCGGTGACCGCAGCCGACAACTCGGCCTGGAGCTCGTCGATCGCCGGTGAGCCCCCGAACGCCGCGCGGGCGCGGGCGAGCGACGCGGCTCGGCGGGTCCACAGTGGCTTCGTCGCCTCGGCCGCGCCGTGGGCCCAGAAGAGCTGGGCCGCCGCCCGGGCCGCCGGCGGGTAGCGCAACAGGCCGGCGCCGGCGTGCAGGCGCAGCAGCGCGTCGAGGACCGCGGTGGCGTCGGCGTCGTGGATGCCCCGCTCGTAGCCCTCGTCGATGCGCTCCTCGGCGGCCCGCCGCACCAGCTCGCCCAGGGTGCCGCCGGCGGCGGCCGCGTGCAGCGCGTCAAGGTCGGCCGTGGCCAGGATCGAGGTGGCCAGGAACTCCGCGCGACTGACCGACGGCGACTCGGAGACCAGCGGCTGGTCCCAGAACTCGCCGGTCGTGCGGAACTCCGGATCGTCGACCGGCGCGCGAAAGTCGGTGCCGGTGACCGCGACCGCCATGGCCCCGTCGTGCGGCACCAGCGCCAGTTCGATCGCCTGGGTGTTGACGGCGAACCGGTGCCGGCCGAGCTGGATCGTCTCGCCGCCGTCGCGGAACAGGTCGATCCGGTCGCGCAGCGCCCGGCCGGCCTCCTGCCGGGTCGCCTTGACCCGGCCGTCGAGCTCTTCGCCGCGGACCGCGTCGCCGAGCGCGCGCAGCTCGTCGGCGACCGAGCGGAGCTTGGCCACCATCGGGTCGCCGGCGAAGTACGTGTTGACGTCGTCGAGAGTGTCCATCGTGGACGCGCGGCGGCGGACGCTGGTCAGGATCCGGTCCGCCGACTCGACCAGGCGGTCCGCGCGCCGCGAGCGCTCATCGACCAGTGCCTGCTTGCGGGCCGAGAACGCCTCGTAGACGTCGGTGCGCTTGGTCGAGAGCTCGGTCAGGAAGTCGTCGAACTCGCCGTAGCGGGACTCCAGGACCTCCACCTGGAGCAGCAGACGGCCGAGCTGGTCGTCGCACGCCTCAGGGGTGTCGCAGGCCGCCAGTGCGCCGGTCACGGCCTGGTTGAGCAGCGCGAACTCGGCCGCGAAGCCGGCCCGGCCCTCGACCGCGGCCAGCTCGCGGCGGCGGGCTTCGAGGGTGGCCCGCGCCCGGTTGACCGCGCCGAGCACGTCGCCGATTCGTTCGAGGATGGCGGTGCGCACGGTCGCGTCCGCGATGTCCAGCGTGCCGACCACGTCGGTCACCAGGCGCAGCGCGTCGGCCTGCTCGGTGAGCTTCTCGCCGACCGGTGCGGCGGCCGCGACGGTGGGCACCTCGGCACCCTCGGCGGTGAGCCGCTCGACCTCGGCGCCGTAAGCGGCGAACGCGTCGTCGCGCTCGAGGAAACCGACCGCCCGCCGGGCCGTGGCGTCGAGCTCGGCGGCCAGCTCCGCGGCCAGTGCGTCGATCCGGGCCAGGTCGACGTAGCGCAGCTCCCGCAGTGTCTCCAGGTGACCCTGGGCGCGACGCAGGTCGGCGAGCTGGCGGATCCAGCCGTCGGTGCTCGTCGGTGGTTCGCCGTTGACCCGGCGCAGGAGCGAGGCCAGATCGGCCGCGGCCGTGTCCAGTGCGGTGCCGGCGGCGGCGGTGAGGGCCTGCACGCGCTCGTACTCGTCGAGCACCTGTTCGGCGGTCGCGCGTACCTCGGCGAGCGGGGTGCGCAGGTCGCACAGCTCCGCCTCGCCCAGCCAGTGGTAGTGGTCGAAGACCCGCACGCACGCGGCGATCAGCGCCTCGAACACCGGCACCGACGGGCTCATCTCGCCGACCATCCGCGCCACCGACAGCGCGTCGGAGATGCCGCGGACGAGATCGGCGTTGCCCACCCGGGCCAGCGGGCCGGTGCCGGCGGGCTGGCGGGCGGCGTACGCGTCGGATCGGAACGGGGTCTGCCAGACCTGCATCGGGTGTACGCGGGTCGGCTCGTCGGAGGTGGCCCGGAAGACCACGAGCGTGCCGTCGTCGAACAGCGAGTAGCCGTGGCACGCGAGCGGCGTCGCGACCTCCTTGCGGATCACGTTGTAGGGCAGCAGCAGGCTGCGTCCCTCGACGACCGCGTGGAAGACGTAGAGCACGTCCTCGCCGTTGGGTGACCGGATCAGCCGCTCGAACACCAGGTCGGCCGTGTCGGTCTCGAACGTCTTCACCACGCCCGTGGTCAGGTAGTAGCCGCCCGGGAAGATGATCCCGTGGTCCTCCGGCAGCCGCTGGCAGGACTGCCCGATGCCGTCGAGCCGCACCACGTCCTTGGTGCGCGTGTTGAAGACCAGATGACGCCAGGCGCTTTCCTTGTACGGCCGGACGCGGAGCAGGATCAGCGGACCGACCCGCGCCCAGTGCACGTCGGCGTCGGCCAGGCTCTGCAGCGGCTGCTCCACCGGCTCCGCGTAGATGCCTTCGCCGGACTCGGTGTTGTCTTCGATCTTGAGGGTGAGGTCGCCGCCGACCGTCTCCACGAACAGCTCACCGGCGATCGAGATGTGCGGGTGCCGGCCGAGCACGTGGTCGTCGCGGGTGGTCTCCACCCACTCAAGGTCGTGGCTGGGCGGGAAGACGTGGTCGCGCTCACCCCGGTTGTCGACGTATGCGACGGTGCCGTCCGGGGCCGTGGCCCAGCGCAGCACGCGGATGTCCTCGGTGCGCGGGCCGGTCTGGAAGACGGCGAGCAGCTTCCCGTCGACCTCGCGCAGCGTGGCGAGGCGGGTCTCCCGGTAGTAGCGGTAGAGCTCCGCGAAGTCGCGCTGGAACGTCTCGTCGTCGAGCAACCCGGGCACCTCGGCCGGCGGCACGTCGTCGAACCGGAAGGCGTCGCCGTCGCGCAGGAACCGGTGCAGCGAGAACACGTCGCCGACCGAGGTCTCGGGCTTGAGGCCCAGGAACACGTTGTAGCCGAACAGCATCACGCCGGCGGCCGGCACGATGTCGCGCGGCACGCAGTTGTGCTCGGTGCGGACCCGGTCGGTGCCGACCAGCCGGAGCTCGGTGCTGCCGAACTCGGCCAGCCGCCGGGCGTTGAGCTCCTCCGCCCGGCTGGCCAGCTCGGCGGACCGCGCCGCCAGCCGGTCGCGCAGGACCTCATAGGTGCCGGCGTCCAGAGTTGCCGTGGCCTGCTCAGCCACGGGCGGCCGACGAGTTGAGCGCGGCCAGCGGCGCGTCCGCGACACCGAGCTTCTCGGCGGCCGTCAGGAGCTCGCGCAGCTTGCCGGAGTCGTTGCCGCCTGCCTTGATCTGCTGGAGCAGGAACGCCGAGAGGGTCAAGTTGGTCACGTCGGCCGTGTTCACCTTGCCGAGCAGCTTGCCGAGGTCGTCGGCGAAGCTGGACGAGCCGTCGAGCCACGGGCCGGCCAGCGAGGTGGCCACGGTCGAGTTGCCGACGAAGCCGTCGACGCTCTTGCCCGTCGAGATCGCGCCGATCAGGCGGTCGAAGAAGATGCTGTCGCCGCCGACGATGTCGATGTCGGCCTTCTCGAGGCCCTTGCCGATGAGCTCGGCCTGCGCCTCGGCCACCTGCCGCTGCACGTCGATGCCGGCGAGCCGGATCTCCTTCTCGGCCTCCAGGCGAAGGCGGTATTCCTCGTGCTCGCGGGTCGCGTCGTCCAGCGCCGCCATCGCGGCCGCCTTCTCGGTCAGACCCTCGGCCTCGCCCTTGAGCTTCTCGCGCATGCCCTCGGCCGCCGCGATCGCCTTCTCCCGCTCGACCACCGCTTCGGCCCGGCCGACCTTCTCGATCGCCTCGGCGTCGCGCTCGCGCACCTGCACGTCGGCCAGCCCGGCGGCGGCTGCCTCGGCCTGCGCGCCTTCGGCCAGCCGGATCTTCGCCCGGGTGTCGAGCTCGGCGGCCTGCTGCCGGGCCTCGGCGAGGACGAGCTGCTCGCGGGCGCGGTGCTTGGCCGAAACCTCCGCGGCCTCGGCCGCCTTGATGTCCTTGACCAGGTTCTCCTGCGCCATCGCCTCGGCCTGGATGATCGTCGACTGGCGCAGGCGCTCGGCCTCCTCGACCACCCGCAGGCGCTTGATGTGCTCCTCCTGCTCGGCGACGGTCTTCTCCACGGCGATCCGCTCGCGGATCACCTCGGCGATCGACCGCTTCTCCGCCTCGACCTCTTTGTTCTTGGCGATCGTCGAGAGCTCGGTCTCCCGCTCGCGACCGATCACCTCGAGCATGCGGTCCTTCTCGATCCGCTCGGTCTCGATCGCGATGACGCGTTCCCGGTTTTTCTCCGCGACCGCGATCTCCCGGGCCTGGTTCTCCCGCTGGACGCCGAGCTGCTCGTCGGTGCGCAGGTTCGCGGAGTTGTAGCGCAGCCGCTGCTCGGCCCGGACCAGCTCGGTCTCGGCCTCCTCGCGTGCCCGCATGGTGTCGATCTCGCGCTTCTGCTTGATCTCCGCGTCGGCCTGTCGGCGCTCCAGCTCGAGTATGGCTTCCTTCGCGTCGACGTTCTGGCGTGTGATCTCCTTCTCCTCGTTGCGCCGGAACTCGTTGGTGCGCACGTGTTCGGTGGCGGTCAGCTCGGTGATCTTACGAATGCCCTGCGCGTCGAGGATGTTGCGCGGGTCGAGCTGGTCGAGCGGAGTCTGCTCCAGCACGTCGATCGCCGCGTCCTCGAGCGAGTATCCATTGAGGTCGGTGCCGATGACGGCGAGGATGCGGTCGCGGAACTCGTTGCGCTTGGTGTAGAGGTCGACGAAGTCGAGCTGCTTGCCGACCGTCTTCAGCGCCTCGGAGAACTTGGCGCTGAACAGCTCCTGGAGCGTCGCCTGGTCGCTGGCGCGCGCGGTGCCGATCGCCTGGGCCACCTTCACCACGTCTTCGGCGGTCTTGTTGACGCGCACGAAGAAGGTGATTTTGATGTCGGCCCGGATGTTGTCCTGACAGATCAGGCCGTCGTTGCCGGACCGCTCGATGTCGATGGTCTTCACCGAGATGTCCATGATCTCGGACTTGTGGAACACCGGCAGCACCACGGCACCGGTGAACGTGACGTCCACCTTGCGGGTCTTCGAGATGATCAGCGCCTTGCCCTGCTCGACCTTCTTGAACAGCCGGCTGACGAGCAGCAGGACGCCAAGGAGTACGAGGATGAGCACCACGACGAGGACGAGGAACCCGAGCGAGATGACGTCCATCAACGGTCCTTCGATCGATTCGAGAGGTCGGCCGGCACGACCCAGAAGAACTCGCCGGCGGAGTCGTAGTCGTAGATGACCGCGCGGGTGCCGACCGCGAACGTGTCGACACCGGTCTGGCGCACCTGCACGATGGCCGACGACCCGTCGGCGGCGTGCACCTCGGCCTGGCCGAAGTCGATGGCCACGCGGCCGGTGCGAATGACGCACTCCCGGCCGACGAAGTCATGACGAGAAGCCTCGGGCGCGGTAGGGAAGAACCGGCGCAACGGCCGGCGAAGCAGGTTGGCGACGGCCCAGCCGACCACCAGGCTGGCGACCAGCACCAGGACCTCGAAGACGGCGTTGTCGGGCAGCACGACCGTGCCGACGAGACTCGCGAACCAGGCAACCGCGACCACAATGGACAGCACGATCGTCGCCGGTGTGCCACCGAGCCCGAGCCGGTCGAGAATGCCGTCGAGCCCGCCGTCGGTCTCGGTGTCGAGCCCACCCGCCAGCACGACGATCCAATAGCAGACGACGACCGTCAGCAGGACGGTGAAGACCACGGACGGAAAGCCCAGAGTCGTGTCGATGAAGTCGCCCACCGGTCGAAACCACCCCCATGAATGTTCCTCAGGATGATGGCATGGGCGCACAAGCACGGGGTCATCCGAATGGCCGGATGACCCCAGGCTGTCGCGGTCTAGCAGGGGCAGCGCGCAACGAGCGGTGTCGGCGCGGGCGGTGCGGCGGAGGCCGCCTTCTTGACGTCGTCGAGCATCCGTCGGCGGGAGGCCGGGTCGATCACCTGGCCGCCGACGACCACCGAGTTGATGCGGGTCGTGTTGCGGATGTCGCGCAGCGGGTCGGCGTCCAGCAGCACCAGGTCCGCGACCTTGCCGCGCTCGATCGTGCCGCGGTCGTCGGCGCCGAGGTAGCGCGCCGGCTCCAGCGTCGCCGTCTGGAGCACCCGCAGGTTCGACAGGCCCGCCTGGGACAGCCGGGCCAGCTCGTCGTGCAGGCTGAAGCCGGGCACCAGGTAGGCCGTGCCGTTGTCGGTGCCGGCCATCAGTGGGACGCCCGCGCGGTCGAGGTCGTGGACCAGGCGGAGGCGGCGCTCGAAGATCTCGCGACCGCGGGCGTCCTGCTCCGGGGTACGCCCGTCCAGGTAGATCATGTCCAGGGCGAACTGCCAGAACTCCTGCGTCGCCGCCGGGACGTACGCGTAGCGGGGGTCGGTCATCGGGGTGTCGCCCGGCAGGTCGGTGAACGTGTGCAGCACCAGCGTCGGTGTGACCCGCGTGCCGTTGCGGGCCAGCCGGGCGAAGACGCCGGCGGCCTTGTGCCGGTCGAAGCTGCGGGCGGCCGCGTACTCGTACGGATGCATCTTGTTGAGCCAGCCGTTGTATTCGCCGCCCGCGATCGGCACCGACGTGATCGCGCGGCGCAGCTCGTCCTCGCGGCTCGACGTGTCGTACCAGACCTGGAAGAGATGCTCGACGCTCGCGAGGCCGGCGTCGCTGGCCTCGGTCAGCTGGACGAAGTCGGAGACGTGCCCCAGGAACGGGATCCGGTGCCGTCGCGCCTCGTCGGCGATGGCGAAGAAGGACCGTCGTGACAGTCGGGTGTAGACCTTCACGAAGTCGGCGCCGGCGGCCTGCTGCGCCCGGACCGTGGCCCGGGCCTCCTCGGGCGTGGCGACGGCGATGTACGGCGCTCCGAGCCCCTCCCACAGCGACGGCGAGCCGTCGACGATCGGGCTGCCGACGGTGTAGCGCGGCGCGAGCCGGGTGCCGGCCTCCACCTCGCGGCCCCAGCGGGCGACGTCCGCGTTCGCGCTCATCTCGCGGACGGTGGTGATGCCGTTGGCGATGTTCAACGGCGGCTCGATCGCCTCGCCGTCGAACGTGTGGTTGTGCATGTTCGCCAGGCCGGGGATGAGGAACCTGCCGCGCCCGTCGACCACGTCGGCGCCCAGCGGCACGCCGAGGCGGCGGCTCGGTTCGACGGCGAGGATGCGTCCGCCCCTCAGCAGCACGGTCATGTCCCGCTTCGCGGGCGCACCGGTCGCGTCGATGACGGTCACGTGGGTGATGGCGGTCACGTGGTCGACGGCGGACGGCACCCGGGGCGTCGCGCTTGCCCGGCCGGTCCCGACGGCCGCCCCGGCTGCCAGCCCGAATGCCCCGGCGAGCACCGAACGACGGGAGAAGTTGCTGCGCTGCATGGCTGGCACCCCTTCGCGTTTGTGTGGTGCCTCCACGATCGCCCGAGCACCGGGCCGGGGTCATTGCCGTGAGCGGGCGTATCGACGGTAGGGAAAGCCCCACTAATCCGGTTGTGCGTCGCCGTAGCGTGGTCGTGTGATCGAGAAGGATGAGCTGCGGGAACAGGTCCGCGCGACGGTGGCCGGCCTGATCGCCGACGGGCGCGAGACCGGCGTGCAGGTGTGCGCCTACCTCGGCGGCGAGGTGCTCCTCGACGAGGCGTTCGGCGTGGCCCACGACACACCGATCTTCAGTTTCTCCACCGGCAAGGGGCTGACCGCGACGGTCGTGCACGTGCTGGCCGAGCGCGGGGAGATCGACTACGACCTGCGGATCGCCGACGTCTGGCCGGAGTACGCGGCACACGGCAAGGGCGACACCACCCTGCGGCACGCGCTCACGCACAGCGCCGGCGTGCCCGCGTTGCCGGCAGACATCACCCGGGCCGAGCTGACCGACTGGGACCACATGTGCGCGCTACTGGCCGACATGACGCCACTGTGGACACCAGGGTCGCGTTACGGCTACCACGCCTGGACGTACGGCTTTCTGGTCGGTGAGACCGTCCGCCGGGCCACCGGGCGCGCACTGTCGCAGGTGTTGGCCGACGACGTCGCCGCGCCGCTGGGCGCCGACGGTGAGCTGTTCCTGGCCGTACCCGATGGCGATCTGCCGCGGTTGGCCACGCTCGAGGACGGCAACCTGTCGGAGGCGATGGAGTCGATCAGCAAGTTCCTGGTCAACTTCGACCGGATCGCCCCGCCTGGCGTGCGACCCGGCGTCGAGCTCGGCAACGACCCGGCGGTGCTCCGGGCCGAGGTGCCGGCGGTCGGCACGGTCACCGCGCGGGCGGCAGCACGGATGTACGCGGCGCTGATCGGCGAGGTCGACGGCGTGCGGCTGATCTCGCCGGAGCGGCTGCGGGAGGCGACCACGCTGGCGATGACGGGCGACGACTGGGCGACCGGCTCCCCGGCCCCGCGCGGCCTCGGTTACCAGCTCGACGACGAGTTCTTCGGCGCGAGCGGCAACGGCGGCAGCATCGCGTACGCGTTCCCGGCCCTTGGGCTGACCGTCGCCGCCACGAAGACCCTGCTGTCGGCAGGCAAGGACGACCCGATGGAAGACCTGCGACGGTTGATCCGCCAGACATTTCCATAAGTTCATCTTTTGCACGCTCACGGGCCGTAACGGGCCTCCAGGATCGGCGGGACCACCGATCCCAGGAGGAACGAGATATGTCCCGTTGGCAACGACGTGCCGTGACGGCACTCGCCGCCACCGTGGCCCTGAGCGGGGTGGCCGGCCTGACCGCCGGCATCAGCCCTGCCTCGGCCGCACCCAAGACCTTTGACCTGCAGGCGCACCGCGGCGGCATCGGGCTGCGGGTGGAGAACACGCTCGCGTCGTTCGGCAACGCGCTACAGCTCGGCGTCTCCACGCTGGAGCTCGACGTGCAGATCACGCAGGACGGGCAGGCGGTGGTCACCCACGACCGCAGGACCACCGGCTCGAAGTGCAAGGACACCGCGCCGGCGTTCCCGGGCGACCCGGAGTTCCCGTACATCGGCAAGTACATCAACACCCTCTCACTGGCGCAGGTGCGCACGCTCGACTGCGGCAGCCTGACGCTGGCCGACTTCCCGGGCCAGGTCGCCGTGCCGGGTGCGCGGATGCCGCTGCTCAGTGAGGTTTTCGCGCTGGTCAACCGCTACCAGGCGCGCGACGTGAAGCTCAACGTCGAGACCAAGGTCGAGGCCGGCGCGCCCAGCGAGACCGCGCCGCGCGAGCAGTTCGTGCAGGTGACCGCCCGCGAGATCCGCGATTCCGGCCTGCTCGACCAGGTCACGATCCAGTCGTTCGACTGGGGCGCGCTGATGCGGATGCGCCAGGTCGAGCCGCGGCTGCCGCTGGTCGCGCTGGGCAACCCCGCGATGAACCAGACCGGTATGCCCGGCAAGTCGCCGTGGCTGGGCGGGCTCGACATCGACGACTTCGGCGGCGACCCGATCAAGGCGATCAAGACCTTCGGCGCTTCCGCGTTCTCGCCGGTGCACGGCGACCCGCAGAACGGCAAGGTGACCGACGCCAACTACAAGCCGTACGTGACCAGGGAGATGGTCGACCACGCGCACAAGAACGGCATCAAGGTCATTCCGTGGACCGTCGACGACGTGCCCACGATGACGAAGCTGATCAACGACGGCGTCGACGGCATCATCACCGACTACCCCGACCGGCTGCGCACCCTGCTGGGCCAGTCGCGGTTCAAGCTGCCCAAGGCGTACGCGTCGCCGTTCGACGTGCAGGCTCACCGCGGCGGCCGGGCCGACCTGCCCGAGAACACCCTCCCGGCGTTCGCGAAGGCGCTGGCCAACCCCGCCGTCTCCACGCTCGAGCTCGACACGGGCGTCACCAAGGACGGCAAGCTCGTCGTGCTGCACGACCGGGCGATCAACGGCTCGCACTGCGTCGACACGGCGCCGGTGCGGCCGAAGGACCCGATGTTCCCGTACGTCGGCAAGCTCGTGCACGACCTCACGCTGGCGCAGATCAAGACCATCGACTGTGGCACGAAGACGCTGCCGGAACTGCCCGACCAGGTGGCCGTGCCCGGCGCCCGGATCCCGACGCTCGACGAGGTCTTCTCGCTGGTCAAGGGGAGCGACCGGCCGGACGTCCGGATGAACATCGAGACGAAGATCAGCCCGACGGCGAACGACACCGAGGCGTTCGGCCCGTTCACCGCCAAGCTGGTCAAGGCGATCAAGAAGGCGCGCTTCGAGGACCGGGTCACGATCCAGTCGTTCGACTGGCGCACGATCATCCGGGCGCGCGAGCTCGACAAGAAGATCGAGACGGTCGCGCTGGTCTGGCAGTACGGCCCGGCCGAGTGCGCGTCGCCGGCCGACGAGTGCTCGCTGCAGGCGGTCTACGGCGACAGGTCCGTCAAGAGCCAGTGGACCGGCGGCCTCGACTGGTGGAAGTACCGCGACCTCGGCAAGCTGGTCCGCGCCGCGGGCGCCGGCACGGTCTCGGCCAACTGGCAGGTCCACGACCCGACGCAGGGCACCGTCGTCAGCCCCGACTGGTACCTGCGCCAGGACCCGAGCTACTACTTCGGCCCCGACGTCCCGGTGCTCCAGGGCCGCGACAAGCTCAAGGTCGTCCCGTACACGGTGGACGACCCGGCCGTCATGCAACGGGTGATCGACCTCGGCGTCGACGGCATCATCACCGACAACCCCCGGCTGCTGATCCAGGTAGCGATCCGCAACGGCCTGCGCTAGCGCTGGTGAGCAAGGGTCCCTCGCGCTGCGCCGAGGGGCCCTTGCCTCAGTGTCGGTGCAGGGCGACCACGGCTATGTCGTCGCCGACCGGGGGAGTGGCCAGGGACAGCAGGTGGTCGGCGTAGCGTTCCAGGTCCGGGTCGACCTCCCTCGCAGCTTCCGCGAGCTCGGCCAGGCCGTGGTCGATGTCGTGGGTTCGGCGTTCGATCAGGCCGTCCGTGTAGAGGACGAGCGTGCCGCCCGGCGGGAGGACCAGGTCGAGGTCGCCCGGCCGAGGTGCGTCGATGCCGAGCAGTGGTGCCGGGTGTTCGACAAACGTCACCACTCCGTCGACGATCAGCACCGGTGGCAGATGGCCGGCGTTCGCCAGGCAGATCTGGCCCGTCGCCGGGTCGAGCATCAGCACGCAGATCGTGGCCAGTTCGCCCGGCAACAGCTTGCGCAGCAACTGGTCGGTCATCGCCAACAACGTCGCCGGCGGGTGGCCTTCGACCGCGTACGCCCGGACCGCGTGCCGAAGCTCGGCCATGACCGTCGCGGCGTAGAGGGAGTGGCCCGTGACGTCACCGATCGCCGCCAGGAGCTGCCCGTCGATCATCGTCAGCTCGTAGAAGTCGCCACCGACCTCGGTTTGGGCGCTGGCCGGCATGTAGCGGACCGCCAGGTCGTAGCCCGGCACCTCGGGAATCCGTTGCGGCAACAGGCTGCGTTGGAGGGTGACCGCGATCCGGTGTTCCTCGTCGTACGTCCGCTGCGCCTCGACCGCCGTCGCCAACGCCTGGACCAGGAGCCGGAGCACGTCGGCCTGGTCGCGCAGCGCGCTGGCCGGGATGGCCACGTGCAGCGGCGGCCGGTCGCCGCGAATGCGGGCGGTGCCGACCGCGACCTCGTCGCCCGGCCAGTCGAGTTGCGGCCACTGTTCGCGGGGGTCGCTGCGGACCATCGCGCCGACCGGTACGACCGCCGTCGCGGCGGGCCATTCGCGGACGATCGGCGGCCCCGTCGGGTCGGTGACCGCGGCCACCAAGCGATCGCCGGCCGAGCTGCCCGCGGTGACCGTGTCCGCCGCGACCACCGCGCCGCTGCCGAAGATCTCGGCCGCCCCGAGCGAGGCGGCGGTCAACAGTTCGGTGAGCGTACGCGCCGAGTTGACCGCGACCGTCGTCTCGGCGAGGCGGGTCAACCCCGCGGCCAGCGTCTCGGCCTGTCGGCGGGCACGGTAGTACCGCAGCACCGCGTGCGCCGTCGCCACCAGCTCGTCGGGCTCGATCGGCTCGGCCAGGTAGGCGTCGGCTCCCCGGGTCAGGCCCTGTGCCCGGTCGGCGACGTCGACCGCGTGCGCCGACACGTGGATGACCGGGATCGCCGCGAGCACCGGATGCGACTTGATCTGCTCGGCGACCTCGAAGCCGCTCATGTCGCTCAGGCGCACGTCGAGCACGACCAGGTCGATGTCACCGTGCGCCACCCGCTCCAGCGCGGCCGTGCCGCTGTCGGCCTCGACCACGGTGAGCCCGGCCCGGGTCAACCAGCGGACCAGCAGGTAGCGCTTGGCGTCGCTGTCGTCGACGACCAGCACCGTGGCGGACTCAGGATGCTCCATAGTGCTCCGCCGCCGGCAGCCGGACGGTGAACGTGCTGCCCGCGCCGGGCTCGCTGGCCACGCTCAGTGTGCCGCCGAGCAGGGTGACCAGGCGGCGGGCGTACGGCAGGCCGAGCCCTGTGCCCTTCACGCCGGCAAGCGTGCGGCCGGGCACCTGGTAGAACTCCTCGAAGATCCGCTCGTGCAGCTCCGCCGGGATGCCGACGCCGGTGTCGGAGACCTGGATCAGCCATTCGTCGCCGCTGCGCGTCGCGGTCATCCGCACCTCGCCGGCGGTCGTGAACTTGAGCCCGTTGTGCAGCAGGTTGCGCAGCACCTGGGCGAGCAGCACCTCGTCGGAGCGGATCGTCGCGGGTTGCTCCGGGTCGGTGACCACGAGCTCGACGGCGCCGGTGGCCATGGCCCGCACGGTGCCCCGCAGTTGGCTGAACAGCGCACGCAGGTCCACTTCGGACCAGTCCGGCTCGATCGTGCCCGACTCGGCCTTGGCCAGGTCCAGCAGGTCGTTCACCAGACGCAGCAGGTCGTCGGCGGAACCGCGGATCAGTGCCACCTGTTGGGTCTGGTCGCCGGTCAGCGGGTCCGACTCGGGGTCGTCGAGCAGCCGGGCCAGCCCGATCACCGCCGTGACCGGCGCTCGCAGCTCGTGGCTCACGTTGGCCAGGAACCGGGTCTTCGCCTCGCTCGCCGCCCGCAGCTGGGCGGATCGCTCGTCGAGCTCGGCGTAGAGCGCGACCACGCCGCGGTTGGTCTCCTCCAGCTCGCCGGAAAGCTGGGTGTAGAGGGCCATCACACCGCGGTTGGTCTCCTCGAGCTCGGCGTTGAGCCGGACCAGGTCGTCGCGATGCGCCCGGGTCTCCTCGAGCGCGGCGAGCAGCTGCTCGTTCTGCTCGGCCATCTCGTCGAGCGGGGTGCGTGGCGCCGACGCGGCCAGCGCGTCGCGGACGCGGTCGAGGTCGTCGGGCGTCAGCTCGACCCCACCCGGGATCCGCCGGCTCATCCGCACCACCGTCGTCGTCGGTCCGTCGTCGATCGTCAGGCTGTCGACCAGGCGACCGAGGCTCGGCAGCTGCGCCGCCTGGCTCGGGCCGATCGCGACGACCTCGACATCGAGTTTCCCACCGTTGACCGCGAACCACACTTCGGCGCCGGTGGCCGGCGGTCCGCCCCTGGCCGTGAACAGGGTTCGGCCGACCTCGCTGAGAGCGGTGGCCAGCCGCACCTGGTCCTGGTGTTCGAGGCCGACCGCCTCGGCCACCTCGCGGGCCCGTTGCCGGGCCACGAACACGTCGGATTCGGTACGCAGCACCACGTGCAGCAGGCGGGTGGTCATCGGCCGGCCCTCGCCACCAGCACGCACGCGTCGTCCCGCCGCACACCGGCATCGCGTACGAGGGTGGCGGCGATCACCTGCGGCGAACGCCCGCGCAGCCCGGGGTAGTCGTCGAGGTTCCACCGGTCGACGACACCGTCGGAGTGCATGACCAGCAGCGCGTCCGGGGTGACGGGATAGCCGAACTCCCGGACCGCGCGGCGCTGGTGACCGGCGATGCCGGGGAGCGAGACCAGGCCGCGCCGGGTGGTGTCGTCGACGAGGACTCCGGTGATGTTGCCGAGTCCGGCGTACCTGATCTCGTCGTCATCGAGTTGGGCGACCGCGACGGCGGCGCCCCTGGTGTGTCGCACGGCACGGTGCAGATGCTCGACCACCGCCGCGGGAGGCCCGGCCGGAGCGACGTGGAACGCCTGCACCACCGCCGAGGTCGCGGCCGCCGCCAACGGCCCGTGCCCGAGCCCGTCGCAGACCAGCACCTGGGTGCGGCCGTCCGCGACGCGCACCGCGTAGCCGTCGCCGCAGACCTCCTCGCCGCTCATCGCCCGGCTGATCGCGGCCGCTCGGGCGGGCGTCGGTGCGGGGCCGGGCCAGACCTGGGCGATGGCGACCGTGCCGCGGCCGGCGACCGAGCTCATGTCGAGCCAGCCCGCCTGGCGGGCGATGGCGCCGAGGCCGATGCCGAGCGTGCCGGCGGTGGAGTGCCCGTCCCGCGCCGACCGCGCGAGGTCGCCCATGCCGGGGCCGGAGTCGACCGCCACGAGCTCGACGCCCGCGACGTCGCCGGTGCGCACCGCACGCAGCATCAACCGGCCGTCGTCGGCGTGCTTCACCAGGTTGCTGGCCAGCTCCGTGGCGACGATCCCGAGCGCGCCGACCTGGTTGGCGGGAAGCCCCACCTCGTTGCCGAGGTCCTGTGCGGCCCGGCGGACCGCACTGACCGCGCTGGACTCGTCGAGCCGGAACCAGAGTCCGCCGTCGACGAGCCCGCTGTCGCGGGTCACCGCTACCGCGCCCATTTCGTGACGGTGATCCGGGTGCCCTGGCCGGCCGCCGTGTCGATGTCGAACTCGTCGACGAGCCGACGGGCGCCGCTGAGCCCGAGGCCGAGCCCGCCGCCGGTGGTGTATCCGTCGGTCAGCGCCAGGTCGAGGTCGGCGATGCCGGGGCCGTCGTCACGGAAGACGATGCGGATGCCCTTGCGCCGGCCTCCGTCGATCACGGTCACCTCGGCGCCGCCGCCACCGCCGTACACGAGGGTGTTGCGGGCCAGCTCGCTCGCGGCGGTGACCAGCTTGGTCTGGTCGACCAGCGACAGCTTCGCCGCGACCGCGACGGTGCGCACCAACTGGCGCACGCGGACCACGTCTTCGTCGGCGGCGATGGTGACGACCTGTGGCTCGCCGAGCCCGACGTCGGTGGTCACGGCGTCGCCGTCGGGCCGAAGCTGTCGAGGTCGCCGAGTTCGTCGAGGTCGAGGCCCAGGTCGTGGTGGTTCGCCCGGGCCTGGGCCAGCAGCTCCATGCCCCGCTCGACGTTGAGCGCGGTGCGGATGCCGTCGAGCGAGAGGCCGAGCTCGACCAGCGTGATGGCCACGGCCGGGCGCATCCCGACCACCACCGTCTCCGCGTCGAGCACCCGGGAGATCGAGGCGATCGAGGAGAGCATCCGGCCGACGAACGAGTCGACGATGTCGAGCGCCGTGATGTCGATGATCACACCGTGGCAACCGGTCGCGACGATCCGGTCGGCGAGGTCCTCCTGAAGCGCCAGCGCGGTCTGGTCCTGCATGTCGACCTGGATGGAGACGAGCAGGATGTCGCCGATCTTGAGGACCGGGACGCGTTCCATCAGTTGCTCCGGCCCTTGCGTGCCGACTCGATCATCCGCAGTGCGTGCCGGAGCGCGTCGGCGAGCGTCGCCTTCGTGGCGATGTCGCCGAACTCGATGCCGAGGGCGACGATCGTCTGGGCGATCTGCGGGCGGATGCCGGAGATGATGCACTCGGCGCCCATCAGCCGGGCCGCCACCACGGTCTTGAGGATGTGCTGGGCGACCTGGGTGTCGACGGCCGGCACGCCGGTGATGTCGATGATGGCGTACGGCGAGCCCGTGTCGACCAGCGTCTCCAGCAGGCGTTCCATGACCACCTGGGCTCGCGCCGAGTCGAGGGTGCCGACCAGCGGGATCGCGACGACGCCCTCCCACAGCTTGACCACCGGTGTGGCCAGCTCCAGGAGCTGCTCGGCCTGGTCGGCGATCAGCTCCTCGCGGGTCTTGGAGTAGCTCTCGAAGGTGAACAGGCCCAGGTCGTCGATCATCAGCCCGGCCGCGATCAGGTCGGTGAGGACCTGCGGCTCGGCGGCGCGCACGTCGACGACGTCGAAGAGCGCCTTCTTGAGCCCGAACACGGTGACGGCGGTCTCAGGAGCGCTGAACCCTTGCCGGGCGCGGCTGCGGGACAGGTCGACGAGCGCGGCGCGCAGGGCGCCCGAGCCGTCACCGGTCAGGTCGGAGTCGCCGGAGCGCAGCGATTCGAGGATCGCCCGGTGCAGATCCTGCACCTGCTTGAGCAGCTCGGTCCTCGTCAGGCGCCCGCGCAGCGACGCCGCGACCGCGTCGGTCCAGCTCGCGGTCAGCTTCTCGGTGTGAGTGTCGAGCAGCGCAGCGATGCGGCCGCTCTCCGCCTCGGTCAGTCTCATCCACGCCCTCCCCGGTAACGAGCCGGTCGCTCTCGGGGCGCCAGCCGGGCAGACGCTACCACCGCCGTGTCAATTCCGTGCCAGGCGGCAACTACCTCACGATCTAGGATCGATCGGATGTCATATCGGGCACGGGTACGCGGTTGCCTGTTGGGCGGCGCGATCGGGGATGCACTGGGCAATCCCGTCGAATTCCTCTCAACACACCGAATTCAGGAGCGATTCGGGTCAGAAGGGCTGGTGGAGCTGCTCGGCGAGCCGGCTCTGATCACCGACGACACCCAGATGACGCTGTTCACCGCCGAAGGCCTGATCCGCGCGAGCGTGCGGGGCGCCGACCGCGCCGGCGTCGTCCATCGGGCCTATCTGAGGTGGCTCGACACCCAGCGGCTGCCCGGGCCGGCGGCGGCCCCTGACGGTTGGCTCGCGGGGCACGCCTTCCTCTACGCGCGGCGCGCGCCAGGCAACGCCTGCCTCTCCGGTCTGTCGACCGGCCGGATGGGCACGCCGACCGACCCGGCGAACCCGGACTCCAAGGGCTGCGGCGCGGTGATGCGCTCCGCGCCGTTCGGCCTCGATCCACGATGGACGGTTGAGGAGGCGTTCGACACCGCTGTCGAGTGCGCGGTCCAGACCCACGGGCACCCGTCCGGCTACCTCGCGGCAGGCGCGTTCGCGGCGATCACGCACGCGCTGGTGCACGCCGAGCGGGACCTGGTCGATGCGGCCAACAGGGCCCTCGGGCTGGTGCGGCAACGGCCGAAGCACGAGGAGGTCAGCGCGGCGCTGGAGCAGGCGCTGGCCCTGGACCGGGCCGCGACGCCCGAGCGGGTGGAGACGCTCGGCGGCGGCTGGGTGGCCGAGGAGGCGCTGGCCATCGGCGTGTACGCGGCGCTGGCCCACCCCACCGACGTGCGGCGCGCGCTGCTGGTCGCGGCCAACCACTCGGGCGACAGCGACTCGACCGCGGCCATCGCCGGCAACCTGCTCGGCGCGTGGCACGGCGAAGCGGCCCTGCCGGCGGACTGGGTGTTCCGTCTGGAGGGCCGGGGCACGATCCTCGAGGTGGCCGACGACCTGGCGCTGGAGTTCCTGCACGGCGCCGAACTCCACGCCGACGGCAGGTGGACGACCCGCTACCCGGGGAGCTGAGATTTTCCGGGGGCGGGCCCACCCCCGGACAACCTCGATCAGGCCGGATGCACCGCGAAGCGGCGGGCGTCCGGGTCGATGGCGGCGATGCGCACCGGGACGATCGCGCCCTCCTCGAGCGGGGTCGGCCACTCGCGCAGCGGCGCGAAGCCGTCGACCTCGCCGATGCGCACGAACGCGCCGAACGGCACGACGCTCACCACGTCGCCGTGGACGACCGAGCCGACCGCATAGCGAGCGACGAACGCGGACCAGGCCGCGTCGGTAACAGACATGTAGGAATTCACCTCCTCTCGAAAACACGCCTGCGAAAGCGATGGAGGAGGTGCGCCGGCGGGCCGCGGGCCCGCGGGGCGGTCAAGAGATGGCCGGGTAACCGATCGAAGTAAGGCCCGTCAGGGCCGACCCGGCAGTCACCCGGCCATCATAGGCGGATCAGAGAGTCAGCGTCCACGAGTTGAGGTAGCCGGTGTCGGCCGACGCCGCGTCACGCACCCGCAGCTTCCACGCTCCGTTGCGGGCCTCGCTCGACAGGTTGACCGTGAAGACCTGGTCGATGTTGTCGGCGCTGCCGCCCGTGCGGTTGGCCAGCGTGTAGAGGCTGCCGTCCGGAGCGACCAGGGTCACGACCAGGTCGCCACGGTACGTGTGCACGATGTGCACCTCGGCCGTCGACGCGGTCGAGGCGTTGCCCGAGCAGCCCGAGACGGTGATCGTGCTCTCCACCGTGGACAGGTCGGGGATGGTCAGGTCGGTGCCGTTGGTGATCGCGCCGCAGCTGCCGACCGGGTTGACCGTCCAGGTGTAGGACGTGCTGCCCGATCCGCCGGCCGAGGCGGTGGCGGTCACCGTGACGCTGTACGAGCCGGCCGTCGTCGGCGTGCCGGTGACGGTGCCGGTGGACGACGAGATCGACAGGCCCGGGGGAAGACCGGTCGCGGACCACGTGTACGGCGCGGTGCCGCCGGAGGCGCTGTGGGTCGCGGAGACCGCCGTGCCGACGGTCGAGGAGCGGTTGCCGGGGTTGCCGACCGTGACGCCGCCGCCGGGCGGGCCACCGCCCAGGGAGATCGCGGCCGCGAGAATGTCGGCCGCGAAGTAGCGCACCTCGGTGTAGACGCCGGGCGCGTTGGGCTGCGCGCAGCCGATGCCCCACGACGTGATGCCGACCTGTACCCACTCGTTGTTGGCGTCGCGCTTGAACATCGGACCGCCGGAGTCACCCTGGCAGGTGTCGATGCCGCCGCCGGGCAGGACACCGGCGCAGATCTCCTCGTTGGGGATCAGGCCGGCGTAGCTGCCGCCCTGTGCGGCGCAGGTGCTGTCGCTGATGAACGGCACGGTCGCCTTGCGCAGGTAGCGGGACTGGCCGCCGCCCTGCACCGTCGCGCCCCAGCCGGCCACCGTGAAGGAGCCGCTGTGCAGCGAGGTGTCGGTGGCGATCTTCAGTAACGGGCTGGCGCTGATCGGGCTGGACAGGCGGATCAGCGCCCAGTCCTTGCCGTCGCCGTTGTAGCCGGGTGCCCGGTAGACGTAGTTGGACGTGCGGGTGGTCCGGGTCGGGTCCTGCAGGTCGACGACGCCCCAGGTCGCCGTGATCGACGTGTTGTTGCCGGTGCCACCGACGCAGTGCGCGGCCGTGAGCACCAGGCTCGGCGTGTACATCGCGCCGCCGCAGCCCATGGACAGCCGCACCATCCACGGAAACTCGCCCGCGGCGGCCGTGGTGCCGCCGACGACCTGGTCGGGGCCGGTGGGCACGGGGTCTGGTGCGGCGCTGGCCGGGGCGGCGAGCGCCCCGCCGCCGGCCACCATGGCCAGGGCGGCGACGACGCCGAGCGTCATCCGTCGTAGTCGGGACAAGTGATCCTCCCCATCGAACCTTGTGAGTTTCGTGGGAATCTATCGGCTTCGATCGAAGATCGGTCATCCCGAATTGACGGGTAGTGCCAAGTGATGGATTCGCGTCAGGCCGGCGCGATGTTCTGGTTCAGGTGGAAGACGTTGGTCGGGTCGTAGGTGCGCTTCAGAGCGGCCAGCCGCGCCAGCTTCGCGGGCGGAAAGGCCCGCCGGACGCCGGCGGCGCCCTCGTCGCTGAGGGTGTTGAGATACATCCCGCTGGAGTACGGCGTCAGCGGCGCGACCGCGCTCCGGGCGGCGGCCATCCGGTCGGCGTCCTCGGCCGGGTCGTCCCAGCGCGCCGCCGCGACGAGCTCGAACAGCGTGCCCCGCTGGCCGTACGCGGCGTCGTCGTCCGGCACGTCCTGGATCGCACCGCCGTAGGCCTGCAACGACATCGTCGGCCGCAGCGCTTCGGCGGCGTCGCCGCGGTCGACCAACGCGGCGGCCGCCTCGGCGGGCAGGCGGTCGAGGTAGAGGCCCTTCCAGTAGCGGCGGAAGTGGTGGCCGTCCACGGCGTCGTCGATCGTCTGAAGCTCCAGATAGGACAGTTCACGGACGGTCTCGCGGCGGGTGCGACCGAGGCCGGCGAGGTCGCGGGTGAGCCGACGCCCCCGCACCGGGTCGCCCACCCAGACGAAGCCGACGTCGACCCCGGCCGCACCGATGGTGGCCTGGTAGGTGGCCTCCCGCGGCGCGGCCGCGCTGAGCTCCCGCCAGCCATCCAGCACGGCGACACCGTCCGCCGGGTCGAACACGTAGCTGGCCAGCAGCGCACTGGTGCCGATCTCGTGGAGCTGGAACTCGAACGAGGTCACGATGCCGAAGTTGCCGCCGCCGCCACGCAGGCCCCAGAACAGCTCGGGGTGCTCGTCGCGGGTCGCGGTGACCACGGCCCCGTCGGCGGTGACCACCTCGTAGGACACGACGTTGTCGCACGACAGCCCGTACCGCCGGGCCAGCCAGCCCATGCCGCCGCCGAGGGTGAGCCCGCCGACGCCCGTGTGCGAGACGTTGCCGGCCGTGGTGGCCAGGCCGTAGCGCTGCGCCGCCCGGTCCAGGGCGCCGAGCATGGCACCGCCCTGCACCCGCGCGCGCCGGGTACGCGGGTCCACCGTCACCCCGCCCATCGGCGTCAGGTCGATCATCAGGCCGCCGGCCGGCACCGCGAGGCCGAGCACGCTGTGGCCGCCGCACCGGACGCCGATCTCGAGGTCGTGGTCGCGGGCGTGGCGGACGGCGTTGACCACGTCGGTGACCGTGCCGCAGCGCACGATCAGGGCGGGCCGGCGGTCGACCATCGCGTTCCAGACGGAGCGGGCTTCGTCATAGCCGGGGTCGGTGGGGTGCAGGACCTGGCCGGTGAGGGATGTCGTCGTCATGTCACTGACGGTGCCAAGAATCGGTACTACCAATAAGCTCCGATTCCATGGTGGGATCCTGGACCAATTCTGGAGCCGCGAGCGACCTGCTGATTCCCCTCGACCGGGCCGCACCGGTCGCGTTGCATCGCCAGATCGAGGCGGCGATCCGCGAGGGCGTCCGGTCGGGCCGGCTCCCGCTGGGCGCGTCCGTGCCGCCCACCCGCACGCTCGCGGCCGACCTCGGGGTGTCCCGCGGCATCGTGGTCGAGGCCTATCAGCAGCTCGTCGCCGAGGGTTACCTGAGCAGTCGGCCCGGTGGCTACACCCGGGTGGCGGCAGGTCCGTCACCGGCGCCACCCCGGGCGCCGGTGCGGCCGGCGGCACTGGTCCGGATCGACTTCGGGTACGGTCGGGCCGACGTCGCGCACTTCCCGCGGGCCGCCTGGCTGCGGTCGCTGCGGCGGGTGCTGAACCACGCGCCCGACGACCGGTTCGGCTACGCCAGCGGCGGTGGCGTGCCGGAGCTCCGGCACGCGTTGGCCGACTACCTCAACCGCGTTCGCGGCACCGACGCGTCAGCGTCCAATGTGGTGGTGACGAACGGGTTCGCACAGGGCATCGCGCTGGTCGTGCAGGTGCTCGCCCAGCGGGGCGCCCGCCGGATCGCCGTGGAAGACCCGTCACCCGACGACGACGCCCGGGAACACGCCCTGGCCGCCGGCATCGAGGTGGTCGGCGTGCCGGTCGGCCCCGACGGTGTCGACGTGGCCGCCCTTGACCGGGTGTCGGCGGACGCCCTGGTGTTGACCCCGTCGCACCAGTGGCCGACCGGCGGTGTGTTGCCGCCACCGGCCCGGGCGGCGGTGCTGCGCTGGGCCAGGGAGCACGACGCGGTGGTGGTGGAGGACGACTACGACGCCGAGCACCGCTACGACCGCGCCCCGGTCGGGGCGCTGCAGGGACTCGACCCGGACCGGGTGATCTACGCGGGCACGGCGAGCAAGACCCTCGCGCCCGGGCTGCGGATCGGCTGGCTGGTGACGCCGGCCGGCCTGGTCGACGAGCTCGCCGGGGCCAAGGTGCGGGCCGACCGCGGCTCGTCGGCCGTGGACCAGCTCGCGCTGGCCGACTTTCTCGCCCACGGCGAGTTCGACCGGCACCTGCGCCGGATGCGCCCGATCTATCGGCGGCGCCGGGACGCTCTGCTGGCCGGTCTGGCCCGGCACCTACCAGGATTCCGGCCCGCCGGAGTGGCTGCCGGCCTGCACCTCGTCGCGTGGCTCCCGTCCGGGCTCGCCGAGGACGAGGTCGTCGCCGCCGCCCGGTCCGCCGGGGTCGGAGTCGCGGGCGTCGGTCGCTACCGGCTCACTCCCGGTCCCGCCGGGCTGATCTTCGGGTACGCCACCCTCGACCCGCCCGAGATCGACGCGGGGCTGGCCCTGCTCGCGGCGGCCCTGCACTAGCACAGCCATCCATCGGCTATGAGGCTTGGCTGGTTGGCCAGGATTACTGGTCGAGCGACGCGCGGCGTGCGTCGTACCCTCGCGGCATGAGCACGACCCGGCCCAAGCCCTTCCGCTCGCCGCGGTGGCTGCTGCCCGCGGAGCTGGCGGGGGTCTCGGTCGACGAGCCGCGTCGGCGCCGCACCGCCCGGGACTGGGCAGCCGACGCGGCGTTGTTCCTTTTCGCCCTTGGCTTCGTGGTGCTCGACTCCGGCGGGGCGCCGTACTACGGCGACGCGGTCCCGCAGTGGTTCCACACGGCTGACCCGTTCGTCAGCCTGGCGGCGTGCATCGCGCTGTGGTGGCGACGGCGGTTCCCCATCGTGGTGGCTGGTCTCGTGTTCGTGGCCTACATGATCGGCGACAGCACCGTGGGTGCCGCGCTCGTGGTCGTGCTCACCGTCGCCGTGCACCGGGGGTGGCTGGTCGCCGTGCTCGTGGCGGACGCCTACCTGGTGCCGTCGCTCTGGTTCAGCTTCGCGCACCCGCCGCCCAACGTGGCGTGGCAGGCGATGGTGGTGATCGTGTTGCTGATGTTCGTGACACCGCTTGCCTGGGGGATGGCGGTCCGATGGCGGCGGCAGGTCGTGGCCAGCCTGCGCCGTGACGCCGAATGGGCGGCGCGCGACCACGAGCGGCGGCTGGCCGACGCGCGTCGGGCCGAGCGGGAGCGGATCGCCCGGGAGATGCACGACACCCTCGCGCACCGCATCTCGCTGATCTCTGTGCACGCCGGAGCCCTGTCCTACCGCAGTGCACAGGCCGAGGCCGGCGCGGGGCGGCCATTGGACGCCTCCGACGTCAGCGCCGCCGTCGACGTGATCCACGGCAACGCCCGACGGGCGCTGGTGGAGCTCGGCGACGTGCTCGAGGTCCTGCGCACGGACGACGACGAGGCGGCGCCGGCGGCTGCCGGGCCGCCACAGCCGCGGATCGGCGACATCAGGCGGCTGGTCGCCGACGCGGAGGCCGTGGGGCAGCGGGTCTCGGTCGCTGTCGAATGCGAGCCGGACGAGGCACTGCGCGGCGCCGTGCAGCGCACGGTCTACCGGACCGTCCAGGAAGGACTGACGAACGCCCGCAAGCACGCGCCCGGCGCGCTCGTCGACGTGCGGGTCACCGGCGCGCCCGGCGTCGGGATCACGGCGACGGTGAGCAACCCGCTGCCGGTCGGCACGACGGCCGCCAGCGGCATCCCGGGCGCCGGCGTCGGGCTGGCCGGGCTTTCCGAACGGGTCGCGCTCGACGGCGGCACGCTGGAGCACGGCCCGCACGGGGGCTGCTTCCGGTTGGTGACCCGGTTACCGTGGCCGGTATGAGCCGACCGGTGCGCGTCCTGCTCGTCGACGACGACGCGCTGGTGCGGGCCGGGCTGCGACTGATGCTCGGCGGCGCCGCCGACATCGAGGTGGTCGGCGAAGCGGTCGACGGCTCGTCCGTGCCGGACCAGGTGCGCCGCACCCAGCCGGACGTCGTGCTGATGGACGTGCGCATGCCGGTGGTCGACGGGATCACGGCGACCCGGGCGCTCGGTCCCGGCCCCGCGGTCATCGTGCTCACCACCTTCGACGCCGACGCCACCGTGGTCGAGGCGCTGCGCGCCGGTGCCGCCGGCTTCCTGCTCAAGCACACGCCGCCCCAGGAGATCGTCGAGGCGGTGCGCCGCGCGGCGGCCGGCGAGGCGGTGCTCTCGCCGAGCGTCGCGCGCACGCTGATCGACCATGTGGCGACCGGCGGCGACCGGGTCGGCAGCAACCGCCGCGACCGGGCGCGGGAGCGGCTGGCGGTGCTCTCCGAGCGGGAGCGTGCCGTGGCCCAGGCGGTCGCCGAGGGCTTGTCCAACGGCGACATCGCCGAGCGGCTCTACATGTCGGTCGGCACCGTCAAGGCGCACCTGTCCAGCGCGCTGACGAAGCTGGACCTGACCAACCGCATCCAGTTGGCCCTGCTGGCCCACGACGCCTCCGAGTGACCTATTTCGGCCTGCGGGCCACCACCTCGTCGTCCTCGAGCTCGCCGGACTCGACGAAGCCCAGGCTGGCGTACAGGGCGCGGGCCGCGGTGTTGTCCGGCTGGTAGGAGAGGGCGAAGCTGGGCGCGTCGATCTCGGCCAGGGCCGCGCTGACCGCCGCCCGTCCGTAACCCCGGCCCTGGTGCGCGGCGTCCACCGTGATGCCGCCGAGCCAGGCCGCGCCGTCCTCGGGGTCGATCGCCCACATCAGGAAACCGACGACGCCACCGTCCGTGGTGGTGACGGCCAGCGGCCGCCAACCGACCGGGCTGTAGTGGCACAGCGCGAGGTAGTAGGCCGGCTCGGCGACCCAGGCACGCTGAGGCTCGGTGACGGTGAGTCCGGCGACCGCGCGCCAGTTGTCGGCGTCGACCGGGCGGAGGGTTACGGAGATGTCCATGGCATCAGTAAATCTGTTTGCGCCGCCTGTTAGACAAGTGGCATGACGACCGTCCGCCCCGGCACCCCTGACGACGCGGGTCCGCTGCTCGCCATCCGCGCCCAGGTCTTCCCTTGGCAGGTCAACACCGTCGCCGGGCTGCGGCACGGCTGGGCGCTGTCCGCCCGCAACGCCAAGGGCGCGTTGTTCGCCGTCGACGACGAGCAGGGCCTGGCCGGTTTCGCCCGGGCCGACCTCAACATCTGGACCTCCGAAGAGGGCGCGGCCGGCACCGCGGTCATCGTCCGGCCCGACGCCCGCGGCCGGGGGATCGGCACCGCGCTGCTGGCCGCGGCCGAGGCGCACCTGCGCTCGATCGGCGGGCGCAAGGTGGTCGGTTACGCCGTCGACGAGCCCGACACGCTGCGGTTCGTCGAGAAGCACGGCTACACGCTCAACCACGAGGCCCGCTACCAGCGGCTGCTGCTCGCCGACCTGCCGCCGGCACCCCCGCTCCCGTCTGGTGTCACGACCGCCAGCTTCGCCGAGGTCGGTCCGGAGGCGGTGTTCGCCGTCGACAGCGAGGCCATGCTCGACGAGCCCTCGGACACGCCGTTCGACAAGGTCGAATACGACGACTGGTTCGCGGACATCTGGCACGACCCCAACGTCGACCGAGACCTGAGCCAGGTCGTGCTGGTCGACGGCGACCCGGCGACCATGACCTACCTCTACGCCGACCGGGAGTCGGGACGCTTCATGTCGACCGGCACCGGGACCCGGCGGGCGTATCGCGGCCGGGGCCTCGCCAAGATTGCCAAATCGGTCGCATTCCGGGCAGCACGGGACGCCGGGTTCATCGCGGGATACACCGGCAACGACGAGGTCAACAAGCCGATGCTGGCGATCAACGAGTGGCTCGGCTACCAGCCGATCGGCGCCGAGCGCTCGGCGGTGAAGACGCTCGCAGAGTAACCCGGGCCTGGCGATGCCGGCCCGGATCCGGTGTTCGCGCCGGACGGCCTGGCGATCTTCCTACCGTGGAGAACGGGGGGAGATCGGCCATGCTTCGTACTGCCTTGTCCCTCGCGCTCCTGGCACCAGCGCTGCCCTTCGCGGCGGCGCCCGCCGCGGCCCAGCCCGACGCCAGCCAGGTGGACGTGGCCATGACCAGCGAGGGAAGCCGGGAAGCCGAGTATCGCGTCGTGGTGCGCAACCGCACCGAGGCGCCCACTGACCTGACGGTCCGGCAGAGCGTGCCGGACGGTGCCCGTGTGACGGCCACGAGCCCGGCACCCGGGCCGGGCGGTTCGCCCGGTCCGGGGTCGCCGAGCGAGCTCGCCTGGCCTGTCCATCTAGGACCGTTCGAGAGCACGACGTTGACGACCACGTTCACACCTGAACGCCGTGCCTCGATCTCCGGAGCGGCGTGCGCCTACGTCGGCCTGGCCGGCCAGCCGGTCGACTGCTCGGCGTCGGTCTGGACGCCCGCCGACGTCGGCCCGACCGCGAGCCAGGAGAACCGGTGGCAGCTCTGGTGGCTGCCGGCCCTCGCCACGCTGCTGGTGGCCGCATCCGTCCTGTTCGCCCGGTACGGGTGGCCACGCGCCGCACGGCGGATCGCGGCGCTGAGCGACAAGGGCCGGGCCGGCGTCGCCGTGCTGACCGCGATCGTCCTGCTGGTCGGGCTCTCCGTGCTGGTGGCGGCGTTGGCCGTGCCGAGACTGGCGTCCACGGCCGCGGGAGCGCAACGCACACCCCCCTCCGGCTGGCTGGGACCGGTGGTCACCGGCTCGCTGGGCACACCGTTGCGGGAGAGCACGTTCGAGTTCACCGCGTACAACTTCAGCTGCGCACCGGCGGGTGGCGGGCAGCGGTGTACCGCTGTGGTCGGCATGACCAACCACAGCGCGGCGCCGGAGCACTGGCACCCACACTTGCAACGGCTCGCCTTCGGCATCGACCAGTCCGTGTCGACCGACGAGATGGCGACCCGGGCGGCCAACGGTGGCCGTGACGTGTTCGACGCGCCGGTGGTGCCCGGACACCGTTTGCTGGCCCAGGTCTCCTGGTCGCTGCCGGCCGGCGTCGACCCGACCACGCTGGAACTGCACAGCGGTGCGTTCGCCCAGGGGGTACGGGTCAGGGTGTGACCCCGAACCAGGTCATCGCCTGGCCGTGCCCGCGCGCGTACGCCAACGGCGTGCCGTCCAGGGTGAGCACGTTGTGGAAGCCGGGCTCCGGCGGCGCGGGCAGGTCGTCGAGGCCGAGCACGTCCGGCGACTCCAGCGACACCCAGTGGCCGGGCAGCCCGCGCACCACCTCCACGAACGCGTCCCGGCGCTGCTGGGGCACCTGGTAGAGCACCGAGGTGTGGAAGACCACCAGTGTCGCCTCGGCCGGCGCCTGGGCGGCCAGCGCGGGCAGGTCGTCGACCAGGTCGCCGCTGATCAGCAGTGGCGGGTCGGCGGCGGCCACCGCGGCCGCCGCGCGCAGCCGGTCGCGGCGGTGCTGGTGCTCCGGCCAGATCAGCGCGTCGAGCCAGGCCACGTCGGCGGGCTCGCGCACGTCGAGGGGGTTGAGGTCGAGGCCGGCGCGCCACACGACCTCGGGAAGCGCGCTCGGCGGAGTCAGGCCGGTGGCTTCGCATTCCAGCAGCGGGTCGCCGGAGCCGACGACGTGGTCGCCGTAGCGGTACGCGTACCTGTCCGGGTAGAGGCCGAGGCCGGCCGACGCTCCGACCTCGAGCAGCGCGAGCGGCTGCGGCAGCGCCGCCAGCACGGGCAGCAGGACGGCGCACCGGCCGGCCTCGTTCGTCTGCGTCGCCCGCGACCGCATCAGCGCCTCGATCGTCGGCCAGTTCGCCAGCGCGTACGCCCGGAAGGTGTCCGGCTCCTCGACGGGGCCA
This sequence comes from Asanoa sp. NPDC049475, assembly GCF_040676915.1. Classification (NCBI taxonomy): domain Bacteria; kingdom Bacillati; phylum Actinomycetota; class Actinomycetes; order Micromonosporales; family Micromonosporaceae; genus Asanoa; species Asanoa sp. NPDC049475. Next base: position 546,873 of record NZ_JBFAPY010000006.1, on the reverse strand, counting down.
CCGAGCCAGCGCACCACGCCGAAGAGCAGGTTGGGCTGGCGCTTGGGCTCGGGTAGCCGGTCGAGCAGCGCGAGCAGCTCGTCGTCCGCGGAGACCGCGTAAGCCAGCCGTTCGTAGGCGGGTGAGACGCCGTGCGCCTCACCCGCCGCGAACTTCGCGTACACCGTGGCAGTCGTCATGACCACCATGATCGCGCATTTAGCAGGCGCCGAGGTCCCGCCATTGCGCGGTCCAGCCTGGCTCGGAGCCCTGCGTCCACCAGTTGGCCTGCCAGAGGTGCGGCTGGCCCTGTCGGTTCGGATGCTTCACCCGCTGGCCCTCGAGGTAGACCGTGCCCCAGTTCCACGCGGGCGCGCCGGAGCAGTTGACCGGGTTCTGCGTCGGCGGGTTCGTCGGGTTCTGCGTGGGCGGGTTGGTGGGGTTCTGGGTCGGCGGGTTGGTCGGGCAGTTGCCGTTGCCGACCGTGTCGGTGTGCGTGGTGCCGGCCGAGCGCAGCCCGGACACCCGCGTGGCGACCTGTGCCGGCGTCAGCGCCTCGCTGCCCGCGTAGTAGAGCCAGTCGACCTGCTGGTTGTAGACCGCTCGGCCGCCCGTGTGCGTGACCAGGTCGATGAACCACAGGTTGAAGTTGATCGACATGTTGGTCTCGGGGTAGTACTGGTCGCCGTGGTCGGCCACCTGCACGCCGTCGACGTAGTACTTGACCCGCCCGGCGGACACGTTGAACTGCAGGTTGTGCCAGCCGTTGAAGCTCTGCCGCTGCTCGGTGTGGGTGTTGACGGCCTGCCAGGGCTCGTTCTGGTACGTCTCCCAGGTGGTCTGGTAGAAGATCGGGCCCTGCTCGCCCCACCCGCCGTTGGGCAGGTACTCGAAGTCGATCTCGCCGTAGTTCGGGTCGAGCGGCCGGTCCAGCGGGGTAATGGTGAAGAACGTCTCCACCAGGTGGTCGCCGTCGTTGCCCGACACCGGTGCGTCGGCGAACTTCACGCGGGCCGCGTACGTGCCCTCGAAGAACTTGCGCTGGTGGAGCATCTCGGCGTGCGAGGTGCCGCCGGCCGTGCCGTCGGTGGCCGCGGCGAGTTGGAGCACCTTCTGGCCGTCGACGGTGGGGAAGGTGACGTTGGACGCGGGCCAGGACGCGCCGGGCACGCCGGGGCCGCCGGCATTGGTGCGGACGGTCCAGTTGCGCGCGGCGATCGCCGGGTCGCTCGACGACGAGTAGGTGAAGTCGTCGAACAGCGCGCCGCACGGTGCGGCCGCGGCGGGACCGGCCGCGCTGACGGCGGCGATGCCGGCGACCGCGGCGAGTAACGCGGCGGATGCCGCGCCACCCAGCAGTTTGGGGATGCGGGACATGAGCTTCCTCCTCAAAGGACAGAAGCGAACAAGGGGGAGCGCGCGACGGTGCGCGGTTGAGCCGGGGCGATTACCGGACCGCCCCCGCGGTCAGGCCGGATCTGATGTGGCGTTGGAAGATGACGTAGGCGGCCAGCACCGGCAGCATCGCGATCGTGAGGCCGGCGAACAGGCCGCTCCAGTCGGAGCGGTAGCCCTGGCTCACCGACAGAGCGGCGAGCCCCTGGGCCAGGACGTAGCGGTCCGGGTCGGGGTTGAGCACCAGCGGCAGCAGGTACTGGTTCCACAGACCCAGGAAGTTGAAGATGGCGACGGTGACCAGCCCGGGACGGGCCAGCGGGAGCATGATCCGGAAGAACACGCCCCAGTGCGAGCAGCCGTCCAGGAACGCGGCCTCGGCGAGCGCCGTGGGCAGCGTGCGGAAGAACGCGTGCAGGAAGAAGATGGTGAACGGCAGCGCGTACGCGGTGTAGACCAGGATCAGCCCCGGGTACGTGCCGAGCAGGCCGAGCTGCTTGACCACGAAGAACAGCGGCACGAGGGCCAGGAACACCGGGAAGAGCATGCCCGCGACGAAGCCGAAGTAGACCAGCCTGTTGCCGCGGAACGGGTAGCGGGCCAGGGCGTACGCGGTCGTGGCACCGAACAGCATCGTCAGCAGCAGCGCACCGCCGACCACGAGCGCGCTGTTGCCGAAATACCTGCCGATCTCCGCCTGGTTCCAGGCCCGAGACCAGTTGTCGAACTGCGGCGTCGACGGAAGCGACCAGGGCGAGGTGAGGATCTCCCGGTCGGTCTTGAGCGAGCTGACCACCGCCCACAGCAACGGCAGCGTGACCACCGCCGCCCAGGCGACCAAAAAGGCGTGCGCCCGTTTCATGCCAGCTCCACCCGTTCGCGCCGGCCCGCCCGCATCGCCAGCACGGCCAGCGTGAGGGTCAGGAAGAACAGCGTCACGCCCATCGCGGCCGCGTAGCCGAACTTGGAGAACGTGAACGCGTTGCGGTAGAGCCCCAGACCCATCACCTCGGTGGCGTTGTCGGGGCCGCCGGGTCCGACGGTCATCACCTGCACGACAGCGAACCCGTCGAGCGCCAGCACACCGAGGTAGACGAAGGCCACCTGCACGCTGTCGCGCAGCAGCGGCAGCACGATCCGCCACAGGGTGGCCAGCTTGCCCGCGCCGTCCAGCACCGCGGCCTCGATGATCTCCGTCGGTATCGCCGCCATGGCGGCCGCGAACAGCACCATGTAGAAACCGACCGACGACCAGACCAGCACGGCCATCACCGCCCACAGCGCGAGCTGTGGGTCGCCGAGCCAGGTGCGGGCCAGGCCGTCCAGCCCGATGCCCCGCAGCAGGCCGTTGAGCAGGCCGTCGTTGGGGTGGTACACGAACTGCCAGAGCAGCGCGATGATGGGCAACGACAACAGCTGTGGGAAGAAGTACGCGGTCTGGTACGTCGAGGCGCCACGGATCGCCGACCCGCGGCGCCCGCCGAACGTGACCAGGACCGCCAGCAGCAGCCCGAGCGCGATGGTGACCACCGGCACGACGAGGAGCATCAACCCGTTGTTGCGCAACGCCGCCAGGAACAGCGGGTCGCCGAACAGGCGGGTGAAGTTGTCGAGACCGACGAAGTTCACCTGGCCGGACACGCCGGTCCAGTCGGTCAGCGACAGGTAGAACGCCTGCGCGTACGGGGAGAGCACGAACACCGCGTACAACGCCAGCGCGGGAAGGATCGCGCCCGCGAGGAAGCGGTATCGGCCATGCCGGTCCTGGGCCATCGCTACCGCTGGTACTTCTTGACCGCGGTGTCGGTGGCGACGGCGTCGGCCGCCTTCTGCACCCGGTCGGACCACTGGGCCGGCGTGATCCGCTTGGTGGCGAGCTCGCCGGTGGCGTCGTCGACGGCCTTGGCCAGCGGCGCGTACCAGGTCCGGAACCGGTAGGTGAAGGTGTTGGGACCGGCCGCGTCGACCGCCGTCTTCACCGAGCCGAGCCCGCTGCTCAGGGTCAGCCCCTCCAGCGCACCGGCCACGCTCGGCATCGTGCTGTTGAGCTCGGCGAAGCGCTTGGCCGCGGTGGTGGAGAACAGGATGCGCAGGAACTCCAGGCCGCCTCGTGGGTTCTTGGCCTTGGCCGGCACGATGAACGACTCGCTGCTGGCCGCCTGCAGCGCGGTCTGCGGCAGCTTGTCACTCCCCGAGAGCGCCGGCGCCGGAGCCATCGCCATGTCGAAGCCGTCGGGCGTGATGCCCTTCTGCTCGGCCTCCAGCCATGATCCACAAGGGATGATCGCGACCTGGCTCTGCGACCACGCCGCCTGCGCCTCGGTGTGCGAGAGCGCCTCGCTGCCCGACAGGATGTAGCCCTTGCCGGCCAGCTCGGCGATCGCGGTCGCGGCGTCGACGAGGCCCTGCTGCTTCCAGGCGTTGGGCTCGAGGTTGTCGACCGCTTTCACCAGGTCGGGGCCGCCGGCCTTGGCCGCCATCGCGAGCAACGGGTCGTTGAGGTATTCCGGGTACTTCCCCTGGTAGGTCCACGGGGCGACGCCGGCCTTCTTGATCTGCTCGCAGAGCGCCAGCATCGCGTCCCAGGTGGTCGGGAACGTCCAGCCGTTCTTGGCGAACAGGGGCTTCGAATACCAGAGACCCCAGACGGTGTACGTGAAGTTGAGCGTCTGCACCTTGTCGTCGAACGTGCCGTCGTCGACCACGCCGGGCAGCAACGTGTCGCGGACCTTCTTGGCCGGGTCGTCGAGCGAGGGCGCGTCGAGCAGGTCGGCCAGGTCGCTCAGCTTGCCGGCCCCGACCAGGGTGGCCAGGTCGAGCCGGCCGGCGCCGGTGTTGTCGACGACGTCGGGCGGGGTGTCGGCCACGAACCTCGGCTGCAGCGCCTCACCGACCTTCTGGATGCCCTTGTGGTCGACCGTCGCGCCGGGGTAGCGCTGCTTGTAGAGCGACTCCGCGTTCACCGCGTACTCGTCGCCGTAGCCGCCCTTGAAGATGACCACCTCGATCGGCGTCTTGTCGGGCACGCCGAGCGGGTTCTCGGCCGTCTTCGCGCCCGAAGCGGCCTCGGTGGTGCCGTCGTCGCCGCCCGTGACGCAGCCGCCGAGCACCGGCAGGGCCGCGCCGGCCACCGCCGCACCGAGCACCGCCCGCCGGGTCGGGTAACGTCTGGGCTGGGAAGAGGGGTTCATTAGCGTGTCCTCACCTTCCTGGTTAAGAGGCGGTACGCCGGATGCGCCCGGCGTACCGCGCTTCAAGCTGTCGGTTGTGGTCGTCGCCGCCGGGCACGTTGTACGAGATGTAGATCGGTGGTGTCTCGCCCGCCGCGACGATCCGGGCAACCACCTCGCACACGAGTTGTTGCGCGAGCAGGGCGCCGGTGACGGAGGAGATCGCGCCGGTCTTCGCCTGGGTGTCGCCTATCTGGATCGTGGCGTCGCCGTATGGCGCGCAGTTGTCGAGCACCACGTCGGCCAGGTCGGCCAGCCGTGCCCCGGACGGGTGCTTCGGCTCCACGGCCAGGGTGTGCGCCAGCGACGTGACCGCGATCAGGCCGTGCCCGTTCTCCTTGGCGAGCCGGGCGAGCTCGACCACCACGCCGTTGACGCCGGAGTTCGAGGCGATCACGAAGACGTCGTCGGGCTTGACCGGTGCCAGCTCGTAGAGCCGCCGGGCCACCGTGGGATCGCGCTCCAGGAACGGGTCGTTCAGCACGCCGGGGTCGGCGCCGCCGAACAGCACCAGGTCGCGCAGCGCGATCTTGTTGCTGGGCACCAGACCGCCGGCCCGCCCGGCGATCTCCATCGCCAGCGCCTCGGAATGGCCGGCGCCGAACGCCTGCACCACGCCACCGGCGCGCAGCGACGCGGTCACCAGGTCGGCGGCTCGGCGCACCGCGTCGCCCTGGGTTGTCGCGACCTGGTCGATCGCGGCCGTGACGGCCGCGAGATAGCTTTCGGCGCCGATCGTCATGATCCCTCCGGTGTTCTGGTGCGCTTGCGGGGCAGGCGGTGCGCGTCGACCGCGCGGGCGGTCACCTCGAACGCCTCGGTGGTGCGTTCGTAGGTGCGCTGCGCGACGGCGACGTAGATCAGGTCGAGCACGAGCAGCTGGCTGTGCAGGGCGGACAGGGCCGCGAGCCGGAACGTGGTCTCCTGCACTGCCGTGGTCATCACCACGTCGGCCACCTCGGACAGCGGCGAACGCGGGAACGACGTGATGGCCACGGTCAACGCGCCGTGGTCGGCGGCCTCGCTGAGCACCTCGATCACCTCCCGGGTCCGGCCGCTGTGCGACAGCCCGATCGCGACGTCGCCCGGCCCGAGCAGCGCCGCGTTGGTCAGGGCGGTGTGCGGGTCGGATCGGTGCCAGCAGGGCACCCGGATGCGCTCCAGCCGGAACGCCATCTCGCGGGCGGCGTTGCCGGAGCTGCCCAGGCCGAACAGCTCGACCCGCTGCGCCGTCGCGACCGCCGCCGACACCCGCTCGACCGCGGCCAGGTCGACCTGGCCCGCGGTGTCCTGGATGGCCCGGGCGTCGGCGCTGGCGACCACCTCGAGCACCCGGTCGAGCGGTGCGTCGGGGGTGATCTCGTGGTCGATGTCGGTGTCCCAGCGGGCCTGGGCGGCCCGGCCAGTCTCGGTGGCGACCGCTACGCGGAGCTCCGCGTAGCCGCGGTAGCCGAACAACCGGCAGAACCGGGTGATCGTCGCGGTCGACGTGCCGGCACGCTCGGCGAGGTCGACGATCGTCGTGCGCGCCGTCTCCTCGGGTTCGCCGAGGAGCTGCTCGGCGACCCGCTGGAGGGCGTCGGGGAGCGTCGGCAGCTCGGTGCGCACCCGGCCCAGCAGCCCGGTCTCGGCCATGCGGTCATTCCTTTCGCTGTTGCTCGGTGATGAACAAAATTATTGTCGTGGTGCCCCTCGCGTCAAGATGTTTGACATAGACTCTTGTCTTGACGGTGCGGGTCGCGCAGCATGTGTCTCGTGACGTTGGTGATCGGCGGGGACTGCGGCGGCACCAGCACCCGTGTCGTCGTGACCACACTGGACGGTGCGGTCGTCGGCCGGGGGCATGGCGGGCCGGGCAACCCGGTCGCGCGCCCACCGGCCGAGACGGCGGCTGCGCTCGTCGGCGCTGTCCGCGAGGCGATGGGCGACCTCGACCCGGCCCGGGTGGTCGGTGCGGTGGTCGGCGTGGCCGGCTACAGCCGGTTGACGACCGCTTCGGGTGCGGCGGCCTACGCGTCCGCGTGGTCGACCACGGGCGTGCCCGTGCCGTTGCGCACGGTCGGCGACGCCGTGGTGGCCTACGCCTCGGGTGCGCGCGACGCGCCGTCCGGGTCGGTGCTGATCGCGGGCACTGGCGCCATCGCCTGCGAGATCGTCGACTGGACCGTCGGCCGGCGCGTCGACGGCATCGGCTGGCTGCTCGGCGACGAGGGCTCGGGCTTCTGGTTCGGCGTGGCCGCGGCCCGGCACACGGCACTCGCGCTGCACGCCGGCACGGGCGGCGCACTGGTCTCGGCGGTGCACGCCGCGGTGGGCGGGGCCGGCCCGGAGGGCTTCGTCAGCTCGTTCTACGCCCTGGCCCGCGACAAGATGGCGGCCCTGGCCCCGCTGGTCTTCGAGGCGGTCCGGCTCGGCGACCCGACCGCTGGGGCGATCCTGGCGTCCGGCGCCGACCGCCTGACGGCGACGCTGCTCGCGCTGCCACCCGGCGACGGCCCGATCGTGCTGGCCGGCGGCCTCCTGACCGCCGTGCCCGAGCTCCGCGCCGCGGTCGAGTCGCGGCTCCACGAGGCCACCGGCCGCACCGCCGTCCTTGCCGGCGACGCCGCGGAGGCCGCCGCCCGACTGGCGGTCCTACAGGTGGATGCGGGCGTTCTTCGGGTCGTAGAGGGGGCGTAGCGAGCAGCGGGCCGGGGCGGGGCGGTCGGCGACCTCGACGGTCCAGTCGCCGCTGTCCAGCCAGGCCTGGTCCAGGGCCTTCCCGTCGGCGCGGTCCAGCATCGCCAGGCCGACCGCGCCACCCAGCGTGAAGCCGTAGGAAGCGGCCCGGATGTAACCCACCGGCATGCCGTCGCGGCGGACGACCTCGCCATGGAACATCAGCGGCTCCGGGTCGGTCAGCAGGACCTGGACCAGGCGGCGGCTCAGGGGGCCGGCGGCCTTGCGGGCCAGCACCGCGTCGCGGCCGACGAAACCGCCGGGCTTGTCCAGCGCGACCGCGAAGCCGAGGCCGGCCTCCAGCACCGAGTCGGTGTTGTCGATGTCGTGGCCGTAGTCCCGGTAGCCCTTCTCCATCCGCAGGCTGGACAATGCCTTCAGTCCCGCGTGCCGCAACCCGACGGCGGCACCGGCCGCGGTCAGCCGGTCGTACACGTGGATCGCCTGCTCCGCCGGGATGTAGAGCTCGTAGCCGAGCTCGCCCAGGTAGGTGATCCGGACGCAGAGCACCCGGGCGAAGCCGAGGTCGATCTCGCGGGCGGTGCGGAACGGGAACGCCTCGTTGGACAGATCGGCGCTGGTCACGGACTGAAGCAGCGCGCGCGACCGCGGACCCTGGATGTTGAGCTGCGCGTAGCCGCCGGTGACGTCGGTGACGTGCGCGCGCTTCGAACTGAACGAACGTTCCATCATTTTGAGGGCGTGGCGATGCGCCGTGTCCGAGGCCACCACCCAGAACCGGTCGTCCGCCAGCTTCGTGACGGTGAGGTCGGCCTCGAGCGTGCCGCCCTCGTTGAGCCACTGGGTGTATGTGATTCGGCCTACCTCGCCGTCGACCGCGCCCGCGGACAGGTGGTCGAGTGCGGCGCCTGCCTCGTCGCCCTGCACCAGATATTTGGACATGAACGACATGTCCATCAGGATCACGCCCTCGCGGGCGGCGCGGTGCTCCGCTTCCCAGTAGGGGAACCAGTTCTGCCGGCCCCAGGACAGGCGTTCCACCTCCGGGCGCACGCCTTCCGGGGCGTACCAGTCGGCGCCTTCCCAACCGCTCACGTCGCGGAAGTAGGCGCGCTGCGCGACCAACCTCTCGTGGACGGGGGAGAGCTTCGCGCCCCGCGCGGTCTTCATCGACAGGCCCGGGAAATGGGTGGCGTAGACCTTGCCCAACGACTCGACGGTACGGGTCGCGCGATAGTCCGGTGTGGACTGGTAAGGCTCCAACCGGTCGATGTTCATCCCGGTCACGTCGATGTCGGGCCGCCCGTCGACGATCCACTGGGCCATGGCCCGGCCGATCCCGCCACCGGTCAGGATGCCGATCGAGTTGAGGCCGGCGGCGACGAAGTAGTTGCGCAGCTCCGGCGCCTCGCCGAAGACCGGCGAGAGGTCCGGGGTGAACGACTCCGGGCCGCAGAAGAACGTGCGCACGCCGACCTCGCCGGTGATCGGCACGCGGGCCATCGCCTTCTCCAGGTACGGCGCCATCCGGTCCCAGTCGGGCGGGATCGTGCCGAACGAGAACGCCTCCGGGACGCGGTCGACGTGCCAGGGCGCGCACTCCGCCTCGAAGAGGCCGACCATCAGGCCCGCGCCCTCCTCGCGGTAGTAGCCGTAGGACGACGGGTCCTCCAGCACCGGCAGGTCGCCGGACACGCCGTCGATCGGCTCGGTGATCAGGTAGTAGTGCTCGGCGGCCTGCAACGGGATGCTCACCCCGGCCTGCTCGCCGAGCTGGCGCGCCCACATGCCGGCGCAGTTGACGACGTACTCGGCCTCGATGTCGCCCTGCGGTGTGCGTACACCGGTCACGGTCCTGCCCTGGCGCAGCACGCCGGTGACCGGGACGCCCTCGATGATGGTCGCGCCGCGCAGCCGTGCGCCCTTGGCCAGGGCCATCGTCACGTCCACGGGGTTGGCCCGGCCGTCGTCGGCGACGTAGAACCCGGCCAGCAGGTCGTCGGTCCTGGCGAGCGGGAACAGTTCCTTGACCTCGCCGGGGCTGATCTCCTGCACGTCGATGCCGCAGTAGCGGTTGAACGCACTCACGCGGCGATATTCCTCGAGCCGGTCCGCGTCGGCCGCCACCTCGATGAAGCCGACCTGCTTGAGCCCGGTCGCCTGACCGGTCTCGGCCTCCAGCCGGGCATACAGGTCGCGGGTGTACTTGCGCATCTCGGTCGAGGTCTCGGACAACGAGCCGAAAGTGACCATGAGCCCGGCCGCGTGCCAGGTGGTGCCAGAGGTCAGTTTGTCCCGTTCGAGCAGCACGACGTCGGTCCAGCCGGCCGCGGCCAGGTGGTACGCGACCGACGTGCCGATCACCCCGCCACCGATTACCACGACGCGCGCACGCTGCGGAATACCCACTTCGCCACCTCTCCGAGTCCGACGATGGTAAACACAGCGCCGTGCGGAATGAGGTGGAGCCGTGAAGATCACGACGCGGAACGCGACGTTCCAGCAGTGGCAAGCGCTGTTGACCAACCGGAGCAAGCGGCACCGGGCGGGAGAGTTCCTGGTCCAGGGGGTACGGCCGATCAGCCTCGCGGTCGAGCACGGCTGGGAGCTCCGGCAGTTGATCTTCCCGGCCGGGCGCCGCCTCTCCGAGTGGGCCGCGTCGCTGCTCGACAAGGTTCCCGAGCCGGTCGAGATGGATCCCGAGCTGCTGGCCGAGCTGGGCGAGAAGGAGGAGGCGGAGCTCGTCGCCGTGGTCGGGCTGCCGCCGGACCGGCTGGACCGGCTGGGCCACCACGTCCCGGACCGGGCGGGCGCGCCGCTCTACGTGCTGTTCGACCGGCCGGCCTCGCCGGGCAACCTGGGCACGCTGATCCGGTCGGCCGATGCCTTCGGTGCCGAGGGGCTGATCGTCAGCGGGCACGCGGCCGACCCGTACGACCCGCGGGCGGTGCGGGCCAGCACGGGGTCGATCTTCGCGTTGCCGGTGGTGCGGATGAGCGCGACCGCCGAGGTGCTGGACTGGGCGGCGCCGCTCCGGCTGGTCGGCACCGACGAGCGGGCGACGGTCGACGTCGCCGATGCCGACCTGCGGGGACCCACGCTGCTCCTCGTCGGCAACGAGACGCAGGGGCTGAGCAGCGCGTGGCGGCAGGCGGCCGACGAGATGGTGCGGATCCCGATCGGTGGGGCGGCCTCCTCGCTCAACGCCGCCGCGGCCGCCACGATCGTGCTGTACGAGGCGGCCCGGCAGCGTACCCGCGCGTCTTCCTAGCGGACCCCGACGACCGCGGCGTCGGTGCCGCCGCGCCAGGCCAGGCCGACCTCCGTGAAACCCGCCTTGCGCAGGGTGGCCTCGTGCCAGGTCGCGGGCGGGGTCCAGTCGTTGTGCTCGGCGCTGGAGAAGATCTTCTTGCGCTCCGCGTGCGGCGCCGCCAGGATCTCGTCCCGACTGACCAGTTCCCACCAGGCCGGCCAGGACGTCGCGGCACCAGCGGCGTAGCGCGCGTTGCGGCGCTCGCGCGCCCGGTCGCGCAGGGTCCTGCTGAGCCCGGGCAGCCCTTCGTCGGGCATGTGGTCGGCGTTGATCAGGACGCCGCCGGGCCGGAGCAGGCCGGCGACCTCGGCGTAGAGGGCGGCCAGCCGGTCCTCGTCGAGCCAGTGCAGGGCGGTGGCGCTGAGCACCGCGTCGTAGTCGTCGTGCGGGAGGGCCGAGGTCCAGGCGGGGTCGCGCAGATCGGTGGTGACGATCGCGGTGCGGTCGTCGAGGCTCGCGCGGGCGATGGTCAGCAGCACCGGGTCGATGTCGACCAGGGTGGTGGTGGCGCGCGGGAAGCGGCGCAGGGTCCGCAGCGAGATCGAGCCGGTGCCGCCGGCCAGGTCGAGCACCCGGGGAGCCGGGCCGGCGACGGCCTCGACGATGTCCAGCATCGCGGTGAACCGCTCCTCGCGATCCGGGAGGAACGCCTCCTGCTGGCGGTCCCAGGACTCCTGCCACGCGACCGCGTCAAGGTAAGGACTCATGTTCGTCACACTAGTTACAGGTGCGTATTCGTGTCCACCCTTGTCCATACGCGGCGACACAATCGCGAGATAGCGTCGGTCGGGTGACAGAGAACCTGCCTCGCACGGTCGGGGAGCTGCGGGCCGCCGGCTACACCTATCGGACGGTCAAGGAGGAGCTCCGGGCCAACCTGCTGGAGCGGATGCGCACCAACCAACCCCGTTTCCCCGGGATCGTCGGCTACGACCAGACGGTGCTGCCCGAGGTCGAACGGGCCATTCTGGCCGGTCACGACATGGTGCTGCTGGGCGAGCGCGGCCAGGGCAAGACCCGGCTGATCCGGTCCCTGGTGGACCTGCTCGACGAGTGGACGCCCGTGATCCCCGGCTCCGAGCTCAACGAACACCCGCTGCACCCGCTGACCCCGTCGTCCCGCCGGGCCGCCGAGGAGGCCGGGGACGACGCGCCGGTCGCCTGGCTGCACCGATCGATGCGGTACGGCGAGAAGCTGGCCACACCGGACACCAGCGTCGGTGACCTGGTCGGCGACGTCGACCCGATCCGGGTCGCGCAGGGCCGCACCCTCGGCGACCCCGAGACCATCCACTTCGGACTCGTGCCGCGCACCAACCGCGGCATCTTCGCCGTCAACGAGCTGCCCGACCTGGCCGAGCGGATCCAGGTCAGCCTGCTCAACGTGCTGGAGGAGCGGGACATCCAGATCCGCGGCTACCAGCTCCGGCTGCCGCTCGACGTCCTGCTGGTGGCCAGCGCCAACCCCGAGGACTACACCAACCGCGGGCGGATCATCACGCCGCTCAAGGACCGGTTCGGTGCCGAGATCCGCACGCACTACCCGCTGGAGCTCGACCTCGAGCTCGACCTGGTCCGCCAGGAGGCCGCTCTCGTGGCGGCCGTACCCGATCACGTTCTGGAAGTCGTGGCCCGGTTCGCCCGCGCGGTCCGTGAGTCGCCTTCGGTCGACGCGCGGTCGGGTGTTTCGGCTCGGTTCCCGATCGCGGCGGCCGAGACCGTCGCCGCCGCCGCGCTGCGCCGGTCCGGCCTCCTCGGTGAGTCCGAGGCGGTGGCCCGGATCGGCGACGCCGAGTCCGTGACCAGCACCCTGCGCGGCAAGGTCGAGTTCGAGAGCGGCGAGGAGGGGCGCGAGGTCGAGATCCTCGGCCACCTGCTGCGCACCGCGACCGCCGAGACGTTCCGCGCCCGCCTGGCCGGGCTCGACCTGTCGAGCTTCGTCAACCTCGTCGCCGAGGGCGACATCGTGGAGACCGGCGAGCTCGTGCCGGCCGACGAGATCCTGCGCCAGGTCGGCACCCTGCCCGGGCTGGCGAAGGTGCTCGACCGGCTGGGCCTGGGCGACGCGCCGACCCGGGGCGAGGCCGCTGCCGGAGTCGAGTTCGTGCTCGAAGGACTGCACCTGACCCGGCGGATGTCCAAGGTCAGCGGCGACGGACGCACGATGTACGGCAGCCGCGAATGAAGCGGAACAGGTATGGGGCGTGGTCGGGCGGGCCGGACCCGCTGGCGCCGCCGTACGACGTCCGAGCCGCCGTCGACGACGTCGGCGCCGAGGTGTTGCAGGGCGGCTCGCTCCGGGACGCCCTGCGCAACCTGCTGCGCCGCGGTCCTGATGCTCGGGGTGGCCTCGACGACCTTCAGGCTCGGGCTCGCCGGATGCGGCGGGACGCGATGCGCCGGGGCCAGCTCGACGGGGCGGTGACGCGGGCGCAGCAGCTGCTGGACCAGGCTCTTGCCGCCGAGCGGGAGGCCTTGTCGGCGCGGGACGACGACGCGGCCCGGTTCAACGAGGCGATTCTGGACAACTTGCCCAGGTCGACCGCGCGGGCCGTCGAGGAGCTCTCCGACTACCAGTGGGCCAGCGAAGAGGGTCGGCAGCGCTATCAGGAGATCCTCGACGGGCTCCGGCGCGAGGTGGTCGAGCAGCGGTTCCGTGGCATGCGCGAGTCGCTCCAGGACCCGGCCGCCCAGCAGGCCGTCGCCGAGATGATGCGCGACCTCAACGCGCTGCTCGCCGCGCACGCCCGCGGTGAGGACACGACCGACCAGTTCGCGGAGTTCATGCGCCGGCACGGCGAGTACTTTCCCGAGCAGCCCTCGTCCGTCGACGAGCTGGTCGACGCGTTGGCGCGGCGGGCGGCGGCCGGCGAGCGGCTCATGCGCTCGCTGTCGCCCCAGCAGCGTGACGAGTTGGCGTCGTTGATGCAGCAGGCGCTGGGCAACGGCGACCTGGCCCGCGAGATGGGCGCGCTCAACGACAACCTGCGCGCGCTGCGCCCGGACCTAGCCTGGGACCGCCGGGAGCGGATGCGGGGAGAGGAGCCGCTCGGGTACGGCGACGCGACGGGCGCACTGGAGGAGATCGGCGAGCTGGACGACCTGATCGACCAGCTCGGCCAGGAGCACCCCGGCGCGACCCTGGACGACGTCGACGTGGAGGCCGTCTCGCGCACCTTGGGCCGGGCCGCGGCCGACGACGTGCGCCGGCTCCAGGAGCTGGAGCGGGAGATGCGCCGGCAGGGCTGGGTGACTCGTACCGCCGAAGGGTTGACGTTGTCGCCGAAGGCGCTGCGGCGGCTCGGTGGGACCGCGCTGCGCCGGGTCTTCGCCGACCTGACCGCCGGTCGGCGCGGGCAGCACGACCTGCGTGACGCCGGTGCGGCGGGCGAGGTGACGGGGGCCTCCCGAGCGTGGGAGTACGGCGACGAGCAGCCGTTGGACGTCGTCCGCACCGTGACCCGGGCGGTGGCCCGGCGCGGCGCGGGCGTGCCGGTCGCGCTGGAGGTCGAGGACTTCGAGGTCGTGGAGACCGAGCGGCGGGCCTCGGCGGCCGTCGCCCTCTGCGTCGACCTGTCCTTCTCCATGGTGTCCGAGGGCCGCTGGGGTCCGATGAAGCAGACCGCGCTGGCCCTGTCACACCTCGTCGCGACCCGGTTCCCGCAGGACGCGCTGCAGATCATCGGCTTCGGCCGCTCGGCTGCGCCGCTGTCGCAGGCGGAGCTGGCCGGCATCGAGCCCGACTACGAGCAGGGCACCAACCTGCACGACGCGCTCCGCCAGGCCGGGCGGCATCTGCGCAAGCATCCTGGAGCCGAGCCGGTGGTGCTGGTCGTCACCGACGGCGAGCCGACCGCGCACGTCGACGAGGACGGCTATCCGGTGTTCCGGTGGCCCCCGACCAGGGAGACGATCACCGCGACAGTGCAGGAGGTCGACCGGCTCACCAGGTACGGGGCCACGCTCAACCTGTTCATGCTCGGCGAGGACGCCGGGCTGCGCCGGTTCGTGGACGCGGTGGCCCGGCGCAGCGGTGGCCGGGTGTTCACCCCGTCCTCCGACGACCTCGGCGCGTACGTGGTCTCCGACTACATCCGCGCCCGGCGCGGCCGGCGGGGGAGCCGGGCCGCGTAGCGACTCGGCTCCCCCGCGTTAGCCGCCTTCGGTGGGCGCCGGTGACGCCGGCGCGGTGGCCGGTGGGGTCGCGGGCGGCGGGGGTGCGTCGTCGCCGGCGAAGACGCCCGTCGCGAACAGGATGCCCAGGAGGATGCCGATCGCGCCGATCGCCACGGCGCCGATCATCATCGGGTCGCGGGTCGGTGGCGGGGTGCCCGGGCGGCCGGAGCGGTTGCTCCGGCCCGCACCGCCGCCACCGGGTCCGCCGTAGACCGGGCCGCCGGCCGGCGGTCCACCGTAGGTCGGCCCAGACCCACCACCGTAGGTCGGCCCAGACCCGCCACCGTAAGTCGGCCCGCCGCTGGTGGGACTGCCGTAAGTCGGCCCGCCGCTGGTGGGACTGCCGTAGGTAGGTCCGCCACTGGTCGGACTGCCGTAGGTTGGCCCGCCGCTGGTGGGGCTGCCGTAGGTCGGTCCGCCGCTGGTCGGGCTCCCATATGTCGGGCCGCCGCTGGTGGGTCCGCCGCTCGGGCTGCCGTAGGTCGGGCCGCCGCTGGTGTGCGCGCCGCTCGGGCTGCCGTAGGTCGGTCCGCCGCTGGTGGGGCCGCCGTACACGGCGCCGCCGCTGGTTGGTTCGGCCTGGTCCGGACCTCCACTGGTCGGCGCGGTCGGGTCGCCGTAGCCGGGGCCGCCGTACACCCGGCCGCCCGGTCGCTCCTGCGGTTGCATGGCAGGCATAGTCGCCTATCCCGGCACCCTCTCGCCAGTAGGGGGGCGGAACGTGCGACGGTACGTGGTCGGCGACACACCGATCGCGGCGTGCAACTGTTGCCGCAATGCGGCCGCAGTGCCGAAGCCCGCGTGCCGGGCGACCTGGTCGACGGCGAGCCCGGTGGTCTCCAGCAGCCTCCGCGCATGGTCCGTGCGCTGCTGCAACAGCCAGCGGGCCGGGCTCGCCCCGGTCTCCTCGCGGAACCGCCGCGTGAACGTCCGTACGCTCATGTTGGCGTGTGCGGCCATCGCGGCCAGCGTCACGGGTTCGCCGAGCCGTTCGAGCGTCCAGGACCGGGTCGCCGCCGTGGACGCCGCGCCGTCGCCGGCCGGCAGCGGACGCTCGATGAACTGCGCCTGACCGCCGTCCCGCCAAGGCGGCACCACGCAGCGCCGGGCGGCGTTGTTGGCCACCGCCGAGCCGTGGTCGCGGCGGATCACGTGGAGGCAGAGGTCGATCCCGGCGGCCACGCCGGCCGAGGTGAGGATGTCGCCGTCGTCCACGAACAGCACCTCCGGGTCCAGGTCGACGGCGGGGTGGAAGCGGCGGAACCGGTCCGCGTACGCCCAGTGCGTCGTGGCCCTGCGACCGTCGAGGAGGCCGGCGGCGGCCAGCACGAACGAGCCGGTGCAGATCGACATCACCCGGGCACCGCGGGCGTGCGCCGCCTGGAGCGCCGTGGCGACCGCGGGGTCGACCCAGCCGTCAGTAAGCGCCGGCCCGTCGTGGATGCCGGGCACGATCACCGTGTCGGCGGTCTCGGTCAGCGCCAGGTCGTGGTCGGGCTGCACGGTGTAACCGGCGGTGCAGCGGACCGGGCGGCCACCCGCGGTGCATACGCCGACCTCGTAGAAGTGCCGGCCGGCGGCGTCGCGCGCGGTGCTGAAGACCTGCGCGGGCGTGCCGAGGTCCAGGCCGACGACCTGGTCGACGGCGAGGACGGCGATCCGATGGGTCATGGCCGAATTATTGCGCATGATGGCTGTCGGGCCACTCGCGGCGCGTACCCGGGATCGCCCATGCTTCTTGACGTGCGCCGTCTCGTTCACCCTGCCTGGCTCGTGGCCGCCGTCGCCTTCGTCGCGCTGATCGGCGCGGCCGGGTTCCGGGCCACTCCGAGTGTCATGCTCCACCCGCTGCACGAGGAGTTCGGGTGGCCGCTCGCGACGATCTCCGCCGCGGTGTCGGTCAACCTGCTGCTGTTCGGCCTCACCGCCCCGTTCGCGGCCGCGCTGATGGACCGGTTCGGCATCCGCCGGGTGGTCGCGGCCGCGCTGGTGCTGGTCTCCCTGGGCAGCGGGCTGACCGTGTTCATGCGCAGCAGCGCGGAGCTCATCCTGCTCTGGGGCGTGCTGGTCGGCGTCGGCACCGGCTCGATGGCGCTGGCGTTCGTGGCCACGGTCACCGGCCGCTGGTTCGTCAAGCGCCGCGGCCTGGTCACCGGCGTGCTCACGGCCGGCGGTGCGACCGGCCAGTTGATCTTTCTGCCCGTCCTCGCGTACCTGATCGAGCAGTCGAGTTGGCGGACCGCGTCGCTGGTGGTCGCCGGCGCCGCCCTGGCCGTCGTACCCCTGGTGCTGTGGCTGTTGCGCGACCACCCGAGCGACCTCGGCCTGCCCGCCTATGGCGCGACCGAGGTCGTGCCGCCGGTGCCGGCCGGCGGCGCCGCCCGGCGGGCGCTCGGTGCGCTGCGCGACGCGTCCCGGACGCGGGCCTTCTGGCTGCTCGCCGGCGGCTTCGCGATCTGCGGCGCGACCACCAACGGCCTCGTCGGCACCCACTTCATCCCGGCGGCGCACGACCACGGCATGACCGAGACGACGGCCGCGTCGCTGCTCGCGCTGGTCGGCCTGTTCGACATCGCCGGCACGATCGCCTCGGGTTGGCTGACCGACCGGTTCGACAGCCGGATCCTGCTCGGCGCCTACTACGCGCTGCGCGGCGGCTCGCTGTTGCTGCTGCCGGCGCTGTTCGGCGACTCCGTGCGCCCGTCGATGGTCGTGTTCATCCTGTTCTACGGGCTGGACTGGGTCGCGACGGTGCCGCCGACGGTGGCGCTGTGCCGCGAGTACTTCGGCGACCGCGGTGCCGTCGTGTTCGGCTGGGTGTTCGCGTCACACCAGATCGGGGCGGCGGTGGCCGCGTCGGCGGCGGGCATCGTGCGGGACCAGCTGGGCAACTACAACCTGGCCTGGTACGTGGCGGGGCTGCTGGCGATCGGCGCCGCGGGACTGTCGCTGATGCTGTTCCGCCGCCGGGGTGCCGTGGCTTTTGCTCCGGCTATGGCTGGAGCACCCGGATCCGCTCCACGGTGACGAGCGCCTGAAGCCTGCCGAGCGGCGTGCCGTCGCGGGCCAGCTGCTGGCCCTCCAACCAGACTTCACCCTCGTAGAAGCCGGACAGGTCGTCGCGCACCTTTTCCACGCGGAGGAACAAGGTGTGCGGCGAACCGGTGAACTTCCACGTGCCAGGCGGGCATTCGATCACATTTCCAGCGTCGATCATGATTGCCGCCCCCGGCCCCGCTCCTGTTCCCAGCCGCGTTCCCGGTCTCGTTCCCGGCCCGCTGGTGGATTTGGCCGCTTCCGACTGGTCATGTGTTGAATGTTGGGCGCGAGCCTTCCCAAACGCAATGTTGCGGAGCAGAATTCCGCCCACGCGGTACGAAGACGCAATGATCTGCTGGTGTCCACTACGGAATCGCTGTTCGGGGAGGAACGAACATGCCGACCGAGGACCACGGTTCGACGGTTCCGCGCCGACAGCTCGGCCGATATCTGAGAAGAGCTCGCGAAGACGCCCAGGTCACGGTCAAAGCAGCGGCCGATGCGCTGGAATGGTCGACCCCACGGATCTGGCGGATCGAAAATGGAACAGTAGGCATGCGCGCCCTCGACGTCAAGGCGATGTGCGAGCTATATGGAGCGTCCCCCGATCTGACGACAGCACTGATGGCGCTCGCGAGGGAAACCAAAGCGAAGGGCTGGTGGCAGTCGTACGGAGATGCTCTGCCTAGCTGGTTCGAGTTGTACGTCGGCCTGGAGTCGGCGGCGAGCCGGATCCGATATCTGCAGACGGACATCGTGCCGGGCTTGTTGCAGACGAAGGCTTATACCCGCGAGGTGATCGCCCTCGACCATCCCGAGTTGGGTGTGGAGGAGCAGGAGAAGCGCCTGGCGGTCCGGATGGAGCGACAGAACCTGCTGGTCCGGCGGGTGCCCGCGGCGCCGTCGCTGGAGGTGATCCTGAGCGAGGCGGTGTTGCGCCGTCCGCTCCAGGACCGCGCGGCCATGGCGGGGCAGTTGCGCTATTTGGCTGAGTCGAATGACCGGCCGAATGTCACTGTGCGTATGTTGCCGTTCGCTGCCGGTCTACACCATTGGGCATCGACAGGCGGATTCGCGATTCTCGACTTCCCCGAACAACGAGGCCGCGATCCCGAACCGCCGACGGTCTACAGTGACGGCCCGACCGGCGCTCTCTACCTCGACAAGACCCGAGAGGTGGATATGTACGAGTCAATCTGGCGAAGCGCTTCCGAGCGAGCGCATGACCGTGCACAATCGACTCGCGCAATCCGGGCGCTCTCGGAGGAGTTGTACAATGAGTGACGAAGCAGTCACCTGGACGAAGTCGACTTATAGCGGTGCCAACGGCGGATGCGTCGAATGGGCAAAGCTGGACAGCGAGATCGGCGTCCGCGACTCGAAAGACAAGACCGGCCCCGTCCTCACCTTCACCCGCACGGCCTGGCAGTCCTTCGTAGACGCCACCAGCCGCGGCGACTACAGGCCGGACACGTAACGCACGTCGGCTGACCGTACGGTTCGCACGAGACCCGCGAGATACTCGCGGGTCTCGGCGTCCGTCGAGTAGATCAACGTGCCCCGCATGCCCCGGGTCAGCAGCACCTTGTAGGTGTTGCGGATCAGCCGGTCGGCGTCTGCTCCCCTGGTGAGGGCCGGGTCCTTCGATTCGCTCCGCACGGTGGTCAGGCGGCCGTCCCGGGCGACGAGATCCGGACCGATGATCACGCCCGACCACTCGTACTCGAATCCCTGCGCGGTGTAGACGCAACCGACCTGCCCGAACCCGGCCTCGTCGGTGGCCCAGTACGCACTGCCCGGGGCGCCGCCGACGGTGCGCTCGCTCTTGGCGTTCCAGGGCTTGGCCCAGCCGCCGATGTGGATGTCGTCGACGAGCGAGCCGTCAGGACGCGGGTCGCTCCACGGCCAGCAGTAGCCGGCCGACATGCGGGCGGTCAGGTTCTTGGCGTTCTGGTCGGCGAGGAACGCTTCCATCTCCGCCGGCGAATCGGCGAGCCGCACGTCGAACCGGCCGTCTCCCTCCCACAGGGTCGGCTTCTCACCCTCCAGGCCGAGCAGAGCCAGCACCCATTCCTCGTAGGCGCGGGAGCCGCCGCAGCGGAACTGGTCGTGCAGCTCGACGATGTCGACCTTGAGTCCCAGCTTCGCGGCATGAGCCGAGATGACCTCGATGCTGCCCTGCTCGCCGGGTCGCACGACCTGGTGCTCGTCGAGCAGGAACACCGGCACGCGGGCCACCGACATCAGCTCGTCGACCTGCGGACGCTCAGCGCTGGCCGCCCGCCTGGCCTTCGGGGTGAAGCGGTTGACCGATGTCTTCCGCACCCGGTGCGCTTCGTCGCACAGCAGGACGTCGAGCTCGTTCGGCGCCGCCGCCATGAAGCTGTTGAAGTACATGAACAGGCGCTTCGTCCTGGTCGAGCCGGCTGCCGCGTACTTCCGGAGAGTCTGCGTGAACGAACGCGACCCGGTGGCGTGCAGCACCGTGCGCCCCTGGCGGGCCAGCTCGCCGAGGATCGACAGGGCGATCACGCTCTTCCCGCTGCCGGGACCGCCTTCGACGACCACCACGCTCTTGCGGTCGGCGACCCGAGCCCGCTCGACGGCGTGCATGACGAGCTCGTAGGCAACGCGCTGCTCGTCGAGCAGGGTGAACCGGGACCGCTGCTGGATCTCCTCGGCCGCGTGTTGAAGCAGCAGACGGCTGGGACGGACCGCGCTCGTCAGGAACCGGTCCGCGGCCGCCGCGCCGCTCTCCGCGGCCAAATAGGTCTGGAGGTACTCCAGGAACTCGCCGCGCCGTTGCTTGGTGAAGATGCGGCTCTGCTCGGTGTGCGGCAACGCGAACAGGTCACGCACATCGTGGTCGGCGGCGTTGTGCAGGTAGGCGGCGCCGCGCACCGCACCCGGCGTCTGCGACAGCACGCCGAGGAAGTCGGTGAGATAACCGCAGTAGTCGGCCACCTGCACTCCCGGGTGCAGCCGGGGCCGCGGCAGGCTGCCGACCGTGACGAGTCGCTCGGCGTCATCGAACGTCGACGCCTCCGACCACTGCTTGAGCTCGATGACTACGTAGGAGTCCTTGCCGGTCCGCGGGTGCACGCCGGCGAGCACGGCGTCGATGCGCTTGCTGGTCAGCGGAAGCTGGTACTCGCAGAGCATCTCGACCTGGGCCAGACCCGCATCGGTAAGGTCCTGCGCCAGCACGGCCAGGCTGTTCGTCCAGGATCGGCGTTCGGACGCGCCCACTCGCATCTGGATATGGTCGGTGATCGCTTCGGCCAGCCCACCGGAGGTCGCCTGGCGCAGAACGCTGGCCGCGGACGCGCGGAAAACCGACATCGGAAATTGCCCCCAGGCAGCACGAAGTAATCGTGCGGATGGGGGGCATATCCGCGCTGCGGAAGCCCGTCGGACCGCTCGTTGGTTCCGCCGACTGTAACCGGCGTGATCTCCGGGTCGCTATTACTCGACGGGTCGACTGCGTGCCTTGTCCGCGGAGCCGCGCACCCGTTCGGCCGGGTACCGGCGGGCCGCATCGTCCAACTTGGCGTTCGCGGCCGCCACAAGGTCGATGTCGAGGACACCCGCGAGTCGGGTCAGGTAGATCATGACGTCACCGATCTCGGCCCGTACCCGCTCGGCGCGTTGTTCGTCGCTCAGGACCGTCTCCGACTCGGCCGCGGTCAGCCACTGGAACTCCGCTGTCAGTTCACCGACTTCGCCGGCCAGTGCCATCACCAGGTTCTTCGGCGTGTGGAACTGGTCCCAGTCCCGTTCGTCGGCGAACGCGGCGAGGCGGGCGGTCAGCGCCGCCAGGTCGTGGTCCATGAGCGGTGACGCTAGTCGAGGCGCCAGGTGTCGCTTTCGGTGGCGACCAGGAGGCGGACGTCCGCATCGGCGCAGATCTCGTGCCAGGCCTGGTCTTCGACCTCCGTGACCAGCAGGTATGCCTGTGGCCGGCCAGCGGTGTCGAGGCGGTGCCGGTAGTCGAGGATCTGGCCGAGACCCAGGCGCAGCCGGTCGCTCTCGCTCGGGCCGAGCGCGCTCCTGGCCTCGGCGATGTGCAACTGGCCGTCCGGAGTGCGCCAGGCCAGGTCAACCCTGGGATCGATGGGCTGGAACGGCTTGACGTCGATCTCGTTGAGCCTGGCCATCAGCAGGACGAGCAGACGGTCGTGTTCGTCTCGAGCGGCCTCGTGCGCGTCCGAGGTGACGGCCTGCCATTCGGGGAACGCGCCGATGGCCGCGCGGCCCGCGTATCCGTGCGTCTCGTCGAGGGCGGGAATCGGCAGCGTTGCCGGGTCGGGCAGCGACAGCGCCTCGGCGGCGGCCCAGGCTTCCTCGGCCAGGTCCGGGTCGTAGCTCTTCTGCCACGCGAACTGGCCCGTCGCGACCAGGCGGGCGTTCATCAGCCGGATGGCCTCGCCGACGGCCGGCTGGTCGAGGAACCAGAGCAGGCCGTCGATGTCGGGACAGTGGTAGACGGTCGCGTCCTCGGCGAACGTGCGCAACCCGTCCGTGCGCCGGGTGATGCCGAACTTGTTGAGGTCCTCGATGCGCAGCGAACCCTCGGCGAGAGCCCGGCTGACCGGCGTGTCGGCCATCCGGAAGACGGTGGTGATCCGGCCGTCGTCGAAGTAGCTGATCTCGGCCGCCCAGCACATGCCGACGGTCAGCCGGAACCAGCGCTCCACGCCGTTCGCGTACGGGGTGAGCAGCCAGTGCTGGCCCGCGGACTCGGCGGCGGCCGGGACCGTCGTGCGGATGATGATGCCGGCGATGCCGAGTGCCACCTCGCGCAGGCTCTTCGCGTCGGCGTCGTTGATGGCTCGGATCAGGCCGGGCAGCCGCGGTCCCGCGGACGGGAGGGCGCCGAACGGCTGCGGCTCGCCGTCGGCCCGGAGTACCCAGTCGGCCAATGCCTCACGGCTCATGTAGGACCAGAAGCCGGACGTGCGGTTCGCGAATTCGGCCGCCAACGACTGGGTGTTCATGACGCTCCAGAGGGGAAGACACAGGAAATGCGATAATTACAGGCAGCAGCCCGGTGCCTCCACTTTGTCCTTCCTTTGAGGGACAGGCCCGAGTCGCGGGTATTTCACCTCTTCGTGCGTCAGCGCGGCCAGACGCCGAAGCTCAAGGCGCTGGCGCAGAGCACGTGTGCGACGCTCGTCACACACGTCGGGGGAGTGGGCCATTCCTCGGATCGACCGATCACGCGCGTACGTGCGCTCAGCGCGTCGAAGAGCCCGATCAGCTGTTGGCGCGGGCCGTCGTACCGCCAGACCAGCAGTTCCGGACCGTCGACGACGCCGAGCGCCCGCCACGGTGCCGGGTCGGCGCGGACCTCGCCGTTGCGGGGGTCGACGACCACCGTGCCGGGACCGTCGAAGCCCACGAACGTCTCCGCGGCGAACATGTGGTGGTCGTCGACCGGCGCCGACAGGTATCGCTTGCCGACCTTCCACGCCTGCCGCCCGGTCTGCCGGTCCAGCGCGACCGTGCCGCGGTCGTTGAGGTGGCAGATGTAGCGGCCGCAGTCGGCGAACGCGGAGAAGATTCCGACCAGGGGGAGGGGCTGACGCCAGAGCCGGCGGCCGTCACCCGTGTCGTACGCGGAGATCATGTTTTCGTCGTCCACGAGAATCGCCGTGCCGCCGACGACGGTGGCGCTGACGAGCGGCGCGGTGCTCTGGCGCGGGACCGCGGCGACGATCCGGCCGCTGTTCAGGTCGCGTACCCGAAACAGGTTCGCCACCACCTCGACCTGGTCGGAGTGCAACGGCCCGGCCACCCCGGCGACCACGGCCGTCGGCTCCATCTCGACCGTCCAGCGTGGAGTGCCGTCGTCGATCGCGAGCCCGCGCAGTGGTATCGCGTCACCGTCGAGGGGACCGTTGACGACGAGCACGTCGCCGGCCCGGCCGACGAAACGGGTCTGCTGCCGCCAACGGACGGTGCCGGTCGCGGCGTCGAGCACCTCGACGGAGGGGCGCTGACCGACGTCGACGGTGGCGATGCCGAGCCGGTCGCCGGCGATGACGAAGAGCGAGGCGAGGCCGACGACCCGGCGCGACCACAGTTGCGTGCCGTCGCTGAGCCGGTAGGCGCGCACCGTGTTGTTGCCGGAGACGTAGGCGCGGCCGCTGTCCAACGCCATCGCCTCGGCCGTACCCGCGCGCGTGAAGATCGGGTCAAGCGAGTCGGGGCGCGCGATGCCGGCGAAGTAGACGGTCGCGGCGACGGCACACGCCGCTGCCGCGGCAATGACACGGGTGCGGATGCTCCAAGGGCGTGGCTCGGGCGGCTGCCAGTCGGTGTCACGCTGAATCTCGATGACATGCGCATGCCGGCCGGCCGGGCCGCTGCCCGCCGCCGGCCAGTTGCCGATCCCGCTGCTGCTGGTCATCGCATCATTGCCGCCCTTGCGATGCAGTTAAGCGCGGCGAACGACGGCGGTCCATGAGCCGAACGGCGGACATTAAAACTCCCGCACCGCGGCGCCGATGCCCGCCGCGGTCGGGAGTCTTACCGTCTCCCACCGACGCAGCCCGCGAGCGGTACATCGACAGGGACCTGGTTACGAACTCGACTGCCCGGTGAATGGATGCGTCAAACCTCGTTCGCGGCATTAATCGACCGGGTATGGATGGGGACATGGAGCACTTCACGATCGCCGCGGTCGCCGACAAGAGCCCCGACTTCCGCCGGGTGCTGGCCACAGGCAAACACACACAGCTCGTCATCATGACCATTCCGCCGAACGGGGAGATCGGTGAGGAGGTGCACGAGACCACCGACCAACTGCTGACCTTCGTGAGCGGCGTGGGCGAGGCCCGGGTGGCAGGGGAGAAGAAAACAGTCAACCCCGGCGATCTGGTCTTCGTACCCGCCGGCACCAAACACAACTTCGTCAACACTGGCCCCAACCCGTTGGTCCTCTACACGGTGTACGGCCCGCCCGAGCACGCCGCGGACGCGGTGCACAAGACGAAGGAGGAAGCCGACCGCCTGGAGGAGAGCGGCCAGGACGAACCACCGGCGTAGCGCCTCCCGCCGCGTTCGGGGGTGGCCCGGAGGCGGCGGCTTTCCGCATCTGACGGTTTCGCTCTGGTCGGTCCCGTCGCTGGCGGGTTCGGCGGTCAGCGAGGTTTCGTGGCTGGCCGCTTCCGCCACTGCCGGCTTCCGCGGCCGGTGGCCTTCCTCAGCCGGATGTCGGCGCGTAGCCAGGCGTTGCGGAAGGCCTGCCGTTCTCGTGGCTGTCCGATTCCGCGGTCGGCGGCTCTCCGAGCCGGTCGGCTTTTAGCCGCTGTCGACGCGTAGCCAGTCGTCGGTGCGGCGGCCTGGTGTGTAGCCGGCATCGAGCCGCTTGGCGACCACACCGGGTAGGCCCTGTTCCTTGGCGGCGGCGAGGGCGAACTCGCCGCCGCCGTGGAACGTCGGTGGCGTCTGCCAAGCCGGTCCCGACAGGGCGAGGCCGTCGAGCAGTTCGCGACGTTGGGCGTAGGGCAGGTCGGTCGTGTGCCGGCCTTCCAGCCACAGCAGGTCGTAGACGAGGTAGCTGACGACCAGCCCCGGCGGTGGTCGACGGCCGTTGACGGTCTTGGGTGCCGGTTTGACCCGCCCCTGTCGGTCGAACGCCACGATCTCGCCGTCGAGCACCGCCTCGGTGGGCGCGAGGGCTGGCCCGAGCTCGCGAACCGCCGGGTAGCCGGAGCTGATGTCCTGGTCCGAGATCGACATGAGGCGAACCCGCCCACCGGAGACGTAGGCGACCGCCCGAGTGCCGTCCCACCTCATCTCGAAGGCCCAGTCATCGTCGGGTGTCGGCAGCGCGTCGGCAGGCGTAGGCCGGGAGGGCCGGACAAGGTCGGGCAAGGGTTCCCACCCGTCCGCCGGCGGCGACATGCGGCGGATCATCCACTCTTCACGCTTGCCGGGCTCGGGCCGCGCGGTGCGGAACAGCACGTAGCGGCCCGAGGCGCGAGAGCCGTGCAACGTGAACATGACCTCGTCCGGCTTCCACTTCTCCGTCTCGTACGTGCCGGTGTCGAACACGGTCATCCGCCCACCGCCGTACTCGCCGGCCGGAATGTCGCCGTGAAACGTGAGGTACTCCATCGGGTGGTCCTCGGTGTGCACGGCGAGGTGGTTGCGTACCTGGTCGCGGGGAAGCCCGCGAGGCACGGCCCAGGACACCAACACGCCGTCGCGCTCCAGCCGCAGATCCCAGTGCAGCGCCCGGGCATGGTGTTGCTGGATGACAAACCGGTCGCCGGCGCCCGACTGCTGTGGTGCTGCTGCGGGCAACGGCTCGGGGGTGCGTCCCGCGTCACGCTTGCGCCGGTATTCGTCCAGCCGGTCGGCCATGGTCATATTGTCGGGGATGACCCGGCGCCGCGCATCGCCGCGGACGGTATGCCAACCTGATGAACGGGTAGGGAAACGCATGAGCTCATCGACCGCGCAACCAACCGTCAAGCTGCCCGGCGACGTACAGATGCCGCTTCTCGGCTTCGGCACGTGGCAGGCGCACGGAGAAAGCGCACACCGGGCCGTGACTGTCGCGCTCGAGTCCGGATACCGGATGATCGACACAGCCACGGCGTACGGCAACGAGGACCTGGTCGGCCGAGCGATCGCCGACAGCGGCATCCCGCGCGAAGACATCTTCGTCACCACCAAACTCCCCGCTGAGCGGATCGGTCGAGAACAACGCACGATCGACGAGAGCCGGCAGATGCTGGGCATCGACCAGCTCGACCTCTGGCTCATCCACTGGCCACCATCGCGAGGCAGCCTGGTCGACATCTGGCGCCGCATGATCGAAATTCGCGATGCCGGCCAAACCCGCGCGATCGGGGTCAGCAACTACTCACTCGCCCAGATCGACGAACTGATCGCCGAGACGGGCGAAGCCCCAGCGGTGAACCAGATCAAGTGGGGTCCCCGCCTGTGGGACGCCGCGGAGGTCCAGGGCCACCACGAGCGTGGCGTCGTGCTCGAGGGCTACAGCCCCTTCAAGACCACTCGCCTGGGCGACCCGGTGCTCAACCGCATCGCCGAAGCCCACCGCGTCTCCCCGGCCCAGGTAGTCGTCCGCTGGCACATCCAACATGGAATCGTCGTCATCCCGAAGTCGGTCACGCCGGCCCGCATCCGCTCCAACGGAGACGTCTTCGGCTTCGAGCTCTCCGACGAAGAGATGACCGCCATCGACGCGATGGGCCAGTGATCACCCCGATACCGTGAAATCCCGCCACAACCGGCGGCGCGCCGTTTGGCCACAGTGGCGGCGAAGCGGTCATTGCCGTCCTGCCACGGCAACGGCGAGGCGGTTGTTGCCGTCTGGCCGTGGCGACGGCGCTACCGTCGTTGCCGAAGAGCCGTGGCGACTGGGTGCCGGTCATCGGTGCGGCATTCGGGTGGTCGCGCGTCATGGCGTCTTCATGGGGTCGCGGGCCACCGGGTAGTCGTTCAGCGTGATCGCGTTGGCCGCGGCCTGAAGGTTGCCGGTGAGTGCGCCCTTTCCCGGCAGCTTCGTCATCGTGCGGATGACCTGGTTGCGCATCCAGATGCCGGCCCGCGAGGCCGGTGCGAAGCCACGGTCACCGCCCGGCGGGCGCTTGAGGTTGCGTGTCACGTAGTCGCGCATGCCCGCCTCATAGGCGCGGAAAGCCGCGATCGGGTCGCGGGCAGTGGCGAGCTCGCCGGCCAGCACGTAGGCGCCGACCAGGGCCATGCTCGTGCCCATGCCGATCGAGCCGGCGAACGCGGCGTCGCCGAGCAGGGTGGCGCGTCCGTTTGACCAGCGGTCGAGCTGGGTGGCGGCGGAGCGGCTGAAATAGAAGTCGTCCGCCCGCCACATCTGGTCGAGTAGGTGCGGGATCTCCCAGCCCTCGTCGGCGAACACCTGGGCGAGCAGCGCCTTCTGCTCAACCGGGTCTCGGCGCTCGTGGCCCAGCGCCGGTGCCCACCAGGAGAACATCGCGCGGACCTCGCCGGCGCTCCCGACCGGATAGAGCAGCAGCACGCGACCGCCGACGCCGTTGCCGGCCGGGAGGTTGTACATGACCTCCCAGCCGCCTAGGTCGAGCGAGGTGTGTGCGGGGAAGTACGACACGTACATCCCCAGGTCGCGCAGCGGCTGCCGCTCGTCGCGGAAGGCGAGTGCGCGCACGCCTGAGCGCAAACCGTCGGCGCCGACGACGGCGTCGAAGGTGCGGGACGACGCCCGGTGGAACGTGGCGGTGATGCCGTCGGGGCCGTCGTGCAGTGCGGTGATGTGGTCGTCGAAGACGTATTCGGCTGAGGGCGCGGCGTCCCGCAGGATGCGCACCAGGTCGTCGCGGAGGATCTCGATCTCGGCCACCACTCCGCCTGAGTCGCCGAAGTCCTCGCCCGACATGCGCGCGACCGGGGCGCCGCGACGATCGACGTACATGATGCCGTGGGTGCCCGTGTGTTTGGCCCGGATCGCATCGAGAATGCCCATCCTTTCCACGACGGTGCGTGCGGCGCCGCGGATGTCGATGGCCTGGCCGCCCGAGCGAAGGGCTGGCGCACGCTCGACGACGGTCGCGTCGATGCCGTGCCGGCCGAGCCAGTGGGCCAGTGCGAGCCCGCCGATGCCTGCTCCAGAGATGAGGACGTTCATGTCGTTGCCTCCCGGTGGTCGTTGCCGCGTACAACGTACATCAGGCGTGCGTACGTTGTATAGCGCACTAGCTTCGAGGGTGATACGCTCATCGCGCACTAGTGCAGAGGAGGCTTGAGGGTCATGGTGGAGGAACCGCCCTACCGGCGGATCGCTGCGGAGATCCGGGAACGCATCACGCGCGGCGATCTCGCACCCGGCGACCGCATCCCGTCGACCCGTGAGATCACTCGCGACTGGGGCGTGGCGATGGCGACGGCGACCAAGGTGATCAGCGCGCTGCGCGATGCCGGGCTGGTGGAGACCCGGTCAGGCGCCGGCAGCGTGGTCATCGAACGCAGTGCTCCGCGGGTCGAGATGGTTGTCGAACCCGAGGTCCCGGCCCACGCCGGCGGTTTCCACGGTCCGATGGCCCCTAGGCTTCGTCGCGCATCCGACGGCGAGCTCAGCCGCGAGCGGGTCGTCCGGTCGGCTGTCGCGATCGCCGACGCCGAGGGCCTGTCGATGCTGACGATGCGGCGGGTGGCCACAGACTTGGGCGTGGCGACGATGTCTCTCTACCGGCACGTCCCGGGCAAAGACGAGCTGATCCTCGCCATGATCGACGCGGTCTTCGGTGAGGCGCCGCTGCCCGCTGACCGTCCAGCGCACTGGCGAGACCGACTGGAGGCGGCGGCCCGGCAGATGTGGCGCTCGTTCGTCGCGCACCCGTGGGCCGCTGATCCGCTGTCACTGACCCGTCCGCAGTTGCTGCCCAACCTGGTGCCCTATTCCGAATGGAGCCTCGACACCTTGCACTCACTGGGCTTCGGCGTCGACGAGATGATGCACATCCACCTGTCGGTCTTCGGCCACGTGCGATCCAGCGCCATGAGCCTTGACTCGGAGCTACGCGCCCGTGCCGACACTGGCGTCACCAACGACGAGTGGGCCGACATCCACGGCGACGAGATCGAGGCCGTCCTGAGTACGGGCGCGCCGGAGCGCTCCGCCGGCTTGCGTTATGTCGCCGAGCGTGGCTTCGACTACGACATCGAGGCGGTCTTCGAGTCCGGCCTACGCCTACTACTCGACGGAGTCGCGGTGGCTCTGGCCCGTCGGGAGGTGAACGGCGATGAGCAGGTGGACCTGTCCGTCGTGTGAGCGCGAGTTCGGCCGCGCCAACCAGTCGCACGTCTGCGTGCCGGCCGGCACGATCGACGAGACCTTCGCCCCGTACCGGCCCGAGTGGCGCCAGATCTTCGACGCCATCCTGGCGCACACCGAAGAGCTCGGGCAGGTTCGCACCGACGCCGTGAAGGTCGGCGTCTTCCTCAAGACCGAACGCACGCTGGCCGAGGTCCGTCCGCGAGCCCGGGCTGTCGACCTGATGTTGGTGCTACCGCATTCGATCGACGACGAGCGGATCCGTCGCACGCTGCCGAAGTCCGCCGACCTGGTGGCAAATGTGGTGGCCCTGACCGACGTACGTGACGTCGACGACCAGGTCCGCGCCTGGCTGACCGAGGCCTACCACGCGGCTACGGGCTAATTCCCACGGCGACGCAGGCGCGGCGGCGCTGGTGTTGGGGCACGCAGGTGTCGGGGCCGCGTGGTCCGAAAGCAATGCGGAGCGCGGGAGATGGAGATTGCGGTGGTAGGGACCCAGCACACACGAACGGACATCGGCCTGTGCGCCGGGCCGGTCGCAGGCGGAGATCGCAGCCGCGGTGTTCACCGCGACAGCGCGCCCGCGACCGGCGCGACAGATGCGCTATCCCACGGTGCAGGCCGAGCCGTTGAGCGCGAACGACGACGGAGACGCGTAGCCACCGCTGTGCGTGCCCTGATAGCCGAAGCTGGCGCTCGCACCGGCGGCCAGCGTCCCGTTCCACGACAGGTTGCGTGCGGTTACCGAGGACCCGCTGGTGGTGACGGTGGCGTTCCAGCTGCTGGTGATCGTCTGGCCGGACGGAAGGCTGTAGGTCAGCGTCCAGCCGTTGATGGTGCCCGTGCCGGTGTTGGTCACCGTCACGTCCGCGGTGAAGCCGTTGCTCCACGGGTTGGCCGCGTAGCGAACGCGGCAGCCGGAGCCGCCTCCGCCGGATCCCGCCGTGGTCGTAACGGTTCGACCCGGCGAGGCGGTGGAGACATTGCCGGCGGCGTCACGGGCGCGCACGGAGAAGGTGTACGTCGTGGACGCCGAGAGCCCGCTCGCGGTGAACGACGTGCCGGCCGTGCTGCCGACCATCGTTGCCGAGCCGGAGCCCTGCTGGCGATAGACGTCGTACCCGGTCACCCCAACGTTGTCGGTCGAGCCCGCCCAGGAGAGCGCCACGCTCGACGCGGTGATGGTGCCGGCGGTCGGCTGGCCGGGTGTGGACGGCGCCTGCGTGTCCCCGCCACCGTTGCCGCCGCCGTTCACCGCGGCCGAGAACGAGCTCACGCCGAGGCCCACGCCGCCGTTCCACGGTTCGAAGCCCGCCTGGATGCTGGTCAGATACCAGGAGTTGGTGATCGCCCCGCGCGACCGCACGTCGGCGATGAAATCCAGCACGCTGAAGTTCCACGAGTTGATCGGCGACGGGGCCACGTACGACAGGACGTTGTTGGAGCCGTTGCTGCCCTGCCAGACCTGCCAGGTCCGGCCGCCCACCGTCGCGTTCCCCACGGGACTGCCGATCGGTTGGATCGAGCCCTGCCGGTTGAACCAGATCATGATCTCCATCTGGTTGACCCCGTCGGTGCGTGGGGAGGGATCGAGCCAGATGTCGTACGAGGCGTTGTAGGTGCCGCTGGTGTACACGTAGTTGATCGACGAAGTGGCGCTGCTGATCCGGCTGACCTGCATCGGCAGGTTCGTTCCAGGCGAGCAGTTGGTGTAGTGGCAGCCAAGGAAGACCGACGGGTACGACAGCGGAGCACCGTTGGTGGCCGCCGAGCCCTGCTGGCTGGTGATGCTGAAGCCGGAGTCGGTGACGTTGATGCACTGCTGCGCGGTCGAGCCCCAGCGGTTGTTCTGCACGACGTATCGGCCCTGGATAGTGGTCGAGCCGTACTGCTCGCAAATCTGCGTGTCGGCTTGGGCCGGCGACGCCACGACCAACGCGGGAGCCGCGACGAGAGCGGCAATCACTGCGGCGCGGACAAGTCTGCGCATGCTGCTCCTTCCAATGACGGGACGGGGAATGGGAGCGCTTCCATCGACATTAGTCTACGCATAGGGCGCTGGATAGAGGTCCCGACAGCGAGTAATGTTCTGGCTTCATTGCGTGGCCCCTCGACCACCTCGGAGGCTTCGTCCACATGCTCCCGTCTACGCTGCGCGTCCTCGTCGTTGGCGCCGGCATCGCTGGTCTCGCTGTGGCCCGGGCGCTCCGCCTGGCCGGTTACCGCCCCGAAGTCGTCGAGAAGCTGCCCGCCACGACCGTTCCCGGCGCCGGGATCTTCCTGCCCGGCAACGCCGCGCGGGCTCTTCGCGACCTCGGCCTCGAAGATCCGGTCCAGCCGCTCGGCGACGTGGTCGAGCGACAACGGTTCCTCGACGAGAGCGGCACCGAGCTGTGCGAGGTCGACCTCGGCAAGCTCTGGGCCGGCGTGGGCGAGTGCCGTGCGCTGTCCCGCAGTGAGTTGCAGCGCGTCCTGCTCGCGTCCGTCGACGGTGACGTCCGCTACGACACGTCGCTGGTCCGGCTCGACGTCGACACCGAAGGCTCCGCCCAGGCCACGTTCGGTGACGGCTCGACCTCGTCGTACGAGCTGGTCGTCGGCGCCGACGGGCGCAAATCGTCGGTTCGTGCCCTGGCCGCCCTTGGTGGCCCGGCCCGCCCGGTCGGTCAGGTGGTCTACCGCAGCGTCGTCTCCGGCGGTCCCGCGATCGCCGAATGGACCGCCCTGCTGGGCCGGCGCTCGGCCTTCATCGTCATGCCGATGGGCGACGGACGCCTCTACCTTTACGCGGACGAGCCGGGCACAAGCGCGCCGGCCGACCCGCTCGCACGGCTCCGGGAGGTCTTCGCCGACTTCGGTCCGCCCGTGCCGGACATCCTCGACGCGGTCGACAAGGTGCAGGTCGCCCTGACCGACGAGGTCGAGATCGCCTGCTGGTCGCGCGGCCCGGCGCTCCTGGTGGGAGACGCGGCCCACGCCACGTCACCGACGCTGTCGGAGGGCGCCGCCATGGCGCTCGAAGACGCGCTGGTCCTGGCCGAGGCGCTCACCAACGCGGGGTCGGTGCCGGAGGCGCTCCGCCGCTACGAAAGCCGGCGTCGCCCGCGCACCAAGTGGGTCCTCGACCGCACCCGTGATCGCGACCGCACCCGCGACGTGGCGCCGGCCCTGCGCGACCCGCTACTCCGCGGCCGAGGCAACCGCATCTTCCGGGAGCACTACCGCCTCCTGGTCGACCCGGTCTAGGGAGTAACGACCCGGGCCGCGACGACAGTCAGCAGACCAGGTGTGCCGACAACCCCGGACCCGGCTACGGCGGGGAACCGTGGGTCGACGACAGCGGGCAAGACCGCGAAGACGGGACGCTGCCCCGCGCAGCATGCGGCGGTCCGGCCTGGCCGGCGGGACACCCATCCCACGCGGTGGCGAGTGCGGACCGGTTTCGACGGCGGAGGACCACTCCGCATGGTGACGAGGGTGATTCGGCCGCGACCGCGGGCCGACGGCTCCGCGCGGCGAGAACGGCGTAAGCCAGGACCAGACGGAGAGCAAGCGACCGGACCATGAAGGCCCACCCCGCTGCGGACACCGCCGAATGCCGATCGGCTATACGGCGTCTCGTACCCCCGGCAGATCGGATCTGTGACCCTCCGCCCGCGTTCCGTAACCGATCCTGCCGGCAACCCCGGGAAGCGTCCCTAACGGAGCCCCAACCTGCTCCGGCCAGCGCGGGTGTTGAGAGAGGTTCTCACCACCCAGCGCGGGAACCCGCAGATGCGAGGACTATTCTGCCTCCGACACAAACGACGATTGCGGAGGCCTGTGGTGACCACCGTTGCACCGAAGCCGATCGTGACCCGGCCCTGGCCGGTCCGCCAGCCGGTGAAGGGCTCGGCCTTCGCGCGCCTGCTGCGCACGACCGATGCGAAGCAGATCGGGATCATGTACATGGTCACGAGCTTCGCGTTCTTCCTCATCGGCGGGTTGATGGCGCTGCTGATGCGCGCCGAGCTCGCTCGACCCGGCATGCAGTTCCTGTCGCCGGAGCAGTACAACCAGCTGTTCACGATGCACGGCACGATCATGCTGCTGTTCTTCGCGACGCCGATCGTGTTCGCTTTCGCGAACTTCGTCGTGCCGTTGCAGATCGGTGCGCCGGACGTCTCGTTCCCGCGTCTGAACAGCTTCGCTTACTGGCTGTACGCCTTCGGCGGCTCGATCGCCCTCGGCGGCTTCTTCACCCCGGGCGGCGCCGCTGACTTCGGCTGGTTCGCCTACGCGCCGCTCAGCAGCGTCGAGCACACGCCGGGTGTCGGCGCCAACATGTGGATCGTCGGTCTGGCCATCTCCGGTCTGGGCACGATCCTCGGTGGTGTCAACATGATCACTACGATCCTGACGCTGCGTGCGCCCGGCATGACGATGTTCCGGATGCCGATCTTCACCTGGAACATCCTGGTCACCAGCCTGCTGGTCATCATGGTCTTCCCGTTGCTGGCGGCGGCCCTGTTCGCCCTCGCGGCCGACCGCATCCTCGGCGCGCACGTCTACGACGCGGCGACCGGCGGACCGATGCTCTGGCAGCATCTGTTCTGGTTCTTCGGCCATCCCGAGGTCTACATCGTCGCGCTGCCGTTCTTCGGCATCATCAGCGAGGTCATCCCGGTCTTCTCCCGCAAGCCGATCTTCGGCTACAAGGGTCTGGTCGGCGCCACCATCGCGATCGCCGCGCTGTCGATGAGCGTCTGGGCGCACCACATGTTCGCCACCGGCCAGGTGCTGCTGCCGTTCTTCAGCTTCCTGAGCTTCCTGATCGCCGTACCCACCGGCATGAAGTTCTTCAACTGGATCGGCACGATGTGGCGCGGCCAGCTGAGCTTCGAGACCCCGATGCTGTTCGCGGTCGGCTTCCTGGTGACGTTCCTCTTCGGCGGTCTCACCGGTGTGCTGCTGGCCAGCCCGCCGGTCGACTTCCACGTGTCCGACTCGTACTTCGTCGTCGCGCACTTCCACTACGTGCTCTTCGGCACGATCGTGTTCGCCGTCTACTCGGGCATCTACTTCTGGTTCCCCAAGATGTTCGGCCGCATGCTCGACGAACGACTCGGCAAGATCCACTTCTGGCTGACCTTCATCGGCTTCCACACCACCTTCCTGGTGCAGCACTGGCTGGGCAACGAGGGCATGCCCCGGCGGTACGCGGACTACCGCCCCAGCGACGGCTTCACCACCCTGAACGAGATCTCCACGATCGGCGCGTTCATCCTGGGCATCTCGACGCTGCCGTTCATCTACAACTGCTGGAAGTCCTACAAGGCCGGCCCGGTGGCCCTCGCCGACGACCCGTGGGGCTACGGCAACTCGCTGGAGTGGGCGACGTCGTCCCCGCCGCCGCTGCGCAACTTCGACCGGATGCCGCGGATCCGCTCCGAGCGTCCCGCGTTCGACCTGAAGTTCCCGGAGCTTGCCGCCGGTCGCTCGGTCGCCGGCCCGCCGGAAGGCGGCGCCAAACCGATGACCAGCGAGTCCGACAGCGGTGCCAGCTACAAGGAAGACACCGCGAGCAACATCGACCGCTAGCCGACCGAGAAAGGCGGCGCGCCGAGCCGGAACACGGGCCGACGCGCCGCCTTTCTCGTTCAGAAGATCAGCACGATCGCGACCACACCCAGGATCACGTCGACGACGAAGCACCATTCGGCGTACGAGCGCGGCACGACCCGATTGACCCGGTGGTGATAGGCATCCCAGGCCGCGTGCGCGAGCAGCCCGATCGCGACCAGCACCCCACCGAACACGAGCGAGCCGGCCTCGATCGCGATCACGGCCATGGCGGCGAACAGCACGGCCGCGATCACCTGAACACCGAAGCCCGGCGCCCGCCGCACGGTCCCGAGCACGACGAAGACAACGGACACGACCAGCAGCGCGTACGCCGCGTTCAGGTCGAAGATCCGCAAAGGTCCGACCGCGACGGCGCCGATCAGCACGGCCGGCCAGGTGATGCCCGGCCGGCTGAACGACGCGGGCACGAGGTAGGCGAGCGGGCACAGGACAAGCAGGAAAGCCAGGCCGCGTACGTCTTCGAGGTCGTACAGCGTCACCGCGACCAACGGGATCGCGGCCAGGGTGGGCCAACGGTGGGCCAGCCACCGCAGCAGCGAGGGGTTCTGGTCGGTCGTCGTGGAAGTCATGGTCCGACCGTGCCAGCGACCCCGCCTGGCCGGAACGGACCGCGATCGGCAGGTCCGAATCCCGGGGATCGGCGGCCTAAGGTCAGGGATATGGAGCCTCGCCACATCGTGATGGTCGGGTACGACGGCGCCGAGCTGCTCGACATCGCCTGCGTCACGTCGACCTTCGAACTGGCCAACGCGATCGGCCGACTGCGACCGGGCTACCGGGTCTCGCTGGCGACGCCCGGCGGCAACCCGATCAAGTGCGACAGCGGCCTGGTGGTGCAGGCCCAACTGACGCTTGAGCGCCTGACCGGCCCGCTCGACACCCTGATCGTCTCGGGCGGTTTCGGCCACGAGGCGGCCGCCGACAACGCATTGGTGGTCGCGCACGTCCGGCGCCTGGCCCGCGAGAGCCGCCGGGTCGCGTCGGTCTGCACGGGCGCGACGGTGCTGGCCGCGACGGGCCTGCTCGACGGCCACCGCGCGACGACCCATTGGCGGTTCGCGCCGCGACTGGCCAGCCGCTACCGCGACGTCCGCGTCGACTCCGCGCCCATCTTCATCCGCGAGGGCCGGATGGCCACCGCCGCCGGCGTCACGAGCGGCCTCGACCTGACGCTGGCGTTCGTCGAAGAGGACCACGGCCCCGAGCTGTCGCGACAGGTCGCCCGGGACCTGGTCACCTACCTGCAAAGACCGGGCAACCAGGCGCAGATGAGCGTGTACGTGGCCCCGCCCGCCCCCGACAACGACATCGTCCGGCGAGCGGTCGATCACGTCCTCAGCCACCTGGACGCGGACCTCTCCACCGCCCGCTTGGCGGACGCGGTCGGGGTGAGCTCCCGCCACCTGACCCGCCTGTTCCTCCGTGAGCTCGGTGACCCACCGGCCCGCTTCGTCCGCGCGGCCCGCGTGGACGCGGCGGCCCGGCTGCTGGACTCGACCGACCTCCCGATGCCGGAGGTAGCCACCCGCACGGGCTTCGGCTCGGCCGAAGCGCTGCGGCAGGCCTTCGTGGCCCGCTTCCGCATGCCCCCGGCCAAGTTCCGCGCCGTCTCCCGCCGCCCCGCAGCAGGCAGTCCGGAGCAAGAGAGCGCGCTGGCCGGCTAGCACCGGCCGGCTGGCGGTGGGCGGCGCGGGGCGAGGTCGGCGTGCGGAGCGGAGCGCATGGTCTCTGTCGAACTGGGGCCAGCTGGGGGCTTCATCCTGCCGGGCGAGACGGCCGCGATCCTCGGCGGCGTCGCGGCCAGCAGGTTCGGCGGGCGGCGAGGTTTATGCGACCGCTGGCGGTGTGCGGCTCCTGACGGGGTCCAAGGCGCAGCGAGCAGGACCGCACCGACTGCCCGGCGCGAGCGCGAAAAGAGCCTAGTCCGAAGCCACCAGCGCGTCGGCCCCCCGCTGCGCCGGCACCGCGCCAGCCGGTGGCTGCCGCCGCGACAGGTAGACCGGGAGCACCGCCAAAGCGACCAGCAACCCCGCGACCCCGGTAGCCACGAACCCCCACCGCGGCGAGGAAAGGTCGATGATCCACCCCGCCAGAGGAGCACCCAGCGCCAACCCGACCGTGATGGCCGACCCGTGCAAGCCCATCGCCTCGCCGCGCACCGATGGGGGTGCCAGGTGGGAGACCGCGTCCGCCGCGGCCGCCAGCGTTGGGGCGCACAGCGCCCCGGCGGGAACAAGGACCAGCGCCAGCAGGAACCACTGCGGACCCGCCAGCGCGACCAGGGCCGTCCCCAGCGCGAGCACGCCCAGTAGGACCACCAGCGACGGCACCCGGCTCAGCGACCCGTAGACGAACCCGCCGATCAGCGAGTACACACCCCACAGCGCCAGCACCACGCCGGTCCAGCTGACCTGGTCCGCTTCGCGTAGGACAGCTACCACCGTCACGTCCGTGCCGCCCAGGATCAGTGTTGTCGCGGCCGCGATGGCCAGGATCGACACCATTCGGGGTGACAGCCACGAGCGGCGCGGTGGCGTCGGGCCGGTGGCGACCTCCGACTCCGCGCGGACCGGTGGGTTGAAGACGAACAGGGCCGTGCCCGCGATGACCACGCCCGCGCCGATCGCCCACATCGTCGCGTGCGGTGAGACCGTCGTGGCCATCAGGACTGCCAACGCCGGGCCGATCATGAAGGACAGCTCGACCGACATCGAGTCGAGGGCGTACGCGGGGCGGCGCTGGTCCGGCGGCACCAAAGCGGCCAGCGACTGTCGGACCACCGAGAACACCGGGAGCATCAGGACCCCGGCGAACAGGGCGAGCACGAGCAGCAGCGGATAGGGGAGCGAACCGGCCACCGACCAGAACACGCCCTCCGCCACAGTGCAGATCGCCAGGACCGGGCGCAGGCCGCGTCGGTCGACCATGCGACCCAGCAGCGGTGCACCGACCGCGGCGCCGATCGTCGAAGCCGTCGCGACCAGACCCGCGGCGAAGTAGCCCCGGTGGAGCTCGCCCACCACGTGCAGGGTCAGAGTCACGGCGGCCGCGACCGACGGGATGCGGGCCAGGATGGCGACGATGATCAGCGGTCGGACACCGGGCAGAGCCAGGACCGACCGGTAGGGGGCGAGCCTCACGCGGCTTTGAGCACGGGACTGCCGACGAGCGTGACGCCCGCCTCGCGTAGTCGCTCCAGCGCCGCCTCGGTGGTGTCCGGCAGGACGCCCGCGGTGAGGTCGAGCAGCACGGTGGTCTTGAAGCCCAGGCGGACCGCGTCGAGGCTGGTCGCCCGGACGCAGTGGTCGGTGGCGATGCCGACGACCTCGACCTCGTCGACGTCGTGGTCGTGCAGCCAGGTCGCCATGCCGGCGCCGTCGTCGGTGTGGCCCTCGAAGCCGCTGTAGGCGGCCGCGTGCTGGCCCTTCTTGAAGACGGCCTCGATGCGGTCGGTCGCCAGGTTGGGATGGAAGTCGGAGCCCGGCGTGCCGGCCACCGTGTGCGCGGGCCATGTGGTCATGAAGTCAGGGTGGTCGCTGAAGTGGGCGCCCGGGTCGACGTGGAAGTCCTTGGTGGCGATGACGTGCGCCCACCGCTCGGGCGAGCCGGCCAGCGCCCGGGAGATCTCGGAGGCCACGCCCGCCCCGCCGGCCACGGCCAGCGAGCCACCCTCGCAGAAGTCGTTCTGCGTGTCGACGATGATCAGAGCGCGGGTCATGCCGAGAACACTAACTCGCGGGTACGACAGTGACGGGGACAGCGGGATCGCCCGCCGACAGCTTGAGCCCCTCCCACGGGATCGAGATCAGTCCCTGCCGCAGATGCTCCCGGGAGTCCGCGAGGGAGGGGAGAGCGACGGCCTGCCCACCGACCACGTACGGCCGCTGGAGTAACCGGTCCCCGGTGCGCGGCTCGGGTGTGCCCTGCGACACCACGATCTCCTCGATCGCCGTGCCGGTCGGCTTGTGGCGGCGCACCGCGACCTTGCGACCGCCGATGGTGGCCTTGTGCTCGGAGCGCTTCACCACCGGACGCCCGTCGACCTCGACCAGCTTGTAGACCAGCCCGGCGGTCGGCGCGCCCGAGCCGGTGACGACGGAGGTGCCGGCGCCGTAGATGTCGACCGGCTCGGCGGCGAGCGCGGCGATCGAGTACTCGTCGAGGTCCCCGGAAACGATGATCTTGGTCTCGGTGGCGCCCAGCGAGTCGAGCAGCTCGCGCGAGTGGTGGGCCAGCACGGACAGGTCGCCCGAGTCGATCCGGATCGCCCGCAGGTCCGGCCCGGCGACCGCGATGGCGGTGCGGATGCCCTGCGCGATGTCGTAGGTGTCGACGAGCAGCGTGGTGCTCTTGCCCAGCGCCGCGACCTGTGCGGCGAAGGCGGCGGCCTCGTCGTCGTGCAGCAGCGTGAACGCGTGGGCGGCGGTGCCCGCCGTCGGGATCCCGTACCGCATGCCGGCGGCCAGGTTCGAGGTGGACGAGAAACCGGCGAGGTACGCGGCCCGCGTCGCCGCGACCGCCGCCTCCTCGTGCGCCCGGCGCGAGCCCATCTCGATCAGCCCACGGCCGCGGGCGGCGGTGACCATGCGGGCGGCGGCCGCCGCGATCGCGCTGTCGTGGTTGAGCACCGACAGGGCCAGCGTCTCGAGCATCACGCACTCGGCGAACGTCCCGGAGACGGTGAGGATCGGCGAGCCGGGGAAGAACAGCTCGCCCTCGGCGTACCCCTCGATGTCGCCGTGGAACTCGAACTCGGCCAGCCAGGCGGCCGTCTGCTCGTCGACGACCGCCCGCTCCCGCAGGTAGTCGATCTCCTCGGCGGAGAACCGGAACTCGCGGATGAGGTCGATCAACCGACCGGTGCCCGCGACCACGCCGTAGCGCCGGCCCGGCGGCAGCCGCCGCGCGAACACCTCGAAGACGGTCTGCCGGTCGGCGGTGCCGTCCTTGAGCGCGGCACTGACCATGGTCAGCTCGTAGTGGTCGGTCAGCAAGGCAGGGTGGCCCTTGGTCATCCACCCACCCTAGGCGGCGACCCTCAGCTGTCGGGAACCATCCGCAACGCGGGGCCGAGCTCGCCCCGGCCGGCGACGCCGAGCTTGGCGTAGACGCGCTGGAGGTGGTTCTCGACGGTGCGGGTGGACAGGTAGAACTGGGCCGCGATGTCGCGGCTCGACACCCCGGACGCCGCCAGCTTGGCGATCTGCCGCTCGCGGTCGGTCAAAGCCGGTCGGGACAAACCCAACGCGGGGGTACGCAGCATGTCGCAATGACTGAGCAGCTCGCCCATCAGCCGGTTGGCGTTGGTGGCCTCCGCCGCCCGGGACTCGCGGAACCGGCCCGCGGCGCCGGCGGCCGCCTCGGCCGCGTACACCCAGAGGCCTTTGGCCTTGAAGAAGTCGGCGGCGATCATCAGGTCGGGGCCGGACCGCCGGGCCGACGCCTGGGCGTGCGCCGACATGATCCCCGGCAGGTCACCGTCGAGGGTGCTGGCCAGCTCGGCGAGCCGGTCGGCGACGGTCTGGCCCGGGTCGTGGTCGTCGGGCCAGTTGAGCGCCTCGTTCGCCCGGCCAAGCCGCACCAGGTCGTGCAGCGCCAGCACCTCGTGGCCGGCGAACCCGTCGCCGCGTAGCCGCCACACGAGCTTGCGGAGCACGTCGGCGGCTTCCGACAGGTCGTCGGCGACCGCGAAGACGGCGGCCCGGGCCTGCTCGCGCCACGGGTAGAGGATCGCCATGATCGGCGAGTGCGCCTCGTCGGAGTCGGCCATCGCCGCGCGGGCCTCGTCGACCTCGCCACGCAGCGCGTGGGCCTGGGCGCGCTCGGCGTGGGCCAGCCCCGCGTAGATCCGGCTGGTCGCCAGCACGGCGCAGGCCTGCAGGCTCGTGCGCAGCGCCTCGCTGGTCTGGCCGCGCAGGCGGGCCGCTTGGGCACGCAGGATCGCCAGGTAGCCGGAGCCGAGCCGGAAGTCGCCGGCGTCGGCCAGGTCGGCGAACTCGTCGGCGACGATCGCGTCGATGCCGGCCAGGTCGCCGGCGATCGCCAGCCGGGTGCCCCGGGCCAGTTCCAGAGCGAGCTGCAGATAGGGCATGTCGGTGCGCCACAGCGGCGCGTCGGCCTGGACGCTCGTCACCGCGCG
This sequence comes from Asanoa sp. NPDC049475, assembly GCF_040676915.1. Taxonomy (NCBI): domain Bacteria; kingdom Bacillati; phylum Actinomycetota; class Actinomycetes; order Micromonosporales; family Micromonosporaceae; genus Asanoa; species Asanoa sp. NPDC049475. The sequence goes on along the minus strand of NZ_JBFAPY010000006.1, from coordinate 505,489 downwards.
CTCGCTGGCCCGGGCCTCGCCCTGGGCCGCCTGGAGGTGGGCGACCATGCACTGGGCCAGGCCGCGGGCGGCGACCGGTGCGGCCGGACGGTCGAGGATCGAGCGGGCGATCCGCAGCGCCTCGGCCGTCTCCAGCCTGTGCAGCCGCATGATCGCCTCGAAGGAGCGGACCCGGGCCTGGTCGGCCGGGTCGGGCAGGGCCTTGGCCTCGACAGCCAGCTCGTCGGGTGTGGACTCACGGCTGAGCCCCCAGTTCCTGACGAGGCCGCGGACCACCAGCCAGCGCGCGCGCAGATGCATGGAGGTGGCCTGCTCTTCGACGGCGTCGAGCACGTTGAGCGCCTCGGCCGGCTGGTCGCCGAACATCATCATCGTGGACAGCAGCTCGGCCGCGCCGAACCCGCCGCCCGCGTCCAGCGCCGCCCGGGCCAGGCGGGTGGCCAGGGGCACGTCGAAGCCGGCGAACGCCTGCCCGCCCGCCATCAGCAGCTTCATCGGATCGACAGCGGTGCCGGAGTCGAGCCGCCAGACCGCGACGCGCAGCAGGTCGTCACGGCGCCGGGCGCCGGCCGCCTCGACCAGATCGGCGAGCTGAGCCTCGAGCCGGCGCTTGCGGGTCACGGGGCACCGCCGGCGCACCACCTCGCCGTAGAGCGGGTGGGCCAGCCGGGCGTTCGACCGCCGGTCGCTCTCCACCACCCGGATGAGCTGGCGTTCCTCCGCGATCTCGACGTCGGCCGCGTCGGTCGCCTTGGTCAGCAGGTCGATGCCGATCGGCTCGCCGAGGGCGGCCAGCTCGACCACCGTGCGTACGCCCGGCGTGAGCTGCCCGATCCGGGTGTCGATCAGGTCGGTCAGGCTGGGTGCGAGCTCCAGCCGGCCCGTCCACCGGTGCACGCCGAACGACTTGGTGAACTCGCCGGCCTGCTTGGCCGCCAGCACGAGCTCGCGGAGCAGCAGGGCGTTGCCCTCGGAGAGCCGCCACAGCCGCTCGGCGCTGGCGTTGTCGATGTCGCCCTCGAGCATCTGCACCAGCAGGCGGCTGGTGTCGTCGACCGACATCGGCTCGATCTCGACCAGCTCGACCAGGTCGTCGGTCCACAGTGCGCGGATCGGGTGCGGGAACTGCTCGCCGCTGCGCAGGGTGGCCAGCACGGTCGCGCCCTCGTCGCGGGCCATCAGGTAGACCAGGGCGGCGGACGACGGGTCGAGCAGGTGCGCGTCGTCGATCGCCAGCACGATCGGGCGGCCCGCGGCCTGCTGGTTGAGCGCCTCGACGGCCCAGCGCAGCAGCCCGGCCGCGGTCAGGCCCGGCGGCTGGTCGGTGGGCAGCACCTGGGCGAGCCCGCCGAAGGGCAGAGACGCGGTCGCGATGTTGGCGGAGGCGGTCCAGACGGCCAGTCGCTCGGTGGGAAGCTGGGCCACTCCCTCGCGGAGGAGGCGGCTCTTGCCGATGCCCGCACTGCCGCTAAATATGAGCCCTCTTCCACTTCCGCCCGTGGCGGTCGAGATGAGACGGTTGAGTTCTGCGGCACGGCCGACAAATCTCCACGGACTCATCACCGCAGCATATAGAGAGTAATGGCGATGGGTACTCCCCGTAACGGGTTGAAGTTGAGTAGCCACCGAGGCCGGCATTGAGTAGTGCCGCACCTGTCATGTTAGGTGGCGGTTCGCATAGCGTTCCGGTGCTCGGTGGAACGCGGACGGTGATCGCCCGCGCGCAGTGGACCAGGAGGCGCAGGCATGGGCTCAGACACGCTCGATCGGCTGACCGGGGCAGAGGTCATCTCCCTGCCGCTACAGCGGCGCGCCGGCCGGATGAGTGGTCCCGAGCTCGAGCCGATCCCGGACGAGCCGATGGCCGTCGTTGCCCTCGGCGCCCGCGGCAGCGGCCGCAGCGACGTGATCGCCGCGCTGGTCGGCTCCGTCGGCCCGCTGCTCGACGTGCCGCCCGCCAGCTACCTCGTGGTCAACCACGGCCACGGCAAGGACATCTGCTCCTACCTGCCGGGCGCCCGCAAGGCACACCCGTTCCGCTCCGCCGTCGCACCTGTCGACGAGTCGGCCGCCGCCCGCCCGCCCCGCCGGGTCGAGCTGACCCTGCCCGACCCGCTGCTGCGCCACTTCGCCCTGGTCGACGCGCCCGACACCGAGACCCTCGGCGTCGCCGGCAGCCGGATCCTGCACGACGCCGTCGAGCGCGGCGGTGCGGTGATGTACGTGCTGAGCGCCGGCCAGCTTCCCGGCCGCTTCGAGCTCGACATCCTCGGCGAGGTCGCGCACACCAACGCCGCGGTCTTCTTCGTCGTCACGCCGCGCGTCGACGGCACCTGGTTCGCTCCGGCGCCGGCCCTGGCCATCGACGCGATCGACGAGCTCGACCTGCTCGCGCTCGGCGAGATCGCGCCCGGCCTCGACGACGACGACCCGGCCGCGGGTGCGGTCGAGGCGCAGCGGCTCGCGATCGCTACCGCCATCCCGGCCCTGGCCGACGCACCCTGGTTCGCGGTCGACCCGGCCGCCGGCGACACCGCGTTCCTGCGCCGCGCGCTCACCGAGTGGGCGGCCGGCGAGGGCATGCGCCGGGCAAGCAGCAACCCGCCGGTGCCGCCCAACGCGATGCGCACGGTGCGGGTCGCGGAGGGCATCCACGAGTCCGACTGGGCCGAGCGACTAGAGACGGCCGCGCGCAACGAGACGCAGATCGTCCGTCAGCGCCTGGCCATCGAGCTCGCCAACATCCACCTGCGCTGCGTCCAGGACATCGTCTTCGGCACCGGCCCGGCCGGCCTGGCCGAGACGCTCGACCGCGAGATGCACGCACTGTCGCTCAAGGCCGTCGCCGAGTGCGACCAGGCCGTCGACCGCCTGCTGCACGACGCGGCCACCCAGGTCTTCGGCGTCGCGCCCGACGAAGGTGTCCGGCGCCGGGTGGCGGCGGGCGTACGCCGCGCCCTCGCCGACGACCGCAACGCCCGCGACCTCGACAAGGTCCTCCTGATCACCAGCACCGCCGGGGTGGCCACGGTCGCCGGCGGCGGGGCGGTTGCCGGGCTGGCCGCGTACCCGGTCGAGGTGGGCCGCACGATCCTCCCGTCGGTGGGCGTCGGGCTGGCCGGCGGCTGCTACGGGCAGTGGCGCAACGCCGGCGCGGCCGACACCAACCGAGCCCGTTCGTGGGCACAGCGGTCGATCCGTGGCGTCGAGCTCGAGCTCCTGCGCGAGATCTCCCGCCGCCTCGACGCGACCCACCGGGCGCTCTCCGGAGTGCTCGCCGAAGCGGTCGACCACGGGATCCTGTTGGCATAACACCAGCCCAATAGAGATGAGGGCTACTGAGACGCATGTGGCGGTCGTCGGTGCGTCGATTTGCTCGTACGATGGCGGTGTGGCAGCCCCGCAGACGACCCCCGTGCAGTCGCCGGACGTCGAGACCCTGCCGGCGACCGACCGTCCGTGGATCACGGTTGTCCATGATGACCCGGTCAATCTGATGACCTATGTGACCTGGGTGTTCCAGAAGCAGTTCGGCTACACCTTCGACAAGGCCCAGTCCCTCATGCTCGATGTGCACAACAAGGGCCGCGCTGCGGTCTCGCACGGTGCCCGTGAGCGGATGGAATACGACGCGTCGTGCCTTCACGGCTACGGCCTGTGGGCGACGGTCGAGCAACCCTGACCCATGTTCCGGCGCTATGGAAAACACTGTGTGGCGACCTTCGCCCCCGACGAGGTGCGGGTGCTGCGCAAGGTCGCGACCGAGGTGGTCGGGCTGCTCACCGACGGGTTCGACCACGGCGACCCGGTGGTCGACCGGCTCTTTCCCGACGTCTACCCGACAAACGCCGACGACTCGGCCGAGTTCCGCCGGTTCACCGAGGGCGACCTCAAGACCGGCAAGATCGACCAGGCCGGCGCCATCCTGGCCGCGCTGCCCAGCAGCTCCGGCGGTGAGGTCCGGCTCGACGAGGAGGCCGCCGAGGCCTGGCTGCGGGCGCTCAACGACGCCCGGCTGGCGATGGGGGTCCGGCTCGACATCAGCGCCGACACCGACCTCGGGGAAGAGCTCGACGACGCCGTGCTGTCCGACCCTTCGTCCTCCCGGGTCTTTCAGCTCTCCGTCTACGCGTACCTCGGATATCTTCAGGAATCGTTGCTCACCGCACTCACTGAGTGACCATCGTGACCGCGGCCACGTCCCGGCACAGGCCGCGCAGACGGTAAGCTTGGGCACGTGCTGAGCATCGACCGGTCGATCATCGACGCGATCATCGCCCACGCACGCCGCGACCACCCCGACGAGGCGTGCGGCGTGGTCGCCGGCCCGGTCGGCAGCGACAAGCCGGTCCGCCACATCCCCATGGACAACGCCGCCCGGTCGATGACGTTCTACGAGTTCGACTCGATGGAGCAGCTCCGGGTCTGGCGCGAGATGGACGACCGCGACGAAGAGCCGGTCGTCATCTACCACTCGCACACGGCCACCGAGGCCTACCCGTCCCGCACCGACGTCTCCTTCGCCGGCGAGCCGGGCGCCCACTACCTCCTGGTGTCGACGCGCGAGCCAGACTCCGAAGAGATCCGGTCCTACCGCATCGTGGACGGCGTCGTAACCGAAGAGCCGGTCCGGATCGTTGAGCCCACCGTGGATCCGCACGCCGTTCAGTCATACATGTTCGGGCAGAGCCCGACGACGGTCGACTACGAGTGTTCGCCCGGCCGCTGACCCCCGCTGCCGCCAGCACACCCGTCCGTCGTTTTTCTCGTTCTTCCCAGGAGCAATGATCATGGCTATCGAAGTCCGCATCCCCACCATCCTGCGCACCTACACCGGCGGCGCGAAGTCCGTCGAGGGCGCCGGCGACACGCTGAGCGCGCTGCTCACCGACCTGGACAGCAAGTACTCCGGCCTGCGCGGCCGGCTGGTCACCGAGCAGGGCGGCCTGCACCGCTTCGTCAACATCTACGTCAACGACGAAGACGTCCGCTTCCTCGGCTCGCTCGACGCCAAGCTCAACGACGGCGACAACGTGACGATCCTGCCGGCCGTCGCCGGTGGTGCCTTCGGGTTCGCCGCCGCGGCCGCGCTGCTCGGCCGCTCGACGGCGCCCGTCCGCTAGGGGCAACCGCCATGTCGCGGTACGAGAGCCTGCTCGAAGCGGCGGGGGACACCCCGCTGGTCGGCCTGCCCAGGCTGTCCCCGGCGGTGCCGGAAGGCGCGCCGCCGGTGCGGCTGTGGGCCAAGCTCGAAGATCGCAACCCGACCGGGAGCATCAAGGACCGGGCGGCGCTGTTCATGGTCCGCGAGGCCGAACGCGCCGGCCGGCTCCGCCCGGGCGACACGATCCTCGAGCCGACCAGCGGCAACACCGGCATCTCCCTGGCCATGGTCGCCAAGCTGCGCGGCTACCGGCTGGTCTGCGTGATGCCGGAGAACGTCTCCACGGAACGCACCCAACTGCTCCGGATGTACGGCGCGGAGATCATCTTCTCGCCCGCCGCAGGCGGTTCCAACCAAGCGGTGGCGAAGGCGAAGCAGATCGCCGCCGAGCACCCGGACTGGGTCATGCTGTTCCAGTACGGCAACCCCGACAACGCCCGGGCGCACTACGAGACGACGGGTCCTGAGCTGCTCCGCGACCTGCCGACGATCACGCACTTCGTCGCCGGCCTGGGCACCACGGGCACGCTCATGGGCACGGGCCGCTACCTGCGCGAGAAGGTGCCGGGCATCGAGATCATCGCCGCCGAGCCGCGCTACGGCGAGGTGGTCTACGGGCTGCGCAACATCGACGAGGGCTACGTGCCGGAGCTCTACGACGCCTCGGTCCTGACCCGCCGGTTCTCGGTGGGCACCCAGGACGCGGTGCTGCGCACCAGGCAACTGGTAGAGGTCGAAGGCATCTTCGCCGGCTTCTCGAGCGGCGCGATCCTCCACGCGGCGCTGGCCGTGGCCCACCAGGCGGTCAAGGAGGGCATCCGAGCCGACGTGGCCTTCGTGGTCGCCGACGGCGGCTGGAAATATCTCTCCACCGGCGCCTACGGCGGCACCCTGGCGGAAGCCGAAGACGCGCTCGACGGTCAACTCTGGGCGTAGAACCCGCGCACTACTGATCCAACTGCCCAAGGTCAACGGCGAGATCCAACTGCGCAAGGTCAATTGCGTGATTTCCCGGGTTCGCGGTGGTCGCGCGCCGTCGCTCCCGCCGGAGACCGCTCCGCTTCGCTCCGGTGCCAGCTCCGCCGTTGGTCACCGCGAAGGGCAAGGCGATAGGCGCGCCACTCCGGCCGCGGATGGCGACAACCGTCTGCGCGCACCGCCTCCGACCAGGCGGTGCGCGCAGAGATGTGGGCCGGCGGCGGCGCTAGAGGGCGATGATCGTCAAAGCGATCGAAACCGCCAGCGGGATGGTGGCGAAGGCCAACATCAACCAAGGTGTGTAGCGGCGTTGGATGGTGACGAACGCGCCTACCGTCAGGAACACGCCGATCAGGCCCACGACGATCAGGGCCGGCTGGTACCAGCCCGGGGCGATGCCTCCGACGATCGCGGCCAGGCCGCGGATGCCGACGCCGACGCCTGCCAGGGCCAGCGCCGTTCCCCAGGCGCAGACGCCGAGCATGTGGGCGCTTTCCGGCGTCGGCCTGGTGTCCGAGTGCACCAGGTCGCCGAGTCGGAAGATGCCGCTCTGCGCCGTCGCCGCGTGCTTGGCCTTGTTGAGGCTCAGCCGGGTCGGTAGGCGCTCGACGCTGACCGGGTCACCGCTGCGCGGAGCCGCGCCCTCTGAAGGAGCAGCCGTGGGCCTGTCGTCCGACGGCGGCGGTTCGGTCAGGGTTGTCCCGGTCGACACGCCGCTGAGGGAGTTGCCGGCCGCTGTCTCCGGTCCCGCGACCGTGTCGAGGCCCGTGATGATCGGGACGCCGGGTGTCGTGTTCTGCCGCTCCGAGGTCGCGCCGCTGCCTGTTTGGCTCGGCGCCGGGTTCGGGCCGGTCGGGGGGACGATCGGCAGGGTCTCGAGCGCCTCGGCCGGAGGCGGCGAGGCGATCACGCCCGTCGGAGCGGCCGCGTCCGTGCCCATGGCGTGCCGGGGCGACGAAGGATCCGCCTTACTGTTGTCTGATTTGTCTGCCGAAGGGGTCTCTGCCTGGTTCGACACACGTCACCGTCCCGCGCCTTCGTCGGCCCGCCGCCTCCCGGTGGGCCCGCCATGGATTCAACGCTGGAATGTGACTACGCGTAACGGCATGATCTCCAACCGCGATCATCCAGAATTGCCGGAATGTACCCGACGCTGCGGTGTCACCTTCGCGACAAGTTCGATCAGTTCTTTCATGAGGTTCCGGGCCACGGCGTAGGCTGCGCAGCGTGACAATCTCGTCGACTCCGATCTTGTGCCTCCGAAAGGTCGGCGGGCCTGTCAACATGCCGGGAACGTTCGGATGCGCCTGACGATCCTCGGCTGTGCCGGCAGTTTTCCCGGCCCCGAGTCGGCCTGTTCCGCGTACCTCGTCGAGGCGGACGACTTCCGTCTTCTCGTCGACTTCGGCACCGGGTCGCTGTCGGCGCTGCAGCGCTACTCGAGCCTGCACGGCATCGACGCGATCCTGCTGACCCATCTGCACTGCGACCACATGTCCGACGCGTGCGACTACATCGTGGTCCGGCGCTACGCGCCCGAGGGCGCCTACCCGGCCATCCCGGTCTACGCCCCGGCCGGCGCACCGGCCCGGATCGCCGCCGGCTACAACAACGAGGTCGAGGACGCGCTCGACGACGTCTACACCTTCTACGGCCTGCAGCCCGGGTCGTTCCCCATCGGTCCGTTCCAGGTCGTCGTCGACCGGGTCAACCATCCCGTCGAGACCTATGGCGTACGCATCGAGCACCAGGGCCGGGTCCTCGCGTACTCGTCGGACACCGCACCCTGCGACGCGCTGCTGCGCCTGGCGCACGGCGCCGACGTGTTCCTGTGCGAGGCCAGCTACCTCGACGGCGCCGACAACCCGCCCGACATCCACCTGACCGGTGGCGAGGCGGGCGAGGTCGCCACCAAGGCCGGCGTCGGCCGGTTGCTGCTGACGCACCTGGTGACCGCGTGGGGCAGCGAGGCGCTGACCTTCGAGGCCGCCCAGGCGACGTACGCGGGGCCGATGGAGATCGTCCGGCCCGGCGCGCGCTACGAGATCTGACCCTTCAGGCACTGTTCGCCGGCCCGACAGCCGGCTGTCGCTCCCCGCACCGCACCGGCACCGACGGTGTGCCCATGCGTATCGCGCTCATCACGGAGTCCTTCCCGCCGGACGTCAACGGCGTAGCGAACTCCGTCGTCCGCGTCGCCGAGCACCTGGTCGCCCGCGGCCACCAGCCGATGGTGATCGCGCCAGCACCGTCGTCCTCGGCCCGCGGCGTGACCGGTGCTCGGTCGTATCCGGTGGTCCGCATCCCGAGCGTGCCGCTGCCCCGCTACCGCGGCTTCCGGTTCGGCATGCCCAGCGCCCGGCTCACCGACGCGCTCATCGCGCACGCCCCGGACGTCGTACACCTGGCCAGCCCGTTCTTCCTCGGCGCCCGCGGCGTGGCCCTGGCCAACCAGCGCAACCTGCCGACCGTCGCCGTCTACCAGACCGACATCGCCGCCTACCTGCGCAACTACCGCCTGGCCTGGGGCGAGGACATCACCTGGCACTGGATCCGGACGATCCACAACGGCGCCGACCGGACTCTCGCGCCCTCGTCGACCTCGGTGGCCGACCTGGCCGAGCAGGGCATCCGCCGCGTGCACCGCTGGGGACGCGGCGTCGACACCGTGCGGTTCCACCCGAGCAAGCGCAGCGCCGGAGTGCGCCGAGCGTTGGCGCCTGAGGGTCAACTGCTCATCGGGTACGTGGGCCGCCTGGCCGCCGAGAAGCGGCTCGACCTGCTGGCCCGGGTGTCGCGCATGCCCGGCGTGCGCCTGGTGGTCGTCGGTGACGGCCCCGGCCGCAAGGAGGCCGAGAAGGCCCTGCCGCACGCCGTCTTCCTCGGCCAGCGCGGCGGCGAGCAGCTGGCCCGGATCTACGCGAGCCTCGACGTCTTCGTGCACGCCGGGCCGCACGAGACGTTCTGCCAGAGCGTGCAGGAGGCGATGGCCAGCGGCGTGCCGGTCGTCGCCCCGGCCGCCGGCGGCCCGATCGACCTGGTGCGCCCCAACCTGACCGGCACGCTCGTGCCACCGGGCGACGGCGACGCCATCGCGGTCGCGGTCGGCACGCTGATCCAAGATCCCGAACTGCGCCAGCGGTACGGCCTGGCGGCGCGCGACGCGGTCGCCGGACGCACCTGGGCGGCGATCGGGGACGAGCTGATCGGCCACTACACGGCCGTCCTACAGGGACGCTCGGCCCGGCAGCGGCTGGCCGTCGCCGCATGAGCTCGGGGGCTAGCGGGCTGCGGATCGTGCGGCTCGCGAACTTCATCATGCCCAGGTCCGGTGGCCTGCGGACCGCGCTGCGCAGCCTCGGCGCCGGGTATCTCGCCAACGGGCACCAGCCGATCCTGGTGATGCCGGGGGAGAAGTACGCGGACGAGGAGACCGACCAGGGCCGGGTGATCACCCTCCCTGGCCCGATGGTGCCGCTGACCGGTGGCTACCGGGTGCTGGTCGGCCGGCGTCCACTGGCCCGGCTGCTCGATCGGCTGGCGCCGGACCGGCTGGAGGTGTCCGACCGCAGCACGCTGCGCTGGACCGGCCGCTGGGCTCGCGACGCCGGGGTGCCCAGCGTGATGGTCTCCCACGAGAGCCTGGCCGGGCTGCTGCGGATCTCCGGACTGCCGGGCGCGGCCGGGCGTCGGGCGGCGGACGCGCTCAACGCGCGCAGCGCCGACGCGTACGACACGATCGTCTGCACCACCGGTTGGGCGGCCGAGGAGTTCGTCCGGATCGGCAGGCCCGTGCGGCGGGCGCCGCTCGGCGTCGACCTCGACACGTTCCACCCCGTTCGGCACGACCCCGAGGTCCGCGCCCGATATGTCCGAGCTGGCGAGGTCCTGCTGGTGACCTGCACCCGGCTCTCACCGGAGAAGAAGCCGGAGCTGGCCGTGGACGCCCTGGCCGCGCTGGTCCGCGCCGGCATCCCGGCCCGGCTCGTCGTGCTCGGCGACGGCCCGCGCCGGCCGGTGCTGGAGTCCAAGGCAGCCGACCTCCCCGTGACCTTCGCCGGCTTCCTGCCGGACCAGGCGGCCGTGGCGGCGCTGCTCGCCAGCGCCGACGTGGTGATCGCGCCGGGTCCGGTGGAGACCTTCGGCCTCGCGGCGCTGGAGGCGCTGGCCTGTGGCACGCCGGTCGTGGTCAACGCGGCCAGCGCGCTGCCCGAGGTGATCGGCCCGGCCGGTGCGGCGGCGTCCGGCAGCGGTCCCGCGATGGCCGCGGCGGTCACCGGGCTGCTCGGGCTCGACGAGAGTCTGCGCCGGTCACAGGCCCGATCGCGGGCCGAGGAGTTCAGTTGGCCGGCGGCGACCGCGGCCTTCCTCGGGGCGCACCGGGCGGTCGTGACAGCGGGGCGCGCGCGGGCCGACGTGGAGGCCGCCTAGGCTGGCCCCCATGGCTCGACCAGACGGGCGGCGGCCCGACCAACTGCGACCTGTGACGATCACTCGACAGTGGAGCATGCACCCCGAGGGTTCGGTGCTGGTCGAGTTCGGCGACACCCGGGTTCTGTGCACCGCGAGCGTCACCGAGGGGGTGCCGCGCTGGCGCAAGGGCAGCGGGCTCGGCTGGGTGACCGCGGAGTACGCGATGCTGCCGCGGGCGACCACGACCCGCTCCGACCGCGAGAGCGTCAAGGGCCGGGTCGGCGGGCGCACCCAGGAGATCTCGCGCCTGATCGGGCGCAGCCTGCGGGCCTGCGTCGACCTTAAGTCGCTGGGCGAGAACTCGGTCGTGCTCGACTGTGACGTGCTCCAGGCCGACGGCGGCACCCGGACGGCCGCGATCACCGGCGCGTACGTGGCGCTGCACGACGCGGTGACCTGGATGGCCGGCAAGAAGATCCTGGCGGGCAAGATCGAGGAGGCGGTGCCGCGCTCGGTGTCCGCCGTCAGCGTCGGCGTCATCAAGGGCGAGCCTCGGCTCGACCTGATGTACCTGGAGGACGGCGCGGCCGACGTCGACATGAACGTGGTCTGCACCGGCGAGGGTGACTTCGTCGAGGTGCAGGGCACCGGCGAGGCGGCGGTCTTCAACCGGGCGGAGCTCGACGCGCTGCTCGACCTGGCCGTGGCCGGCTGCGAGTCGCTTGCCGACGCCCAGCGGAAGGCACTGGCGTCATGAGCCGCCGGATGCTGCTCGCCACCAACAACGCGAAGAAGCTCGTCGAGCTGCAGCGCATCCTGGACGCCGCGCTCGGCGGGGGAGTGGTCGAGCTGGTCAGCCTGCGCGACGTCGACCAGTACCCGGAGCCGCCGGAGACCGGCCTGACCTTCGCCGAGAACGCGCTGCTCAAGGCCCGCGAGGGCGCCAGCCGCACCGGCCTGCCGGCGATCGCCGACGACTCGGGCATCACCGTGGACGCGCTCAACGGCATGCCGGGCGTGCTCAGCGCCCGCTGGGCCGGGAAGCACGGCGACGACACCGCCAACAACGAGCTGCTGCTGGCCCAGATCAGCGACTTCGCCGACGAGCACCGCGGCGCGGCCTTCGTGTGCGCGGTCGCCCTGGTCACGCCGGGCGGGCGCGAGCATCTGGTCGAGGGGCGGCAGCCGGGGCACCTGCTGCGGGCGCCGCGCGGGGCGGGCGGCTTCGGCTACGACCCGCTCTTCGTCGGCGAGGGCCAGGACCGGACGAACGCCGAGTTGGCGCCGGAGGAGAAGGACGCGATCAGCCACCGCGGCAAGGCCCTGCGGGCGCTGGCCAAGGTCATCGCGAAAGAGCAGATCCGCTAGTCGGCTTTTGGGGTTTTTGGGGTTTTGGGGCTTTCGGGGTGAGCGCTAGCCACCCCGAAGCTGGCAGCGAAGCGTTCTCTGGCGGGAGCAACGGTCGTGCCCACCGCGAGCCCGAGTCATCCTGATTGTCGTTAGCATGGGTCGATGGATGCGCTAGCCGGGCTGCTGGACGGGCCGCGGGCGCGAGCGGCGTTCCTGCTTCGATGTGTGCTGGACCCGCCGTGGTCGTTGCGGATTCGCGACGAGGCGCCGTTGTCGATCGTGTCGGTGGTGCGCGGGGACGCCTGGGTGATCTTCGACGATGCCGAGCCGGTCTGTCTGCATCCGGGTGATGTCGCGGTGCTGCGCGGGCCGGACCATTACACCGTCGCGGACGACCCTGGGACCGCGCCGCAGATCGTCATCCACCCTGGTCAGCGGTGCACGACGCCCGACGGGGTCGACCTCCACGACGAGATGGATCTTGGGGTACGCACCTGGGGTACGAGCGTCGACGGCGGGTCGGTGATGTTGACCGGCACCTACCAGGTCAACGGCGAAATCAGCGATCGGCTGCTGCGGGCGCTGCCGACGCTGGTGGTGCTGCGCACCGGCGAGTGGGACTCACCCTTGGTCGGGTTGCTCGGCTCGGAGATCGTGCGGGACGAGCCGGGGCAGTCGGCGGTGCTCGACCGACTGCTGGACCTGTTGCTGATCGCGGTGCTGCGGACCTGGTTCTCGCGGCCGGAGGCGGAGGCGCCGGCGTGGTACCAGGCGCAGGCCGATCCCGTCGTCGGGCGGGCGTTGCGCATGCTGCACAACAATCCGGCGCATCCGTGGACGGTGGCGTCGCTGGCGGCGCGCAGTGGTCTGTCGCGGGCGGCGTTGGCGCGACGGTTCGGCGAGTTGGTGGGCGAGCCGCCGATGTCGTACCTGACATCCTGGCGGTTGGCGCTCGCCGCCGATCTGTTGCGGGAGCCCGACGCGACTGTGGCCGCGGTGGCTCGGCAGGTGGGCTACGGGAGCGCGTTCGCGTTGAGTACGGCCTTCAAGCGGGTGCACGGGGTCAGCCCGCAGGAGCATCGCAAGCGGTCCGCGGGTGGGGCTGGCTTGGCTGGGTCGTCAGCGGGCGAGGCTGGGTCAGCGGGCCAGGAAGTGGTAGCCGATCCAGCACCACCAGCCGAGGACGAGGACGCGGCCGAGCGGGGTACGCATCGCGGCGGTCAGCGCGGCGGCGACCGGCTCGGGTCCCTTGCCCCGACGGCGGCTGGTGAGGTCGACGACCAGCATCGCCGCGAAGATGACGATGAAGCCCGTGATCAGGACGAGACGAGGGCTCACCGGCTCGCCACCCAGGCTCCGGTGCTCAGCCAGATCACGTAGCCGATCACCCGGGCCGGATAGTTCTCCAGCACCGGGTCGAACGCGAGGCTCAGCGTGGGGTGGGCCTGGTCGTTGCCCCAGCCGAAGGCGACCAGCTCCCAGACGCAGAAGAGGCCGAGCAGCACGAACCAGGTGACGACCGTCGACCGGGTGGTCTTCACGGTCCGCTTCGGCACGCGTCGGGCGCCCCAGGCGATGAGGGCCAGCCCTGGGACGAGCACGGTGAACGACGCCGGCAGGGTCAGTGGGCGGGCGACCGCGGCGAGCAGCGCATATCCCGCGATGAACACGACCAGGGCGGCGTACCTGTTGAGGAGGAGGGGACGGCTGGCGGTCTCCTCACGTTGTCGCGACTCCACCATGCGGACAGTCTGCCGTCGATCACCGGTGTCGCGATGCTCATTCGCGAGTGAGTTGCCGCTCAAGGCGAATGAGCTCGCGACGGCTGTGGCTCGTGATCAGCTTGCGCCCCGATCAACCGACTGCGCCCTGCCCAGCCGGCGGCGGCGCTCCCGGCTAGCCCGCGGCGGCCTTGATGGCGGCGGCGGCCGCGGCGGGCTGGTCGTGGTGGATGTAGTGCCCCGCGTCGTCGACCACGATGTGCTGACCCCGGGGGTACGCGGCGGCGGTCTCCTCGGCCAGCTCGGCGGCACGCACCTGGAGCACGGGCAGCTTGCCCCGGGTCGCGGTCAGCACGGTCATCGGCAGGTCGGCCGGCGGATGGGCGGCGCGGGCGCGACGGGCACCGGCGACGTCGCCGGCGAGCCGGTTCTCGGTGCGGATGGAGACGACCTGGTGGCGCTGCGCGTACTCGGCGCGGTAGGCGGCCAGGACCAGCTCTTGGGTCGCCGGGTCGTCGGTGCAGGCCTTCATCACGCCGGTGGCGAAGCGGTCGAGCTGCTTGCCGAACAGGCCGAGGTACTTGAGCACCACCATCCAGTCCAGGGACAGGTCGGAGGTGATCCGCAGCCGTGCCGGCACCACGGCCATCACGCCCTCGTGGGTGGGGTCGATGAGCACCAGGCCGGTCACCTGGTCGGGCCGAGCGGCGGCGGCGAACTGGGCGAGCAACCCACCCCAGCTGTGCCCGACGAGCAGGGCCGGCCCCACCGCGTCGAGGAGCGCGACGAGGTCGTCGACCTGGGACTCGATGGTGAGCCGACCTCGCAGCGGATCGCTGTCGCCAAGACCGGCCCGGTCGTACGCGACGACCCGGAAGTCGGCGGCCAGCGCGGGCAGGATCGGCCCCCAGTCGAGCACGGTGTCGCCGGCGCCGCTGACCAGCACGATGGTCGGTCCGGTGCTGCTCGTCTCTATCCAGCGAAGGTGGCGGCCGTCGTCCCGGACCAGCTCACCCCGGCCGAGCTGCGCGTCGGGCGCCAGCGCCGAGAGTGCCGTGATCACGGGATCGCTCTGCCGCCGGCTCGCCATCAGTCGCCTCCTGGTTTCGAGAGAATTCTTTCGAGACGATATTCTCGAAAGGCAGGGCTCGAAACAAGAGAGGATTTTGCGCGATGGCTGCAAGGCTGCAGGGAGCGGCGGCAATGCGCGCGCTGGCGCATCCGACCCGTATCGCGCTGATGGAAGTCCTCCGGGTACACGACACGCTGACGGCGACCGAAGCGAGCGCCCTGATCGGCGAAACCCCGACGAACTGCGCCTTCCACCTGCGCGCGCTCGCTCGCTTCGGTTTCGTGGAAGAGGTCGGCACGGGCCCGGGCCGCCGCCGCCCATGGCGCGCCCTGGACGTCCCGCTGGCGTTCTCGGACGTCCAGGACGACGACCAATCACGAGCAGCAGCCCGGACGCTGTCGGACGTACTGATCCGCCACTGGCTGGAGCGGGTGCAGTCGGCCCAGGCAACCCGGCACGCCGAGCCCACCGAATGGCAGGACGTCCTCGGCGGTTCTGGAACGCTCGTGTACGGGACGGTCGACGAGATCCGGGACATGGTCACGGACATCCGGGCGGTCCTGAGCCGCTATGACGACCGGCTGCGGGATGCCTCTGCGCGGCCGGAGGGGGCGCGGCCGGTGGAGCTGTTGCTCTTCGCCCAGGGGTACGCCACCGGGGAGAGCTGACGGGTCGCTGCAACCGATCAGCCCGGTGGGACGCCGCGGGCTTCGGGCGCCAGGGGTCAGCCCGGTGCGACGCTGCGGGCTTCGGGCGCCAGGGGTCAGCCCGGTGGGACGCTGCGGGCTTCGGGCGCCAGGGGTCAGCCCGGTGGGACGCTGCGGGCTTCGGCCCCAGGGGTCAGCCCGGTGCGACGCCGCAGGCTTCGGCCCCCGGCGTCAGGCAGGGTTGGCCCGACGGCCTGATGTCCGGCAGAGATTCCGCCGGGAGTGGCCGCCGCCCCGCGGCGGCAGCCAACGCCAGGCGGGCCGATCGGGTCAGGGGAGCGGGCCGACCTCCGCCTCGATGGCGGTGCGTAGTTCGGTGCCGCTGATCAGCGCCCGCGCCGACTCCATGATCGGAGCCAGGAAGACATCCGGCCCCGGGGTCCCGGCGAACCGAGCGACCGCCGCCGTGGCGATCGTCCCCGCAGGCGACGGCGCCAGCGGCCCACGTAGCTGGATTCCCCGGACCGCGGCCAGCAGCTCCACCGCCAGCAGGCTCGTCAGGTTGTCCAGCACCGTGCGCAGCTTGCGGGTCGCGGCCCAACCCATCGAGACGTGGTCTTCCTGCATGCCGCTGGTCGGCAGCGAGTCGACCGATGCCGGGGACGCCAGGCGGCGGTTCTCCGCGACGATGCCGGCCGCCGTGTATTGCGCGATCATCAGCCCCGAGTTGACGCCAGCGTCCGGGGACAGGAACGGCGGCAGGTCGCGGGAGCGGCACACGTCGAGCAACCGGTCGACGCGGCGTTCGGCGATGGCACCCACCTCGGCGGCCGCGATCGCCAGGTAGTCGGCGGCGAACCCGAGCGGCGCGCCGTGGAAGTTGCCCGTGGACTCGACCCGGCCGTCGGGCAGGACGACCGGGTTGTCGACGACCGAGCGGAGCTCGCGGCCGGCGACCTGGGTGGCGAACTCGAGCGTGTCGCGGGCGGCGCCGGCGACCTGGGGTGCGCAGCGCATCGAGTACGCGTCCTGCACCGCGTGATTCAGGTCGTCGCGGTGCGAATCCATGATCGCGGAGCCTTGGAGCAGGCGGTGGATGTTGGCGGCGGACGTCGCCTGGCCGGGGTGCGGCCGGATCGCGTGCAGCTCCGCCATGAACGGGCGGTCGGAGCCCAGCATCGCCTCGATCGAGAGCGCGGCGGTCAGGTCGGCCATCGCGAACAGGTGCGCGGCGTCGCCGAGCGCCAGCAGCAGCATGCCGAGCATGCCGTCGGTGCCGTTGACCAGCGCCAGGCCCTCCTTGGCGGCCAGCTCGATCGGGCGCAGGCCGGCCTGGCGCAGCGCCTCGCCGCCGTCGATGCGGGTGCCGGACTTGTCGAGCACCCAGCCCTCGCCGAGCAGCACCAGTGCGCAGTGCGCCAGCGGCGCCAGGTCGCCCGAGGCGCCGAGCGAGCCGTGCTCCGGAACCCACGGCGTGACGTCGGCGTTGAGCAGGTCCACCAGCGACTGGGCGACCAGCGGGCGTACGCCGGAGTGGCCCAACGCCAGAGACCGGATCCGCAGCAGCATCATCGCCCGCACCACCTCGCGTGGCATCGGGGCGCCGACGCCGGCGGCATGGGAGCGGATCAGCGCGTGTTGCAGCTCGGCCCGGCGTTCGCTGGCCACGAACGTGCTGGCCAGCGAGCCGAAGCCGGTGGACACGCCGTAGACCGGCCGGCCGGACGCTTCGATGCGGTCGACGTGGGCGCGCGACGCGGCCATCGCTTCGACGGCGGTGGGGTGCAGCTCGACCAGGGCGGCCCCGCGGGCCACGGCGTGGACGTCGGCGGGCGCGATGCCGGTGGGCAGGATGGTGACAGTCGTCATTGGGGTGCTCCGTTGTGCAGGACCTTGGTGACCAGCGGTACGCCGGGCCGGTAGGCCAGGTGCAGATGGGTAGGCGCGTCGAGCAGCACGATGTCGGCCCGCGCGCCAGGGCGGATCACGCCCACGTCGTCGCGGCGCAGCGCCCGCGCGCCGCCCGCGGTGGCCGCCCAGACCGCCTCGGCCGGTGTCATGCCCATCTCGCGAACGGCGAGTGCGACACAGAAGGGCATCGAGGAGGTGTACGACGAGCCGGGGTTGCAGTCGGTCGCCAGCGCGACGGTCGCACCGGCGTCGAGCAGGCGGCGCGCGTCGGGATAGGTCGACCGGGTCGAGAACTCGGCGCCGGGCAGCAACGTCGCGACGGTACGCGACCCGGCGAGCGCGTCGATGTCGGCGCGGGACAGGTGGGTGCAGTGGTCGGCGCTGGCCGCTCCGAGCTCGACCGCGAGCTGCACTCCCTCGCCGGGGCCGAGCTGGTTGGCGTGCACGCGCACGCCCAGACCGGCGTCCTTGCCCACGGTCAGGATCGCGCGGGCGTGGTCGGCGTCGAACGCGCCCTTCTCGCAGAACACGTCGATCCACTTGGCGTGCGGCCGGGCGGCGCGCAGCATCGGACCGCAGACCAGCCCCACGTAGTCGTCGGCCCGGTTGGCGTATTCCGGTGGGACCACGTGCGCGCCGAGGAAGGTCGTCTCCTGCGTGAACTCGCCGGCGATCCGCAGCGAGCGGGCCTCGTCGGCGACCGTCAGCCCGTACCCACTCTTGATCTCGATGGTCGTCGTGCCCTGGCGAAGTGCCTCGGACCTGAGCCGGTCGACGTTGTCGCGCAGGATTTCGTCGTCGGCGGCACGGGTCGCCGCGACGGTGGTGCGGATGCCGCCGCCGGTGTAGGGCTCGCCGGCCATGCGGGCGGCGAACTCCGCGGCCCGGTCGCCGGCGAAGACCAGGTGGGCGTGGCTGTCGACGAAACCGGGCAGGACGGCACCGCCCTGTGCGTCGATGCGCCGGTCGGCGGCCGGCGCGTAGCGGCTCGGGCCGATCCAGGCGACGTCGCCCTCTTCGACCAGCACGGCCGCCTTGCGCCGGATGCCGAGCAGGCCACCCTCGCCGGTGCCCGGCATGTTGGTCACCAGCTCGCCGATGTTGTCGATCAAGAAACTCACCACAGGCTGTGCACCGCCTCTTCGAGGGCCGCCGGCACGTCTATCCGCACATGGTGCCCGTCGCGGACGGTGACCCGCCCGTCGACCACCACCGTGGTGACATCGGCGGCAGTGGCGGCCAAGGGTGCGCCGACCGCGGGGACGCCGGCCGTGCGCGGGCTCTCCACGTTGATCGTGACCAGGTCGGCCCGCTCGCCGGCCGCGATCCGCCCGACGTCGGTCCAGCCCAGCGCGTTGTGGCCGGCCACCGCCGCGGCCCGGACCAACTCGCCGGGCGTGAAGTGGCCACGCCGCTCGGTGCGCAGCCGCTCGTCGGCCTCGAGCGCGCGGGCCTCCTCGAACAAGTCGATCACGGTCTGGCTGTCACTGCCCAGGGAAAGCGGACTGCCGGCGTCGGCCAGCGCCCGGGCGGTGCCGATGCCGTCGGCCAGGTCGCGTTCGGTGGTCGGGCAGAAGCAGACGCCGGTGCCGGTGTCGCCGAGCAGCGTGCGGTCGAGGTCGGAGAGGTGGGTGGCGTGGACCGCGGTCGATCGTGGGCCGAGGACGCCGCTGTCGGACAGCAGTTCGGTCGGGGTGCGCCCGTGCGCTGCCACGCAAGCCTCGTTCTCGGCGCGCTGCTCGGAGAGGTGGAAGTGCAGCGGTCGGCCGGCGGTGCGCTCGGCGAACTCAGGAAGCAGAGCGGCCGGCACGGCGCGGACCGAGTGCAGCGCGGCGCCGATCCGCACGCTGTCGGTCTGGTCGGAGTTGGCCGCGGCCAGCCGGTCGAGCCGGGCCAGGTACGCGTCGAGGTCCAGGTCACCGAACCGCCGCTGGACGCCTTCGAGCGGCTCGCCGTCGACCGTCGCGGTCAGGTAGAGCGCGTCGAGCAGCGTGATCCGGATGCCGGCCTGCGCGGCGGCCTCGATCAGCACGGTGCCCATCACGTTGGGGTCGGGGTAGGGCTCGCCGTCGACATCGTGGTGCAGGTAGTGGAACTCGCCGACCGTGGTGATGCCGGCCAGGGCCATCTCCGCGTACGTGGCCCGGGCCAGCGCCAGGTAGTTGTCGGGGTCGAGTCGGCCGGCGAGGGCGTACATCCGGTCGCGCCAGGTCCAGAAGCTGCCCCGGTCGTCGGTGGTGCGGCCGCGGAGCGCCCGGTGGAACGCGTGCGAGTGGGCGTTGGCGAGCCCGGGCAGGGTCAGCCCCGGCAGCCGGATGGCGTCAGGCGGGGGCGTCGCGACGCCGACGGTGATCGCCGAGAACCGCGACTCCACCACCTCGATCAACACCCGATCGGTAGGCGCCTCGTCAGACCCCAACCAAGCCCAATCGGCGTACCAGAGTCCTTCGCTCATCGAGCCACCCCCTCGTCATGATCAACGAGTGGCCGAGCGGACAGTTCCTCCAGCACGCGAGCCAGGGCGCGGATGCCCTCCGCGCAGTCGGCGTCGCTGGCCGACTCGGCCGGGGCGTGGCTCACCCCCGTGGGGTTGCGGACGAAGAGCATCGCCGTCGGAAGGTGGGCGGAGAGCACCCCAGCGTCGTGGCCCGCGCCGGTGGGCAAGATCGGCACGCCGCCGAGCAGCCCGGCCAGGCGCTCGGCGAGTGTGGGGTCGAATCGGACTTCGCCCGTGGTCGACTCGGCGGTGAACCGGATCGCGGTGCCGTCGCGGCCGGCGCGTTCGGTCGCCTTCTTGGCCACCGCCTCGACCAGCCCGGCGAGGGTCTCGTCGTCGGCGGCCCGGGCGTCGAGCCACCCGCGCACGGCGGCGGGGATCGCGTTGGTCGCGTTCGGGCTGACCTCGACCCGGCCGACCGTCGCGTGTGCTCCGCGCAGCCGCGCCTCCTTGTTGGCGGCCAGCACCGTGAACGCGTACGTCAGCATCGGATCGCGCCGGTCGGTCATCAAGGTGGTGCCGGCGTGGTTGCCCTCGCCCTCGACGTCGAAGCGCCAGCGCCCGTGAGGCCAGATAGCACTCGCCACGCCGACCGGGCCGGCCAGCGCGCGGCCCTGCTCGACGTGGAGCTCGACGTAGGCGTCGAAGGCGGCGACCAGATCCGGCTGCGCACCGGCCGGCGCGGCACCGAGCACGTCGCCCAGGCTCATGCCGTCGCGGTCGGTGAGCTCGGCCGCCCGCTGCGGGTCGATCGCCCCGGTGAGCAGCCGCGACCCGAGGCAGGCCACGCCGAACCGCGACCCTTCCTCTTCCGCGAAGGCGGCGACGGTGATCGGCCGCGTGGGCCGGAACCCTTGCTCACGAAGCAGATCCACGGCGAGGAACGCGGACACGATCCCCAACGGACCGTCATACGCCCCGCCATGCGGCACAGAATCGAAATGACTCCCGGTCAACACCCCACCGGGCACCGCGCCAACAGAGCCGGCACCCGGCGGTCGCCCGCCGTCCGAGGGCGACCGGACCGCGAAGCGGTTGCCGCCCTCCGCGTCGGGCACCGCGTCAACGGAGCCGGCTGCGGCATCGGCACCCGGCGGTCGCCCGCCGTCCGAGGGCGACCAGACCGCAAAAAGGTTGCCGTTGCCGTCGTGCGTCACCGGCATTCCTCGGCGCGCCGCCTGGACGCGGAACCAGTCGCGCAGCGCAACCTCGGCCGGCGACCAGGCGAAGCGCAGGTAGCCGCCGTCCGGCGCGCGGCCGATGCCCGACAGCTCGGCCCACACCTCGCGGAAGGTGCGCTCGAGGGCGGGGTCGGTCGACAAGGTCATCCCTCCGCCATCGGGATGCGTACGCCGCGTTCGGTCGCCACCTCGGCCGCGCGGTCGTAGCCCGCGTCGACGTGGCGGATGACGCCCATGCCCGGGTCGTTGGTGAGCACCCGCTCGATCTTCTGGCCGGCCAGCGCTGTGCCGTCGGCGACGCAGACCTGGCCGGCGTGGATGGAGCGGCCGATGCCGACGCCGCCGCCGTGGTGGATCGACACCCACGAGGCGCCGCTGGCGGTGTTGACCAGGGCGTTGAGCAGCGGCCAGTCGGCGATCGCGTCGGAGCCGTCGGCCATCGCCTCGGTCTCGCGGTACGGAGAGGCGACCGAGCCCGCGTCGAGGTGGTCACGGCCGATCACCAGCGGTGCGGAGATCTCGCCGGAGGCCACCATGTCGTTGAACCGGACGCCGGCCTTGTCGCGCTCGCCGTAGCCCAGCCAGCAGATCCGGGCCGGCAGCCCCTGGAAGGCCACCCGCTCGCCGGCCATCCGGATCCACCGGGCCAGCGACTCGTTCTCTGGGAACAGGTCGAGCACCGCCCGGTCGGTCGCCGCGATGTCGGCCGGGTCGCCGGACAGCGCGGCCCAGCGGAACGGACCCTTGCCCTCGGCGAACAGCGGACGGATGTAGGCCGGCACGAACCCCGGGAACGCGAACGCCCGGTCGTAGCCGCCCAGCTGCGCCTCGCCCCGGATCGAGTTGCCGTAGTCGAACACCTCGGCGCCGGCGTCCATGAAGCCGACCATCGCGGCCACGTGCGCGGCCATCGAGGCGCGCGCCCGGTCGGTGAACTCCTCAGGCTTCGACGCGGCGAAGGCAGGCGCGTCGGCCAGGTCGACACCCTCGGGCACATAGGAAAGCGGGTCATGAGCGCTGGTCTGGTCAGTCACGATGTCGATCTCGACACCTCGACGCAGCAGCTCCGGGAAAACCGAGGCCGCGTTGCCGACCACACCCACCGACAGAGCGCGCCGTGCGGCCTTCGCGTCGAGAGCCAGCGAGACAGCCTCGTCCAACGACGAAGCCACCACGTCGAGGTAGCGCGTCGCCACCCGCCGCTCCAACCGCGACGGGTCGACGTCGACGATCAGGCACACGCCGTCGTTCATGGTGACCGCGAGCGGCTGCGCCCCGCCCATCCCGCCGCACCCGGCCGTCAGCGTCAGCGTGCCGGCCAGCGAACCGCCGAACCGCTTGGCCGCGACGGCCGCGAACGTCTCGTAGGTGCCCTGCAGGATGCCCTGCGTGCCGATGTAGATCCACGAACCGGCGGTCATCTGCCCGTACATGGTGAGGCCCAGCTTTTCCAGGCGCCGGAACTCGGGCCAGGTCGCCCAGTCGCCCACCAGGTTGGAGTTGGCCAGCAGCACCCGGGGTGCCCACTCGTGGGTGCGGAACACGCCGACCGGCCGGCCCGACTGCACCAGCATGGTCTCGTCGTCGCGAAGGGTGTCGAGCGTACGCACGATGGCGTGGAACGACGGCCAGTCGCGTGCCGCCTTGCCGGTGCCGCCGTAGACCACCAGGTCGTCAGGCCGCTCGGCCACCTCGGGGTCCAGGTTGTTGATCAGCATCCGCTTGGCAGCCTCTTGCTGCCAACCAAGGGCGGTGATGGTGCTGCCACGAGGTGCGCGCACGAGAAGGCCTCCTAGCTCACGAACAACTGACGACGGGACGCGGAACGTTCGAACTCTTCGAGCCGGCGCTGTGACTCGGCCGGCGCCGCGTCGCAGAGGGCCTGTAGCAGCACCATGGCCAGCGCCATCGGGGCCGCGTGCAGGTCGAAGACCAGTTGGGCGCCGACGGCGGCGGTCAGCACGACGTCGGCGTGGTCGGCAGCGGGACCGACCGCCGAGTCGGTGATCAGCACGACGGACAAGCCATCGGCACGGGCAGCGGCCAGCGCCTCGACCGCCTCACGCGGGTAGCGGGGTAGGACCATCGCCAGCAAGGCGGTCGCCCCGGCCTCGCGGGCCTGGTCGATCCGGTCGGTCAACATGCTGCCGCCGGTCTCGAGCAGCCGGACGTCGGGATGCACCTTGGCCGCGAAATAGGAGAAGTAGGAGGCCAGCGGCGCGGCAGAGCGCAGCCCCAGCACCGGCAAAGGACGGCTGGCGGCCAACAGGGCGCCCGCCCGGCTCAGCCGCTCAGGATCACTCAGCCGCGAAGCCAGGTCATGCAGGTTGTCGGCCTCGGCCCGCAGCGCCACCTGGAGCTCGTTGTCACCGACCCACGCGACGTCGATCGACGGGCTGACCACCTCGCGCAGCTTGCGCCGCAGCGCCGGGTAGCCGTCGTAGCCCAGCGCCAACGCCAGGCGTGTCACGCTCGGCTGGCTGACCTGCGCCAGCTCGGCCACCTCGGAGGCCGACAGATAGGCCGCTGACGAGGCGTTCTGCACGAGGCAGTGCGCGATCCGCCGCTGGGTCGGCGTCAACCGCACCCCACGGAACAGATCCACCACACGAACGCCTTCATTCACGAAGGCAGACTATGCATAGAACCATTCAGGAAACAAGCACGTGTGGCGATTCTGCGGTGACGGATAGCTGTGTGACGCAGGTAACACCGTCTGGTACAACTGCCGCGTGAACCGGACGAGACTTCGCAGAGCCATCGCCCGCACACCACTCGCACCGGTGGCGGCCTTCCCGCACCGGCTGCGTCGGGTTGCCCGCCACGACGCGAAAGTCATCGGCACCTCGGTGCGGTGGCTCTTCACGTCGCGCGAACACCACAACTACACCTACGAGTTGACCAAGCTGTCCCGCGAACACCTGGCCTGGTTCGTCAGCATCACCTGCGCCGTGCCGGTTTCCACGGTCCGTGGATATTTCGCCGAGATCGACGACGACGCGGACCTGCGCGACCACATCACCGCGGCCACCGCGGCGTCCGCGCGCCGTGGCCTGGCCGACAAGCAGGTCAGATATGCCAGGCGCATCGGCTGGTACGCGATCGTGCGCGCCCGCCGCCCCGCCCACGTCGTCGAGACCGGTGTCGACAAAGGACTCGGCACCTGCGTGATCGCGGCCGCCCTGCTCCGTAACACCGCCGAGGGCTCACCGGGCCGGGTCACGTCGCTCGACATCAACCCCGAGGCCGGCTACCTGGCCCGCAGCACGCCCTGGTCCGACGTGGTCGACCTGGTGATCGGCGACTCGATCGAGTCGATCGGCGCGCTGGACCGCAAGGTCGACATGTTCCTCCACGACAGCGACCACAGCGTGGCCCACGAACGCCGCGAGTTCGAGGCCGTCGAGGCCAAGCTCGCACCGGGCGGCATGCTGCTGACCGACAACGTGACCATGACCAACGTGCTGGCCGAGCACGCCGAACGGACCGGCCGGCGGTTCCTGGCGTACCGGGAGACTCCCTCCAAGCACTGGTTCCCAGGCGACGGAATTGGCCTCGCCTGGTGAGGGTGGCGGTGGCACCCTGAAGCGATGCGATTGAGCGCCATCTACACGTACCCCGTGAAGGGTTGTCATCGCGTCACCCACGACGAGGCCCGCGTCGAGCCGTGGGGGCTGGCCGGTGACCGCCGCTGGATGATCGTCGATGCCGACGGCGTCGGAGTGACCCAGCGGGAGACCGCCGCGCTCGTCTTCCTCGGCGCGGCGGTCGAGCCCGGCGCGCTGCGCCTGACGGCGCCCGGACGTGAGGAGATCACGATCCAGGAACCGCCACGGGCGTACGACGTGGGCGTCAAGATCTTCAAGAGCCGCCGCGCGCCGGTGCCGACGCGACCAGCCGGCCCCGACGCGGACGCCTGGCTCAGTGACTTCCTGGAGCGGCCGGTCCGCCTGATGTTCCTGCACGACCCGACCGCGCACGTGCCGGGCGCGAGCGCGACGCTGGGCACGATGTCGTTCGCGGACGGCTACCCGCTGCTGCTCGCCAACGCCGCGTCGCTCGAAGCGCTCAACGACTGGCTACAGGAGGAGGGCGACGAACCGGTGCCGATCACCCGATTCCGCCCGAACCTGGTCGTCGAGGGCGCCGCGCCGTGGGCCGAGGACGGCTGGCAAGGGGGTCTGCTGCGGGTCGGCGAGGTGGTGTTCCGGGCGATCAGCCTGTGCGACCGCTGCGTGGTGACCACGATCGACCAGGAGACGGCCGAAAAGGGCAAACAGCCGCTGCGCGCGCTGGGCCAGCACCGCAACATCGACCAGGGCCTGATGTTCGGCCTCAACCTGGTGCCGTCGGCGCCGGGCCGCATCTCTCTAAATGATGAGGTGGAGATTCTTTAGCGCGGGCTGTCGAAGGCCCGTCCTCCGCTCCGACGTACGAGGTGAAGGAACACTCTCGCGAAGGAGCGGTTGCGATGCGCAAGGTCATCTACTGGGTGCACACGTCGGTCGACGGTTTCGTGGACGGCCCGAACGGCGAGTTCGACTGGGCGGCGTTGGGCCCGGAGCTGTCCGCGTACGCGTCGGAGGTCCACGACCGCGTCGACACTTTTCTCTATGGCCGCGCGGTCTGGGAGATGATGTCCAGCTACTGGCCGACCGCCGAGCAGACGTCGGATCACCCGCACGACCTCGAGTTCGCCCCGATCTGGCGCGCAACCCCAAAGATCGTCTTCTCGCGTACGCTCCGCGGCCCCCTCGACCACGGCACCCGCCTGATCAGCGACAACCTGGTGTCGGAGGTAAAGGCCCTGAAATCGGCGCCGGGCAAAGACTTGCTGCTGAACGGCGGGTCACAGTTGGCGGGCGTGTTCGCCGAAGAGGGCCTGCTGGACGAAATCCAGGTGATCGTCCACCCAGTGGTGCTCGGAGGCGGCAAGCAGGTGCTGCCGCTGGACAAGACCCGCGTCAACCTGGACCTGGTCGAAACGCGGACGTTCGACGACCGAGCGGTGCTGCTGAGCTACGTCCCTCGCTGAGACGGTCACACATCCAAGGTCAACCGAACCGTCACGGTGTCACCGATATCGATCCGCTCAGCCTTCCGAACGGCGGTCTTGAGCGGCACGATGTAGCCGCCGTCCTTGGGCCAGAGCGAGGTCGTGAACCCGGTAGCCCCGATCCGCACCGCGACGGGAATCATGCCCCAGCCATAGCTGACCAGATCCGCATTGGCGGCGAGCTCCAAACACTCGGCCTCAGGCACAGTGACGAAGTGCCACGGTGCAGGCCCTTTCCAAAACCAGATCTCGCCGTCGAACAGGAAGTCCATCGACCCACCATAGGCGCGGCGGTCATGACCGGAAACAGATGCTGACCGCTCTGCTTCAGCGTTCGGCTAGACCTCGATGTGACGGCCCGCAGACCGCACGTGTTCGGCTCGCGCCGCACCGCTTCCGGACATCACTTGGCCATTGCTGCAGCAAGTCCGTCGACGCCATTCGCCCGAGCCAGAAATCCCAGCATCGCTGTCAGTCTTCGGGCAGGAGCCGGCCACGGTACGGATGACGTCGGTTCCAGGTTTGCTCCCACAGCAGGACCTCGGCCTGTGGCCTGGACAGCTCAGGCCAGAAGTCGCGCACGATATCGGAGCTTTCTGGCCGGCTCGCGAGGAAGGCCCAGTAAAGCTCGACCGTCTGGCGAAACTCGGCCAAGCTGTACTGTCCGCGTTCGTCGTCGGCCCAGTAGTTGCTGAAGGTCACGCCGCGCTGAGTCAACGTCAGGTCGTAATGTTCGCTGCTCCAGGGCTCGACAGGCCGTCCAGCTTCGACATCGTCGATCATCGCGAGTGCATCCAGGCAGACACCCATCATCAACGAGATGTCGATGATGGCCCACGCGCCAAGCGCCCGATAGCGCTGGTCGTCGACTTCGAAGCGGGCGGTGCCGAGGTCGCTGAGGTGGAACCGGATGAAGCTCATGCGGTCCTTTGCGAGGGTCATGGGAGCACTGGCCAGCCGTGCTTCAACGCGCCAGTCCCCGGGTCGAAGTAACCCTGGATGACGATTCCGGAGTAGCTGCCTTCCCACATGTTAGTTGTCCCGGCGACATGGGTGTGGTTGCGGAAAGCACCCGCGATCGCTGCGTCGACCTGCGCCGGAGTCCAGTGGTTCGGGAAGAATGAGCTGACTCCGTCGTGGCCTCCCTTGGGCTTCCACCGGCCCTGCGGTGGATCGAGAGCGGGGTCGAAGAATTCAGGTCGCGCGGTGTAGATGCCTGTGCGGGCATCGCGTGTGACCGAGCCTGGCCGTATGCGGCGGCCTGGCATGTCTCGGCCGCCGGGCCGATAGTGGTAGCCGGACCCAGTCGACTTCTTCGGCCGAAGGTCCCCCCGGAAGACATGGTCGAGACCGTGCGGACCCATCCGGCCGGGACGGGATCGCTTCTTCGCGCGTCGCAGGTAGCGGAGCGCCGCCCGCATCAGCTTGCCGCTGGCCTTCGTCCTCGCCATTGCTCATGCCTCGAGGAGCGTCGCGATGACCTCGTCGATCAAGGCGCCGACCGCGACTCGGGCGAGTTGTTGGAAGATCGGGATCTCGGCCAGCGAAGCGCCGAAGGTGACGGGGGCCGTGGCTACTGCCTGAGCGATCTGGATCGCCAGGATGGTCAGTTGGATGATGACCGCGACCTTCAACCCCAACACGATCGTCCCGCAGATGACCAAGCCGGTTCCGGTCAGGATCGCGGCTGGTACGCCGTCGCGCATTGCGGCCAAGGGGCTGTCCTCGTTGGTCCACCACTCCTGGAACGCCGTGATGTCGGTGCCTGTGTGGGTCGACCAGATTGGGGACGCTGTGGAGTTGGCGTTGGCTGTCAGCGTGTCCAGGGTCGTCGCGAAACGGAGCCAGGCCTGGCCCATCTCCAGCAGCTTGTCTTCGTCGGCCTCCGGCCACGTGTAACCCAGTACGCCCAGCAGCGACCGCAACTCCCCAGGGAGCTCCAGCGACATCTCATCCTCCGAGCGCGTCGAAGGCGCCGCGGATCTGTTCCTCTACCTCTCGGTAGTTGGTGGCCATGGCGCCCACGTCGAAGCCGGCCGCCGACAGTTCCTCCGCCGCCACCTCGAAGCACTCGAAGGCCCACTCCGCCACCTCCGAGTGGGCCGCGCCGATCAGTGACCCGATCTCGTCGGCACCCCATGGCGCGCCGAAGCTCGACAGCTCCGACTGGAAGGCGCGCAGGGCCGACGTGAACTCGCCGGCCACACCGGACAGTTCCGCGCCCGACGTGCCGAGGGCCGACGGGTCGACGCGGAAGCCGCCGCTGCTCATCGAGGTTCACCCGCCCGCCGCACCAGCGCCGCCTGCGCCTCGACCAAGGCCTCCGTGAACGCCGAGAACTGGCGGGACGTGCGCTCCTGTAGGTCGCGCAGCTGGTCACCCGAGACGTCGAAAGACCCGGGTAGGTCGGCCAGGGCCGCGTTGACCGCCGACGTCAGCTCCGCGGCCAGTTCTTCGAGAGGTAGCCCCGCCACCGCCGGATCGAGACGGATGCCGGTGATCCGGCCCGGCATCGCCGCGCGCACGACGATCAGCCCGTCGCAAGCCGAGGCCGAGCCCGTGACGGACGAGCCTGCCCCGAGCGCGGCCGCCGTAGAGGACAACAGATTGATCAAGCCTGATGGATCGGTCACGTCACGCACTGTAAGGCGTCGATGCGAGACCTGTGACGCACAAAGTGGACGGTGCGTTAATGGTGGGATGAGTATTGACGATGATCGCCAAGGTCTGTGACCATTCCGTCACGACATCGAAACTCTCGCAACCCTGAATGTCCACATCAGTGCAGGTCGAGTGCGTGGTGCAGGGCAAAGTGGGCGGCGCCGCCGGTTTGGAGTGATCGGATGTTAGCGGCCCACGCGGTCATCGCTGTCCACAATCCGGGAACGGGGGAGCGGCTCGGCGAGGTCCCGGTCACCACCCAGGACGGGCTCGACGCCGCGATCGAGGCAGCGCAGCACGGTCAGCGCGCCATGGCGAGCATGCCCGCCCACGAGCGGGCCGCACTGCTGCACCGCATCGCCGCCGGGATCGAAGAAGAACTGGAATCCCTGGCCCACCTGCTCGCACAAGAGAACGGCAAGCCGATCAGCCAGACCCGCGGCGAGGTGGCCGCCGCGATTCGGATCTTCCGCGGACTCGCCGGCGAGGCGACCCGGATCTTCGGCCGGCAGATCCCGCTCGACGCCGTGCCCGGCCTGGAAAGACATTTCGCCGTCACCATCCGCGAACCCCTCGGAGTCGTCGCGGCGCTGGTCCGTTCAACTACCCCGTCGAGCTGTACGCCCACAAGGCCGGCGCCGCCCTCGCCGCCGGCAACGCGGTGATCGTGCAGCCACCCCGCCGCTGCCCGCTCGCCCTGCACCGGATCGCGGAGATCATCCAAGAGCAGGGCATCCCGGAGCACGCCCACCAACTCGTCAACGGCGGTCCCGAGATCTCCCAGGGCCTCGCGGAGAAAGAGGGCATCGCCGCCGTCTCGCTCACGGGCAGCACGCGCGCCGGCAAGGAGGTCGCCAGCCGGGCCAGCCGTACCCTCAAGAAGGTCCTGCTCGAGCTCGGCGGCAACGACGCGCAGATCGTCTGCGCGGACGCCGACGTCGAGAAGGCCGCCGAGGCCGTCGTGCTCGGCCGTCTGGCCCGCGGCAACGGCCAGATCTGCTGCGCGGTCAAGCGGGTGTACGTGCAGCGGCAGGTACACGACGAGTTCGTCGACGCCCTGGTCGCCCAGGCCAGCAAGCTCACGGTCGGCGACCAGCTCGACGAGCGCACCGACGTCGGCCCGCTGATCGCCAAGGGTTCCGAGTGGGTGGCGAAGATGAACGTGCCCGACCACACGGGCGGGGTGATCCTGCGCCCGTCGCAGCAGCTTCCCGAGGCCTATCGGGTCGAGTACAAGCTGAAGACCATCGACTTCGGTGGCAAGCGCAATGGCACGATCAACTACGGCGGACGGGTCAACGGGTACGCGACGACCGGCTGCAAGACGCAGCATCCCTGGGGTGAGGGGTCCGACAGCCCGGGGTGGACCGGCGACGCGTCCGTGCCCTACTGCGAGTGGCAGGACGTGCGGGCCGGGAACTACGGCTACAACGGGTTCCATTTCATGTCCATCGTGGACTTCGCCAACCCGGCGCCCCGCAACAACCACTTCTGGCACTATCGCCGCAAGGTGCTGATGGACTCCTTCTCGCAGCATCCGGACCGGGTCGGCTCGGGCATCGGCGGGCGGGTCTGCGACTCCAACACCAACACCTACTACAACTACCGCGACAGCAACTTCAACACGGTCAACATGTGGATCAGCGGGATGCCCAACTGGAATCCGGGCCGCGGTGGGCTGGCCGGCAACTCGCAGTGGTTCATGACCTCTTGCTCGGGCGGCGTGGCGGAGCAGCAACTGTCGTCGGCCGCCGAGCTGCAACCCGAGCTGATGCCGAACACCTTCTACACGTTCGCGATCGAGCGGGACGCGACCGGCTACGTGCTGGAGGCTTCGGGCAATTTCGCCAGGGTCGGCCAGAAGACGTTGCGGTTCCACCGGCCGTTCGTGGTCAACACACCTGGCCCAACCAGTGGCCGGCCGGGTCCGCGTACCCGGACTGGTTCGTGATCGGAGACCTTTATACGAATGTGTACGAGGGCAGCGCGGGCCTGACCGACGTGCGGTTGTACGTGCCGTCGGCCGCACCCACGAACCTCGCGCTGAACCGCCCCGCGACGGCCGACAGCCAATGTGCGGCGGCTGAGGCGCCGGCGAAGGCGGTCAACGGGTCGGTGTCGGGTGGCAACGCTGACAAGTGGTGCTCGCTCGGCACCTCGAAGTGGATCCGGGTCGACCTCCAGGCAGCGCGCCAGGTCGGCCGGGTGGTGCTGCGGCATTCCGGTGCGGGCAACGAGAAGCCGGTCTGGAACACCCGCGACTTCGACGTGCAGGTCAGCACCGACGGAGTGAGCTGGACCACGGTGGCGTCACCGCGCGGCAACACGGCGAACGTGACGACGCATACCTTCACTCCCCGGTCGGTGCGATATCTCCGGGTCAACGTGATCACCCCGACCAGCGACTCGGATCGGGCGGCGCGAATCTACGAGCTGGAGGCGTACGCGTCGTGACCTCAGGTTGAGGGAAGGGGTCAATGTCGGACCCCTTCCCTAAACTGGCTCCCGTGACCACGACCCCGCTCGCTGCGACCTGGCGCCGCCCCGGCCCGACGCCGGAGCAGCGGCGTGCCGACGTGCTGATCGGGTTGGTGGTCACGGCGCTGGTGCTGCTCAACATGACGCTCACGACGTCCGCCGGGGTCTCGGTGTTCGGTGGTCGGGTGCCCGCCCTGCCCGAGCAGGTGTTCTGGACCGTGGCGATCTGCCTGCCGCTGTGCTGGCGGCGGCGCTGGCCCGAGGCCGTCGCGCTCGTCATCTCGGCGGCGTTCATCGCCGCGCAGGTCCGCGCCGCGCCCGAGCAGCAGCTCACGTCCGGGGTGCTGTTCGCGGCGATCTACGCGCTGGGCGCGTGGGGGCGTGACCGGCCGAGGGCGAAATGGATCCGCATCGGCATCACCGCCGCGATGTTCGCCTACCTCTTCGTCACCTTGGCGATCTTCCTACCGCGGGCTCAGGAGAGCGACTTCGAGCACGCCAGCGGGGTGCTGCCGCCGCTGTTCGCGGTGGCCGTCAACGGCATCCTGGTCAACGTGCTGATCTTCGGTTTCGCCTACTTCTTCGGCGAGATCGCGTGGACGTCGGCCCGCCGTGAGCACGAGCTGGAGCTGCGGGCCGAGCAGTTGCGTGCCTCCCAGGCGGAGGCGCGCGAGCTGGCGGTCTCCGACGAACGACTACGCATCGCGCGTGAGCTGCACGACGTGGTCGCGCACCACGTCTCGGTGATGGGCGTCCAGGCTTCGGCGGGTCGGCGGGTCCTCGGCAAGGACCCGACCAAGGCCCGCGCCGCGCTGGAGTCGGTCGAGCAGAGCGCCCGCACGGCGGTCGACGAGCTGCGCCGCATGCTGAGCCTGCTGCGCCAGTCCGGCGACGCGGTCGACGTGGCGGCGGGCGGCGTCGACCGGCTCGACGAGCTGCTGGCCAACGCCGGCGAGGCCGGCCTGGCCGCGCGGCTGGGCGTCTACGGCGATCCGGTGGAGCTACCCGAGTCGCTGTCGCAGGCGATCTACCGGATCGTCCAGGAAGCCCTGACCAACACCCTCAAGCACGCGGGGGCGACCAGCGTCGACGTCCGCATCCGTTACCTGGCCCACGAAGTGGAGGTCGACGTGACCGACGACGGTCGCTCGGTGCTGGTCGGCCAGCGCACCGCCGGCATGGGCCTGATCGGCATGCGCGAGCGCGTTGCCGCACACGACGGGGTCCTGTCGACGGGTCCGGTGGTCGACGGCCCCGGTCGCCGGGGCTTCCGGGTCCGAGCCCGCTTCCCGCTGACCCGCGTGGCGGTCGAGGCATGACCGAGCCTTGGCGAGGACATCATCGGCAGAGCCCGCCCGG
>NZ_JBFAPY010000006.1:322900-472904 GCF_040676915.1 Asanoa sp. NPDC049475 | reverse complement strand
CGGGCAGGGCGCGTCACCAGGCAGTGGGGACGCGGCATGACCGAGCCTTGGCGAGGACATCATCGGCAGAGCCCGCCCGGGCAGGGCGCGTCACCAGGCAGTGGGGACGCGGCATGACCGAGCCTTGGCGAGGACATCATCGGCAGAGCCCGCCCGGGCAGGGCGCGTCACCACGCAGTGGGGACGCGGCATGACCGCCATCAAGGTCCTGCTGGCCGACGACCACCATCTGGTCCGCACCGGCTTCCGGGTGATCCTCGAGACCGAAGACGACTTCGAGGTGATCGGCGAGGCGTCCGACGGCGAGCAGGCCGTGCGGCTGGTGAGCGCGCTCCAACCCGACGTGGTGCTGATGGACGTCGAGATGCCGGGCCTCGACGGCCTGGCCGCCACGCGCCGCATCACCGCGACCCCCGACGGCCCGGCGGTGCTGATCCTGACCACGTTCGACCGCGACGACTACCTCTTCGCCGCGCTGGAGGCCGGCGCCAGCGGCTTCCTGCTCAAGAACGGCACGCCGGAGGCGCTGATCGACGCGGTCCGCGTGCTGGCCCGGGGCGACGCGCTGCTCGCACCCGAGATCACCCGCCGCGTGATCGCCACGTTCGCCCGGCCGGGCGGCACTCCGCGCACCAGCGGCGAGCAACTGACGGAGCTCACGGCCCGCGAGCACGAGGTGCTGGTCGCGATGGCCCGCGGTGCCACCAACGCCGAGATCGCGGCGTCGATGCACCTGGGCGAGGCCACGGTGAAGACCCACGTCAGCCGGGTGTTGACCAAGCTCGGCCTGCGCGACCGCACCCAGGCGGTGGTCTTCGCGTACGAACACGGCGTCGTCACCCCGGGCGGCTGACCATGCTGACCGACTGGGAGTCCGAGGAACAGCTCGCCGCGGCCGTGCACGGCGGGCCGGCGGGGGAGGCGTCCCTGCTGGCGGCGACAGCGCCGCCGAGCGTTGTCGTCGTCGCGGCGCTGGGTGAGGCCACCGGCCCCAAGGGCGTCCCGTTCCTGCGTGGTCTGGTGGCTGATCTGGCCGTCGAGCCCGACCTGCGCTGCACGGGCCTGGTGGCGTTGGCGAAGCGGTCCGGGGCGGAGGCCTCCGACCTGCTGGCCGAAGCCCTCTACGACGGTGACGACAGCGTCCGCAACTACGCGCTGGTCGCCCTGTCGTGCGTGGGTGACGAGCGCGCGGTCGACCACGTGCAAGCGCTGCTCGCCCTGGACCTCACCGACGGCGAACGACACCACCTTCCGTTCGCGATGCAATACATGTCCATTCCGGCGGTCACCTACCTGGTGCGGCACGCCCACACCCGCGAACGGGAAGCGGAGCTCGCGAGCCTGATCCGCGCGAACCTGCCCCGCCTGGGCAAGGTCGAACGCGACTGGCTGACGGTCTTCTGGCCGGACGCGATCGTCGACCCACCAACCGGCAACCGCCCACACCCCACGGACATGGTGGCCTGGCAGCCACTACTGGCCAGGATCTATCCGCGCTGATCCGGTCGCCGGACGCCGCGCGGGGGACCGCTGTGACCTGGGCCGCGCGGTCCACAGGCATGGCCCGCGCGGGGACCGTTCTGACCTGGGCCGCGGCGATAGGGATCGCCGCGTGGGGGACATGGGTCCGTCGCGCGGGGGATGCTCACGGTCGATCTCGCGCCGGACGACGGTGAAAGCGCCCTTCCATAGCCTTTGAGGCATGACGAAGGTGCTTCATCTCGAAGCGATCAACCGGAGCTTCGGCGACCGCCGAGTGCTCCGCGACGTGACGTTCGACGTCACCGCAGGCCGGATGACGGGGTTCGTCGGCGCCAACGGCGCCGGCAAGACGACCAGCATGCGGATCATCCTGGGTGTGCTCGCCCCGGACTCGGGTGAGGTGACCTGGCAGGGCTCGAAGCTGACCCGCGAGGACCGGCGCCGGTTCGGTTACATGCCGGAGGAGCGCGGTCTCTACCCGAAGATGACCGTACGTGACCAGCTCGTCTACCTCGGCCGCCTCCACGGGATGACGCTCGACGCCGTCCGTCGCAAGGTGGACGAGCTGCTCGAGTGGCTGAGCCTCGGCGAGCGGGCCAACGACCCCGTCGAGAACCTGTCGCTCGGCAACCAGCAGCGCGCGCAGATCGCCGCCGCGCTCGTGCACGATCCCGACGTGCTGGTGCTCGACGAGCCGTTCTCCGGCCTCGACCCGATGGCCGTCGACACCGTCGTCTCCGTGCTGCGCGAGCACACCCACCGCGGCGTACCGGTGCTCTTCTCCAGCCACCAGCTCGACGTCGTCGAACGGCTCTGCGACGACCTGGTGATCATCGCCGACGGTGCTATCCGCGCGGCGGGCAGCCGGGACAGCCTGCGCGAGGCGTACTCCCAGCGGCGTTTCTCTTTGATCGTGGCCGGCGACGCCGGTTGGGTGCGCGACCTGCCCGGGGTGTCGCTGATCGACCTCGACGGTGCGCGCGCCGTGTTCGACCTCGCCGACGACGCCGACGACCAGGTCGTGCTGCGTGCGGCGCTGGACCGCGGCCCGGTGAGGTCGTTCGGCCCCGTCACTCCGTCGCTCGCCGAGATCTTCCGAGAGGTTGCCCGATGAACACGTCGTCCGCCATCCGGCTCGTCGCGGCCCGCGAGCTGAAGGTCAAGATCAAGGACAAGACGTTCCTCATCAGTACGATCTTCTTCCTCCTGTTCGGCGTCGGCAGCGCTGTGTTGCCGGCGCTGCTCGGTGGCGGTGCGTCGAGCGTCGCGGTCGCCGACGCGGCCACCGCGACCACCCTGCGCGACGCCGGCCTGGAAGTGACCCAGGTCCCTGACGAGGTTGCCGCCGAGCAGGCGGTACGCGACGGAGACGTGGACGCCGCCGTGGTGACGGGGGGCGGCGACCCGAAGGTCCTCGCGATGGACGACGCTCCCGGCGACGTCGTGTCGGCCCTCAGCGTCGAGCCGGCGGTCCAGCTCCTCAATCCGGACGCGGTCGACCCCCTGCTCGCGTACCTCGTGCCCTTCGGCTTCGCGGTCGTCTTCTTCTTCACGTCGTTGACGTTCGGCCTGCAGATATCGCAGAGCGTCGTGGAGGAGAAGCAGACCCGGATCGTCGAGATCCTGGTCGCCAGCGTGCCTACCCGCGCGCTGCTGGCCGGCAAGGTGATCGCCGGTGGCGTGCTCGCGTTGACCCAGGTCGCCCTGATCGCCGCGGTCACGGTCGCCAGCCTCCAGCTCACCGACAGCGGCGGGCTGCTGTCGCTGATCGGTCCCGCGATCGGCTGGTTCGTGCCGTTCTTCGTGGTCGGCTTCGTGATGCTCGCGGCCCTGTGGGCGGCGGCCGGAGCGCTGGTCAACCGCCTCGAGGACCTGCAGGGCGTCTCGATGCCGCTGCAGCTGGTGGTGATGCTGCCGTTCTTCCTGGTGATCTTCCTGAACGACAACAAGCCGGTGATGACGCTGCTGTCCTACATCCCGTTCTCCGCGCCGACGGCGATGCCGGTCCGGCTGTTCACCGGCGACGCGGCGGGCTGGGAGCCGGTGCTCTCGCTGGGCATCATGGTGCTCGCGGCGTTCGCGCTGATCGGCGTCGGCGCCCGGGTCTACGAGGGCTCGCTGCTGCGCACCAACGGCAAGATCTCGTTCGGCGCCGCCTTCCGCGACAAGGAGAGCCGCCGGCTCGCGGAGATCAACAAATAGAGGTCACCTGGGTACGAGGACTCGTTGGGGGTCTCGTACCCGCTGACGGTGGGGCTCGACGTTCGAATCTCGGTGGCGACGCCGAGCCCCGGACCGGATCATCTATGCATGGCCGTTCCGCCGCTCGCCGCGTCCCTGTCCGACGCCGTGTCCGCCGCCCTGGCGACCGCGGGTGTCTCGAAGGTCGCGCCGCGGATCCGCCGCTCCCAGCACGCTGACTTCCAGGCCGACGGGGTGCTCGCGTCCGCCGGCGCCCTGCGCCGCGACCCGCGCGCCTTGGCGGCCGAGGTCACGGCGGCGTTGCCCACCGGCGACCGGCTGGCCGCCGCGTCCGTCGCCGGCCCGGGTTTCGTCAACCTCGACCTCACCGACGGCGCGCTGCTCGGGCAACTCGCCGCCCGGCTCGCCGACCCGCGGCTCGGCATCGGCACGCCGGAGTCGGGCGTCACCACGGTCGTCGACTACTCGCAGCCCAACGTGGCCAAGGAGATGCACGTCGGCCACCTGCGCTCGACCATCATCGGTGACGCGCTGGTGCGCACCCTCGAACATCTCGGTGGAGACGTCGTCCGGCGCAACCACCTCGGCGACTGGGGCACCCAGTTCGGCATGCTCGTGCAGCAGTTGTTCGAGCATCCGTCGCCCACCTCCATGAGCCACCTGTTGGGCCTCTACCGGTCGGCGCGGGCGCGCTTCGAGGCCGACCCGGCGTTCGCTGACCGCGCCCGGCGGCGGGTGGTCGCCCTCCAGAGCGGCGACGCGCGGACGGTGGCCGCGTGGCGGGAGATGGTCGACGAGTCGGCGCGTTACTTCACCGAGGTCTACGACCGCCTGGGTGTACGGCTGACACCGGCCGACGCGGTCGGCGAAAGCGCGTACAACGCGGCCCTGCCCGGCATCGCCGACGAGCTCGAGCGCAAGGGCGTCGCGGTGGTCAGCGACGGCGCCCTCTGCGTCTTCGCCGACTTCACGTCGACGCCGCTGATCATCCGCAAGAGCGACGGCGGCTTCGGCTACGCGGCAACGGACCTGGCCGCGCTGCGGCAACGCGTCGGTGACCTGCGTGCCGACCGGCTCCTCTACGTGGTCGACGCCCGGCAGTCGCTGCACTTCCGGCTCGTGTTCGACACGGCCGCGCGGGCGGGTTGGCTGCCGACCGGGGTAGACGCGAAGCACGTGGCGTTCGGTGCCGTCCTGGGCAGCGACGGCCGCCCGTTCCGGACCCGCAGCGGAGACACGATCCGCCTGATCGACCTGCTCACGGACGCGGTCGACCGCGCCCGCGCGGTGGTCGCGGCGAAGAACCCGGACCTGACCGGCACGGCTCTGGACGAACGGGCACGGGCGGTTGGCATCGGGGCGGTCAAGTACGCCGACCTGGCGACAGGCCGCACCCGCGACTACGTCTACGACCCGGACCGGATGCTGGCCCTGACCGGCGACACGGCCGTCTACCTGCAGTACGCGCACGCCCGGATCCGCTCGATCCTGGCCCGGGCGGGCAGTAGCCACCCACAGGTCGACGGTGACGCACCAGCGTTGGAGTCGGCCGAGCGGTCACTGATCCTGGACCTGGACGGTTTCGCGGAGACCCTGTCCGACGTAGCGGCGACCTACGAGCCTCATCGGTTGTGCGGCTACCTGCACAGACTCGCCCAGACGTTCACGACGTTCTACGACCAGTGCCCGGTCCTACGTGCCACGGGCCCAACGCGCGCGAACCGACTGGCCCTCTGCCACCTGACGGGCGACACTCTGCACGCTGGGTTGACGCTGCTCGGAATCGAGGCCCCTGACCAGCTCTAACGCTCGCCGTAGTGATAGCGACAAGCCAAGATCTCGCGATCTATTCGTCTCGACCAGAACCCGGACAGCTCGCCATGAAGTGGTTCTGGTTTGCCGACCCCTTCATGGCCATTTTTCGGTCGGTGTGGCTAAATACTGGCCCCAGGCGGTCGTGGTGAAGACGATCGTCACGCGACCTCCTGGAACGGATCCGGGTCGACGAGGTCGTGTTCCTGCACATCCCCGCCTTCCAGCTCGGCCATCGATCGGCGCAGGGCGGCGGCGTTGCTCGGGTTCCGGAGCAGATACTCCGTCTCCTTCGTCGACTCGTACTCGGCCAGCGGCACGATGACGACAGGCTCATGCCCGGACCTGGTGACGACTACCTCCTCGGCCTGGGTTGCCCAACCGAAATGCTCGCCACCACCTCGTCTCTCGGCTTCGACCTGCTAATACTCATCGACATTGATGTAGGGTCGACGGGACTCGAACCCGCACTTTTACGGACCTAAACCGTTTGCCTCATGCCAATTGGGCTACGACCCCTCCGTGGGCTGCCGTCCGGTATACCAGCCGGGTTCGGTGATCGGTATCCAGCCTCGATCGGGTGATTCGGTCAGGTCAGGCTCGCGGCCTTCAGTAACAGGACATCGCGCTCGCGGGTGTTCGTGCACAGGCGTGCGGCCAGCTCAAGCTCCGCCCGCGCCTCACGGGTGCGGCCTAGCCGGCGAAGCAACTCCCCGCGCACGCTTGGCAGCAAATGCGATCCCGACAGCCGATCCGTCGCCACCAACTCATCCACAATGGACAAGGCCGCCGTTGGCCCCTGGGCCATCGCGACCGCTACCGCGCGGTTCAGGTCGACGATCGGGGACGGTGCTACCCGGCCGAGCGCTTCGTACAGCAGCACGACCCGGTCCCAGTCCGTCTCCGCCACCGACGGCGCCGTGGCGTGGCAGGCGGCGATCGCGGCCTGCAGGCCGTACGGACCCAGGCCTCGGCCCAGCGACGACGCCCGGTCCAGCGCCGCCCGACCTCGCTGGATCGCCGACCGGTCCCACAGTCGCCGGTCCTGGTCCTCCAGCAGCACCGCCGAGCCGTCGGCAGCGGTGCGCGCCGGGAACCGCGCCGCCGTCAGCTCGCACAATGCCAGCAGGCCGAACGCCTCCGGCTCCGTCGGCAGCAGCGCGGTCAGCATGCGGGCGAGCCGGATCGCCTCGTACGCCAGGTCCGTGCGCAGCAACCGGTCTCCCGCCGTTGCCGTCGAGCCCTCAGTGAAGATCACGTAGAGCACGCTCAGCACACCGCCCAGGCGTTCTCGGCGGTCGGAGGCCGGCGGCAACGCGAACGGAACCCCCGCGGCCGCGATCGTCTTCTTCGCCCGCGTGATCCGGGCCTGGATCGTGGGAACCGGCACCAGGAACGCGCGCGCGATCTCCTCACTGGACAGCCCGCCGACGGTACGCAACGTCAGCGCCACCCGGGCCTCCGGGGACAGCACCGGATGGCAGGCGATGAACATCAGCGCCAGGATGTCGTCCTCGACCTGGTCGGGGTCCCAGAGGAGATCGTCAGGGTCCGGCGCGGCGACGGCCAGCGTCGAGTAGCGGTCGTCCAGCGCCGACCTCCGTCGGAAACCGTCGATCGCGCGCCGCCGCGCCGTGGCCAGCAGCCAACCGACCGGCGAGTCCGGCGCCCCGTCGCGGGCCCAGCTCACCAGCGCCTCCGCCACCGCCTCCTGGGCGACGTCCTCGGCGAGCGAGAAGTCCCCCGTGTAGCGGGCCAGCGCCGACACGATCCGGGCCGACTCGATGCGCCAGACCGCCTCGACGGCCCGCCGCGCCGACTCGGCGGTCGGCGGGCCGTCGGCAGCCCCGGCCATCAGAGCTGGCCGGTCCGCTCGCGGAAGGCCCGCTCCTTGATGATCCACTCGTTGTCCTGCGGGAACTCGTCGATCGACGGCACCCGGCGGATCTCACATTTCGCGCCGGGCATCCGCGGCAGCCGCTTGGCCCACTCGACGGCCTCGTCCTTCGACGCCACGTCGATCATCCAGAAGCCGCCGAACAGCTCCTTGGTCTCGCCGTACGGGCCGTCGGTCACCACCGGCGTCTCGTTGCTGAGGTCGACGACGACGCCCTGCGACGGGTCGTCCAGTCCTTCGCCGGTCAGCAGCACGCCGGCCCGGATCATCTCCTGGTTGACCCGCCCCATCGTGGCCATCATCTCGTCGAACGGCGTCGCCATCATCGCCGCGGTGGTCTCGTCCGTGCCGCGCATGATCAGCATGTACTTCGTCATGGTCGTTCTCCCCATCAAGCCCGGGCCGCTTCTCGACCCTTTCACGCCAAGGTCGAGCGGCTCCGCCGAGGATCGACACGACCGCCGAAGAAAATTAAAGTGAGTCATCACTCGACATAGGGGCGGCTGCTGTGAAGGCTGTGTTCTGGCTCGACGAGGCGCGCCGGGCCGCCTTCGACCACGCGCTGGCCAGCGCCGACTTCGACGACGCCTGGGGTGACATCGCCCCGGTAACCTTCGCCGCGACGGCCTGGCGGACCGCGACCGACGTCGCGTACGCCCGATGGCACAACCGCGTCACCGATGCGACCTGTCGCCGCAACACTTGGGACGGCACCCTCACCGCCGACGTCGCGATCGTCGCACCCTGGCCCGCCGAGCTGGCGAGGAGCAGGCAATGGACGCGCGACCGCGGTTGGCGGGACTGGCCGCAGACCTTCGGTCAATACCTCATGCCCACCGACCATGACGTCGCCCGCGCCCCACACCTGCGCACGCAGATGCTGGTCACGGCGACCGTACCGGCCGACCGGCTGCCACCGGCGCCGGAAGGCCCGGCCGACGACGCCGCCCAGGCCACCCACCACGCCGTCGCGGTCATCGCCCGCGAGCTCGACGAGCTGCTCGGGCCGCTGCTCGCGCAGCTCGACGACAAGCGCTCAGGTCCGCGCGAAGTCCTCACCTAACGCGGCCCGCAGCCGGCCCAGCGGCCGGCCATTCTGCGTCTTGACCACCGAAACGGAGACGTCCAGGATCCCGGCCACCGTCTCGACGCTCAAGTCCTCCCAGTGGCGCAGCACCACGATCGCCTGGTCGCGCACCGGCAGGGTGGCCAACGCGCGCAACAGCACGACGTGCGTCTCGGCAGAGTCACCATGGGGCGGGGGTGGAGACTCGGGCAGGTCGGTCAGCACCACCTCACCGGCACTGCGCCGCTTGCGTTGGTCGAAAACGGCATTCATCAGAACCCGGCGGCTGTACGCCTCGAGGTTGGCGATGTTCCGGATCCGACCCCACACCTCGTACATGCTGACGAGGGTTGTCTGGGTCAGGTCCTAGGCGAGATGCCAGTCCCGGCACATCAGGTACGCGGTGCGGCGCAGCCGAGGAGCGGCGGCCTCGACGAACGCGGTGAACTCGGCCTCCTGCTCGCGCCGCCGGGCCGCACCCCACGGGCCGATCATCCCGCCTGCCCGACGCTGACGCCGTCGGGGCAATAGCTGTCG
This sequence comes from Asanoa sp. NPDC049475, assembly GCF_040676915.1. Classification (NCBI taxonomy): domain Bacteria; kingdom Bacillati; phylum Actinomycetota; class Actinomycetes; order Micromonosporales; family Micromonosporaceae; genus Asanoa; species Asanoa sp. NPDC049475. The sequence continues at coordinate 463,908 of NZ_JBFAPY010000006.1, read as the reverse complement.
ATCACCTGGTCGACCCCCGGAGTGTTCCGGATCCGCAGCACCAGCTCCTGATATCCGGCCGACACGGTCACCTTGACCCGGAACGACTCCGGCATCTGCTGGACCCGCACGGCGGACACGAGATCCGGGTTGTCATTGAACATCGCCTGGAAGTTGAGGTACGCCTGGTCACGGCTCTCGTACCGCACCTCGCGCACCGTCTCGACCGACCGCAACAGCACGTCGACCCGTTGGCGCTGGTCGTCGGTGACATCCGTGGTGAGGAAGACGGAGACGTCGGTCGGACGCTCCCGCGCCGGCGACTCGCACGCCGGGTTCAGCTGGGAGGCGAACCGCGCCGGCACCGTCTCCACCGGCGCCGGCCCCGAGGCCAGGTTCACCAAGCCGAGCGCCGCGACCAGGGCGACCGCGGCGCTGCCCCCCAGCGCCAACCGACGGCGGCGCCGCCCGCGGCCGATGGCGACCACGTGTGCGGCGAGGTCGCCGCGGGGCGGATCGGGCTCGTCGGCCAGGGCCTGGTCGAAGAGCACGCGCAGGTTCGGGTCCAAGGCTGTCTCCCTCGTCGCGGTGGACTCTCACCTGAGATGACTGCCTGACCCGCTGATTCGGTCACACCCGCCTAGGCGGTGCCACGGTGCTACACGAACGGGTTTCGCGCTACCCGGTTTGGCCGTACTCCCCGCGGATCGGCAGGTAGTAGGCCGGCAGGAAGGCCGCGATGATGACCACTCCCGCGATCGGCGCGAAAAAGACGCCGTCGCTGAACGCGACCAGCCGGCCAGGATGCCGTTCGAGCGACGGTCGGTGACGTTGCTCCATATCACCACGTTACGGTGGCGAACTATTCCAAAGCGCCCAGCCGGTACGGCAACACGGCCGTGAAAGAATCTCGTGGTGCAGGTCGGGATACTTGGCTCATTCGAGGTGCGGGCGGCGGACGGCGTGGTGGCCGACGTGCCCGGCGCCCGGCTGCGCGCACTGCTGGTCATCCTGGCCCTCGGGCCGGGGCGCACCGTTCCGAAGTCGATCCTCGTCGACTGGATCTGGGGCAAGAACCCGCCCGCCGACGCGGCGAACGCCCTGCAGCGCCTCGCTTCCCGGCTCCGCAAGGTGCTGCCGGCCGGGGTGGTCGAAGGGCAGCCGGGCGGCTACCGCCTGATGGTGGACCCCGACGCCGTCGACGCGCTGCGGTTCGAGCGCCTCCTCGGCCAGGCGCGCCAGGAAGAAGGCATGCAGCGACTCCGGCTGCTCCGCGAGGCCCTCGGCCTCTGGCGCGGCCCGGCCATGCGGGACGTCGGCCTGGAGGACAGCGAGGCGTTCGACGCGGCGGTGACCCGGCTGGAGGCCCTGCGCCTGACGGCCCTGGAGGACCGCTTCGAAGCGGAGGTCACCCTCGGCAACGGCGCGGACGTGGTCGCGGAGCTGACCGACGCGGTGGCGGCCCACCCGCTGCGGGAGCCGCTGGTCGCCTCGCTGATGCGCGCACTGGTCGCGGCCGGCCGGGACTCGGAGGCGCTGCTCGTCTACGAACGCACGCGGGAGGCCCTCTCCGAGGCTCTCGGTGTCGACCCGTCGGCGGAGCTTTCCGCGCTGCACGTCGCGATGCTGCGCGGTGAGGTCGGCCGTCGCGAGGAGAACCGGAAGACGAACGTGCGGGCCGAGCTCACCAGCTTCGTCGGGCGGGACGCCGACGTCGCCGCGGTCCGCGAGCTCGTCGGCGACCACCGGCTGACCACGTTGATCGGGCCGGGCGGCTCGGGCAAGACCAGGCTGGCCACGGAGACCGCGCGCACGCTGGTCGGCGACCTGCCCGACGGGGTGTGGCTGGTGGAGCTCGCCGCGATCGGCGCCGACGGCGACGTCGCGCAGGCGACGCTCACCGGCCTCGGGCTCCGCGACACCCTGCTGGGCGCGGGCACCAACGCGGACCTGATGGACGGACTCGTCTCCGCGATCCGCGACCGCGAGGCGTTGCTGATCCTGGACAACTGTGAGCACCTGATCGAGGCGGCGGCGCGGTTCGCCGACCGGGTGCTCGGCGAGTGCCGGCGGCTGCGGATCCTCGCGACCAGCCGGGAGCCGCTGGGCATCACCGGCGAGGCCCTGTGGTCGGTCGAACCCCTGGCGGTGCCGACCGAAGCCGGCGCCGACTCGCCGGCGGTGCGCCTGCTGCGCGACCGGGCCGGAGCGGTGCGCAAGGACCTCGGGGTCGACGAGCACACCGTGGCGACCATGGTGCGGATCTGCCGGGCGCTCGACGGGATGCCGCTCGCGATCGAGCTCGCCGCGGCCCGGCTGCGCACGATGACCATCGACCAGCTCGCGAACCGGCTCGACGACCGGTTCCGCCTGCTGACCAGCGGCAGCCGCACCGCGTTGCCGAGGCACAAGACGCTGCGCGCGGTGGTCGACTGGAGCTGGGAGCTGCTCACCGATGCCGAGCGGACTGTCCTGCGCCGGCTCGCGGTCTTCTCGGGCGGGGCGAGCCTGGCGGCGGCCGAGCGGGTCTGCGGCGACGACTCCGCCGAGGTCCTCGAGCTGCTCACCTCGCTGGCCGAGAAGTCGCTGCTGGTCACCGAGGGCGGCGACGAGCCGCGCTATCGGATGCTCGGGACCATCAAGGAGTACGCCGGCGACCGGCTCGCGGAGGCCGGCGAGTTCGAGTCCGCGCGCCAGGCCCACCTCGACTGCTTCGTCGAGCTGCTCGAGACCGCGGAGCCCCACCTGCGCCGCGCGGAGCAGGTGGAGTGGCTGGCCACGCTCGCGGCCGACCACGACAACATCAGCGCCGCGATGCGGACGGCGATCGCGGTCGGCGACGCCCAGTCCGCCATGCGGATCGCCGCGTCCGGTGGCTGGTACTGGTGGCTCGGCGGCCGCCGCTCCGAGGGCCTCGAGCTGATGATCGCGGCCACCGACCTCGACGGCGAGGTGACCGACGACGTCCGGGCCATGGCGTACGGAATGGTCGTGCATTTCGTGACGTCCGGCCGGGGCGACGAGCACCTGGGCGCGGAGTGGATCCACAAGGCCTACCGGTTCAGTCAGCAGTCGCGGCAGCGCAACCCGTTGCTGGGCCTGGTCGCCGCGCTGGAGCGCATCCTGGAGGCGCCCGAGACCGCGGTGGCGGCGTTCGAGTCGGTGCTGGACAACGAGGATCCGTGGGTACGCGCGCTCGCCCGTTGGCAGGCGGGCAAGATGCGCATCATGATGGGCCAGGTCGGCCCGGAAGCACAGGCCAATGTGGAGCTTGCGATAGCCGAGTTCCGTACCCTCGGCGAACGGTTCGGGATGTCCCTGGCCCTGTCCGAGCTGGCTGACCTGCTCGCCCGGCGTGGCGACTTCGCCGGTGCCTGCGCACAGTACGAGCAGGCGGCCGTGGCGGTCGCCGAGGTCGGCGCCGTCGAAGACGTCATCCGGGTGCGGACCCAGCAGGCCCGCCTGCACTGGTTGGACGGCGACCGCGACGCCAGCGCGGCCGCCATCGCCGAGGCGGAGCGATGTGCGGAGGGAGTCACCTGGCCGCACGCGCTGTTCGAACTGGCCCTGGCCAAGGCTGAGCTCGCGTGGTGGGCCGGCGACGCGCGGACGGCCCGCCGCGAGCTCGGCATCGCGACCGCCGTGCTGAGCGACGACGCGGAGCACGCGCACATCAGGGCGGGCATCCACGACCTGCTCGGCTATCTGACCGACGATGTCCGCGAGTCGCGCACCCACCGCCTGGCGGCCTGGACGGCGGCGTCCGAAGCGGGCCACCCGTTCCTGGTCGCCCAGGTCCTCGTCGGCGTCGCGGACCTGGCGTCGCGGCACTGGGAGCACGAGCTTGCCGCGCGGCTGCTCGCGGCCAGCAACACGGTGCGCGGCCTGCCGGACCTCTCCCAGCCCGACGCGACCAGGATCGAGCACGAAACGCGACGTCACCTCGGCGAGGAACGGTTCGCCGAGGTGACGTCGGAAGGTGCGCGTACGAGCCATGTCGAGCTGGTCGAGGTCGCATTCGCGTCCTGACGGTGACGCTGTCAGGCGCGCTTCTTGAAGGTGGACAGCGACCAGAGGTAGCCGACCAGGGCGATTCCCACGCACCAGCCGACCGCGACGATCGCCTTGGTGCCGGAGACCTCGCCGACGAGCAGGCCGCGCAGGGTCTCGATGATGGGCGTGAAGGGCTGGTACTCGGCGAACTGCCGGACACCCGGTGCCATCGTCTCGGCCGGGACGATCGCGCTGCTGAGGAACGGCAACATGATCAGCGGGACGGTGACCATTCCGGCCGACTCCGGAGTCTTGGCGGACAGGCCGAGCGCGACCGTGATCCACGTGGTGGCGAACGCGACCAGGACCAGCAGGCCGATCGCGCCGAGCCAGTCGGTGAAGCCCGCCGGCGACCGGAACCCGAAGGCCAGGGCCACACCGGTCACCGCGGCAAGAGCGATCACGGTGCGCAGCATGCTGGCCGCGACGTGTGCGCTGAGGACGGCGCTGCGCGAGATGTCCATGACCTTGAACCTGTTGATGATGCCCTTGGTCATGTCGGAGTTGACCGACAGCGCGGTCGCGGACAGTCCATAGCAGATGGTCAGGATCAGCATGCCCGGCGTCGCGTAGTCGATGTAGTTGCCGGGTATGTCGAACGCGCCGCCAATGACGTAGACGAACATCAGCAGGAGCACGATCGGGAACAGGATCGCGTTGAACACCGCGACGGGGTTGCGGAGGGTGTGCTTGAAGTTGCGACTGAGCATGGTCGTCGTCGAGCTGGGCATTATGCGCTCACCTTCGTGCTGGTCTTGCCGGTCAGGGCGAGGAAGACGTCGTCGAGGTCGGGGGTGTGGACGGAGAACTCCTCGACATCCAGGTTGTGGGTGTCGAGCTGGGTGAGGAGGCCGCGGACGGACCTGGCGCTGCCGTCGCTGGGTGCACGGAGGACCAGGTCGTCCTCGGCGTCGCGGGTGGCGTCGGCCAAGACCTTGGCGGCGGTCTCGAGGTCGAGGTCGGTGGTGAACCGCAGCCGGACGTGGCTGCCGGGGATCTGCCGCTTGAGCTCGGCCGGGGTGCCCTGGGCGACAATCCGCCCACCGTCGAGCACCGCGATCCGGTCGGCGAGCCGGTCGGCCTCTTCGAGGTACTGGGTGGTCAGGAAGATCGTGACGCCGTCGGCCACCAGCTGGCGGATGATCTCCCACATCGTGCGGCGGCTGCGCGGGTCCAGACCCGTGGTGGGCTCGTCGAGGAAGATGATGCTGGGCTTGCCGACCAGGGTCATCGCCAGGTCGAGCTTGCGGCGCATGCCGCCGGAGTAGGTCGAGGCCAGCTTCTGCGCCGACTCGGTCAGGTCGAACCGCTCGAGCAGATCATCGACGACCCGCTTGCTCTCGGCCCGGCCGAGGCGCTTGAGGTCCGCGATCAGCTGCAGGTTCTCGCGGCCGGTCAGCAGGTCGTCGACCGCGGCGAACTGACCGGTGACCCCGATCGCCGCCCGCACGGCCTTGGTCTCGCCGGCAACGTCGTGACCGGCCACCCGGATGCTGCCGGCGTCGGCCGTCATCAGGGTGGTCAGCACGTTGACCGTCGTGGTCTTGCCGGCCCCGTTGGGGCCGAGGAGAGAGAAGATCGTCCCGGTGGGAACGTCCAGATCGATGCCGTCGAGGACGACCTTGTCCTTGTACGCCTTCCGCAACCCGGAAGCGGTGATCGCTGAGCTCGTCATGTGGACCAGATTCGACGGCCGCCCCGCCACCGCCCTGACACAGCCCTGACACGGCACCTGACACCTGTCTGGCCACGGAGGTCATCTGGTGCGGGTGGGGCGTAGTGCGACCAGTGCGACCACGGAGACGCCGGCGGCCACCGCGAACCCGATCGGGTACCCGGTGCCCGTCGCGAGCAGGCCGAAGCCCAAGGCGCCGACGCCGAGACCGGTGTCGTACGCGACGCTCCACAGTGCCGTGGCGACCCCGTAGCCGCTGGGTGACGTGGCCTGGAGCAGGACGGCGAGGCTGGCGTTTTGCACGATGCCGAAGCCGGCGCCGAAGACCGCCATTGCCGCCAGGACCGCTGCCGGATGGGTGGTGACGACCAGCACCGAGAGCCCGGCCGCGCCCGTGACCACGCCGGGCACCAGCAGGCGGTGTGCGCCGTGCCGATCGCCGAACAGGCCCGCCCACCAGCGGGCCGCGGTGCCGGTGACGGCCTGGACCAGCAGCGCGACGGCGACGAACCCGGCGCCGGCGTGGGGAAGGGCCGCCGGCAGGAAGGTGGCGACGATGCCACCGAGCATGGCGGCGCCGGCGAACACCAGCGACGGCCTTGCCAGGGTGGGCGTGCGGGCGGCGGCGACGATCCCGTCGTGGCTGGTCGCCCCCGCCGCGGCGGGAAGCGCTGGCAGTGCCGCCAGGCCGAGGAGCGCGATGGCGGCGCCGGCGGCGAAGACCACGTCGTAACCGACCTGCCCGGCCAGCCACAGGCCGGCCGGCATGCCCACGACGGCCGGCACGCCGGCGACCACCCCGAGCAGGCCGAGCCCCTCGCCGCGGCGTTGAGCGGGCACCAGTTCCGCACCCCAGGCGCCGCAGACGACGAAGATCGCGGCCAGGCCGGCGCCGCGCAGCACGCACACCGCGAGGACCACCGGCAGGCCGGCGGATATCGGCAGGGCGAGCGCGGGCAGGCCCAGCAGGAGAAGGCCTACAGCCAACACCGTGCGGTACCCGAACCGGGCGACCAGCCGCGGCAGCGCGAGTTCGGCGGCGACCGTGGTGAGCATCAGGGTGCCGGTCGACAGTCCGGCGCCCACCCCACCGTCGACGTACGCGGGCACCACGGACAGCAGGACGTAGAAGCTGGTCAGCCCGAGGAAATCCGCCGCGGACACCAGCATCAGGGGGCGCGTGATCAGCCGGGGCGCGGCAGTCATCGTGGTCATGAGCTGACCGTAGGAGCAAATCGGTACTCTGATGAGAGCCGAACCAATGACGAGAAGTTGGACCAATTTCTAGTCGAGCGTTGCGGTCAGGCCCTCCCCGCCGCGGCCGTCCGCGATGAGCGACTCGATGCGCGCCGCGACCGACGGCAGGCCGCCATCGCCGAGCCGGTGACCGGACCGCAGGTCGATCAGGTGTCGAATGACCGTCAGGTGTTCGGTGAGGTCGGCCGGACCACGCGGGTACGACGCCTGCCTCACCTCCGCGGCGGTGGCGCCGGCCGACGCGACGACGTGCCCGAGCTGCGTGGCCGCCGTTTCGGCGAACTCGGCGACGTCGATGTCGGTTCCCCGCGCGGCTTCGAGGGCCCGCAGCAGGCCGAGCTGGGCGTCGTACCACACCCCGAACAGGGCGAGGTCCCACACCGCGGCGGCCTCCGGTGCTTCTCCGACGAGCCGCGGCCTGCCCAGCAGAGCCAGCGTCGGCTGGTGTTGCTCGAAGCCGTCCCGGGAGCCGCTGTAGAGGATCGTGGCGGTGCCGGCGTCGATCATCTCGGGCGATGCCTGAATTCCGGCGTCGAGGTATCGCGCGCCCAACTCGTGCACCCGCCGCGCGGTGAGCCGCGCTTCCTCGGCCGTCCCCGTGTACAAGCCGACAATCGTCGTACCGGACTGGCCCGAGTCGATTTCCGCGAGACATTGCCGCACCGCCGCGTAGTCCGTCAGAGCCAGGAACACGAGCGTCCCGTGCGCCACCGCGTCGCCGACGGACCGTTGCGGCGACGCACCCAGCTCGGCGGCCCGACCAGGAGTGCGGTTCCACACCGCGACCTCGTGAGCACTTGCCAGAAGACGGCGGACGACCGCGCTGCCGATCGCTCCCGTGCCGACGACCGAGACCCTTGGCGGTGGTGAGTTGACCGTGCGCATGGCGCCATCTTCAGACGTCAACTCGGCTTGAGGTCAAGCTGTCGGAACTCACCGACGTGCCCGAGGACGCGTCCGTCCGATCGGTGAGAGCGCGATGACCCAAGCACCGGCAACCACGATCGACGTGCTGGTCGTCGACGACAACCCCATCATGCGAGGCGCCCTGCGGCGCGCCGTGCACGAGGTCGTCGGTGGTCGTGGCTGGCTCTCCCCGATCGCCGCGTCCGTGGCCGTGTCGATGAGCCGCGCGTAGACGCCCCAGCGTGTCAACCCCCGCGCACAACAGCCTCTCCGAGCGCGAGCCGCAGGTGGTGAACCTGCCGCCCAAGCTCGGAGTCCGCAGCCGGGCGGAGGCCATCGTCCACTGGACCACTAGCTCGCGTTGAGCCGCCGGAGCATCTCGTCCAGCGCTTGCCGTTGCGAGAAGAGGTCGTGCTCGGGATCGACGCCCTGCGGGTCCTTGAAATAGAACGACAGCCACTCCTGCACGCCCGACAGGCCTGCCCGGTGCGCCAGGTCGGTGAACAGCACCAGGTCGAGCACCAGCGGGGCAGCCAGGATCGAGTCACGACACAGGAAGTTGACCTTGATCTGCATCGGATAGCCGAGCCAACCGACGATGTCGATGTTGTCCCAGCCCTCCTTCGCGTCGCCGCGCGGGGGGTAATAGTTGATCCGCACCTGGTGGTGGAAGTCGCCGTAGAGCTCGGGGTGCCGGTCCGGTTCGAGGATCCGCTCGAGCACGCCGAGCTTCGACTTCTCCTTGGTCCGGAAGCTGTCCGGGTCGTCCAGCACCTCACCGTCGCGGTTGCCGAGGATGTTGGTCGAGTACCAGCCCTCGAGTCCGAGCATGCGCGTCTTCACCATCGGAGCCAGCGCGGTCTTCAGGAGGGTCTGCCCGGTCTTGAAGTCCTTGCCGCCGATCGGCACCCTGTTGGCGTGGGCGAGCTCCACCATGGCCGGCACGTCGACGGTGAGGTTCGGTGCCCCGTTGATGAAGGGCACACCCTCTTGGATCGCCGCGTACGCGTAGAGCATCGAGGGTGGGATGGCCGGGTCGTCCGCGTCCATCGCGGCTTCCAACGCGGCCAGGGTCCGGTGAGCCGGACTCGGCTCCAGGTAGACCTCGGTGGACGCGCACCAGATCACGACCAGCCGGTCGCACGCGTGTGACGCCTTGAAATCGCGGATGTCCTGGCGGATGGCCTCGGCCAGCGCGCGCCTGGTCGCCGCCGACTTGACGTTGGTGCCGTCGAGCCGCCGCACGTACGCCTGGTCGAAGACGGCCGGCATGGGCTCGATCTCCTTGAGGGTGGCGGCGACCGGTTCGATGTGGGCAAAGCGGTCGAGCACGCCGCACTTGAGTGCGGCCTCGTACGCGTTGTCCGAGAACGGGTCCCACGCGCCGAAGACCAGTTGGTCCAGCCCGGCGAGCGGCACGACGTCACCGAGGCCGCCGAGTTGGGTGAGCGAGCCGATCGGCTGGGCCAGGCCCTGCCTGATGAGCTCGACGCCGGCGATGAAGGTCGACGCGACGGCGCCGAGCCCTACGGTCAGCACGCCCAACCTGCCGGTCGCGGGCGCGATGCGGTTCTCCACGAGATCTCCTTCTAGTCGCGAAAGGGGCGAAGCTCGCCGCCGAGCGCCGCGAGCCGGCGCAGGGTGTACTCGGCGGCGTCGAAAGCGGTGCAGCCGTGGTAGATCCGGCCGTGGTCGTCGAACAGCCGACCGATGAACTCGCGCTCCCCGACCTCGTCGGCGGTCCACCGGTCCCAGAGCACGTGCCGCACGGCCGCCGTGACGTCGGTGTCCGCGTCCGCGAAGACGATCTCGTAGCCCTGGTCACGGAGGACGCCGATCAGGTGCTCGGCCGCCCTGGTCTCCATGCCGTCGGCGAGGAGCCCGTCCTCGTACACGATGCCGGGGAAGTCGATCGGAGCCGACGAGAAGTCGTTGGGCCGCATGAACTGGAAGACGAACGTCCGGCGCAGCACCTCCTGCACGTGCTCGGCCATCAGCGCCCGCCGGCCCTGCCCGGGACGACGGCTCTCCCAGACGCGTAGCTCCTGGGCGCGGTCGGGATCCCACCCCGCCATGCCGCCGACGATGACGTCGGGCTCGGGAAACTCCGCGTAGCGCAAGCGCCACATGCTCACGGTCTTGGCCTCGACGCCGAACATCGCCGCGATGTCGCCGACGCTGAGCATCTCTTTCACCATGCTGTGCCCTCCACAGGTTCGTAGAACCCCATCTACAAACTAGCGGAGCTGGCCCTCAGTTTGTCAACCATGGTCTACAAACTGATTTGGGAAGGCCCCGAGCGGGTATCGCTCTGCGATGCCCCAGACTCCGAGCGACGCGGTGTCGCCGGCCGGCACCGGTGCCGGCCAACCCGCCAAAGCCACGGGAAAGCGCTCGCGCCGCAAGACGTGGCTGCTCGGCGGCCTGGCCGTGCTCCTGGTCACGTGCGGCGGCGGCACCGCGATCGGCGCGCTCTACGTCGACACCGTGCCGCCGCCCGACGAGTTGGTGCTGCCCGAGTCGACGACGGTCTACTACGCCGACGGGAAGACGCCGATGGCGAAGCTGGGCACGGAGAACCGCACGATCCTGCCGTACGAGCAGATGAACGACGCCGTCAAGCAGGCCATCGTGGCGGCCGAGGACCGGACGTTCTGGACGAACGAGGGCATCGACTTCCGTGGCGTCATGCGCGCCGCGTGGAACAACGTCACGGGCGGTGACCGGCAGGGCGCTTCGACGATCACCCAGCAGTACGCCAGGATCGCCGCCGACCTGAAGGGGGTCACGTACTCCCGCAAACTGCGCGAGGCCGTCATGGCCTGGAAGCTGGACGACGAGCACAGCAAAGAGGAGATCCTCGGCTTCTATCTCAACACCGTGCCGTTCGGCCGGGGCGCATACGGCATCGAGGCGGCGGCCCAGGCGTTCTTCGGCAAGACCGCGCGCAAGGACGCCCCCCGCGAGAGCCAACTGACGGCCTCGGAGGCCGCGGTGCTGGCCGCGATGGTCAAGCAGCCGGAGGCGAATCCGGACGACCCTGAGGGGCAGCCCGGCTACGACCCGAAGCGCAACGACAAGGCGCGCCAGAACTCGATCGAACGGTGGCGTTACATCCGCGACGGGATGGTCGCGCTCGGCTATCTGACGGCGGCCGAAGGCGCGGACCTCGCCTACCCGGATACGGTCCGTGACTACGACCCCCGGGCCGGTCAGTCCGGCCTCGACCGGCCCACCGGGCTCGTCGTCAACCACGTGCTGAGCGAGTTGCGGGGCACCGAGCCGTTCAAGGACCGCCCGTTCGACTACGTCCGCAACGGCGGCTTCCGGATCGTGACGACGGTCGACAAGCGGGCACAGGAAGCGGCCGAGTCCGCCGCGAACCTCCGCGGCGAGAAGGCACCGGACGTGGTGCGGGGACAGCCCGAGAACTGGCAGTCCGCGCTGGTGGCCGTGGAACCCGGCAGCGGTCGCGTGCTCGCGTACTACGGCGGCGACGACGGCCTCGGGGCCGACTACGCCGGGTGGTACTTCGACGACGAAGGAAACGCGGCCGGGTTCGGGCAGCACCCGCCGGGCTCGTCCTTCAAGGTGTACGACCTCGCGGAGGCGGTGCGGCAGGACATCTCGCCGAAGCAGCGGTTCGACTCCCCGGCGACCAAGGAGTTCCCGAAGAGTGGCCGCACCCGCGACAGCGCGGCCGGGCCGATCCGCAACTCCGGCAGTGCGGCCTGCCAACCGCAGTGCACGCTCTGGGAGGCCACCGTCGCGTCGCTCAACACCACGTACTTCGCGCTCACCGAGGAGCTCGGCGTGCCTGCCGTCATCGACATGGCCCGCAAGGCCGGCGTCGAGTCGATGTGGGCCAACGAGCGGGGCAAGCCCGAGCCTGTCCGGGTCGACCTGCGTGAAACGAACGCGGCGTCGCGGTTCTCCACCGAGGTCGGCATCGGCCAGTACGGCATCACCGTGCAGGACCACGCGAACGGCATGGCGACCTTCGCGGCCGGCGGGAAGCGTGCGGAATCGCACTTCGTCCGGTCGGTGTCCAAAGGGGACGAGAAAATCTACGAGGAGCAGTTGACGCGGACGGACGTCGGGCTGAACGAAGAGCAGGCCAAGCAGCTCAACTGGACGCTGCGCCGGGTCGAGGCCGCGAAGGTGCCGGGCTGGGACGCGGCGGGCAAGACCGGCACCTGGCAGGCCGGCAAGAGCACCACGCAGAACCTGCATGCCTGGATGGTCGGCACACCGGTGCGATCGCCGCCGCCGTGTGGCTGGGCACCAAAGACGGCAAGCCGCTGCGCACCAAGGACGGCAGCTACGACGTGTACGGCGCCAGCCATCCGGGGCGGATCTGGCAGCAGTTCATGACAGAGGCGGCCAAGGCGATGGAGCTCGACCCAGACGACTATCGGTTCGCGGAGCCTGGGTTCCCGCAGGAAACGCCGTCCGCACCGCCCAGCGCGGAACCGCCGGCGCAGCCGACCGGCAGTCCCGAGACGACGGATTCGCCGCGACCGACGCCGTCGACCGAGCCCACACCAAAGCCGGAACCGACCAAGCCGCCGAAGCCGACCCCGTCCCCGCGTCCAACCGCATCGATCACGCCGCCGCCACCCCGCGAAGAGGCATGATGTAGACCTTGAGCATGGAAACCGAGGGTGGCCGGCGGCAAGGCCCGGACCGGCGCGGCTCGGCGGTGTTCGCCGGTGCGATCGGCGCGCTCGGCGGTGCGGCGCTGACCGCCGGTTGGGGCACCACCGCGATCGTCATCGGCGTGGTGGTCGGCGCAGTGGCGCTCGCGGCCGCCGACGTGGTCGCCCGGAGCCTCCAGAAGCCCGGCGAGATCCCGGCACTCTGGTCCCGCATCGTCGCGAGTGCCGCGCTCGTCGCCCCGCTCGGCTGGCTGGTCGGGCGGCTGACCGGGCTCGGCCCGATCGTCGTCGGGCTGCTCGCCGGCGCGCTGGTCGGGCTGCTCGGCATCCGGCCGCACAAGGTCGTGCTCGGTCCGCTGCTCGGCGCCGGTGTCGGCTGGGCGCTCGGCGCGATCTGGGGCGAGGTGCCGGCCGCCGTGGTCGCCGCCGTGACGGTGGTGGTCTTCCGTACCGCGTCGGCTTTGATCTTCCGAGACGCCCAGGTGAGCCTGCTCGCCGAGGACGTCGATCCGGCGGACCTGCCGTTCGTCGTGCCGCTCGAGGCCCGCACCCGCTATGTCGGCACCGGCTACGTGCGCGACCTGGCAACGGTCGTCGGCGGCGACTACCACCCCGCCACCCCTGACGTCGGCATCGTCGCCAGCCTCGACGACCTGGCCGGCCCGGCGTTCGCTCCGGGCGAGGTGGATCCGCGGGTACGGGAGTTCTACGAGCACACGACCCGGTTCAAGCTGGACATCGTCCCGGAGTGGCGGCTGTGGGTGCGTCCCGGCTACCTGCTCTACCGCACGCTGGTGGCGCGGCCGCTCGGCCAGGCCAACGTGCCGATGAACCAGCGCGAGACTCAACGCGGCATCCTCAGCCGGATCGACACGATCACGCGCCCGGACGACGCGACGGTCAGCGTGCGGGGGTGGATCCGGTCGTTCGCCGACACCGACGAGCCGATCTACGTCGGCATCTACACCACCTATCGACACAGGGACAGCGGGTACGTGAGTGTCGGCTTCCCGCTGCCCCAGGCGAGTTTCACGGCGACGCTGGAGCCCCGGAACCGTCCCGACGGCGGGCTGACGTTGAGCAGCCGTGGGCAAGGCGACCAGCCCGGCCACTACCTGACGTACGTCGACGCGCAGACCCGGCGGCTGACGGCTCTGAGCGTCCACGGCTTCGCGGAGCGGCTCGACGTCTTCGTCACCGCGGACGGCGACCTGGTCGCGGCGCACGCTTTCAGCGTCTTCGGCCTGCCGTTCCTGGTCCTCCACTACGACATGGACCGCCAGGTGGGGTGAGCTGGACGCGCCGCGCAGTCTGGCCGGCGGTGAAGAAGGCGGGGCTGTCCCTGGTCGTGGACACCCCCGCCTTCTTCGATCAGGCGGTGGCGGGGATGTCGCCGCAGCCGCCCCAGCGTCGGCCGGCCTCCTCCGTCTGGTGCCTGTTCTTCCGGGCCAGGACCTCGACCTGCCGGTGGCGGTCAGCCTCACCGGAAGCGACCCCGATGTGATCAGCGACAGCCTCGACGAGCTGGTTAGAGGCCATTTGCTCACCCCGACCGGCGGCGGCCGATACGTGCTGCACGATCTGGTCCGCGACTACGCGGGCGAGATCTCGGGCCGGATGGACCGTGAGGCCGCTCTGCATCGGGTGTTGGACGACTACGTCCACAGTGCCCACCGCGCCGACACCGTGCTCGGGACGACTCGTTGGCAACCGCCTTCGCCGGCTCGAGACGGCGTCCGCCCGGAGACCATCGACACCAAGGCACAGGCGGTGAGCTGGTTCGAGACCCACCGCGACAGCATTTCCGCCGTCATTGACGCATCGGCCGACACCGACCACCAGGCCACGTGGCGGATCGCCGCTTCGGTAGCCAACTTCCTGAGCCGCTCGGGCTACCGTCGCCAGCCGCTCGAGATGCTGCACGTCGGGCTCAGCGCGGCGATGAAGGCCGACGAGACGGCAACCGCGGAATGCCATCGGCTGCTCGGTCGTGCGTACGCCGTGGCCGGTGAGTTCCCACCGCCTCACGAGCATCTCTCAACCGCGCTCGCGACGTTCGCCGCCGTAGCTGACACCGCCGGTCTCGCCATCGCCAACCGCAACCTGGCCTGGCTCTTCGAGCAGGAGGGAGAGGATGCGATGTCGCTGCTGCACAACACCCGTGCCCTGGACCTCTACAACGAGCGATCGGAGCCGCGCGGCCAGGCTCTGGCGCTCAACGCGATCGGTTGGGACCACGCACGAATGGCCTCGTACGATCTCGCGCTCAGCTACTGCGGGCAGGCGATCGACGTGCTCGAGGACCTGGATGACCACCTGGGTGTCGCCGTCACGCTCGACAGTCTCGGCTACATCCACCATCGTCGCGGCGACCATGCGCGCGCCATCGCCTGCTACGGGCGTTCGCTGGCGCTGCTGCCCGACCCGCATGACCGCTACAACCGGGCGGAGGTCCTCGATCAGCTCGGCGATGCCCACTTCGCCAACCACGACCGTGCGGCAGCGGCAGAAGCGTGGTTGGCCGCCGCGGATCTCCTGAGGGAGCTCGACCATCCGGACCTGCACGCCGTGCTGCGCAAGCTGGCGGGCGCCGCCGCTCATGCGGCGGCTCCACAAAGTCGCCACAAACGGGCCGCAACACACCGCTGAGATATTCGAGCCGCTGAGTTCGAGAAAGGGAGAACGTGTTGCGTAAGTCATGGCTCGGAAGGGCACTGGTGGCCGTAGTCGTCTCGGCCGTAGCGGTCTTGTCGCTGGGCACGCCCGCATTCGCCGGGGAACAGGAGCGATGGTTCCACGTCGGGGGTGATGCGACACATGAGAACTACATCGATATCTACGCCAAGGTCTACATCCGTGCTGACGGTGCTACCAACTACGTTTTCAGCGACTCTGGTGTGCGCTTCGGGGCCAAGGCGACGTCTGCCACCGGCTGCAAGATCACGAGCTGGGTGATCCTCCGTACCTGGGCGAACCCCAACACCTGGGAGGGACCCCGCACCACCTTCAGCTGCGCGAATGCTCTCGCCGCCGCCGGGCCGATGCCGGCATCCGAACGGACCTACGACCACTGGGCTGGTTACACCAGCGGCCAGGGCGCACAGGCACGCACCTGCGTCGATCTCTACTACAACTACTCCTCCTCGTCCGGGTGGCAGCGTTGCTACACCACGGACCTCATCTGGACGACCTGAACAACATCAGGTGCCCGACCGGCCGGCCGGGCACCTGATCGGGCTGTCGTTCAGTGAGCGAGAGTGCGGTAGCGGAGGTGCACGACGCCGTTCTTGAACCGGCGCTCGTCGAGGAGTTCGAGGTTGCCGCGCGTGCCCGTCGGCAGCCCTGGCTTGCCCCCGCCGACGAAGGCGGGCCAGACGAATAGCTGGCACTCGTCGACTAGCCCGGCCTTGAAAGCCTGCGCGGCGAGGTTGGCACCTCCGACGGTGAGATCCTTGCTGGCGGTGGCCTTCAGTTCGCGTACCGCGGCGGGGTCGAAATGGTCTTCCATCCGGGTGTCGGCAGTTGGCACCGAGGTGAGAGTCGTGGAGTAGACGACTTTGCCCGCCGCCTGCCAGACCCGCGAGAATTCGGCCATGAGGTCGGACTTCGCGGCCAGAGCGGCGTCGGTCTCCCAGACGGCCATCGACTCGTAGAGCCGCCGCCCGTAGAGAAACGTGCTCGCAGACCGCAGGATGTCGGTGGTGAACGCGAACAACTCGTCGTCGGGCGCCCCAAAATCGAAGGCGCCGCGCTCGTCCTCGATGTAGCCGTCAAGCGACACGTTCGTCACGTAAATCAACTTCGCCATGCCGTACCTCTCGATGGTCGATCGAATATCGGACCGTCTCACGACTCCCGTGTCTCGGGATGCCGATGCGACTGCCCTCACCCGTTCTACGAACGACTCGCGGCAGTTCCGACACCGCGCGGGCAAGTCATCTGCCGGCACCGGTCTCGGTCGAAGACGAAGCCTATGAGTTGCTGGCATGGGGACGGTCACACCGCTGCCTGGCTCCCCGCCGTACTCGCTGCTCACGATCGATGACGTGCCTTACCTCGCGACGTGGCTGGAAGAATGCGCCGCGCAGTGGCGATAGCGACGGGCCGGCCGGACCGCGGCGTCGCGCGTCCTCCTCGGCGGCGGCTCCTTCCCGGATGTGGCCCACCACCTGGGGTTAGTATCGTCGGGTTGATCAACTTGAGGCGAGGAGTGTCGATGCGACGCGCGGCGGTCACCCTGACGGCGTTGGCTCTGGCCGTGGTAGCGACGGCGTGCGATTCGGCGCCGGTCGCCGCTCCACCGGCCGCGCCGGCGCCGACCAGCGCCGCCCCGCCGCCCGCCACGGCCGCGCGTCCCGCCACCGCGGCCGTCTGCGCCGAGGCGGTCCAGATCAGCGACGCCGGCGCGAAGGCGTACAGCCGGACCCTCGACGAGCTGTACGTGCTCGCCCGCTCCGACCTCGACCAGGCGACGATCGACGCGCGCTCCGCCGAGAAGGAACGGGTGTTGGACGAGGCGGTGGACGTGTGGGCCGACCGACTGACCAAGCTGGCCCGGCTCGACGTCGACCCGCCGGCTCGCACAGCCCTGCTGGAGGGAGCCAGCACCATCGAACGCGTCAACGACCCGGCCACCCCGATCTCCGTCGGCGAGGTCCGCGCCACGCTGGAGCGCACGGGCCGCACGATCGCCGCGTCCTGCCCCGCCTAGCCCTCCTCGACGTGCCGGAGTAGGCGTAAATCACCGAAACTGCTCCGGCTGCTGCACGCTGTCGTCCTGGTCGCTCAGCCATCCCCACTTCGTCGCCAGGACGGCGATCTGGAAGCGGGTCCGGGCACCGAGCAGGGAACCCGCATCGCTGATGTGCTGCTGGACCGTACGGCGGCTTATGTTGAGGATTCGGGCGATCGTCTCGTCCTTCATTCCGACCGCCATCATGCGCAGGATTTCCCGTGTTCGCAGGTCTCGTCCCGAGGTGGGCAGGGCGTCGTCCGCGTCCGACAGGTCGTGCCGCTTCGTCAGCGTCACCGGCTCGGCGCGCTCCCACACGCTCTCGAACAGTGCCACGAGCGCCGTCACCAGCGCGGACGAGTGCACCACCAATGAGCCCGACGACGGGCGGTCGTCCCAGATCGGCAGCAGCGCGGCGGCCCGGTCGAAAATCACCAGCTTCAACGGGATCTGTGATGTCAGCCGCAGTTTGCCGCCCTGTCCCGTCCCGCGCAGGGCCGTCATCAGGGACACCGCGTCGGCGAAACCGTCCGTCTCGTACACCGATCGCATCCGGACACCGGGCTTCACTCCTAGCGCCCCAGCGGACGCCGACGCGCCCGTCACGTACGGCGGCTTCGCGAGATGCAGCACCTCGAACGAGCTTTCCGTGAGCAACTGGCGGTAGCGCGCGGGCACCTCGTCGTCGCTCTTGAGCACCTCCACCAGGTCCGTCGCGCGTGGCCCGGACGCCGCTTCGTGCGCTTCGAGGAGCCGCTCCACGAGATCCTCGACACGGGCCAGTTCGGCCCGCCGCCGGGCCAGCAGGGCACCGAGCGACGGTCGCGGCGGCGCGGCTGCCCATCGTGGCACCGCACCACCGATCCGCGACGCCAGCGCCGAGTCCACAAGGAGCCGCAGCGCTCGCTCCGCCTCCGACGGTGACACCCCGGCTGCGGACGTCACCTCGTCGTGGTCCGCCGATCGCACGCCCACCAGGTGCTGATACACGCGGCCGGCCACTGGATCCAGACCAGTTGCCGACCACGGTATATCCGGTTCGTCCATACGTTCTTATACCCCTCCGACGTGACGATGCTCGGAGTGCCTCTCGCTCCGATGAATCGGCGGTTACGGATCTGTAAGAAGCTGTCGAGTCCGTCCGCCGTGGACAGCCGCGGTGGACCTGCTCACTTGCGCAGATGCACAACATCGTCCTTGTGGCGGCAGCCGGCACCGAGGTGAGGTGGGCGAACCGGTGCGGAAACCAACTGGCCGGTTGCTGGAGCCTGTCCACAACCTTGCAGGAGCAACAATTGCGTAGATCCAAGGCGCTACCCGCGGTCGCCGTTCTGGCGGCGGCCGCCATCCTCGGAACCACCGCCCAGGCCGCGAACGCGGCGACCCCGCCGCCGGCACCCACGACGGCGTCGGAGGAGTCCGTCCCGGTCACCGTGGCGCCTGCCACCGACACCCCCGCGCTCGTGGACGAGGTGGCCGACCCGGTCGACGCCACGGTCGCACCGGACGTGGCCGCCAAAGCTCACCTCGCGAGCCACAAGGACCGCTACAAGATCGGCGATCCGGCCGGCACGCTCACCACGGCGAGCGTCGAGACGGAAGGCGAACGGGAGACGGTCCGGCTGGACCAGAGGTACAAAGGCCTGCCCGTGTTCGGCGCCCAGTACGTCGTACGCACGGAGAAAAGGCCCGGCAAGCGTACGGTGACCGGAACGTCGGGCAGCTACTTCACGAACCTGGACGTCGACACCACCGTCACCCCGATCCCCGCCGCGGTCGCTCTGTCCCGAGCGGTCGAGGAGGTGCGCAAGAGCCTGCACCCCGGAGCGGCGGTCGTGGCCTCCAGTCCGCGTCCCGGCGCGGCCGCCGCCGACCTCGTCGCCACCGACCAGGGGCTCGTGGTCATGCCGACCGGCACCGGTGTGCTCGCGCGGCGCGTACTCGTCAAGGGCAAGGACGTTGTCACGGGTCGGCCTGTGGTCCGCGACGTGTACGTGGGCGCGACGAACGGGGTGCCGCTGCTGAGCCTCAGCCGGATCAAGTCCTTCGTCTCCGCCCAGCAGGCCACCGCCCTGGCTGCCGGCAGCACGGCCACCGCGTCGCCGGCCGGCACGATGCCGCACGCGCAGAGCAACGGCACAGCGTCCGTCGTCGGCCAGGGCACCACCCTGCACGGCGCCACCGTGTCGCTCCCGCTCGTCCAGTCCGACGCCGGCTCGTACCTCATGAGGGATCAGACCCACACACAGCCGAACGGCCAGCCGGTGCCGATCACCACCTGGGATGCCCGGGGCCGGGACTACTACGACCTGATCGACGGCCAGTGGCCCGAGGGTCTGACGCCGTTCGCGTCGCCGTCGACCAAACTCGGCGCCGACCTGACCGACGCCGGAGCCGTGGACGCCGCCTGGGACGCCGCGAAGGTGTTCGAGTGGTACCAGGCGAACCTCCGGCGCAACAGCCTGGACAACGAGGGCATGCCGATCGACTCGATCGTGGGGATCACGTACGGCGGCTCGCCGTGGGTGAACGCCTACTGGGACGGCACCCGCATGGTGTACGGCAGCGGCGACGACGAGTATCTTCCGCTGGCCGCTGACCCGGACGTCGTTGGCCATGAGATGACGCACGGTGTGGTGGAGCACACCGCAAGCCTCGTCTACGCCGGACAACCGGGCGCGCTCAACGAGGCGATCGCCGACTACTTCGGCAACGCCATCGACGTCGACGCGTCGGGCACGTCGATGTCCGACCCGGAGGCCAGCCTGGTCGGCGGCGACCTCTGCCGCACGCTGGCTCCCGCCACGTGCGCCCTGCGCGACCTCGACGACGGCGCGACCACGGCGGACTTCCAGCACCTCATCGACACGCCATCGATGGACGACGGCGGCGTGCACCTCAACTCGACGATCGTGTCCGGTGCGCTCTGGGACCTGCGTCAAGCGCTCGGCAAGGAGGTCGCCGACAAGATCGTCTACCGCGCCCTCACCGACTACCTGACGCCCATGTCCGACTTCGTCGATGCCCGGGAAGCGGTGCTCGCCTCCGCCAAGTCGTTCCGCCTGAGCAAGGACGTCCTCAGGGTGGTACGAACGGCATTCGACTCGCGCGGGATCACCGCGAAATGGAAGGCGAACCTGTACGGCAAAGGCACCGACGTCCTGATCGACCGCCTCAACACCGGCATGTACGCCGACATGAAGGCGAGCATGGCGGGCGGCTGGTTCGCGGTGCCGCGATCGGACGCGAACCGCACGGAGCCGACATCGATCTGGGTGGGCCGCACCGACGGCAAGGGCACGCCGCACCGGATCTCCCCGAACGACGGGAGCATCCACAGTTTCCCGCACACCGACGGCAAGCGGGTCGTCTGGTTGGCGATCCGGCTGAACCCCGAGTCGCCGACATGGGAGACCAACCGCATCCTGTCGGCGCCGGTCGGCGGCGGCCCCGTCAAGGAGCTCTACAGCTCCCCGGAACGCATCGACGGCCTCGGCTTCGACGGCGACGTCGTCGCCTGGAGCCAGTACGACCCGACGCAGGGGTACCTCGACGTCGTGCGCTACCTGCGAGGCAGCTCGCGGACCGTGCACACCCTCGCACATCCGGACTGGTTCGGGAGCGCGACGGCGCCGAGCGTCAAGGGTGGGAAGATCTCCTACGTCCGTTACGAGAACTACGCGCAGCCCGACGCCAACGGCCAATGGTGGTCGCTGGGCGTCGAGGTCCATGACCTCGCGACCGGGCGGACGACCTACGCCGGCGGCGACGCCGGTGCCGAGAGGATGAGCTATCCAGACCTGTCCGACACCGGCACCGCCTGGATGACCGACCGGGACTACGGCACCATTGTCGACGGCGAGTGGACCAAGGGGGCGTACTACGACTCCGTGCGGCTCTTCGACTTCGCGACGCGCACCAGCCACCTGCTGTTCGAGGAGAACTCGCCGCAGGCGGTCCGCGCCGTCACCGTCGCGTTGTCCGACACGACCCTCACCGTCACCGAGGAGGCGCCGGTGAAGGCCTGGCTCGAGAGCGGCGGCTACCCGGGCAACGCGCTCAATCCGAAGCTCAAGCAATACACGTTCCAGGGGAAGTACATCGGGCCGGCGTCGTGCAGCCCGGGCGCCCAGATGTACGCGACGGCAGCGGCAGGACGCGAGGTGATCTTCATGGACTCGTCGGCGGCCGGCTTCGGCCTGGCGCACGCGAGGGGAGTCAAGTCCTGTAAGTAAGCCCCACAAACACCGGCGCGCTGGGATCTCCGCGCAGGAGGTCCCGGCGCGCCTGCTCAGGGTCCGGTGCCGTGGGCGGGCTTGAGCGCGACGAATCCCGCGACGGCCGCCGCCATCGCCAGCGCCGTCCGGGAGTTGACCTTTCGCTTGCGCATGGCCGAGTTGACGTGTGCGTCGACCGTTCTGGTGGAGAGTCCCAGCGCGTTGGCGATCTCCCGGTTGGTCCGACCCGTGGCGAGCAGACGGACCACCTCCAACTCGCGGGGCGAGAGGTCGTCGCCGTAGCCCTGTGGACCCCGTCGCGGCCTCCTTCGTCGACGGCCGTGCTCCGTCAGCACACGTTGGATCCGCTCGGCGTCGCCATGCGCGCCCAGGTCGGCCAGGTCCTGTCTGACCTGCGTCAGAAGGTGCACACCGTCGTCCGGGTGCGCGGTGGTGAGCAGACAGCCGGCCTGGCGTTTGCGGGCCAGCAGCGCATCGTACGGCCTGGGCAGCGTCTGCCAGGTGTCGGCGGCCTGACCGTACAGCTCAGCCGCCCGCATCGCCTCGCCGCGGCCTTCGGTGAGGATGGCCCGGCACAGCAGGAGGGCGGCCTGCCCGGCGGGTGCCTGACGGTCGCCAAGGTGCCGGGCGTAGGCGGTCACCAGCGCGGTCGCCTCGTCCATCCGGCCAGCCAGCAAGAGTGCCTGCACGCGGACCGGCGCGAGGTCCGTGGCGTACAGCCAGATGTTCTTCTCGGTGACCATCCGCAGGGGCTTCTCGGTCCACTTAAGAGCATCGTCGACCCGGCCGGCCAACAGGTGCAGGCGGGCCAACCCGGCGGCCGGCGTCAGCGACGGGTCGATGAGCACGCCACCGCCACGGCCCACCTCGACCGCTGATCGGAACGTCTGCTCCGCCTCCGCCCAGTCGCCGGCGGCGGTCTGCAGCAGACTGGTGATCAGCAGTGAGTCCACCTGGATCGTCGGTTCGTCCTCGAGCCCGGCCAGTGCGATGGCACGGTCGGCCAAGCCGTCCCAGGCGCCGGTGAACCAGTCGAGCCGTAGGTTGATCGAGCGGCATTGGTCCTGCAGCCGCTGGTATCCGTGCGTCCGCGCCAGCCGGGCGGCGAGCGTGATGCGATGACGGGCCTCGTCGTAGCGACCCCACTGCATCGCCGCCTCGCCCAGGTTGGCATTGCCGCGGACGATCTGGGACAGCTCGTCCGGGGTGTCCCCCTCGGTCGGGAACATGGCGGCGGAGGCCCAGCCGGCGTCGTCGCCCAGCACCAGAAGGATGGTAGCCCGGTCGGCGTGCACCGCCAGGCGGTTGCGTACTGGCGTGGCGGGGTCGGCCACGATGGTGGCCGCCCGGTCCAGCCAGCGCCGGTGGTCGCCGGCCGAACCGTGGGTGGTGCTCAGCCAGCTGAGCATGATCGTCGCCTGCAGGTCGTCCAACGGCCGCTCGGCGAGGTCCGGGATGGCTCGCTCCAGCGCGACGCAAGCTGCGGCGACCTCGCCGGTGTGCAGCAGCATCCGTCCCAACTGCCAACCGACCAGACCGCGCTCGGTGGAGGTGAGGGCAGGATCATCGCGCAGTCGGCGCAGCACCTCGACCAGGTCGTGCAGGAGCTCTTGGTCGACCCAGACCATCAGGACAGGCATCTTGCCCATCAACCGAACCACCGTGGCGGCCGGCAGGTCGACGCGGGTCAGCACCTCGTGGAGCATGCCCGCGACGGTCCGCGGGTCACCGGAGGACATGGCGAGATCGGCGGCCTGCTCGGCGTAGCGGCACCATTCGCCGACCGCACCTGCCTCCCGGAAATGCCGCTGCAGTTGGACGACCGGCGGCCGCGACAGGCGCTTCAGCACCTGGCCGGCGCGCAGGTGCTCCTTGCGACGTTTCCGGATCGGGATCGACTCGTACACCGCCCGGCAAGCCAGGGCGTGCCGGAAGGACAGTCGTCCAAGCCCGTCATCCTGCAGCAGCCGGCTGCCCAGCGCCTCGACAACCGCCTGCGGGCGCTGGCTGTGCGGCAGGTCGCACACGGCCAGCACGACGGTCTCCTCGGCCGGATCGCCAAGCACCGCGGCCGCCCGCAACACGGCCTGGGCCGGCGCGGTCAACCGGTCCACGCGTTCCAACACCGCATCCCGCACACTGGGCGGCACCGCGATGTCCTCCAGCGCTCGCCGCACCCACTCGCCGTCCTGGGTCACCAGGTCCGCCCGGTCACACAGCAGCCGCACCGACTCCTCGATGGCGAGCGGCAGCCCGTCGGTGTGTTCCCACAGGAACGTCGCGAACGCCGTGGAGACCGGTTCATCGTCCAACATGGACGAGATCAGCCGTTCCGTTTCCACCACGTCCAACGGGGCCAACTGCACCCGGAGCCGGGCCATTCCCTCGGGCAACCGGCTGGCCAACCAACGCAGGGACGAGTCGGCCGGCACATCTTCCGACCGGTATGTCAACACCAGACTCGGCTTCGGTGCGCGGCGCGCGGTCAGGAACAAGAGGAACTCCAGCGTCGCTTCGTCCGCCCAGTGCACGTCCTCCAGCACCAGGACTCGCAAGTCCAACCGGTCCAGCACCTCGGCCACCGCCCGGAACAACCGGTGTCGCGCCGCCGTCGGTTCGGTCAACGGCTCCGGAGCCGGTGGCAGGTCGGCCGTCCACTCCGGGAACAGTGGCCGCAACGCACCACCCAACGGGCTCAGACCCAAGTCGTCGACCCGGTCGACCGTGCTGATCAGCGCCTCCACCACTGGGCCGAGAGTGAACGGCTGCTGGAACGGCGGACACGTCCCTACGAGTACGCGCCCCGACCGGGGAGGCGTCGTGCTGGTGAGCAGTTCCCGCACCAGTCGGCTCTTGCCCATCCCCGCTTCGCCCTCGATCAGCACTGCCGCCGGCGGCCCCGCGAGCGCCTGTGCGATGGCGGCCACCTCGTGGTCGCGACCCGTGAAACGCGGCGCCCGAACCGCCGACGCACCTGCCAGTTGCCCGCCCCCGACACCGCTACTGGATCTTGTGCTCATCTCATTAATCTGAATATATACGGTGTCTGGGTCAAGGCTCTCGAATCGCTCGTGGCCGATGGGCTGCCGTCCGACCAGCCCGCGCATGATCGAGAAGCCGCAGGTCGGACGCCCTGGACCCAGAATGCCTTTCATCTATGTATGACAAGGAACACAGGGCGCGCTCCGGGCCGATAGCGGTCCTAGTGGCACATATCCCTAGCGGGGTGGGCGAGTCGTCGACGAAACCACTAGGTAGTTCTTCGAATATGCAGCGCCATCCACAGACTTAGATACTTTCTTCGCTGCACGTGTCGCAGGGGCAACGCGGACGACCGCAAGTGTCCACTCGCGACCTCGCAGTGAAGCCGGCAACACCGGGTGAGGTTGGGGAGCCTCCCATCGGTATGGCCCCGGCCGCCGAGCGCCGGACCGGCTGTAGTGACCAGGCGTCCATCAACGACGACTACGACGGCGGCTACCAGCGACTGTGAGCTGGCCGCCCGGTCCACATCAGGCAATTTGGGGAGCGCCGGGTCGCCGGGCTGCCCTGTGTCGCCGATTTCGAGAAAGGACCCTGCATGTTCGCGAACGAGGGGCCACCCAGGGTGGCTCGAGGGAGATTGCGCTCGGCGCTCACCATCGCGGCGACCGCACTCGCCATGGTGGTCGCCGGAGCGGGACCGGCCACCGCACAGACGACGTACGGCGCGGCGCCGGACGGAGGCGGCGCCGCAACCGGGACGCAGGCGTCGGCGAAGATCACCGCCGAAGCGACGAAGCAGCTCAAAGCGAACAAGAGCGCGGACTTCTGGATCAAGTTCGCCGCGAAGGCGGACCTTGCGCCGGCCTACAAGATCGCTGACAGCGACAAGCGCGGGAAGTACGTGTACGACGCGCTGCGCGCCACCGCGAAGCAGTCGCAATCCGAGGTGATCGCCCGGCTCACGGCCGCGGGCGCCGACTACGAGAGCTTTTGGATCAACAACTCGATCTACGTCGAGGACGGCACCCTCGACCTGGCGCAGAGCGTCGCCGCGTTCAGCACCGTCGCCGGCATCCACCAGCAGTTCGAGATGGCGGAAACCAAGCCGGTGTCGTCCAAGCCGGCCGGTCCCAAGGTGACGGCCGCCGTGGAGTGGGGGATCGGCGCGATCAACGCGCCAGAGGTCTGGGACAGCGGGGTCACCGGCGAGGGGATCACCGTCGCGAGCTTCGACACCGGCGTCGACGTGACGCACCCGGCGCTGCGCTCGAAGTACCGCGGCACGAACCCGGACGGCTCGCTCAGCAACGACTACAACTGGTTCGACATCCCCGACACCTGCGGCGGGGCCCCTTGCCCCAGCGCCGGTGAGCACGGCACGCACACCACGGGCACGATGGTGGGCCAGGACGGGGCCAACCAGATCGGCGTCGCGCCGGGCGCGAAGTGGATCGCCGTGAACTGCATCGACAACGACGGATGCTCGTTCGACGACTACCTGGCCGACGCACAGTGGTTCCTCGCCCCGACCCGCATGGACGGGAGCGACGCGGACCCGGCGATGCGTCCCGACATCATCAACAACTCCTGGGGCATCCCGTCGGGTGTCGACCTTCCCGAGGACTGGATGAGCGCCGAGACCCAGGCATGGAACGCCTCGGGCATCTTCGGCGCGTGGGCGGCCGGCAACGAGGGTCCGTCCTGCTCGACCACCCGCTTCCCGGGGGAGTTCACGCACACGTACGCCGCCGGCGCGTACGACGTCAACGGCAACATCGCGAGCTTCTCGTCCCGTGGTCCGGGGCGGGACAACGAGCTCAAGCCGAACATCGCGGCTCCGGGCGTGAACGTGCGCTCGTCGGTTCCTGGCGGCTACGGCAACGCCTCGGGCACCTCGATGGCCACGCCCCACCTGGCGGGCGCCATCGCGCTGCTGTGGAGTGCCTCGCCGGCGATGTACCGCGACGTCGACGGCACCAGGGCGCTGCTCGACCGGACCGCGGCGGACACCTCGGACACGAGCTGCGGCGGCACCGCGGGTGACAACAACGTGTGGGGCGAGGGCAAGCTCGACGCCGCGGCGCTGGTCGCAGCCGCGCCGACCACCGGCGTCGGCACTCTCACGGGCACCGTGACGGACACCGAGGGTGCCCCGGTCGCGGGTGCCCGTGTCGTGGCCGACGGCGACGATTCGGACCGCACCGTCCTCACGGGCGCGGACGGCACCTACTCCGCCAGCCTGCCCGTGGGCGACTACGAGGTCTCGGCCACCGCGTTCGGCTACCTGACCGAGTCGGCGACAGCGACCATCACCGAGGACGTGACCACGACGGTCAACCTGACGCTCGATGCGGCGCCGTCGCACAAGGTGTCGGGGACCGTCACATCCGCCGGCGCGCCGGTCGGGGGTGCGACTGTCACGATCGCGTCGCAGATCGAGCCTGTCACGACGGGTGCCGACGGCGCGTTCTCGTTCCCGTCGGTCCCGGAAGGCACGTACGAGCTCGCGGCCACGGCGGGAAGTTGCAACGCCCCGTTCTCGCGCGAGGTCGTGGTAGACGGCGACGAGACGGTGCCCGTCGCACTCGCCCCCAAGGTGGACGCGTTCGGCTACACCTGCGCGGTCTCCGAGGGCGCGTACCTGCGGGGAACCACCAAGGCACCGCTCTCCGGTGACGACGAGAGCGCGACGGTGCCCTTGCCGTTCAACTTCCAGTTCTACTACGGGAAGTACGACAAGGCGTACGTGTCGAGCAACGGGTACCTGAACTTCCTCGCCGCGAACACGGTCTACAACAACGGCGCCATCCCCAGCACGGCCGTGCCCAACGCGGCTGTCTACCCCTTCTGGGACGACCTGGTGATGGACACGCAGTCGGGCCTGTACACCGGTGCGACCACGGTGGGCGGCAAGGAGGCCTTCACGATCGAGTGGCGTGACGTGTTCCCGCTCAACTCGAGCGACACCCGCCTCTCGTTCTCGGCGACCCTCCTGTCCGACGGCAGGATCATCACGGGCTACGGTCCGGGCGCCGCGGACGAGCGCACCCAGGGCGACTCGGCCACGATCGGCATCGAGAACGAGGCCGGCTCGGTCGCACTTCAGTACTCGCTCAACACCGTCGCGACCCACCAGGGTCTGACGATCACCTACGACCCTCCGGCCCTCGGAACCGTCAGCGGAGTGATCCGCGACTTCAACACCAAGGAGCCGATCGAGGGCGCCACGGTCACCGCCACCAACCGGGCGGACGGTGCCGTGCGCGTCGCGACCACGGGCGTCGACGGCGCGTACTCGCTGAGCCTGCTTCTCGGAACTTACGACCTCCTGATCGAGGCCGACGGCTACGAGAGCGCGACGCGGGTGGCGAACCTGACCGAGGAGGGTCAGGTGCTCACCCGAAGCCTGCAGCTCAACGCCGGCCGGATCGTGGTCAACAAGGAGTCGATCACGGCGACGCTCGGAATGGGCGAGTCGGTCACCCGGACCTTCCAGGTGTCGAACACGGGCTCAGCCCCGGTCGAGGTCAACGTCGGCGCCAGCGGCGGCTCGTTCGTGCCGCTCGGCTCGACGGCGGCCGGCACCGCGGTGATCAAGGGCGTCGAGGGCCCGGCGACTGTCGCCAGGTCGACGAAGCCCTCGGGAAGCTCGCTCGGCACGTCCAAGGCGAAGCTGTCGAGGTCGGGCGCCAAGCTGGGTGCGTCGATCACTCCGAAGGCGGCAGCAATCCCGCTCGCGGACCAGACCATCACCCACTCGGCGGCGCAGACGATCACGACCGGGAACTCGGCCTCGTGCAACAACGGTCTCCAGACGCAGGACAACAAATACCTGCGTACGTTCAAGCTGAGCGACTTCGGCATCACCGGGTCGTTCGACGTCTCCCAGGTGCAGTTCGGTGTCGAGACGACGACCTCGGCCCAGCCGCTCTCGGTCAACCTGTACTCGCTCGCGGGCGACCTCCGCTATGCGAACATGACGCGTATCGGCACTACGGCCGTCACGGCCGCCGCGGACTCGGACGGCACGATCGTCACGGTCCCGGTCGAAGGATCCGTCCCGGCGGGCGGCACCCTCGTGGTCGAGGTCGACGTGCCGGCGGGCGGCTGGTTCTTCATCGGCTCCAACGACGAGGGCCAGACGGCGCCCAGCTACATCGCGTCGACCGCCTGCAGCCTCACGGAGCCGACCGACACGGCCGACATCGACTTCGCCGGCATGCACCTGGTGATGAACGTCTCCGGCGCGGCCGCCGGTGGCGGAGGTGTCGGGTGGCTCGACGTGCAGCCGGGAACGGTGACTCTCCAGCCGGGCGCTGCCGTCCAGGTGAAGTCCCTGATCACGGCGAACGTCGACCAGCCCGGCACCTATGCGGCCACGATCGACCTCCGCGCCGACACGCCGTACGACGAACCGTCGGTCTCGGCCACGCTCAACGTCAAGCGCCCCGCCGGGTGGGGCAAGATCACGGGCACGGTCACGGGCGCGGGGACGCCGCTGGAAGGAGCCGTCGTCCACCTCGACGGGCTCGCCTACGACACCACGCTGATCACGGACGCCGACGGCACCTACGAATACTGGATGGCGGCCTCGAACGCTCCGGTCCAACTGACCGTGGCCGCCAACGGCTACGTGCCCCAGACGAGAAAGGCGCAGATCATCAACGGTCAGACGACGGTCTACGACTTCGCCCTGACCCGACTGCCATGACCTGATCGACAGGTCCGAGACAAAGGGCCCGGCCTCCGTGGGGAGGTCGGGCCCTGCTCCGCTTACTCGCGGGTCGACGACAGCGGGACCGGGCACACGATCATGCAGGAGGCTGGGAGGCTTGCGGCCTCGTGGTGGCCACGCCGTAGGAGCCCACATGTCAGAACCGGCGCTGTACGTGATCGTCCGGCAGGGACGGCACGAGGTCTGGAACGACAAGTGGGGTGCGTTGGACCTGCCGAGGTCGCTGTTCGCCGGCCCCGACGCGTGGCTGGAGCCCGAGCCGCACTACGACCAGGCCGAGCCGCACCTCGACGAGGCGTGGGCCTCCGGCGGCGTGTTGGTCGACCACGACCGGCGCCTGTTGCGCTGGTACAGCGTCCTGAGCATCGCGGACCACAGCGTCGGCCTACGCCGAGCCGTTCTGCCACTGCTCGGGTCGTACTGGCCCGGCTGGACCGTCGAACACGCGAACCGCGGGTACGTCGACGTCTTCGAGGGCCGGCCTGCCCTGCTCAACCCCGACGGGCCGCTGAACGAGCTCACCACCACGGACCTGTTCGCTCGGGTGACCGCTCCCAGCAGCATCCTGAACCGGCCACTTAGCCTCGAGGAGTACGTGGCCGAGGTCGACCCGTTCACGACCCTGCTACACCTGCGTGGATATGGGCTGACGACAGTCAGCGTGCGCGACGTCGAGGGGACCGTCCGCGACTACATCGGTGGGATGTCACTGCCGGCCGTGCTGGCGACCGGCCCGAAGCTGCTGACGATGCTGCGCGATCTACCGACGGCGGCCGTGCCCGGCGAGCAGTACGTCGGCGAAGGGGTCTTCGTCGATGTCGCGAGCCGGACGATCGCGGCGTGGCGTGGTCGCAGCGGACGGCTTGCGTCGGCGCGGCTGGCCGAGCGGTGGGCGGGCTGGCAGATGCGTGTCCACTACGAGGGGCTGCCCGGCCACCTGGCCCGCAGCGGCCGGGACGACGCGGGGCTACGGCTGCCGTGGCGGACCGTCCTGGCCGAGGCGTGCCTGATGTTCGACCACGACAGCGCACAGGCCGAGGAGGATTTCGCGGCGCTGCTGCGCGACGGCACCGCCTGGCCCGGCCGGCCGGGATTGACCGGCCGATCCCTGGCCGTGCTGCACCGGCTGTGCACCACCGGTCGACCCCCGGGTCCAGGTCATCCCGCGATGATCTTCTAGCCTTCCGGCCGTGACCGAGATCCATCCCCAGTTGCTGGCAAATCGACGCCGCCGCCGCATCATGCAAGTGGCGGTGGTGGTCTCGCTGGCCATCGCCGCGGTCGGCTGCTTCGGGGTGCTGAACCACATCGACCAGCGGAGCCTGCACCGCGACGAGTACCGGAAGGCGGCGGACTCGTTGCGCCTGGGCCAATGCGTCAAGGAGCTTCCGGACGGGGACTCGGTGCTCAACGTCACGGCCATCGACTGCGCGAAGCCGCACGAGGCCGAGGTCATCGGCATCGTCCAACTCGACGGCCTGCGGCCCTTCCCGACGGACGACGACCTGGTCGACATCCAGGAGGACGAGTGCGCGGAGGAGCTGACCAAATGGGCGCCCGCCTTCGTCAGCGACGAAACGGTCGACGTCGGCGTCCTCTACCCCGAGCAGCGTTCCTGGGACCTGGGTGAACGCACGATCACCTGCTTCGCCGCCTTCACTGACGGCGTGCGCACCGGCACACTGCACCGCTAACCCAGCCAGAGCGGCCGGCTCTTGGAACATCCCGCGACGCTTGTCGCCCTCCGTTCGTTACCTTGAGCATAGGTGGAGGTAGCAGGGGGTAGCAGGATGTCGTACCACACCTCTACGATCGGTAACGACCAACCAGGCAACACCCCAACCTGGAAGGCAACATGACTACCGCGGCTACTCACATGTCCGGCTCCAGCGTTGACGTCACAGAGATGAACTCAACCGAGTACAAGGCCACTGTGCAGCGCGCGCTAGACCACCTGCGATTGACATACGACCAGCTCGCCGACCAAGCGCAGCGTCGAGACTTCAGCTCCCTCGCCGCCCTCAAGCTGTGGATTGCCATCGGTGGCGAGCGCCCCTGACTTCGGGGCTCATGCCCGACCCTTCAGCCAGCTGCTGCAAGATCTACTTAACCGGACTGTTTGCGATTACGCCAAGGTTGGTGTGGTCGTTGAGCCAGACGGCGCGACTGTCGGGACCAAGCTGGACAAGATCACGCTTCAGTCAGCGCCGGTCCCGCTGCGATCGCTGGCGCGGGACCCAATCTGGATCGATGTGAGCTGCAAGCTCATGCTCGACACAGACGAAGGGCTGTTCCCTACCGTACGGACTTCCTACGTTGGCATCTATCTTGGTGCCGAGGCAGAGCCAGTCCTTCACTATGACTTCGAACGCGGCAAGGCCAAGTACACCGAGGCTCATGTCCAGGTATACGGCCGGCATGAAGCGCTTGAGAGTTACCTGCGCGAAGTAGGCGCTAAGGACCGATTGGCCAAGCTGCACCTGCCGGTGGGCGGTCGCCGCTTCCGCCCGTCGCTCGAGGACATCATCGAGTTCCTGGTAGCCGAAAAGATGGTCGAGCCAAAGGCAGGTTGGGACACTGTGGTCGACCAGGAGCGGCGAAAGTACCGTCGCAAACGGATCGCGGCAGTGGTGCGACGCAATCATGGCTCCGCCATTCAGGAGCTCAAGCGCCTGGGATACACCATCATCCCACCGAACGACGAGGGCGTCAGAGCGAAGATCGCTGCCTTGATCGCACCGAAGCCGCGCGAACCGGAGGATGACGATCTGGCGGTCGCCGCGCGGCCTACACGTCAGGATCGGCGGTCTGGGCGACGACCAGGCGGCGCCTGACGACGGCGGCGGTCACGTCCATCAGCACATAACGCCCGGCGCTGCCGAACCACGTGCCGCGCATCCGCCAAGCTCTCGGGCGTGGGCGGCATGTCGAGCGGTCGCCGGGCCTCACCCGTAGGACGCTCCACCCGAGGCACGCCGACGCCGGGTGCGTGCCAAAGATCTTGGGCGTCTCAGGCAGAGGACGTTGAACGCCTTACGGATGTCCCGTTCGCTCATGTGGAGCCGGCGGAGGTGGTGGTCCGCTCCACCAGACCCAGGGCTAGCGGGGCTCATAATCCCCCGGTCGCGTCCTCTGATCCATGCAACGAGGGCCAGGATGCCGGCAGGCGAGGTAGACCCAACGGACACGTTGGGTCTACCTCGCGCCCACGCGAACAGCGCCCACCAGACCGTGGGGTCTCCGGGGGTCGCCCCCGGAATAGGAATGACAAATCCCCACCTAGATCCTGACCGCGAAGCGGACAGGATCTAGGCAGGGATTTGTGGGGTCGGCGGGACTCGAACCCGCACTGAAACGGACCTAAACCGTTTGCCTCCTGCCAATTGGGCTACGACCCCTGGGCGCCGCGGCGGACGCGGGTGCCCGAGACATTCTGGCGTACGAGCGTACGGCTTGCTAGTCGAGGCCCAGGTCGCGCCGCAGCTTGGCGACGTGGCCCGTGGCTTTGACGTTGTACAGGGCGCGTTCGATGCGGCCCTTCTCGTCGATCACGAAGGTCGAGCGGATCACGCCGGTGATCGTGCGGCCGTAGGACTGCTTCTCGCCCCACGCCCCGTACGCGGTCAGCACCTTCTTGTCCTCGTCGGACACCAGCGGGAACGTGAGGGCGTCGTGTTCGCGGAACTTCGCCAGTTTGGCTGGCTTGTCCGGGGAGATGCCGACGACCTCGTAGCCCGCGGCCTGCAGCGAAGCCAGCGAGTCGCGGAAGTCGCACGCCTGCTTGGTGCAACCCGGGGTCATCGCCGCCGGGTACGCGTAGAGCACCACCTTCTTGCCGCGCAGGTCGGCGAGCGTGAGCGTCTCGCCGGTGTCGGTGGGCAGGGCGAAGTTCGGTGCCTCGTCGCCGGAGCTCAGGCGTTCCGTCATGCGCCCGACTCTACCGCCGGGGTCCCGGGCGTCTCGTCGTGCGCGGGTCGGCGGGCCGACGGCAGCGGCGGGTGCGCCGCCGAGGCCCGCATCCGGAGCGCGGCCGCGCCGGCCACACCGGCCCCCGCGGCGATGACCACCGCGACCAGGAAGCGACCCAGGAAGCCCGACCACGGCACGGGTACGACCCCGTTGGTGAACGCCGCCGCGTTGCTGACCCCCGCGAAGATCGCCACGCACACCCCGGCCAGCGCGAGCGCGAAGTCGGCGGCCGGCCGCCGCAGAAGAGCGAAGACAGCGGCCGCCACCGCGGCCAGGCCGGTCAGCACCGGCCAGATCTGGCCCGCGAACAGCCCACCGAGCACCGCCCCGAAGCCGGAGTTGCCGGCGTCGACCTCCCTGCCGACGGAGTAGACCACCGCTGCCAAGCCGGCGACGAAAGCGACGAAAGCCAGCGCCGGCAGCACCCACCGGGCCGGCGCGTCAGAGGCGGGGGAGGAGCGCATCGTCAAGGACGAGACCAACCGGCGCAGCCGGCCGACCAGTCCCAGGAACGCCACCGCCAGTCCAGCCAGAGCCACCCAGGTCCACCAGACCGCACCCGACGGCGGCGGCACCCAGTCGAGCGTCCCCCGCACCTCGAGCGCGTGGATCCCGTCGACCCGCAGCGGCACCACCCAATCCCGGACCCGCTGGGGCCGGTCAGGGGCGGCGGCCACCGACGGTGGCGGGGTCGACAGCATCCAGTGCGAGCGGTGGTCGTGCCAACGGACCACCGGCACCGTCGACGCCCGGCGCCACGACGGCGGCAGGGTCGGGTCGGCCATCGGGGGCAGCGTGGCCTCACCGGTCAGGGTGGCGTTGAGGTAGAGGGCCGGGGAGTGCACGTTCTCGTACACCCCGTCCGGCCGTACCTCCAGGTAGGGCTCGTTCTGGTAGCCGAGCACCTCGACCGTCGTACCCGTGCGGTTCGTGAGCTCCAACCGCGCGCCGGCCTCGACCGCGCGGACCCGCAGGCCCGCGGTGGCCGGGCTGACCGCGGTCACCACCGTGCGGTAGTCGGTGCCGTCCGGCGCGTCCGCCCCATGAGCCCAAGCCGGAGCGGCCGATACCAGAATGCCGCCAAGACCGAGGACACAAGCCAGCAGGACACGCACGGGCCAGAACCCTACGCCGCGTTGACGGCGGCGACGATGGCCTCCGGCGTCGGGTTCGGGATCACCTGGTTGTTGACCTTGACGGTCGGCGTCCCGGTGACTCCGGCCGCAGCGGCCGCGTCGGTGATCGAGGCCACCCACGGCTTGTAGCGGCCCGAGTCGATGCACTGGCCGAAGCTGCCCTGGTCGAGGCCCATGCCGGTGCCGATCGCGATCAGCTGGCTGTTGGACAGCCCCGCGCTGCCCTCGGCGGGCTGCTGGGCATAGAGCGCGTCGTGGTACTCCTTGAACTTCCCGCCGTCTGAGGCGCACGCGGCGGCCGCGGCCGAACGGGTCGAATACTCGGTGGTCGACGCCGGGTCCAGGTACGCCACCGTGTTGTAGGTGACCTTGATCTTGCCGTCGTTGACCAGGTCCGTGATGGCCGAGCCGCTGGTGGCCTCGAAGTCCTTGCAGTGCGGGCAGAGGAAGTCCTCGTAGAGCTGCACCTGCACCGGGCCGTTGCCCTGGGTGATGCCGGTGGTCGTGGTGGCCGACGCGGGCGCGACCAGCGGGCCGGCGTCCGAGCGCTGGCTCTGGTAGACCCCCCACCCGATCAGTCCGGCGATCACCAGGACGGCGACCGCGGCGATCGAGACCCACATCGTGCGCTTGCGGCGGCGTTCGGCCGCGAGCTGCTTGCGTACGACCTTCGCGGCGCTCTTGCCTTGCTGACGTTTGCTCATGTCGTGCTCTCCAGCCACCTGTCGATGGACAACCGAGTGCGGGGCCAGACGAGAAGGAATGCGGCCAGGACCAGGAAACCGATGTCGCGTGCGATCTCCGGCGCGTAACTGGGACTTTGACCCGCGGCGAGTTGGCCCCCCGAACCGAAACAGCCGCAGTCGATGGACAGCCCGCGTGCCCACGCGGACGAGATGCCGGCGATGAAGACCAGGAGCAGCGCGGACGAGATGGCGGCGGCCGCGCGGGTGGCGAGACCGACCACGAGCAGGACGCCGAGGGCGATCTCGACGAACGGCAGGGCGGCCCCGATGACCTTGGCAACTTCGAAGGGCATCACCTGGTACGCGTTGACCGCGCGCCCCGAGCCGGCGAGGTCACCCACTTTGGCGGCGCCGGCGAACAGCCAGACGGCCGCCAGGCCGAGCCGCACGAGAGTGCCCAGCCACGGCCGCAGGCCTGGCCAGGTCACGCCACTGGTCAACGTCGTCACGCTCATATAGTCGCCCCGTATTGTGCAAAGGTTCCAATGCTCAGGTTTTTCCCAGTTTTCTGATAGCTGGGACTCAGCTTGCGCCCGCCTCGTCGAGCACCGCGACGAGCTCCGCCCGGGCGCGTGCGACCCGCGACCGGATCGTGCCGACCGGCACGCCTTCGACCTCGGCCGCCTCGGTGTAGGAGAGGCCGATGAGCTGGGTGAGGACGAATGCGCTCCGGCGGTCGGCGGGCAGGTGGCGCAGCAGTTCCGCGCTGGCGAAGCGCTGGGCCGGGTCCGGCTCGGCGCTGGCCATCACCGAGCGCTCGGGCTCCGGGTGGGCCTCCAGCCGGGACCGCAACCGCCGGCGGCGTACGACCGAGCGCAGGTGGTCGGCGCAGACCCGGCGGGTGATGCCGAGCAGCCAGGTGCGGGCGCTGGATCGTCCCTCGAAGTCGGGCAGTGAGCGGAACGCCCGCAGGTAGGTCTCCTGGGTCAGGTCGTCCGCGGCGTCCGGATCGATGACCGCGGCGGCGAGCCGCCAGACCTCGGTCTGGGTCGCCCGCACGAACGCGGCCTGCGCCACCGGGTCACCGCCGCGCGCGGCGAGCGCCCAGCGGGTGGCGGAGTCGAGATCGACGCCGACGCTCGCTGCGGGCACGGCCTCGGGCGCGCGCTGGGCGGGGATCACGGCAACCCAATGTACGCGCCCGACCCCTGTTCGCGGTCGCGCCACGGATGTCGTGTCGAGCGCCACCCCAACCTGAGAGATTGCCGGGAACCAATCACTGCTCGCGAACGACTACCTGACCATGATGTGCGAGCACGTCCGGGGAGCGCTGTCGGCGCGCCTCGATGGGGAGGCGGTGTCGATCCCCGCTGGGGAGATCGACGCGCATACCGCCTCCTGCGCCGGGTGCCAGGCCTGGCTGGCCAGCGCGCAGCGGCTGGATCGCCTGGTCAAGGCCACCCCGGCGCCTGCTCCGGACCTGACCGTGAGCGTCCTCGCGGCGGTGTCGGCCGACCGGCGCGGGCAGTCCGACGAGTCTGCCGGTCGCCGCCAGGTGCTGCGGATCGCGGTCGGCGTGCTCGCCCTCGCCCAGCTCGTCTCGGCCGCTCCGGCGCTGTTCGGCGCCGAGGGCGCGGTCGGCGCGCATGCCAGCCGGGAGATGGCGTGCTTCGACGTCGCGCTCGCGGTCGGCTTCGCGTTCGCCGCGCTGCGCCCCGAACGCGCTCGCGCCCTGTTGCCGATCGCCATCGTGCTCGCGCTCTGCCTGGCCGTCACCAGCGCCGTCGACGTGGCGGGTGGGCGCGCCGCCGCCGTGCACGAGATCGGCCACCTGGCCGCCGTCGTGCAGGCCGCGGCGTTGTGGGCCCTCGGCCGCGGCTCGGCGTCGAACACCCCGCTGACCACCGCGGCCGCGGCAGGTCGCGGGTGAGCAAGGTCGTCTCGCGGCTCGTCATCGTCGCCGCGCTCGTCGTCGGCTGGGCGGCCCTCTTCCTCGCACCCGCGGCACCGGCCAGCGCGCACGCCGTGCTGGAGAGCACCAGCCCCGCCGCCAACTCGGTCGTTCCCGTCGCTCCGCCCGAGGTCGTGCTGACCTTCAGCGAGGCCGTCCGGCAGGTTCCGGACAAGATCCACGTGGTGGCGCCGGACGGCTCGCGCGCCGACACCGGCGCGCCGGTGTTCGAGGACGCCTCCGTCCGCATCCCGCTCAAGTCCGGCGGCGCCAACGGCACCTACCTGGTCAACTACCGGGTGATCTCGGCGGACAGCCACCCGATCGCGGGCGCCTTCACGTATTCGGTGGGCGCTCCCTCGGCGGCGCCGACCGACAGCAACGCGCCCGCGATCGAGGAGAGCACCTTCCTCAAGATCGCGTTCCCGATCGTCAAATACCTCGGGTACGCCGGCCTCGTGCTGCTGATCGGCCCGGCCATGGTGCTGGCGTTGCTGTGGCCACGCCGGCTGTCCCGGGACGCACCGAGCCGACTCGCCTGGCTCGGCCTCGGGCTGGTCGCGCTGTCGACCGTGGGCGACCTGTTCCTCCAGGCGCCGTACACGACCGGCGGTGGCTACTTCGACGGCTCCGCCTTGCGCGACGTGCTCGGGAGCACCTATGGCACCGCGCACCTGATCCGGATCGGGGTGCTCGCGGCCGCGGCGTTCCTGCTCCGGCCGCTGCTGCTCGGCCGCAGCGGCGTGGCGGACCG
Organism: Asanoa sp. NPDC049475; assembly: GCF_040676915.1. Taxonomy (NCBI): domain Bacteria; kingdom Bacillati; phylum Actinomycetota; class Actinomycetes; order Micromonosporales; family Micromonosporaceae; genus Asanoa; species Asanoa sp. NPDC049475. Next base: position 426,194 of record NZ_JBFAPY010000006.1, on the reverse strand, counting down.
CGCGTTGCTCGTCGTGCTCGGCGTCGTCGGGCTGGCTACCTGGCCCATCTCCGGCCACCCGGCCGCGTCCCCGGTGCCGGCGGTCTCGGTGGTCGTCGACATGGCCCACCTCGCCGGCATGGCGGTCTGGCTGGGTGGGCTGGTCATGCTGTTCGCCTTCCTGTTCCGCCAGGCCGCGCCACGGGAGCTCGAGGCGATCCTCCCGGTCTGGTCGCGCTGGGCGACGCTCGCGGTGACGGCGCTCTTCCTGGCCGGCGTCGTCCAGGCGCTCGTCGAGGTGTCGACGGTCAAGGCGCTGTTCACGACGACGTACGGGCAGCTGATCATCTCCAAGGTCGTGCTCTTCGCCGTGGTGCTCGGGGTGGCCGCGTTCTCCCGCAACCAGGTGCGCAAGCGGGCGGCACCGGACGACCCGCGCCCGTTGCGCCGCGCCGTGCTGATCGAGATCGCCGGCATCGCCGTCGTGCTCGCGCTCACCTCGGTGCTGGTGCAGACCACACCGGCCCGCACCGCCTCGGCCACGGCGGCTGCCGGCGCGCAACAGCCGGGCTACTACTCGGCCATGATCACCACCAGCCCGAAGCTCAACCTGCAGGTCGAGGTCGATCCCGCCAAGCAGGGCAACAACGACATCCACCTGTACGCGTACACGAAGGACAACCAGCCGCAGGTGGTCGTCGAGTGGAAGGGCACGGCATCGCTGCCCTCGGCGGGCATCGAGGCCATCGACATCCCGCTGTTGGGCCTCGCGCCCACGCACGCCAGCGGAGCGATCCAGCTGCCCCGCCCCGGGCAGTGGGAGCTCAAGTTCACCGTCCGGATATCCGACATCGACCAGGGCACGGTGACCGCCACCGTGCCTGTCACGTAGGAAGGCTCTCCAATGATCCGTAGCCGGCTGGCCAAGGCCGCCGCCCTCAGCGTCGGCGCCGTCGTGGTCGCCCTCGGCGTCGCCGGGCCCGCGTTCGCACACGTCACCGTCAACCCGAAGGAAGCAACGCAGGGCGGGTACGGACGGGTCGCGTTCCGCGTGCCCAACGAGAGCGACACCGCGTCGACCGTCAAGCTCGAGGTGAACCTGCCCGAGGACGCGCCTGTGGCGTCGGTGTCGACCATGCCGGTTCCGGGTTGGACGGTGGCGGTGGAGAAGCGCAAGCTCGCGACGCCGCTGACGGTGCACGGCAGTCAGGTGACCGAGGTGGTCGGCAAGCTGACCTTCACGGCGGCCGCCGGTGGCGGGGTCAAGCCGGGCGAGTTCCAGGAGTTCCCGGTCTCGATGGGTCCGCTGCCCGAGAAGGACCAGATGATTTTCAAGGTCCTCCAGACGTACTCGGACGGCGAGATCTCCCGCTGGATCGACGAGCCGGTCGAGGGTGGCGAGGAGCCGGAGCACCCGGCGCCGGTGCTGAAGCTGGCGGCGGCGGCGGACGAGGCCGCTCCGACCACCGGCCCGACCGTTGCCGCTGTCGCGGACTCCTCTTCCGACGACTCGTCGTCGGGCACGGCGACCGGGCTGGGCATCGCCGGTCTGATCGCCGGTGTGCTCGGTCTGGTGCTCGGAGGTCTCGCGTTCATGCGCGCGCGGCCGTCCGCCAAGTAACCCGCTTCGCGGCGAACCCGCCGGTCCAGGGCGTTGTCCCTGGACCGGCGGGTTTTTCTTTGTCCGCGTGCCACGCCATCTGCGTCGTGTGTTCGGATCGTCACGTTGGGTACAGTTTGTCCGGTAACGCGATCAAGGGGGAGACGCTGATGCGGGTCGTACGCACGGTCGCCGGTCTGGTGTTGCTGACCATCGGACTGCCGGTGCTGCTTGTCGGCGGTGCACTGTGGACACTCATGCAACATCGGGATGCCGGTGGCGCGTTCAGCGGCTCCCTGGAACAGGTATCCACCGCCGGGCGCGCGATCGTCGTCCCCGACGTCGACACGCTGCTCCGTGAGGACGCCGCGTTCGTCCGCGCCGGCGACACCCGGATGCGGTTGACCGTCCAGGGTGAGACCTTCCTCGGCCTGGCGCCCGCCGCTTCGGTGCGTGCGTATCTGGCCGGTGCGGCCTACTCCCGAGTGGACGCCGTGACCGTGGCGCGCGGTGACCTGCCGGTGCGGGTCGCACCGGTCGACGCCGAAGGCCTGGCCGGCCCGGCCGCGTCCGATGTCGCGCCCGGCACCCAGTCGTTCTGGACCAGGCAGGGCAGCGGCACCCTCGAATGGACGGCCGACGAGGTCGAGGGGCGCGAGGTCAGCCTGGTCATCATGCGGGTCGACGCCACGCCGGGCCTGACCGTCGACGTGCGGGCCTCGGCCACGCCAGGCTGGCTCACGCCGGCGACATGGACGCTGGTCACCCTCGGCGCATTGTTGCTGGCCGGCGGAATCGTCGCGCTGGCCTGGCCGGCCCGCCGGCGCGACGTGGTCTTCGTGGTCGACCCGAGCCAGGTCCCGGAGGTCTCGGCCCGCCTCGGCGGACTCGAGGGCCCGGCCGGCCCGCCGCCGGTGTGGCCGGCCCTGCCCGCGGCCGAGGTGTCCGAACCGCTCCCGGTGCTCGCGGGCGACGAGCCCCGCCCGGCCGACGGTTCGTGGCCGGAGTGGCCCTCGGACAGCACGCCCGGCCGCCCGGCGACGCTGGCCGACGCGCTCGCCGGCGCCGGCAAGCCGGTGCCGCCGCCGCCCGGTCCCGCCTGGCCGCCGGCGCAGCCGGGTCCGGGCGCCTCCACCGACGACACCGCGCCGCCGAGCGCATGGCGGCGCGCCGAGGCGGCCCGGCTCGCGGGCCTGCCCGCCGTCTCGGCGGCGGCGGCGCAGCTTTCGGTCGAGTCCGTGCCGACGTCCGGCGCGCCGACCGGTGCGGCCACCGCGATCCCGACGACCCGGTCCACACAGGCGGACACCGAGTCGGGGCCGCGGACCCCGGCACCCCGTGCCGAGGCGGCCGAGGCCTCGCCGACTCCGGGTGTGGCGCACCTGCGCTCGGTCAAGGCGGACGGCACCGAGCGTCCGGCCGGCAAGCGCGGTTCGCGCACGGCCACGAAGAAGCGCCCGGTCGTCTTCGTCGACACGGCGACGGAGCCGACGGGCGAAAGCCCGGACCGCCCGGTCGTCGCGACCCGCACCCGCACGAAGTCGGCACCGCAACCCCGGGACGCGGCCAGTCCCCAGACCGCGGAAGCGGAGACCACGACGCCGTCCTCGACCGCGGCGAACCTGGCCGAGGCGCAGCCGATCGCCGCCGAATCGACCACCGACGCGCCGGCCTCGGCCGACCCGGCGGCGAATGCGGCCGAAGCGCCGTCGGCCCCGGGATCGGCGGATGACGCATCGGTCGAGCTCACGACCACCGCTGCGGGATCGCCTGCCGAGGCGCCGGCTTCGGGTGACGCGTCGGTCGAGCCGGCGACGGCCGCTGCGGGATCGCCTGCCGGGGCGCCGGCTTCGGGTGACGCGTCGGTCGAGCCGGCGACGGCCGCTGCGGGATCGCTCGCCGGGGCGCCGGCTTCGGGTGAAGCGTCGGTCGAGCCGACGACGGCCGCTGCCGGATCGACTGCCGGCGCGCCGGGGTCGGGTGACGCGTCGGTCGATGGTGAGCTGTCGGGGACCGCCCTCGCCGCGGCCAAGCCGGCGAAGCGCAAGCCGCGCCGCACCGCGACCACCGCGCCGGCCCTGCTGACCGAGGCCGAGCTCGCGGGCGGCGCATCAGCCAAGCCCTCGGCGGCCAATGCCTCAGCGAAGCAGCCGGCAACGGCTGGGTCGCCGGTTGTCGAGTCGCCCGGCGGCGACGCAGGCGCGGCGGCGCCCGGTGCGGCCGGCGAGATGATCGCGGCCCAGGCCGCGACGCCGGTCGCCGTCGGGCCGAAGGCGGCCAGGCCGACGAAGGCCAGGAAGCGCGGCCCGGTGCCGACCACGGTCGGCACGGAGGTCATCGAGTCGACCGGCTCCGACGCGGACCAGGTGGACGCCGAGCCCGGTGCGGCCTCCGCCGGTGCGCCGGTCGGGACCGGTGCCCTGGTCGGGACGGCCGGCGACCCCGCGCCGGAGGCAGCCGCCAAGCCCGCCCGCCGCACGACCCGCGCGAAGAACGCCGCCGCCACCGAAACAGCGGCCAAGCCGGCCAAGGCCACCACCCGGACCCCGCGGCGCAAGCAGGAGGCCGAGCCCGCGGCCGGGCCGGCAGTCGAGGCCGCGGTCGAAGCAACCGGCGCGGTCCAAGCTCCTTCGCCCGGGGCCGCGGTCGCCGAGGCCGAGCCGGAACCGGCGGGTACTCCTTTCGGGGGAACCACGAAGCCGAGGCGGCGCAAGACCGCCGCTGGGCTGCCCGCGTCCGACGCGACCGACGCCGGACCCGCCCACACCGCGGTCGCCGCGCTCGCTGCCAAGCGCCCCACTGCCGCCCGCCGCCGGCCGGCCAAGGCGCCGAACACCCGCCCGACCGACCAGGCGAGCTGAGAAACCCCGGGAAATACAGAGCGTCCCTTCGCGCTGCCGACGCGAAGGGACGCTCTCACCGGGGGAACGGTGCAACTGGAGAACTTGATCCGTTAATGCCAGTTTAACCCTTCCAGTGACGACTGACTAGTTCTGTCCGATTCTGGGAGGATCCGGAGCCGTCGTCGGGCGGGCCGGCAGCAGCGCGACCAGCGCGAGCGCGGCCAGGACGTACAGGTTCCGGAGCAGGAAGTCGCCCACGGTGCGTGTCGGGTCCGGGGCGACGCCCCAGTCGATGAAGGTGTTCACCCCGTAGAGGGCGACCGCCAGGGTTCCGCCCGCCAGCGCCAGGTCCCGCCGCCGCCCCGAGTCGATCAGGACGACCAGCGCCGGCACGAACCAGAACACGTGGTGCGGCCACGTGATCGGGCTGACCAGCGCGCCGACCAGGCCGGTCAGCGTCAGCCCGGACAGATCGTCCCCGGCCCGGAACGCCCGGGCCGCCCGCCACATGCCGAACCCGGTGACCGCCAGGGCGAGCAGCAGCCACCAGACCTTCGCGGGCTGCTCGGGTGCGACCAACCTGGCCAGCAAACCCTGCAAAGACTGGTTGCCCGTGTAGTCCGTGCGTCCGACCCGCTCGGTCGAGAACAAGGAGGACGTCCAGAACTGCCACGAGTCGTGGGGAGCGACGGCGAAAGCCAGCAGGGTGGCCACGACGGCGGTGCCGGCCGAGACCGCCGCTTCCCGCCAGCGGCGGGTGACCAGGAAATACAGGATGAAGATGCCCGGGAACAGCTTGATCGCGGTGGCCAGGCCGACCCCGGCGCCGGCCCAGAACCACTTGCGGGGCACGGCGTAGCAGAGGTCGGCCAGGATCAGCAGCACGAGCAGCATGTTGATCTGGCCGAAGAAGTACGTCTCGCGGCTCGGCTCGACCGCCAGCGCGACGGGGAACAGCAGGCCGGCGAGCAGCCAGCGCGGCAGGCCACGGCGGTCGGCCACCGGCGCGGTCAGCCACCAGGCGGCCACGGCCACCGCGAGAACGGTGAAGACGCAGAAGAACCCGATCGTGAACCCGACCGGCACGAGAGCGAACGGCCGGAGCAGCAGCGCCGCGAACGGTGGATAGGTGAAGTACAGCTCACCCTGGACGCGGTCCGGCTGGGCGTAGTCGTAGAGCGGCTGGCCGTCGGCCCACCAGCGCAGCGCGCTCACGTAGATGCGCAGGTCGAAGAAGTCGCGGCGGGCCGCGTACACCCAGATGAACGCGACCGCCGCGGCGGTGAGCGCGATCACGACGGCGATCCGCCGCGCGGTGCCGGGGTTGATCTTCAAAGGTGGGGCTGCTGCCTGCACGCCCGGCAGCCTAGTGGAGGCTCACCGGGAGCAACCTGCGCGTAGGCTGTCGATCGTGGCTGATCTTCTGGTCTGGATCGACTGTGAGATGACCGGACTCGACCTCGGCAAGGATGCCCTGGTCGAGGTCGCGGCGTTGGTGACCGACCCCAACCTGAACGTCCTGGGTGAGGGGGTGGACCTGGTCATCCACGCCTCCGACGCGCAGCTCGACGGCATGCCCGACGTCGTCCGGGAGATGCACGCCAAATCCGGGCTGACCGAGGAGGTACGCCGGTCGACGGTCACCCTGGAACAGGCCGAGGACCAGCTCCTGTCCTACATCACGACGTACGTGAAGGACCCCCGCACGGCGCCGCTGTGTGGCAACTCGATCGCCACCGACCGCGGTTTCCTCGCCCGCGACATGCCCCGGCTCGACGCGCACCTGCACTACCGCATGATCGATGTGTCCTCGATCAAGGAGCTGTGCCGGCGCTGGTATCCGCGGGTCTACTTCGGCCAGCCCGCCAAGGGCCTGGCCCACCGCGCGCTCGCCGACATCCGGGAGAGCATCCGCGAGCTCGAGTACTACCGCAGGACGGTCTTCGTGCCCCTGCCCGGCCCCGACGTGGAGACCGCGAAGGCCATCGCCGCCGAGCTCTGACGGCAACCCCGCAACCCTGTCGACGTGACCGGGTGGCCTATGGCTATCATTGGTCGGCGCCTCGCCCGGCGGAATGCCGGTGCGGGTCGACGTGGTGGCTGTAGCTCAGTTGGCAGAGCACCGGGTTGTGGTCCCGGGTGTCGGGGGTTCAAATCCCCTCAGTCACCCCAGCGTGTGACGGCTCGGTCGGGTTTCCCGACCGGGCCGTTCGCCTTTGTGATCAACTAGTGACCGCCGCGGGGCGGCGCTGAGGCGGGGTCCGTCATACCGTTCGGCGGTGACCCAGCCATCCCCTCCGCCGGGCACGCCCGCACCCGGGTACGGACCGCCGCCACCTGGCTACGGCCCGGTCCCGCCGAAGCAGCCCCCGATCTGGCCGTGGCTCGTCGGTGCGGCCGTCGTGTTCGTCCTGATCCTCTGCCTTGTCGCGGGCGGCCTCCTGCTCGTGTTCCGCGACGGTCGGCAGTCCGCTTCGGCGCCCACACCGCCGCGGCCCGATCGGTGGGAGTCGGCCGAGCCGATGCCCCGGATGACCCCGGAGCAGCCGCCCCGCGTGATCGGGCGCGATGTCACGGTCAGCGGGCGCGGCAACAAGACGGTGCAGGCCGCGCTCGAGCCCGACGCCGCCTACGTCGCGACGATCACCCACGACGGCACCTCGAACTTCATGGTCGAATCGCTCGACGCCACGGGCCGCTCGGTCGACCTCATCGTCAACGCGATCGGCGACTACTCCGGTGACCGCCCCGTGGGCCTCGCCGGACGCGGACCTACGACCGCGTTCAAGGTGCGCGCGACCGGCACCTGGAAGATCGTGCTGCGGGACCTGAGCAAGGCGCCGGCGTTCACCGGCGAGGCCTCCGGGCGCAAACCGGCGGTGTTCCGGGTGCCGGACGCGAACGCGCTCGGGACGCGGATCACCGCCTCCTACTCCGGCCGCGACAACTTCGTCGTCCACGGCTACGACGACGACGGCTTCCCGGGCCTGTTCGTCAACGAGATCGGTCGCTACCGCGGCACGCAACCGCTGCCGCCGGACACGCAGGTCATCGCGGTCGACGCGCAGGGCGGCTGGACTCTCCGGGCGGCGTAGCGTCGAACGCATGGAGCTCCGCGGGATCAACTACGACACCGGGATGGCGCTCGACGACTTCCACAGCCGGAAGGCGTTCGACGAGGACGCGGTGCGCCGGGACATGGCCGCCATCGCGGAAGACCTTCACACCACCGCGGTACGCGTCTCCGGCGACGACCCGGAGCGGATCCTCGTGGCCGGCCGGCACGCCGCGCAGGCCGGCCTCGACGTCTGGTTCTCGCCGTTCCCCTACGACCTGGAGGCCGCCGCGCTCGTCGACTACCTGACCGGCGCGGCGGAGCGCGCCGCACTGCTGCGCCGCGAGACCGAGCGTGAGGTGGTCCTCGTGCTCGGCTGCGAGATGACGTTGTTCTGCAAGGGCTTCGTGCCGGGGGAGGGGCTGCCCGGCCGTGCGGCGACGATGACCGACCCGGGCACCTGGGCCACGGAAGAGGGCCGGGCGCCGCTGCTGGCCGGCTTCCAGCGCGCCCGGGACACCCAACGGGAGACGGTCGCCGCGGCGCGGAGACTGTTCGGCGGCCGGCTCACGTACGCGTCGGGGATGTGGGAGCAGGTCGACTGGGACCAGTTCGACATCGTCTCGGTCGACGCCTACCGGGACGCGGGCAACGCCGCGCGCTACGCGGAAGAGCTGCGCGCGTACCACCGTTTCGGGCGACCGGTCGTGGTCACCGAGTTCGGCTGCTGCACCTACCGTGGCGCGGCGGACCGCGGCGGTCTGGGTTGGACGATCGTCACGGAGGACCGGACGATTCCCACGGAGTACGAACGCGACGAGGCCGAGCAGGTCCGCTACCTGCACGAGCTCGACGCCGTGTTCGACGAGGAGCGGATGGCCGGCGCCTTCTGGTTCACGTTCGCCGGCTTCGAACTGCCGCACCGGCCGGACGACCCCGCGCACGACCTGGACCTGGCGTCGTACGGACTGGTTGCCATGCGCCCGGACGGCGGCTGGGACCCCAAGCTCGCCTTCCACGCCGTGGCGGCGCTCTACGGCGGTCAGCCCGCCAGGTAGGCCTGGGTCAACCGACTCGGTGCCTTGGCCAACCAGGCGTCGACCAGAGCGGCCTCGAGCGCCACCCGATCGACCTCGGAGAGCTGGATCAGCACCGCCGCGTAGCCGTCGAAGTGCGGGATGGTGAAGATGCCCGGTGTGCCCGCGGCGAGCACCGCGTCCTTCTCGGCCAGGTCACCCACGACCGTCGCGACGATCGGGCCCTCGGGCACCGGCTCGTCGCCGTAGCGCTTGAGGTCGGCCTTGCTGAACGCCCTTTCCCAGGCGAAGACCTTGCCCGCCACCGACCAGGCGCGGTTGCCCCGCCGCTGCGCCACGGTGGTCTCCGGCAGTCGCGCCGCGAGTTGGGCCACGTCGTCCAGGGTCACCATGCGCGAACGGTACGGCAACCCCGAGCGACCGCGCGTCCCCTAGGGCATCGTGTCGCCGCCGCTGGTGCGGCGCTGCGCCTCGTCGACGCCCTTGTCGATCTTGTCGTTGTACTTGCCGCCGGTGCGGTCGTCCATCTTGTCACCGGCCTTGTCGAGGCCCTTGTCAACCTTGTCGTCGTGCTTGCCCATCATGTCCTTGATGCGGTCCATGAATCCCATGGCGGCCGTCTTCCCCGGCCCGTCCGGGCCAAACCGGCCTCCGCCATGACCTGCGGGAAAATGCGAGAGATGGTACGCACGGGGCTCACGTAGCATCCGGGCATGGCCCGAACCACCCACCGCGGCGCCTGCCCGCTCGACTGCCCGGACACCTGCGTCTGGCAGCTCACCGTCGAAGACGGCAAAGCGGTCGAGATCCGCGGCGACGCCGACCACCCGTTCACCCGGGGTGCGCTCTGCGGCAAGGTCAACCGCTACCTCGACGCCGTCAACGGGCCGGACCGGCTCTCCCGGCCGATGGTCCGGGTCGGCCCCAAGGGTGAGGGCCCGATCGCTTTCCGCCCGGCCACCTGGGACGAGGCGATCGGCCGGGTCGCGCAGGGCCTGTCGGCGAGCATCGACCGACACGGGCCGGAGTCGGTCCTGCCGTACTACTTCGCGGGCACGATGGGCGCGGTCCAGGGTTACACGATGGGCCAGCGGCTGTTCGCCCATCTCGGCGCCAGCCGGCTGCGCACGACGATCTGCACGGCGGCCGCCGGTGCGGCGCTCGACTCGCTCTACGGCGGGATGGTCGGCTTCGAGCCGGAGTCGATCGCCCAGGCCAAGCTGATCCTGCTGTGGGGCGCCAACCTGCTCTCCACGCACCTGCACCTCTGGCCGTTCGTGCAGGAGGCGCAACGGCGCGGCGCCTACGTCGTGGCCGTCGACCCGCTGCGCACTGACACCGCCGGCCGCTGCGACGCGCACGTGGCCCCGCTGCCCGGCACCGACGGCGCGTTGGCACTGGGCCTGATGCGGCACGTGGTCGACGCCGGCGCCGTCGACCACGAGTGGCTGGACGCGCACGTCGACGGCTGGCCGGCGCTCGCCGAGCGGCTCGCCGACTGGCCGGTCGAGCGGGCCGCCGCCGAGTGCGGGCTGGACCCGGCGGTGGTGCGCGATCTCGGCGACCGGATCGCCACGAGCCGGCCGACCGCGATCAAGGTCGGCCTTGGCCTGCAGCGGCACGCCGGTGCCGGCCAGGCGATCCGGGCGATCTGCGCGCTGCCGTTGGTCACCGGTGACTTCCGCTATCCAGGCGGGGGTGCGCTGTGCATGACCTCCGGGCACTTCCCCGACAGCGAGATCGACGTCGCCCGCCCGGCGGACCTGCCGCAGCCGACCGCCCGCGGCATCAACATGAGCCGCCTGGCCGCCGTGCTCACCGGCGAGGCCGACCCGCCGGTCACCTCGCTGGTGGTCTTCGACGCCAACCCGGCGGCGACCGCGCCCGACCAGAGCCGGCTGCGCACCGGCCTCCTACGCCCCGACCTGTTCACGGTCGTGCTGGAGCAGCGCTGGACCGACACCTGCGACTACGCCGACGTGGTGCTGCCGGCCACGATGCAGCCCGAGCACCTCGACCTGGTCAGCTCCTACGGGCACCACTACACGGCGGTCAACCTGCCGGCCACGACCGCGCCGGGCGAGGCGCTGCCCAACACCGAGATCTTCCGCCGGATCGCGGCGGCACTGGGCCTGACCCATCCGCGGCTGCGCGAGAGCGACGAGGAGATCGTCCGGCAGCACCTGGCCGGCGGCCCGGTCACGTTCGAAGAACTGGCCGAGCGCACCTGGGCGCGCACCACCGGGGTCGCCGTGGGCAGCGCGCCGTTCGCAAAGGGCGGCTTCCCCACCCCGACCGGGCGCGCCCGGCTGCACGACCCGGCGCTGCGGGCCGTCGGCGTCGACCCGCTCGTCGGCTACACGCCGCCGGCCGAGAAGGACACCGCCGGGCTGGTGCTGATCGCGCCGGCCGGCCGGTTCTTCCTCAACTCCACCTTCGCCTCGCTGCCGTGGCACGAGAAGAAGATGGGCCAACCGCGGATCCACCTGCACCCGGCCGACGCCGCCGCCCGCGGGCTCGCCGACGGCACGGCGGTCAAGGTGCACAACGCCAACGGCTACTTCGACGCGGCCGTCGCGGTCGACGACGCCACCCGGCCCGGCGTCGCTTTCACCTTCAAGGCCTACTGGGCCAAGCGCAGCCCCGGCGGCAACACTGTCAACGCGGTGACGGCGGTGCGCGACGCCGACCTCGGCGGCGCGCCGACGTTCCATGACGTCCGCGTCGAGCTGACCGCGTACTGAGAGGGGCTCGCAGGTGTGGTTCTGGTTGGCCGGTGCGATCGTTTCCGAGGTCGCGGCCACACTGTCGCTGCGCGCCTCGGAGGGGTTCACCCGGTTGGCGCCGACGGTAATCATGGCGTTCGGCTACGGGTTCGCCTTCTACGCGCTCTCCCAGGCGCTGAAGCTGGGCATGAACGTCAGCGTCGCGTACGCCGTCTGGTCGGCCGTCGGGGTCGCGCTGATCGCCATCATCGGGGTGCTCTTCCTGCACGAGTCGCTCTCACCGCTGCAGATCGGCGGCCTGGTGCTGATCATCGCGGGCGTGGTCGCGCTGGAGATGGGCCGTTCGGGAAGCCACGCCTGAACCTCGGGTGGCGCGCCGGGCATAGGGTTTCGGCCATGACCGTGTACGTGGACACCGGCCGGGTCAAGCTCTCCTGCCGCACACTGGCCGGGCCGCCCGATGCGGTGCCGATGGTGCTGCTGCACGGCGGCGGAGGTGACGGCAGCAGCTGGGACCAGTTGGCACCGCGCTTCGCCAAGGACCGGCCGGTCTACGTGCCTGACCTGCGCGGCATGGGCGCCAGCGAGCGGTCCGGCCCGTACGGGCCGACGGTGTTCCGCGACGACCTGCTGGCGTTGCTGGACCGGCTCGGCCTGGACCGGGTCGTGCTGGTCGGCCACTCACTCGGCGGCATCGTCGCCCTGCTGACCACGCTGGCCGCGCCGGACCGGGTCACCGCCCTGGTCCTCGAGGAGTGCCCTCCGCCCGTGCCGCTCGGCATGCCGGTGCCCACCGACCTGCCGGAGTCGGCGCCGTTCTACGACCGCGAGGTCCGCCCGTCGGTGTGGGCGACGCTCAACGCCCCGGACCCCGCGTGGTGGGACGGCCTGGCCGGGATCAACGTGCCGGTGCTGGTCGTCGCCGGTGGCCCTGACAGCTTCCTGCCGCAGGACAAGATGGCCGAGATGGCCCAGCGGATCCCGGCTGGCGAGCTCACCACCATCCCGGTCGGCCACGTGGTGCACCCGAACGCGCCCAACTCGTTCGCCGACGCGGTCGAGACGTTCCTGGCCGGCCGGTGACCACGACGGCGCGGCGCGGCACCGCGGTCGGTGCGGGCGTCGCCATCATCCTGACGACGCTGCTGGGCCTGCTGGTGGTCGACCGGCTCCGGCGGCCGGGTCCGCGTCCGTTGTTCCAACTGCCCGTCGCCTGCGGTGAGACGTGGCGGCTGTCCACCTATCCGGGGCACGACGACTTCGACGTCGACCTGTTCCCCACCGAGGGCGAGTCGTGGGGCCGCCCGGTGTTGGCGGCCGCCGGCGGCACGGTCACGGTGTCGGGCATCAACGGCGCGCTCGGCGGGCGCACCAAGCAGAAGCCGAACGGACCCAAGGGTCGCGGCGGTGGCTACTGGGTGAAGATCGATCACGGCGGCCGGTGGGAGACCCAGTACCTGCACATGCTGGAGCCGCCGCTCGTCAAGGTCGGTGACCAGGTCGCGCCCGGGCAGCAGATCGGCAAGGTCGGCAGCACCGGCAACTCCGGCGCCCCGCACCTGCACCACGAGCAGCGCCGGGCCGGCGAGAAGATGGAGACCTGGTTCGGCGGCGAGCCCTCGGGGATCACCACCGACGACGAAGAGGTCGAGCTCGAGCGGGTCAGCGCGAACTGTCCATGAACGCGGCGACGGCGTCGGCGGCCTGGGTCGCGGCGCGCTGCGCGGTCTGCCGGGTCGCGCCGGCCAGGTGGGGCGTGAGGACGACCCGGGGTGCCGTGCGCAGCCGGGAGTCGGCCGGCAACGGCTCGGTGTCGAACACGTCGAAGGCCGCGGCGCCGAGGTGCCCGGACTCCAGCGCGTCGGCCACGGCCGCGTAGTCGAGCAGCCCGCCCCGGGCGGTGTTGACCAGCACGGCGCCGGCGGGCAGGCGGGTGAGCTCGGCGGCGCCGACGATCCGCTCGGTCTCCGGCGTCAGCCGGGCGTGCAGGCTGACCACGGTGGACTGCTCGAGCAGCTCCCCGAGCTCCACCGAGGCGACGTCCGCGTAGGGATCGTGCACCAGCACCCGGGCGTCGAAGGCGGCGAGGATCCGGGCCACCCGGCGGCCGATCGCGCCGTGGCCGACGAGCCCGACCGTGCTGCCGGCCAGCTCGCCACCGACCTGGTCGAGCGCGTAGAGGTCGCTGCGCCACCGGCCGGCGCGTACGCCCGCGTGCCGGTCCGGGATTTGCCGCAGCGCGGCCAGCATCAGCGCGATGGTGTGCTCGGCGGCGGCGACCGCGTTGCGTCCCGGCGTGGTGCCCACCGTGACACCGGCCGCCTCGGCCGCGGCGAGGTTGACGTTGACCGGCCCGCCCCGGCAGACCACCAGCAGCCGCAGGTCCGGCGCGGCCGCGAAGACCCGCGCCGTGAACGGCGCCATCTGCGTGACCGCCACCTCGACGCCGGCCAGCGCCACGATCAGCTCGTCCTCGTCGCCGGATGCCTCGTCGACCTCGGCCACCCGGCCGTACGGCGTGAGCGGCCACGGCAGCAGCAGGGTGCGTGGCTCGACGTGCGGCCCGAGCCGGTCGCGCAGGGCTGCCGTGAGCAGGTCGTTGGTGACGAAATGGTCCCCGGCGACGAGTACGCGCATGCTCAGCTCCAGTTCGATCGGGCCTGTGCGACGTGCGCCAGGTACCGGTCATAGCCGGCCCGGTAACGGTCACGCCCGACCGGCTCGAAGACCCGGCCGGCCAGGGTCCAGTCGCCTGGCTCGCCGGCCACCGTGGACAGTGCCGCCAGCGCCGCGCCCCGCGCCCCGATCTCCTCGCCGGCCAGCACCCGCACCGGCCGGTCCAGCACGTCCGCGAAGATCTGCGCCCACTCCGCGGAGCCGACCCCGCCCCCGCACGCCGTCAGCTCACCGGTCAGCTCCGCCGCGGTCAGGCAGTGCCGCGCGCTGTAGGCGATCGCCTCGCAGGTCGCCCGGACCAGGTCCGCCGGTGAGTGACCGAGGTGCAGCCCGTCGATCCGGGCTCGCGCGCGTGGCGCGACGAAGGGCGCCCGCTCGCCGGCCTCGGCGAAGAACGGCAGCACCGTGAGCTCGCCCGAGTCACCGTCGGCCAGCAGCGCCGGCAGGTCGGCCACCGCCGCGCCGACCAGCCGCAGCACCCAGTCGAGGGCCGCCGTGCCGACCATCGCCGGCAGCGCGCGCAGCCAACGGTCGCGCTGCCAGGTGCTCAGCGTCAGGCCGGCCGGCTCGCCGCCGGTGTCCACGGTGTCCCGGAGCACCTGGCAGGCCAGCGTGGTCCCGACGGTCAGCAGCCCGTCGCCCGGCTCTCGGACGCCGGCACCCCAGGCGGACGCCGGCAGGTCGTAGGGCGCTCCCACCACCGGGAGCCCTTCCGGCAGTCCGGTGGCGTCGGCGGCGGCCGCGCTCAGCGGAGCATGCGGCGCGTCGTGCACCGGTGCGAGCAACGCCGCCCGGTGCGTAAGGCCGCAGGCGGCGATGAGCTCCTCGTCGTACCGCCGGGTGTGTGGGTCGAGGAACGGTGCCGACGCGTCGGACGGGTCGGTCGCGCGCAGCCCGGTCAGCCGCTGCACCACCATGTCCTTGCAGTAGGCGGCGGTGGCGGCCCGGTCCAGGTGGTGCGGCTCGTGGGCGTCCAGCCAGGCCAGCAACGGCCCGGCACCGCCGGGGAAGGGGTAGTTGCCGGTCCGGCGGTACGCGAGCGCCGCGATGCCGTCCGCTGTCCAGCGCTCGAGGATCGGCGTCGCCCGGGCGTCGAGCCAGGAGATGGCGTGCCGGACCGGGCGGCCGTCGCCGTCGAGCAGCCACAGCCCGTCGCCCTGCGCGGTGACGCCGACCGCGGTGATCGGGCCGGGCAGCAGTTCCCGGAGCTCGCGCAGCACCGCGACCACGGAGCCGAAGACCGCGTCGGCGTCCTGCTCGTAGCGGCCGTCGCCGACCCGGTCGAGCACCGTCGGCCGCGCCGACCGCGCCAGCGCCGTCCCGTCGGGGTCGAAGGCGACCGCCTTGGTGACGGTCGTGCCGGCGTCGACACCGATGATGATGGGCTGAGCGTCCTCAGCCACGGCGAGGCTCCGCCTCGTCGTGCCTTCCGGTCATCATTCGCGACACGTTGTACGAGAGGAGCCCGACCGGCTCGGGAAAGCGCAACGTGACGGTCGCGGCCGGATCGAGCACGGGAAGCCGCCGCCGGTACTCGGACAGCGGCACACCCAACACCGCGCACACGACCAGGCGGATCAGCGTGCTGTGCGCGACGACCAGGATCCGCTGCCCGGCGTGGGCCGTGGCCAACTCGTGCAGCGCGGCCAGTCCGCGCTCGGCCGCCTCGACCGGCGGCTCCCCGTCGGGGAAGTGCCCGGCCACCGGATCGGCCTCGAACCGGGCCACCATGGCCGCGTCGGTCGCCCGCAGCTCGGCCAGCGTGTGTCCCTCGGCGACGCCGAAGTCGAGCTCCCGCAGCCGAGGGTCGACCGACGGAGTCAGGCCGGTGACCGCCGCCGCGGTCTGCCGTGCGCGCACCAACTGCGAGCAGGCCAGCGCGGCGAACCCCTGGCCAGCGGCCCAGCGGCCCAACTCGGCCGCCTGCGTCACGCCGACCTCGTCCAGCGGCACGTCGCTGCGGCCCGTGTAACGGGTCGGCTGGTGCCAGGCCGTGCGCCCGTGGCGGGCCAGCACCACCGTCGTGCTCGTCATCCCGGCTCCTTGGCGTAGGCGGCTAGCGTGTCGTCGACGTAGCCGCGCTCGGCCAGCGCGTCGACGAAGCGGGCGAACGGCTCGGTGAACCGGTCACCGGGTCGCGGTACCACTGTGGCGGCCATCCGGACCATCCGGGCCGCGGCCGCGGTCAACTCGCCGTCGCCGGCCGCGGCGACCACGGCCATGCCGAGCGCCGGCTCGGGGGTCGCGGGGATGAGAACCGGGCGGCCGAGGACATCGGCGCGCAGTTGCGACCAGTAGCGACTGCGGGTGGCGCCGCCGGTCAGCGCCAGCGGTCCGGTCGTGTCGGCGCCGAGCCGGCGCAGGTGGGCATAGCAGAGCCGTTCGACGTAGGCGACCCCCTGCAACAGACCGGCGTAGTGGTCGGCCTCACCGGCGAACTCGCCGAGGGTGAAGGTCTGCGCGTCCGGTCGCACGAACGGGAAACGCTCGCCCCGGCCGCGCAGCGGGTAGACCACCGCGCCGGCCGGCTCGTGCCGGGGCGCCGCCAGGTCCAGCTTCGCGCGGTCGGCGCCGGGAAACCGGTCGTCGACCACGGCTGCGCCCACATTGGACGCTCCGCCCGGAAGCCAACCGCCGTCGGGGTGCCGGTGCGAGTAGACCGCTCCGGACGGATCGGCGAGCTTGGCCGTGGTGACGCCCTTGACGACCAGTGTCGTGCCCAGCACGGAGTTCCAGCTTCCCGGAGCCAGCGCACCGGCGGCGACCTGCGCGGCGCAGCCGTCGGTCAGCCCGGCGCGCACCGGCACGCCGACCGGCAGTCCCGTGTGTGCCGCGCCGGCCGCTCCGACCATGCCGATCAGCGTGCCCGGGCGGACCACCTCGGGCAGCGCGGCGGCCGGCACTTCGGACGCGACCCAATCGCCGTCGTAGCCCGTCTTCAGCGCACTCGTCCAGTCGGTGGCGACCAGCTCACCGGTCAACCGGTCGGCCAGGTGGTCGCCGCAGTGCCGCACCACGAGCCGGCCGGCGGCAAGGCCGGTGCGCACCTCGACCGGTCCGTGCCGGAGCAGCCACAGCAGCTTCGGCAACGCCCACGTGCGCTGCATCCCGGCCTCGGCGGTGGCACGGGCGTCGTCGTACATCAGCGCCGGGGTCCGTGGTGTCCCGTCGCGGTCGGCGAGCAGGAAGGTGCCGGAGGTGCCACAGATGGCGACCGAGGCGACCTGTTCGGCGGGGACCTCGCGGAACGCGGCACCCAGCGCGGTCCACCACCGCGCCGGGTCCTGCTCGTGCCGCCCGTCGTCGCGCCAGCCGGTCAGCGGCACACCCGCCCGCGCCACCACTGTGCCGTGCTCGTCCGCGAGCAGCACCCGCAGGCTCTGCGTGCCCACGTCCACCCCGGCGAACAGCATCGGCTCACTCCACCCTGGTCGACCGGCTGCCCGCCGTCGTCGGCGCGTTGTAGGCGACCAGCACGTGCGGCCCGTCCGGGCCGCCATGATGGATAACGGTGTACGAGCAGTTGAGCACCGGTGCGAAGGCGCGTTCCCCCGGGGCGGGCACGCCGAGCGCCTCCGCGGTCGCCACCCGGATCGGCCCGCCGTGCGTGAACACGACCACGGTGCCGGTCGCCTCGGCGGCTGCCTCGACGGTGCCGTTCGTCTCGGCGGCGGCCTCGTCCAAAGCCGCCCAGACCCGCTTGCGGACCTCGCGGTAGGTCTCGCCGCCACCACGGGCGATGTCGACGCCGCCCTCGAACGCGGCGATGTCGTCCGGATGAGCGGCGGCCACCTCGGCCCGGGTGCGTCCGGTCCAGGTGCCCACATTGATCTCGCGCAACCGCGCGTCCTCGCGCACGGTGCCACCGATCCGGCGGAGATAAGGCTCGGCGGTGTCGCGGGCTCGGGGCAGGTCGCTGCTCAGCACCAGGCCGGCCGCGCCGAACCGGCTGGCGAGCACCTCGGCCACGACTTCGGCCTGCGTCGCCCCGGTTTCGGTCAGTCCGGAGTCCTCCTGGCCCTGGTAGCGGTCCTCGACATTCCAACGTGACTCGCCGTGGCGCACCAGCACCAGGCGTACCCCTGGATCGGTCATATGTTTGATCTTCATCGCCAGGCCTCAAGTTCTCAAGCTGGAGGACTCCCTCCTTAACCACGGCTAGGCTGATATTGGCAGGGGTGGCCTTGACGCGCGCATTGCGCGGCCATGTGCCCGGCGCGACCTTTCGCGGTTTTCCGCCTCGCTCGATAAGGGCACCCGCGGCACAGCCGGATAAGGAGTCGGAGTCGTGAAAAAGCTGATCAACGAGCCAGAGGGTGTGCTCCAGGACGCGCTGGTGGGGTTCGCGGCCGCGAACCCGGACTTGATCGTCAACCTCGAGGACCGCTACATCAGCCGAGGTCCTACCGCGGGCAAGGTCTCGCTGGTCTCCGGTGGAGGATCCGGCCACGAGCCGCTGCACGGGGGGTTCGTCGGCTACGGGATGCTCGACGCCGCCTGTCCGGGTGAGGTGTTCACCTCGCCGGTGCCGGACCAGATGCTGGCCGCGACCAAGGCCGTCGACGGCGGCGCCGGTGTGCTGCACGTGGTCAAGAACTACACCGGTGACGTGCTCAACTTCCAGATGGCGGCCGAGCTTGCCGGTGACGATGGTCTCCAGGTCGAGTCGGTGCTCGTCAACGACGATGTCGCGGTCGAGAACAGCACCTACACCGCGGGCCGGCGAGGCACCGGCGCCACCGTCTTCGTCGAGAAGATGGCCGGGGCGGCGGCCGAGCGCGGCGCGGACCTGGCCGCGGTCGCGGCGGTGGGACGCGAGGTCAACGACCGCTCCCGCTCGTTCGGTGTCGCGCTCAGTGCCAACGTCATCCCGGCCACCGGCAAGCCCGGCTTCGAGCTCGGCGACACCGAGATCGAGCTCGGCGTCGGCATCCACGGCGAGCCGGGCCGGACCCGCGGGCAGATGTCCACCGCTCGCGAGATCGCCGGCGTAGCGCTCGACGCCATCCATTCCGACATGCCGCTGTCCGGCGACGTGCTGGTGATGGTCAACGGCCTCGGTGGCACACCGCTGCTCGAGTTGTACGTGGTCTACGCCGCCGTCGCCGAATGGCTGGAGGGCCACGGCGCCACCATCACCCGCAACCTGGTCGGCAACTACATCACCAGCCTCGAGATGGCCGGTTGCTCGATCACCGTCGCCCGGATGACCCCGGAGCTCACCGAGCTCTGGGACGCACCGGTCCAGACGCCGGCACTGCGCTGGGGTCGTTGATGGACACCAGCGCTTTCCAGGCGTGGGTGCACAGGGCGTCGCTGCTGGTCGCCGAGCACGCGACCCGGCTGACCGAGCTCGACGCGGCGATCGGCGACGGCGACCACGGCATCAACCTGCGCCGCGGTTTCCAGGCGGCCGACGAGATGATCGGGAGGCCCGAAGCCGACGCGGACACGCCCGGTGCGGTGCTCCGGACGCTCGGCCGGGCGCTGATCAGCAAGACCGGCGGCGCCTCCGGCCCGATCTACGGCACCGGGTTCCGCCAGGCCGGCAAGGTGCTGGGCGACGTGACCGAGGTCGACGCGGTGCTGCTGGGCAGCGCCCTGGAGGCCGCGTTCAACGGGATCCAGCAGCTCGGCGCCGCACACCTGGGCGACAAGACGCTGCTGGACGCCTTGGGGCCGGCCGTCACCGCGTACCAGGTGGCGCTGGAGGATGGTGCCGACCTCGTCGGGGCCACCCGAGCCGCGGCGGACGCGGCGGAGCGCGGGCTGGCGGAGACGATTCCGATGCTGGCCCGCAAAGGCAGGGCCAGCTACCTGGGTGAGCGCACCATCGGTCACGAGGATCCCGGTGCCGCGTCGACCGTGTTGATCATGCGCGCGCTGGCGAGCGCGGCAGCCGGCGAGGCATCGTGACGTCGGTCGCACACCGGTGGACCGGGCAGGGGGTCGCACCGGGCGCGGCCGTCGCCGGGTCCTGGCGCGCGGACCGGCCGGTCCCGGCGATCACCGTCCACATCGGCCCGGCGGAGGTGGAGGCGGCGTTCGCCGCCGTCGCGGCCGAGCTCGAGCAGGCCGCCGAGCGGCAACGCCGGCAGGGTCGCACCGCAGCCGCGGACATCGTCGAGGTCGGCGCGCTGATCGCCGCCGACCCGGACCTGGTCGACTCGGCCAGGCAGGCGGCCGACGCCGAGCAACCGCTGCCGGCCGTGCGCGATGCCGTCGAGAGCTACGCCACCGTCCTGGACTCGCTGACCGACGAGGCGCTCAGAGCGCGTGCCGCCGACGTGCGCCAGGTCGGTCGCCGCGTGCTGGAGCGGCTGGCGTACCCGGAAGGCGGCCGCGACGCGCCCGCGAGCGACCGGTTCGTCCTGGTCGCCACCGACATCGGGCCGGCCGACCTGATCGACCACCTGGGCGGCGGCCTGGTCGGCGCGGTCGCGGTGCGCGGCGGCGCCAACTCACACGCCGCCATCGTCGCCCGTTCGGTCGGGTTGCCGCTGGTGACGGGCATCGACCCGGAGGTGCTCGACCTGCCCGACGCGACCGACCTGCTGGTCGACGCCGACGCGGGCACCGTGGTCGCCGAGCCCTCCGCGACGGAGGTGGCGCGCACCGAGGCGGCGACGGCGCACGAGGTCGAGCGCCGGGGCCGGCTCGCCGCCGAACGCGGTCTCCCGCACGCCACCGCCGACGGCCAGCCGTTCGGCCTGTACGCCAACGTGGCGTCCGACGTCGAGGTCCGCCTGGCGCTGGAGAGCGGCGCCATCGGCAGCGGACTGGTCCGCACCGAGCTCGAGTTCCTCGAGGCCGACCGGTGGCCGAGCGAGGCCGACCACCGGCGCACGCTCGCGCCGTTGCTCGCCGACGCGCACGGCCGACCTGTCACGGTGCGGCTCCTCGACTTCGCCAACGACAAGATCCCGCCGTTTCTCTCCCCGCCGGCGGGGTTGCCGACGCTGCTCGCGAACCCCGCCGCCCTCACCGCCCAGATCCGGGCGATCGTCGACCTGGGCCGGGGCGTCGGGCTGCGGATCATGGTGCCGATGGTCACCAGTCCCGACCAGATCGGGCCGGTGCGGGCCATCGTCAACGCGGCCTCGGTCACCTTCGGCGTGCCGGCGCCGCCGGTCGGAGCGATGGTCGAGACAGTCGCGGCGGTGCGGGAGATCGAAGACCTCTGCCGGGTGGTCGACTTCGTCTCGATCGGCAGCAACGACCTGACCTCCGAGGTGCTGGACCTGGACCGGGTCGACCCGCGGGCGCGCACCGAGCTCGCCGCACATCCGCGGGTGCTGTCGCTCATCGGCCGGGTGGTCGCGGCGTCCAACGCCGCCGGCCTCCCGCCGCTGACGGTCTGCGGCGACGCCGGCTCGCACCCGACCACGCTCCCGCTGCTGCTCGGCGCCGGTGTGCGATCGGTCAGCGTAGCGGTGGCCCGGATCGACGAGACGCGGTGGAGGCTGCGCCGGTTGGACGCCGGTGAGTGCCGCACACTGTTCACCGACGCGCTGCGACTGGGCGGTGCCGGCGAGGTCGCCGAGTTGGTCGAGGAACGGATCGAGGTGGCGATGCCATGACCGAAGGCCTGGGGCTCGTGGGGATCGTGCTCGTCTCGCACAGCGCCGCCCTCGCCGAAGGCGCGGCGGAGTTGGTCCAGCAGATCTCCGGCGGGGCGACGGTGGTGGCGGCCGGTGGCACGGAGGACGGCGGTCTGGGCACCAGCACCACCCGGATCGAGGCCGCCATCGACGACGCCGACGCCGGCTCGGGCGTGCTGATCATCCCGGACCTCGGCAGCGCGGTGCTGAGCACGCGGGCGGTGCTGGCCGACCTGGAAGGCGAGACCACCGCGCGGCTCGTCGACGCGCCGTTCGTCGAAGGCGCGGTCGCCGCGGCCGTGGTCGCCGGCAGCGGCGCCGACCTGGACGCGGTCGCCGCGGCCGCGGAGGAGGCCCGCGATGCCGCCAAGTTCTGACGACGGCACCGCGGAGCGGGTGGTGGTGCTGCCCAAACCGCTTCACGCGCGCCCGGCCGGCCAGCTCGCGCGGCTCGCCGGCCGGCACAAGGAGACCACGATCCAGCTCGTCGCGGGTGCGAAGAAGGCCAACGCCCGCGGCGTGCTCGCGGTGATGGCGATGGGCGCGGTGACCGGCACCGAGGTGACGGTGACGGTCACCGGCCCGGACGCCGAGGCGGTGGCGGACGAGGCCGCGGGCATCCTCACGGCCGCCGAGGCGGTTGACGGCTAGCCTGCCCGCTTCCCGGGACGGCCGACCGAAGGTGAAAGCCGCCCGAGTACCTTCGACTCGACGGCGGCCCGGTCGCCGCCTGAGCGAAGGAGAAGCGGCATGCGACTGATGCGGATCGGGCCAGCCGGCGCCGAGCGTCCCGTCCTGCTCGACGGGGCGGGTCAGCATTTCGACCTCGGCGGGGTCACCTCCGACATCGACCCGGCGTTCTTCGCCGGCGACGGCATCGAGCGGGTCCGTGCGGCGCACGCGGCGGGTTCGCTGCCGGCTTTCGACGCGACCGGCCAGCGGATCGGCTCCCCGATCGCCCGGCCCAGCGTGGTGCTCTGCATCGGCATGAACTACGCGGCGCACGCCGCCGAGTCGGGCGCACAGCCGCCGGAGCAGCCGGTGATGTTCTACAAGGCCCCGAACACGGTGGTCGGCCCGGACGACGACGTGCTGATCCCGCGCGGCTCGAAGGAGACCGACTGGGAGGTCGAGCTCGCAGTGGTGATCGGCCGCCGCGCCCGCTACCTCTCGTCGCCCGACGAGGCGCTGTCGTACGTGGCGGGCTACGCGATCGCCAACGACGTGTCCGAGCGGGAGTTCCAGCTCAGGCAGAGCGGTGGCCAGTGGTCGAAGGGCAAGAGCAGCGAGACCTTCAACCCGCTCGGCCCGTGGCTGGTCACCGCCGACGAGGTGACCGACCCGCAGGCGCTGCGGCTGCGGTCGTGGGTCAACGGCGAGCCCCGCCAGGACTCGTCGACCGCCGACATGGTCTTCAACGTGGCCACGCTGATCCACCACCTGAGCCAGGTGACCGTCCTGGAGCCCGGCGACCTGATCAACACCGGCACCCCGCAGGGCGTCGCGCTCTCGGGTCGCTTCCCCTACCTGACCGCGGGCGACGTGGTCGAGCTGGAGATCGACGGCCTCGGCCGGCAGCGCCAGCTGCTCCAGCAGGCCTGACTTCTCGGCGCGGGCACGCCGGGTGGCGTGCCCGCGCTCACGGGACGACGTCCTCCTGCGCCTCGGCCAGGACGACGGCGGCGAAGTCGGCCACCTCGGTGTCCAGGTCGCGCCGGGCCATGGCCCAGCCGGCCGTGGCGGTCAGACCTGGCCGCAGGGACTCCCGCGACAGCAACCTGCGCAGCTCGTTGCCGACCTCGTCGCGGCGGCGCAACGAGATCGTCCCCGCGCGTGCCGCCACGGCGGGAAAGCTCCTGGGCACGACGAGCAGCGCGTCGTCGACGGGGAAGGTCACGTTGTCGAAGTCCATGCCGTCGAACTCGCAGTGGCGGAAGTCGCTCGACGCGAACGTCACGTCGCGCAGGAGCATCGGCGCCGGCTGGCCGCGACCCAGGAAACGCACCCCGGAGAGCCGGCCGGTGAACCGGCAGTCGACGAAGGCACACGCGGTGAACTCGACGTGGCGCAGGGCCGGGAACGTCGTACCCGTGAAGGTCGTGTGGTCGGCACTGAGGTGGTTCGACGAGATCCCCGCCAGGTCGACCGAGGACCAGACGCCGCCGGCGACTATCGCTTGCCGGAGGTCGGCCCGCCGCATCGTGCAGTCCACGACGGCACCACCGCTGAGCACCGTGGCCGACAGGTTGGCGCCGTCGAACCGGCATCGTTGCCACCGGACGCCGGTGAGGTGCGCCTCCGACAGCCAGGCGTGGCTGAGGTCGGCGCCGGTGACCTCAGCTCCCCGCGCGTCCAGGCCGCCGGCGGGCAACCCACGCAGGTCGAGCAGGCCGTCCACCATGGCCAGTCCGAGCCCGTTTAGGGGCGCGCCCTTCGCCAGCCGATCACGAACATCGCTGGCGCGGGCGACCCCGTCGCCGGCGCTCCAACGCTTGACCAGCTCGCCCGGCGGCACGGCGTCAATCTACCGGGAATCCGGCTGGCATTTCGTCCCCGATCAGGGGTGATGACGGGATTACCATGTGTCCACTATGCGCAGAATCTTCAGTCTGATCGCCGGTCTCGTGACGGTGCTCGCCGCTCCGGGCGCCGCGGTCGCGGCGGCGCCGGCCTACGACGGGTCCGTCGTCACGATCACCACCGCGGCCGTCGGGGCGCCGAACAACCCGGCCGTCGCCGTGGTGCCGTTCACGGACGCTATCTATCGCACGTGCGCCGACGCCCCGGTGTCGACGCGCGGCTGCCTGATGGTCGGTCGCGTCGGGTACCCGTACCAGATCGGTCGGCTGGAGATCACCGTCAAGCAGTGGGTGGCGTTCCTCAACACCGCCGACGCGGACGGGCGCGACCCGCACAACCTCTACGACGTCACCGAGAGCGGGACGGCCTGGCCCCGGTACGGGCAGATAAACTTCGCGCCGCGCGCCGGGCGGGGCCACCACTACTCCGTGGCCTATCCACAGTGGGCGGACAAGCCGTACGGCTTCGCGACGTTCCTGCGCGCGGCCCGCTTCGTCAACTCGCTGCACAACGGTCGGGTGATCGGTCAGCGATCCCGCGCCGCCGGTGGGTTCCGCTACACGAGCTACGAGGTCCGGCTCTCACCCCGCACCGAGACCGGCATGTACGACATGGCGCGGCGCGTGCCGACACGTACCGGTGACCGAGGTTTCGTCGTGCCGAGCCAGAACGAGTGGATCAAAGCGGCGTACTACGACCCGCGGAACCGCTCCTACTGGAAGTACCCGACGAACCCGGGTGTCTATGGCGACGGTGACGACACGGCACCGCATCAGACCGTGCTCAACGCGGCAACCGGCGACGTCACCAACGGCGCGACCCAGCCGCTGGCCTCGTTCCACGCCAGCGGGACGCCCGCGCCGGCCTGGTGTCCCGGACAGGTGCCGGACGAGATCTGCACGACCGTCAACCCGATGGGGCTTGATCCCGCGACGTACGCGTCGGTCTACCAGGGCAGCCTGGCCACCGTCGGGCAGGCGCGCACGCTCTCGCCGTGGGGCACCCTCGACCAGGGTGGCAACGCGGTGGAATGGACCGACACCGTCACCCCGCCGCCGGCCGGGCAGGACGGCGCGCGGGTCTGGCGTCGGCTGCACGGCGGCATCTCCAACGCGCCGGCCTTCCAGATGTGGCCGTCGGCCGTCGGGCTCCAGCCGCAGGACAACTCGTTCTTCGAGCACACGTACCCGTGGCTCGGCATCCGCATCGGAATTGTCGGAGGGCTCCGCTAGCGTCCGGCCCATGGGTGGGTAGGCGGGTGACCCGGCGGTGGTCGCCGCGGCGACCGGCAGGCCGGCGGACGACCTACGGCCCAATCTGGTGCACCTCGAGCTCGGCGACGACGAGGAGGAGGAAGAGGAGGGCGCCAAGGCGTTCCCCGACGACCAGTTCACCCTCGACGACGCGTGGGTCTTCGTCGACTTCTGGCGCCGGCTGGGCATCACCTATCCGAGCGACGTCGCCGCTTTCGCCGGCCGGGTGGCGCTGACCAAAGACTGGTTCGGCAAGCTACCGGAGGGTGCCGAGGGAGACCTCTAGAAGAGCGTCAGTGGCTCGGCGGCCGGAGGCTCGGCCGGCGCGGGCTCGGGCAACGGGCGCAGGCCCGGCACCTTCGCTCGCACCTCGTCGTGGAACCGGCGCGCGAGCGCCGGCGCGTCGGCGTTGTCCGGCGTGTGCACGAAGACGGTGGGGGAGCGACCCTCGCGCAGCCAACCGGCGGTGACCTCGACCCATCGCTGCCAGCCCTCGACCGTCGCGTCCGTGGCGTCCCGGCCGAGATAGCGGACGATCGGGAACTCGGTCAGCGCCCGCGTGCGCAGTGGCAGACGCGGCTTCTTCGTCCACGCCTCGCGCTCGGCGGCACTGGTCGGCGGGCGGCGGAAGAACGCGGTGGTGTCGAACGGCACCCACTCGGCGCCGTCCAACGCCCGCTCCAGGGCGTCGGCCGCGCGCCGGTCCGTGAAGAACACCGGGTCGCGCACCTCGACGGCACATCGATACGCCGCGGGCAACCGACGCAGGAAGACCCGCAGCGCGCCGAGGTCGGCCGGCGTGAACGAGCCCGGCAGCTGGACCCACAGCGCGTGCGCCCGAGTGCCGAGCGGTTCGATCGCGTGCAGGAACGCCCGCAGCGGCTCGTCGGCGTCGACGAGCCGCCGCTCGTGCGTGATCACTTTCGGCAGCTTGACCACGAGCCGGAAGTCCGGATCCGTCTGCGCCGCCCACGACTCGACGGTCGCGCGGGCCGGTGTCGCATAGAAGGTGGTGTTGCCCTCGACCGCGTCACACCAGCCCGCGTAGTGGCGCAGGCGCTCCCCCGACTGCTGCGGCAGGAAGCGCCCGTGCCACGACTTGAGCGACCACATCGCGCAACCCACCGCCAGACGCATGGGCTCTACGGTAGGTCAGCGCTGGATGGACTTCGTCTCCAGGAACTCCGCCAGGCCGTACCGGCCGAACTCGCGACCGTTGCCGGACTGCTTGTAGCCGCCGAACGGGGCGAGCGCGTTCCAGTGACCGCCGTTGACGTCGACCTGGCCCGCGCGCAGCCGGCGGGCCACCGCCAGCGCTCGCTCGGGCGGGCCGAATACACCGCTGGTCAGCCCGTAGACCGTGCTGTTGGCGATGGAGACGGCCGCGTCCTCGTCGGCGTACGGGATGATCGTCAGGACCGGGCCGAAGATCTCTTCCTGCGCGATCGCCGAGTACGGGTCGACGGCGGCGAAGATCGTCGGTCGGGCGTACGCGCCGCCGGTCAGGCCCTCGGGGTGGCCGGGGCCGCCGAAGACCAGCTTGGCGCCGTCGGCGACGCCGCGCCGGATGTAGCCGTCGACCTTCTGGCGGTGTGCCTCGGAGGCCAGCGGGCCGACCCGGGTGGCCGGGTCGTTCGGGTCGCCCACGGTGTAGGCCGCCGCCCCGGCGACCGCGAGCTCGATCGCCTCGTCGTGCCGGTCGGCGGGCACGAGCAGCCGCGGCCACGAGCCGCAGACCTGCCCACCGTTGACGAAGGCCATCCCGAGGCCGGCCTCGATCGCTCCGGCCAGGTCGGCACCGGGCAGGATCACGTTGGCGCCCTTGCCGCCCAGCTCCAGGGCGACCCGCTTGACCGTGCCGGCGGCGACGGCGGCGATCCGGCGTCCGGCCCGCGTCGAGCCGGTGAACGAGATCATGTCGATGTCCGGGTGCGCCGAGATCGCCTCGCCGACGACCTCGCCGGTGCCGTGCACCACGTTGAAGACCCCGGCCGGCAGGCCGGCCTCGACGGTGATCTCCGCCAGGATCCCCGCGGTCAGCGGGGCGATCTCGGAGGGCTTGAGCACCACGGTGTTGCCGGCGACGAGGGCCGGCGCCAGCTTCGCGACCACCTGCTGGAGCGGGAAGTTCCACGGGGTGATCGCGCCCACGACCCCGACCGGCTCGTGCACGACCAGCGAGTTGCCGATCTCCTCGGTCCAGGCGTAGTCCGCCGCGAGGTCGGCCATCGACTGGGCGACCGCGACCGGGAAGTCGACGTGCGCGGTGCTGGAGAGGTTGACGGGGGCGCCCATCTCGGCGGTGATCGCGGCGGCAAGGTCGGCCCGGCGGGCGGCGAGGCCGGTGCCGATCCGCCGGACGATGGCCGCCCGCTCGGCCGGTCCCGTCTCCGACCAGCCGGGGAATGCGGCCCGGGCGGCGCCGACGGCGCGGTCCACGTCGGCGGCGGTGCCGGCGGGGACCACGCCGGCCACCCGCCCGTCGGCCGGGTTGATGACATCGATCGTCGCGGCGTCCGCCGAGGGCACGGCCACGCCGTCGATCCAGTGCGAGTTGTTCATGTGACCGAGTCTTGGCCGGGGCGCGGTGCCCAACCAGGGACAACTGATCCGTGGAACAGCCCTGGCTCGCTGGGTGTTGTTGTTGCTGGTCGGGTCCTCTTTCCTCGGGTGACCCGCGTCACGGGAGGAACCATGGACCGCACCGGTCTCGCCGAGTTTCTGCGGACCCGGCGCGCCGCCGTGCAGCCGGAGGACGTCGGGCTGCCCCGCGGCCGGCGCCGCCGCACCGGCGGTCTGCGCCGCGAGGAGGTCGCGGCACTGAGCGGCATGTCGACCGACTACTACAGCCGGATCGAGCAGCGGCGCGGCCCGCACCCGTCCCGCCAGGTGCTCGGCGCGATCGCCGGAGGGCTGCGGCTCTCCGGCGAGGAGCGGGACCACCTGTTCCAGCTCGGCGGATATCCGTCGCCCGCGCGGGCCGCCACCGACGACCAGGTCAACCCCGGGATGCTGGAGGTCTTCGCGGGCCTCTCGGGGGGCGCCGCACAGGTGGTCAGCGAGCTCGGTGAGACGCTGACACAGACCCCGTTGGCCGCGGCCCTGTTCGGCGACCAGACTGAGCACAAGGGACTGTCGCGGAGCCTGCACTACCGCTGGTTCACCGATCCGGCCGCGCGGGAGCGCTACCCGGCCTCGACGCACGCGCACCACGGGCGCCTGCTCGCGGCGGATCTGCGTCGCACGTACACCCGGTCGGGTCCGGACTCCCGCGCCGGCGCCGTCGTCCGCGCGCTGCTGGCGCGCAGCCCGGAGTTCGCCGACATCTGGCGTGAGCACCCGGTGGCGGTCGCGAACTGCGGCCCGAAGCGCATCGAGCATCCCGCGCTGGGCACGCTGGACCTGCACTGCCAGATCCTGCTGGACCCCGACCACTCGCAGGCGCTGCAGGTCTTCACCCCGGTGCCGGGCACCGGCACGGCGGAGAAACTCCAGCTCCTAGCGGCATAAACCACAGGAATTCGGTACTAGCCTGGCCGTGTGCCGTTGCCACGCCCGCACCGGGCCGCCGCTGTCCTGATCTCCCTGGTCGTCCTGGTCGCCTCCGTGCTGTTGGCGGGTCCGGCCCGGGCCGACGAGCCGTTCCGGCTCAACTCGCAGCTCACCGACCGGTCCGACGTGCTGGGCTCACGGGCGGGCACGGCGGCCTCGGCGTTGCAGCAGCTGCGCACCACCACCGGTCTCCAGCTGTTCGTGGTCTTCGTGCACACGTTCTCCGGCGTCCCGGCGCAACGGTGGACCGACGAGACGGCCGTGCACAGCGGCCTGGGCGACCGCGACGCTCTGCTCGCGGTGGCCACGCACGACCGCGAGTTCGCGTACTCGTTCCCACAGAGCTTTCCGCTGAGCGACGCGACGCTGGCGGCGGTCGCCGCGACGGCCATCGAGCCGCCGCTGGCGCAGAACGACTGGGCCGGCGCGGTCGTCGGCGCGTCCAACGGCTACGCGGCCGCGTTGGCCGGCCAACCGATCCCGGCTCCCGTGATCCAGCCCGGCCCGCCCGACAACGTCTCCGGTGGCGGTGGCCGCGGCGCTTTGATCGGCGGCCTGGTGGTAGCCGGCGTGGTGGTCGTGCTGATCGGCGCGTACCTGGTCTATCGCCGCCGCCGTGCGCCGGCCCTGTCGGCGCCGCCGGCCGCGGGCGAGCCGATCGCCAAGCTCCAGGACCGGGCCAACACCCTGTTGATCGAGCTCGACAACGAGCTCCGGTCGAGCGAGCAGGAGCTGGCGATCGCCACCGGCCAGTACGGCGAGGCGGCGACCGCCGAGTTCACCGCGGCGTTGGAGAGCGCGCGGATCGAGGTCGCGGAGGCCTTCCGGCTGCGCATGACGCTCGACGAACAGCCCGGGGACGAGGCCGCGACCCGTGCCGTCCTCACCGAGATCATCCAGCGATGTGCGGCCGCCGACGAGCGGCTGGACGCCTCGGCCGAGGACTTCGACCGGCTCCGCGAGATCGAACCACGGGTCGAAGAGCTGTCGGCGACCCTCGGCGAGCGTGCGAGCGCGCTCTCGGCCCGGGTGCCGGCCGTCTCGGCCGCGGCGTCGGCGCTCGGCCGCGGCTACTCCGGGTCGGCGGTGTCGACGGTTCTCGCGAACCCGGAGCAGGCTCGCGAACGGCTCGAGTTCGTGACCACCGCGCTCTCCCGCGCGTCGTCGGCGGTCGCCGCCGGTCGGCGTCCCGAGGCAGCGTTGGCGATCCGGGCGGCCGAGGAGGCGCTGCGGCAGGCCGAGACGTTGTTGGACGGCGTGGACAAGGCCGGCTCCGACCTCGCCGCGACCCGGGCGGCAGCCGACGCGCTGCTGGTCGAGATCGACGGGGAGGTCGCGGCCGCGCGGGCCGCTTCCTCCGACGGCGAGCTGGCAGCGGCGGCCGAGGCCGGTGCCGCGGTGACCGCGTCCGTGCGGGCCGGGCTGACCGGCGCTCCGACGGATCCCATCGCCGACCTGCGGCGCTTGCAGGAGGTCGACGCGCGGCTCGACCGGGCGCTGGCCGCGTCGCGGGACGAGGCGGAGCGGGTCGCGCGGGCACGGGCGCTGTTGAGCCAGGCCCTGCCGGTCGCCCGCAGTGAGGTCGCGGCGGCGGACCAGTACCTGACGACCCGGCGGGCCGCGGTGGGCACGCAGCCGCGGACGTTGCTGGCCGAGGCCGCCCGGCAGCTGGCGCGGGCCGAGGCCTTGGCGCCCGACGACCCGGTGGCGGCGCTGGCGGCGGCGCAGGAGGCCGGGCGCTTGGCGGGCGCGGCCAGCCAGGCCGCGTACTCGGAGGTCGACGCCTGGCAGTCCGGCGGCTGGGGTCAACCTCGCTACGGACGCGGCGGAGTCGGTGGTGAGGCGCTGCTCGGGGCCATGCTGGGCGGCATCCTCGCGGGTGGGGGCCGCTCGCGCTATCGGGGACGCGGCGGCTGGGGCGGTGGCTTCGGTGGCGGCTTCGGGGGTGGCTTCGGGGGTGGCTTCGGCGGCAGCGCCAGCCGGGGCCGCCGATCGGGCGGTGGTGGCTTCGGCGGCGGCCGGCGCGGTGGTGGGGGCCGCTTCTGACTCGGCCTGTTGAGGGCGCCAAGTTTCGCGGCAAACGGAAGCCGTTTCGAAAACTCGTGCTCGTCGGTCCGCTCGGGCCTAGGCTCCCGTCGGGAGCCGACACAGGCTGCGCTGGTGTGTGGCCGATCATCTGCCGAGGGCAACGGCAGGGCTCGAGCGCGGGCCGATCCCGCGCATCCCGCACGAGGAGCGAGATGAGGCTTCCCAAGGCACTGCATGCCCTCTGGATCGTGTTGGCGACCGCCGTCGTGGCGGCGACGTTGCTCGTGGCGTCACCCGCCAAGGCGGCCACGCTGACCGAGGTCACGAACTTCGGCGCCAACCCAGGAAACCTGCGGATGTACGTGTACGTCCCTGACCGCGTCGCCGCCCGGCCGGGGCTGCTGGTGGCGGTGCACTACTGCACCGGCAGCGGGCCGGCCCTCTACAGCGGCACGGAGTTCGCGCGACTGGCGGACCAGTACGGCTATGTCGTGGTCTATCCCTCGGTCACCGCCAGCGACGGCTGCTTCGACGTCGCCTCGACCGCCACCCTGACCCACAACGGCGGCAGCGACTCGCTGAGCATCGTGTCGATGACGCGGTACGCGCAGCAGACCTACAACGCCGACCCGTCCCGCACGTTCGTCACCGGTGTCTCGTCCGGGGCGATGATGACCAACGTGCTGCTGGGCGCGTACCCGGACGTCTTCCGCGCCGGCGCCGCCTTCGCGGGCGTACCGTTCGGCTGCTTCGCCGGGTCGAGCAAGTGGAACAGCCAGTGCGCGCAGGGCCAACTCACCCGCACGCCGCAACAGTGGGGCGACCTGGTGCGCAACGCGTACCCCGGTTACACGGGCTCGCGGCCGCGGGTGCAGCTCTGGCACGGGACCAACGACGAGATCCTGTCGTACGTCAACTTCGGCGAAGCCGTCAAACAGTGGACCAACGTGCACGGGCTGAGCCAGACTCCCACGTCGACGGACAGCCCGCAGTCGGGGTGGACCCGGACCCGCTACGCGAACAGCGCCGGCCAGGTGCAGGTCGAGGCGATCAGCATGGCCAACACCTCGCACAACCTGCCCGTGCAGGCGTCCGCGGCGATCGCGTTCTTCGGCCTGAACAGCGGCGGTCCGACGAACCCGCCGACGACCACCCCACCTCCCGGGAACGGCGGCTGCACCGCGGTGCTCAGCGTGACGAGCGCCTGGCAGTCCGGGTACGTGGCTTCCGTGCGGGTCACCGCGGGCAGCGCCGGTGTCAACGGCTGGCGCGTCGGCCTGCCGCTGCCGTCCGGCAACACGATCGTCAACTCGTGGAGCGGCCAGTTCAGCGGCTCGGGTAGTGCGACGCAGGTGTCCAATGTGGCCTACAACGGCCGGCTGGCAGCGGGTGCGGCCACGGAGTTCGGCTTCCAGGCCAACGGCCCGGCACCGAACCCGGTGCCGAGCTTGAGCTGCACCGCGCTCTGAGGTCTCGTGTGCGGCGGGGGCTGTCGTGGCCCCCGCCGTCATGCGGTTCGGCCTCCTCAGGCCGGTGGCCGCCGGCCGAGATAGATCGTGTTTGTCGAGGTGCGCCGCTGCAATGGGTTGGGGAAGGTGACCACCTGCGCGCGGGCGCCGTCGAAGGCCTCGGCCATGACGGTGGTGAACGCGTCGTCGGGTGGGTCGTTGGACCACAGGCCGAATACGCCGCCGGGGTGCAGTTGGCGGGAGAGTTGCCGCAACCCGTCCGCGGTGTAGAACGGGGCGTGACTGGGGTGCAGCAGATGGGTCGGGCTGTGGTCGACGTCGAGCAGCACGGCATGGAACAGTCGGTCGGGGTTGTCCGGGTCGAAGCCGTCACCGGCCATCGTGAAGAAGTCGCCGTGCCGCAGCCGGCTGCGCGGGTCGGTGACGACGGGGGACGCGAAGGGCAGCAGGCCGCGCTGATGCCAGGCGATGACCTCGTCCAGGGCGTCGACGACGATCAGCTCGCGCACTCGGGCGTCCTCGAGCACCGTGCGAGCGGTGTAGCCGAGACCAAGACCGCCGACAACCACGTCGAGACCGGTCCCGCTCAACTCGGCGAGCCCAAGCCGAGCCAACTCGACCTCGGCGACGGTGAAGAGGCTGGACATGAGGAACTCGTCGCCGAGCTTGACCTCGTACACGTCCTCGTCGACGGTCGCGTCCCACCGGCGCCGCAGGCTGATCTCACCCATCGGCGTCTGACGCCAGGCCAGTTCTTCGAATCGCAGACTCATACGGCGTCCTATGTAGGCCGTCCAGGATTGGTGCGGACAGCCTACTGACCTGCGGTCGCGCGCCTCGGCGCAGGTGTCTTTCTTGCCGGCATCGCCGAAAGTCGGCCTTGACGTGCAGCAGCCGTCGCAGCAATAGTAGCCATTGTAACCAGTGACGGGAGGGCGTGATGGGCCACCAACCGAGCTACCTGGACATCGTCGACGACATCCGCCGACAGATCGCCAACGGTGACCTAGCCCCCGGAGCGACTCTTCCGACGGCCCGCGAGCTGTGCCAGAACTACCAGGTAAGCCGCCAGACAATAGGCAGCGCCATGATCGTCCTAAGAACCCAGGGCTTGATCGTCGGCCAACAAGGCCGCGCGGTCTACGTCAGCGCCGACCCCCGCAACCTCCCAACCCCAGACCGCGAATGACCCAGGTCTGAGTCCCCGGCCACCCAACACGGCCGGCGACCGACCTAGCCGGTCAAACCCGCGTTCCTCGCCGGAGGGCGGGTGTCGCAGTGTGCGCGCCGGGCCGCCCCCGACCCGCGCGGGCGGCGGCTCGCCGGTCCCACTGCGGCGAGCCGCCGCCAGTCCTCGGGGCGGCCTGGCCAGGCCTTATCCGCGCGGCGAGCAGTGTCGGGCCAGGTCCGGCGGGTCGTGGCCGGTTTGCGGCGGGCGCGCGCGCACCCGCCTCGGGGCGCCCGGGCCAGGCCTTATCCGCGCCGCGACCAGTGTCGGGCCAAGTCCGGCGGGTCGGGGCGGCCACGCCAGTGCTCGGTCCGCGTGAGCTGCGCGCGGCCGGCAGATGGTGGCGTCCGGCGGTCGGTGGTGGCGTCCGGCGAGCGTGTGGCTTGCCCGTCGTCGAACCGGGAGTCGTCTTTTGGCCTGTCAATCGTGGCCGAGGTTCTGTTGACGGGGTTGGGCGCGGCGGACAGGATCGCTCGCGGTGGGGTGAACGCCGGGCGGTCTGGATCGGGGGATACGGGTGAAAAGTCGGAGAATCTCGTTGTTGGACATCGGTCTCGATGATTCCTTCGACGCTTCTATGAACCTCGTGCAGTCGACCTTGCAGAGCATCAACCTCCACTACCCCGAGCGCGTGGTCGACATCGACTTCGTGCGGTCCCGTGACCCCCAGACCGTGCTCGCGGCGTTCACCGCTTCCTCCGATGTGCTGCACGTCATGGCGCACGGCGACCACACCGCCACCCCTACGTTCAGCAGCAGCGACGGCGCCACCAATGTCGCGCTCGAGGATCTCGGCGAGTACGCCGTCGAGCAAGGGCGCGGCCTCCAAGCCAGTACGGTGCTGGCCGACGGGTGCAAGACCGGCATCGGTGCCTGGCAGAAGGCCGTCCGGGATTGCCTCCAGGGCGAGATCACCTACATCGGCACCTCCGGCCAGGTCGGCTGGCACGAGGGCACCGTCTTCTGCTCGGCCTTCTACGGTGCGTTCTTCCGCAACAAGGGCAAGGGCCTCACACCGGCGGAGCGCGCCCTCGATGCCGCGGATCGGGCGATCGACGCGTACAGCAGGATCACCGACCGGCCCTGCCCCTACAAGGCCATCACGCTGACGCCGAGCCGTCGCGCCCGCGCCTGGGCGGCTGCCTGACGACCGCGCGAGCACCCTCCTGACAACAGAACTTTCCTGATTCGAGCCGAACGTTTAGATGCTCCTCACCACTCGCTCCGAACTCGCCGGCAGTGTGTTGACCTGCGGGTTCGAAGCGAGCGAAGCTGACCGCCGCTGAGACGATCTTCGTCCCGGCAGGAACGGCAGGAACGGCTGAGGATTGATGGTCCGGACGAGGCAGATCGAGCTCGGTGGGTGGGTTCTCGACCACACCTTCGGCCTCGTCGAGTACGCCGCCGGCGTCGCCACCCTCCTCCTGCTCACGCTGTCCGTCCTGGCCGGCGTCCTGGCGACCGACCGCACCGTCCTACAGGTCCGGCATCGGGTGCTCCTGCAACCCGTACACAGCGCCCTCAGTGTTCTTGCCGTCGGCGCCGTCGTCCTGCATGTCGTGAGCATGATCGCCAAGGGGTACGCGACGACGCTCGATCTGCTGCTGCCCTCCCTCGGCGGGCGGAGCTTCGAGGTCGGCATGGGCGCACTGGCGACGTACCTCATGGTGAGTGTGTTCTGGACCGGCCTGATCCGCGCCCGATTCGCCGGTTCCGGCCGGCCGTGGCTGTGGCGCGTCCTGCACAGCGGCTGGCCCAGGTGATGCACTTCCTCGCGGCCGGGTCCAGCGGCCAGTGCGGCCCGTGCCGCCTCGGCCTGCCGGACCTGGCTCGCGCCGTGGACCTCACGCCATGGCGGGGACCGCGTCGACCACGCTGGTCGACGCCGCGGTCGACGCGGTCCGCGGCCGGGGCGCCTGCGCTCATCCGGACGCGAGCGCCCGCATGTCCGCGTCCGCGATGACGGTGTTCGCCGACGACATCGCCGTCCACGCGACCAGGCAGAGCTGCGGCCGGCCGACCAAGGGCCAGCTGCACGTGCCGCCCGGACCAGCCGACACGACCGCCAAGCTCGGCGTGGACTGGTCCCGGTGCGACGGTCACGGGCTCTGCGCCCACGTGCTGCCGGAGCTGGTTCGCCTGGACGGCAACGGGTTCCCGGTCCTCCCGACGTCACCGGTGCCGGTGTGGCTGCAAGGCCAGGCCCGCCGGGCGGTGCGGATGTGCCCGGCGCTGGCGCTGCGACTGACCACGGAGGGCCACCATGCCGCGTAACAGGCTGGTCGGCGTCATCGCGGTCCTGATCGCGACGGCTCTGGCGATCGCCGGCGTGCGGCTGCTGGATCGTGGGTCTGATGGCGCGGATGGGGCCCCGCCCGCGCAGGCGACCATCGTCCTCAACGCCACCGACGACGCCTTCCTCCAACTGATGATCCCGATCGACGAAAGCGCTCTTGTCTTCCTGACGGAAGCCCAGACCCTCACCCGGTCTCCGGCCCTCCGCGCGCTGGCCGCCGAACTGGTCGGCACCCACCAGGCAGAACTGACGGAGATGCGGGCGCTGCTGGCCAGGGGAGGGACGGCCGAGCA
The DNA here is from genome assembly GCF_040676915.1 of Asanoa sp. NPDC049475. Classification (NCBI taxonomy): domain Bacteria; kingdom Bacillati; phylum Actinomycetota; class Actinomycetes; order Micromonosporales; family Micromonosporaceae; genus Asanoa; species Asanoa sp. NPDC049475. The sequence continues at coordinate 389,978 of NZ_JBFAPY010000006.1, read as the reverse complement.
GAACATCCACGAGGGCCACCGGATGCCCGGCATGATCTTCGACGACCAGCAGGCCGAGCTGAGGTCGACGCCGGAAGCGGAGCGAGACGGTCAGGCGATAGCGCTGCTGCGGGGACACCTCGAGCAGTGCGAGGTGCTGGCCAATGGCGAGGAAACCGCGGGCGGGACCGACGAGACCAGATCTTTCGCCGTACGCCTGAAGCAGGTCCGCACCGAACAACTGGCCAAACTGTCCGCGATCGCGCGCACCCCCTCGTATTGATGTTCGTCTTCGTCTAGATTGGAGGCCGTCAGACCATCGGGGAGGTTGACATGACTGCGCCGGACGATGCGACCTCGGTGACGTTCCCGCTTCCGCCGGCACCCAGCATCTACCATCCGACGCCGCGGCTGGCGGAGCTGCGCGCCAACCGGCCGGTCGCCGAGGTCACCTTGCGGGACGGCTCGACCGGCTGGCTGGTGACCAGATACGCCGACGTGCGCCAGGTGCTGATCGACCCGCGGTTCAGCCGGGCCGCCGCGGCGAGCTCGTCCGCCTCCGACACAGGTCTCGCCATGGTGGCCACCGACTCGATCCTCGGCATGGACCCGCCCGAGCACACGCGACTGCGGCGGCTCGTCGCCGGTGCGTTCACCGCGCGCCGCGTGGAGGAGCTACGGCCGAAGGTCGCGGCGCTCGTCGACGCCCTGCTCACCGACCTCGCCGCCAAACCACGCCCGGTCGACCTGGTCGAGCACTTCTCGCTGCCGCTGCCGGTGCGGGTCATCTGCGAGCTGCTCGGCGTGCCGCCCGAGGACCAGCACGTCTTCCACGCCTGGTCCGACACGATCCTGTCGGACGCGGGTGCCGACCCCGCCGAGATCCGGGCGGCCATGGGCAACCTCGCGGTCTACTTCGGCAAGCTGATCGCCGACAAGCGGGCCACGCCGGCCGACGACCTGATGACCGCCCTCATCGCGGCGCGCGACGACCAGGACAGGTTGACCGAGAAGGAACTGGTCAACCTGGGCTTCGGCCTGCTCATCGCCGGCCACGAGACCACGGCCAACCAGATCAACATGTTCCTGCTGACGCTCCTGCACTTCCCGGAGGAATACGAGCGGCTGGCCGCGTCACCGGAGTTGGTCCCGCGGGCCGTCGAGGAGCTGATGCGATTCGTGCAGCTCGGCGAGGGCTCGGGCCTGCCGCGGGTCACCACCGAGGCGGTCGAGCTCAGCGGAGTCACCATCCCGGCCGGCGCGGTCGTGATGACCTCGATGGTGGCCGCCAACCGCGACGAGTCGGTCTTCACCGACGCCGACCGGCTCGACCTCACCCGGGAGATCACGCAACACCTCGGCTTCGGCGCGGGCGCGCATCACTGCCTCGGTGCTCAGCTCGCGCGGATGGAGCTCCAGGAGGCGCTGCGGGGACTACTGCGACACCTGCCCGGCCTGCGCATCGCGGTGCCCGACACGGAGCTGAGGTTCAAGACCGGCATGATCGTACGAAGCCTGCGAACGCTCCCGGTGACGTGGTAGGCGTCAGTCCGATGTGGAACGTCGAGGTCTCGTCCGAGTGCATCGGGTCCGGAGTGTGCGCGGGCACCGCTCCGCGGCACTTCGCCCTCGGCCCCGACGGCCGCTCCCGACCACTCGCGTCGCTCGTCGAGCCCGACGACGCGGTGCTCGGCGCGGCCGCCTCGTGCCCGGTGGAGGCGATCACGGTGACCGACGCCGACACCGGCGCGCCGGTCGACGACTGAGTCAGCCGGCCCGGCGCGCGCCTTCGCGTGGTGGCAGCTCGTCGTCGTACGCGCCGACCGGACCGGTGTAGCGCTCACCGTCGACGTACGGCCACGCGTTGGCCTTGCAGGCGTGCATGCCCAGCGTCTGCTGCTGCATGACCGGCGCAGGCTCGCCCCGCCCTGGGCACAGCTCGTGACCGAAGCCCAGCCGGTGCCCGACCTCGTGGTTGACCATGTACTGCCGGTAGGTGCTCAAGCCGGCTCCGTACCCCGGGACGCCCTTGACCCAGCGCGCCACGTTGAGCACCACGCGGTCGCCCTTGCGACACGAGGTGTAGCCGTCCGGGATGTCCTCGCACAGTTCGTCGCGGGTGCCGGGAGTGGCCAGGTAGATGGTGAAGTCGGCCGTTTGGTCCGGGCCGACCCGGCGCAGTCGCCAGTTCCCGCCGGCGGTCCAGCCCCGCGGGTCGTTCAGTGTCGCGGTGATCGCCTTCGCGACGTCGGCGACCGGCAGGCCGGTGATGTCGCGCTCCACCGCCACTCGATAGCGCAGCAGGCGACCGTCGCCGTTCGGCGTCCGGGTCTCGCCGGCCGCGGTCGACCAGCGGTTGCGTCCGGTCGCGGGGTAACTGACGGGTGCGACCGGTGCCCGGGACATCCGCGCCGTCCCCACGGGTTCCTGCTCGGCCTGGCGCGGCGTCGTGGGCTGCCCGGCCGCCGGAGCACCGCAGCCGGCGAGCAGCAACGCCAGCAGCACGGCGCCGACGGAACCGCTTCGGCGCCGGCGCGTAGCCTTCCTCAGCATGTCTCTCCCCTCGCGTGGTCGCGCGGGAAGAAAGACGGGTCAGAGCCCCGAAAAGTTGATCTTTGTGACACTCAACCTATTGCCGTCGCCACTCGTCCTTTACCGCGTGGAGCGCGAACGGTGACCCGGGGTGACGCGGAGTTCGTCGAGTTCGCGCAGGTGGCGTCCGCGCGGCTCGTGCACGCCGCGCTCCTCATGACCGGCGACCACCACCGGGCCGAGGACGCCGCGCAGACGGCCCTGGTCCGCACCTATGCGTCCTGGTCGCGGGTCCGCGACGGAGATGCCTACGCGTACGCCCGAAGCGTCCTGGTCAACCATCTGGTCGACGGCTGGCGGCGGCCGATTCGCGAGTACCCGACCGAGGACCTGCCGGAACAGCGGGCCGGCGATGTGGCCGACGAGGTCACCACCCGCCGCTGGCTGGTGGCGGTGCTCGGCGCGCTCAGCCCGCGGGAGCGGGCCATCGTGGTGCTGCGCTACTACTTCGACCTCGCGGAGGCGAAGGTGGCCGAGGAGCTCGGAGTCTCGCTCGGCACCGTGAAGAGCACCAGCTCTCGCGCCCTGGAGAAGCTGCGTGCGGCCCGTGCTACGGAGACTCAGGAAACGTGCCCATGAGCGAGCTACAGCAGCTTCGCGACGCCATGCGCGCGACCGAGCAGCCCAGCGCCCTCGACCTGGCGGCAATCATGCGCGACGGGCGGCGACTGCGCCGGCGTCGCCGGATCGCGCGCAGTGGGGGAGCGACGCTGGCCTCGACCCTGGTCGCCGCCGTCGTGGTGGTCGTCGCGGGCGGGGAGGGTCCGCCGCCGCCCGAGCCCGGCCTCCGACGGCCGGCCGCCGTCGCGCCCACGGCCACGTCCGAGTCGCGCGTGCCGGTCGGCGAGGTGGTCGACACCGGCGTCTATTACGGGGACGACCAGCGGGTCTACTACTTCGTCCCGGTCGAGGTGCCCGGTGTGCCGAACGTGACGATCGGACTGGTCGCCGGCCGCCGCCTGCCGGGCGGCGCGCTCACCGCCGACTATCTGGTGAACGATGTGTCGGGCGATGACCGCAGCGCCGGCTTCCACGAGATCGGCCGCGACCAGTCCGGCGCTGTTGGGACCTCCCCGACCGTGCCGACCTTCGGCTACTTCGTCGGCCCGGCGCAGTCGATCGTCGGCACGGTTGACGGCCAGCACAGGAAAGCCCGGCTGGCCCGGTGGAGCGAGGATTCACGCGTGGTCATCTTCTGGTTCGACCCGACTGACCTGACGCCGGGCGTACCCCTGGACGGGATCGTCGCCCGTGACAACCGCAACCGGGAGCTGTGACGCGGTCGGGACACCGAAAGGGGATCAGCGTCCAACGCGGTGAACGCACCGATCGAGCCGTCGCCGATCAGGGCTCACGCGTGCCGTACAGCCGCAGAATGCTGCGGCGAAGTGCTGCCGCGGCCTGGGCCGTAGTCATGCGGCCGGCGGCGACCTCACCACCGGCCGCATGACCGAGGGCGATGGTCGCGGTGATCAGCCAGGTCGGGCTGAGGGTGGCGTCGAACTCACCGACGGCCTGGCCCCGCCTGATCAACCGCTCCAGACGCTCGATGATCCCGGCGTGCTGACGATCGGAGTCCGCCTGGTCGATTGCCGTCGCCGAGGGGTGCAGGAGAAGGGGGTAGCGGTCGAGCAGCCGCCACGTGACCTCCAGCCAGCTCAGGAGCGCCTCGGCGGCAGCGCCGCCGTTGACGTCGAGCGCGTCCAGGGCGCCGACGGCTTCGACGGTGATGTGGTCGACGACCGCGGCGATCAGCAGCGGCCGGGACGGGTAGTGGGCGTAGACGGTTTGGCGAGTGACACCGGCCGCGGCAGCAACCTGCTCAATCTTCGCGTCCGGATGTCGACCGAGCACTTGGACTGCGGCGTCGAGCACTGCGGCGGCGCTGCGCTCGGCGTCTGACCGTCGCCGCCGACGCCGACCGTCCACTATCTCTGACACGTTGTCTAACTATACGGTCGTGCCTTATCGTACACACGCTGTAAAAGATAACCTGAGTGAGGGAGATCTTATGACGCCCCGCACCGATCTGGCCGGCTATCTGGTCCGCTATCCGCAGGAGGCAGGGCTCGGTGACGAGGATCCGGCGAGCGTGCTCGACCGCTACCACACGCCGGACTATGAGCTGGTCAACGACGGTGTGCTGATGGACCGGAAGCGGTTGCTGGATCACATCCGTCCGGCCCGCAAACGGGCGGTCGATCTCCAGGTCGAGGTGGAGCAGGCATTGGTGGACGGCGACCAGGTCGCTGCCCGATACCGTCTTGTCGCCGAGTTGCGCAAGGGAACCGTCATCACTACGGAGATCTACATGTTCGGAGAGTTGGCTACCGACGGTCGGCTGCGCCGGGCCGTCCAGGCCACCCGGACGTTGCCTTCCGGATAGTGCGAGGGCATGCCTCGACCTCGATGAGCGGGCGACCCCAGCAGGTCCACCCCCCGATACCAAAGAAGGGCGGAGACCGGATTGATCTTCCGGTTCCCGCCCAACAGGTTTGGGATGCTTTTGGTGCGCCGCCAGGGACTCGAACCCCGAACCCGCGGATTAAGAGTCCGCTGCTCTGCCAGTTGAGCTAGCGGCGCTCGATCGGCAACGAGACGTACGTTAGCACGCGCCCGGCGGGATCTTCCAACTGGTGGTGAACGACCGGCCGAACGCCCTTTGCCGGTACAAAGTGGACAATCGCGACGGTCGATTGACGTAGATAGAGCTCCGTAAGTCCCTGGAAAGCCTCCAAATCCCACCCCAGCATGCCCAAAGGGGCGCTGACCTGGGATTACTTCGGGGATATCGCCGCTACTGCGAGGTTCCGACCGGTTCGCGCCCCACTGTTGCCCGTGTGGCTGAGGCGGGGAGTGGACCGCATCTGGCACCCTGCCGGATCGAGGTACATAGCGGGTGTGGCTGGGGCACGATGACCCCAAGGTTGCGGAGGAACGGGGACATCCAATGGGCCGGTTCATGACACGTCAAGCAGCCACCAGCAAGATCCTTGCCGTCGCGGCGGTCGGGGGTCTCGCGCTAACCCTCGTCAGCGCGTGCGGAAAAGACCAGGCGCCGTCGTTCGTCAACAACAACCAGGCGGCGGCGCCTTCGGCCTCACCGACCGCTCCACCGGTGCCCTTCGAGTTCGCCGTCACGCCGGCCGACAAGAAGAAGAACCTGCCGGTCAGCACGGAGATCGGCACCAGCGTCAAGGGCGGCGAGGTAACCAGCGTCACGCTGACGGACAAGGCGGGCAAGGCGGTCAAGGGAGCCCTCCGCGACGACAAGTCGTCGTGGGTGCCGAGCGCGCCGCTCAAGTACGACACCGATTACACCGCGACCGTGGTCGCCACCAGTGCGGCCGGCCAGGCCGAGACGAAGAAGGTCTCGTTCTCCACGCGGGGCAGGTCGGGCAACGAGATCGGCTCCGGCATGTACCTGTTCAACGGCAAGACGTACGGCGTCGCCATGCCGGTCGTGATGGAGTTCAACCCGGGGATCCCGAAAAAGGACCGGGCGGCGGTGCAGCGCCGGCTCTTCGTGCAGACCGACCCGCCGCAGCCGGGCGTCTGGCACTGGGTCAGCAGCGGCACGCAGGCCTACTACCGCGGGCCCGAATACTGGCAGGCCGGCACCAAGATCACGGTGCGGGCGGCGATCGAGGGCATCCCGCTGTCCAACGGCCGCTTCGGCGACGAGGACCGCAAGGCGACGGCCAAGATCGGCGACAAGTTCGTGATGAAGGTCGAGAACAAGACCAAGAAGATGCAGGTCTTCAAGAACGACAAGTTGGTCAAGACGTTCCCGGTCAGCCTCGGCAAGCCCAGCACGCCCTCGTCCAGCGGCACGTTGATCGTGATGGACAAGCAGGAGCACACAGTCTTCGACACCTTCGCGGAGCTCGGCCCGGAGGAGGGCTACCGCACCGACATCGACTTCGCGCAGCGGCTCACGTGGGGTGGCGAGTTCATCCACTCGGCGCCGTGGTCGGTGGGCGACCAGGGCGTACGCAACGTCTCGCACGGTTGCGTCAACCTCGCCCCGCAGAACGCGAGCTGGCTGTTCGGCCAGACGAAGGTGGGCGACCCGATCACCATCAAGGGCACAGAGCGCAAGCTCGAGCCGGGCAACGGCTGGACCGCCTGGAACCTGTCGTGGACCGACTTCATCAAGGGCAGCGCGTTGCCGGTTCCGGAGAGTCTGAAGTCGGTGGGTTCGACCGCTAACGCCACGCCGACACCGACGCCTACCGATTAAACCTCTTTCGGGTACCGTTGCTCAGCTCGATCGTTCGTACACTCGTCTGCGTGTTACCGCACACGGCACGAAACCGTGAGGTGTTCCGAAGCGTCTTTCGGGCAACATGACTGCGGTATACAGACCTGTGAGGGGATCTCATGTTGAGCAGCCGAAGGTGGCGTCCCACTCGCCGACACGGCGTCATGCTGACGGCTGTCGTCATGACCGGGTTGCTGTCCGTCGCGGCGGGTTGCACGAAGAGTGGCAACGCGGCGTGGTCGGACGGAGCCAAGCCCGGCTCGTCGCAGTCGGCCGAGCCTGACACCAAAGCCAAGGCGACGATCACCGAGCCGGCCGCCAACGCCGACGACGTGCCGGCCTCGACCGCGATCTCGTTCGAGACCACCGAGGCGGTCGAGACCTCGGTCGAGCTGAAGTCGGCCGACGGCGAGAGCGTCGAGGGCACCCTCTCCGCCGACAAGAAGAGCTGGCTGCCGACGGGCGCCCTCGACTGGGGCAAGAGCTACACGGCGACGGTGACGGCAACGGGCGACGACGGCAAGGCCGCGACGGCCGAAAGCACGTTCAAGGTCATGGCCAAGCCGGGCAACACGGTAGCCGTGAGCAGCTTCCTGGGCGACGGCGCCGTGGTCGGCGTCGGCATGCCGATGATCGTCAAGTTCGGCAAGGCGATCCCGCAGGACTACCGAGACGACGTGCAGCGCCGCATGAAGGTCACCGCGACGCCGGCCCAGGAGGGCACCTGGGCGTGGATCAGCCCGACCGAGATCCACTTCCGCCCGAAGGAGTTCTGGCAGGCCAACACCAAGGTCCACTACAAGCTGCAGACCGGCGGCCTCCCGGTGGGCAACGGCGCGTTCCTCCGCAACGACCTGACGGTAGACCTCAAGATCGGCCCGGCGCTGGTTATGACGGTCAATAACGCCACGAAGCGAATGACCGTCACCAAGGACGGCAAGGTCATCAAGACCATCAAGGTCAGCCTCGGCAAGAAGAGCACCCCGTCGTCCACGGGCACGATGATCGTGATCGAGAAGAAGCGCAAGACGGTCTTCGACACGTTCGAAGAGCTCGGCCCGGAAGAGGGCTACCGCACGGACATCGACTTCGCGCAGCGGCTCACGTGGGGCGGCGAGTTCATCCACGCCGCACCGTGGTCGGAAGGCCAACAGGGCACGACAAACGTCTCCCACGGCTGCGTCAACGTCTCGATGAAGGACGGGGAGTGGCTCTTCGGCCAAACCCGCATCGGTGACCCGATCACAGTCAAGGGCACGGAGCGCAAACTCCAGAACGGCAACGGCTGGACCGACTGGAACATGTCGTTCGCCGAGTACGCCGAGCTCAGCGCCATCCCCCTCGCGGAGCAGTAGCGCGACAGACGCGCCCCGCCGAGGATCTTGCCGGGCAAGGTCGGTGCGGTCCCAGAGAAGTTTCTTTCCCGGGTCCGCGGTGGTGCGGACCGTTGCTCCCGCCGGAGACCGGGCCTGGCCCTTCGGCGTCCGTGGGTGCCCGACCCCAGATCCACGGACGGATGCGGGTTTGCGTTGGATCTTGAATGCGGGCAGGAGCTGGGGCGGGTACAGACCGCCCCCGCCGCGAGCGGGTCGCGTCCGAGGCGGCTACTGGGGGCAGCCCAAGCGCTAGGCGCTGACGGCAACCCGGCCTGCCGCTCGGAGTGGTGCCCTCAGCCGACGCCCGACTCGCCGCTGAGGGCAGCGATCAGGCGTTGGCCGAGTCCCGGCGAGGCCCGGCGTGCCGTGGGTTGGTGCGGGCGGCGGCCCGGGGTCGGGCACCGCGGGTTGGGTCGGGGCTGTGGTCCGAGGGCGGGCGTGCCGTGGGTTGGTGCGGGCGGCGGCCCGGGGTCGGGCACCGCGGGTTGGGTCGGAGCTGTTGCCCGAGGGCGGGCATGCGGCGGGTTGGGCCGGGCAGCGGCCCCAGGCCAGGTCTGAGACTTTCTTCGGGTCCGCCGCGACCGGGAGCTATACCCTGCTGACCTCGCGGCCCGCGAAGGCGGCTAGGCGGTCGTACAGGTGGGCGTCCGCGGCGATCGGGACCTCAGGGCCGAACGACCTGCCCTCGCTTTCCGGACCGCGGAACTGCGGCAGCATCGTGCCGCGCATCCACTCCAGGGCTAGTTCTCCTACCGCTGGGTCCAGGTCTGTCGATTGGTCCGTCGCGCGGGCCAGATCCCATGCGTGCACCGCGAACTCGGCCGTCTGCAAATCGACCGGGAATCGGGCCGGCACCTCACCCATCCCCGGGAACGTGACCGTGCCTGTCAGGTCGCCCACCCCGCGCCACACGTCGAGCAGAGCGGCCGCTCCCGATCGGAACACCGCCGGGCGGTCGCCGGGTGGGATCGTCGGCGCCGGGGTGGACCAGTCGGCCTTGCCGCCGCTCGCCGTCGACTTGAACTGGCGTAGGTCGTTGACCACGTGGTCGCCTAGCTGCCCCACCGTCCAGGAGCGGCACGGGCTCGGCAGGGTCTCCTGGTTGGCGCGGACCCCGGAGAGCAGCTTGCCGACCTGGTCCAGCGCACGTTCCAGCAGCGTGAGCGGCTCGTTGTCCACCATGTCGAGAAGACAACCACACCCCTACGACATTTCCAGCGCCCCACGTACGGATGGCCACGACCGAAGGACCTCGGCCACGTCAGGGTCGGCCGCGGCGACGGCGGAAGCGTGTGCCTGAGCCAGCACGTCGTCGACCACGACCACAGCCCCGCTGGCGGCCGACGCCACCGCGCACAGGACCATCGCCAGGCTCATCACGTTGCCATGCACGGCGGTTGCCGGGGGCCGGCCCGCGTGCAGAGCAGAAACGAAAACCGACAGCGACGCACCGATCGTCTCCAGCAGCGTGTTGGCATCGGCCAGGTCGCCGTCCCAGAAGGCAGTGCCCCCGGACGCCACCCCGCGCCAGTTCCCGTTCCACGACGTGTCTCCGCCCTCGGCGCACCACGAGGCCACATAGGAATAGCGCGTGCCGGAAGCGAAACGGAACAGCGCGTTGGCCGAAGCGTCACCGGCATACCAGCTCCACGGCGGGTTGTACGCGTCGCAATAGACCGACACCGGCTCGTCGTCGAGCAGATAGCGGGCCGTGTCGAACGCGTGGATGGCCATGTCCAGCAGCAACGGGTGGTCCATCGTCTCCCGGAAGCCGCCGAAGCGCGCGCCGCGATAGAACTCCGTGGTCAACGACCCGACCGGCCCCAGGGCGGACAGCCGGGCCTTGAAACCCGCCAGATGTCGCTCGAACCGCCGCGACTGGCTGACCACGAACATCGAGCCCGTCAACGACGACAACGCCGCCAGTGTCAACGCCTCCGGCAGCGTCGCGGACAGCGGCTTCTCGCCCAGCACCGGCAGACCCAGCCGCAACGCCGCGCTCGTGACGGCGAAGTGAGCGGCGGGCACGGTCGCGTTCACCACGAAGTCGGCACCCGCGGCGACCGAATCAAGAGTGGTCGCCGACGGGACGACACCCCCAGCCAAACGCGCGGCGGCCGCCAGGTCGAGATCGACCACCGCGGCCACCGACACATCAGGGTTGGCAGCGAGGGCGGAGAGCCACTCGCTCCCCATCGCCCCGGCACCGACCAGCACCGCCCGAAGCGGGCTCACGACGCCTCGAACCAGTCCGGCGCCGCATAGGCGATCGGCGTGGAAGAGCGCGGACTGGCCGGCGCGGCCCAGACGGCGGCGTTGGCGATCACCCGGCGTACGTCGGGATGGTGATAGACCGGATAGTCCTGATCACCTGGGCTGAAGTAGAAGACCCGGCCCCGCCCACGACGCCACGCGCACCCGCTGCGGAACACCTCGCCCCCGGTGAACGAGCTCACGAAGACCAGTTCGTCGGGCGCGGGAATGTCGAAGAACTCGCCGTACATCTCCTGCTGCGGTATCGAGATCGGGCTCGGCACCCCGGCCGCCACCGGATGTGCCGGATCCACCGTCCACACCAGCTCCCGGTCGTCGCCGTTGCGCCAGCGCAGCGCGCAGCTCGTACCCATCAGTCGTTTGAAGATCTTGGACCAGTGACCCGAATGAAGCACGACCAGGCCCATCCCGGCCAGGACCGCCTCCTGCACCCGGTCGACCAGCTCGTCGCTCACCTCGTCGTGGGCAATGTGCCCCCACCAGGTCAGCACGTCGGTCGTGTCGAGCACCGCCGGCGGCAGCCCCTGCGCGGGATCATCGAGCGTGACGCAACGAACCGAGACCGCCGCACCCGCGCACGAGGCGATGCCAGCGGCGATCGTCTCGTGCATCCCCGACGGATAGAGAGCGGCGACGTTCGCGTCGCGTTTCTCGTGCCGGCCCTCGCCCCACACCGTCACCCGGATCGGTTCATCAGCCATCCCGGCATTCTCGGCGAGGGCTGCCCGACCCGCTAGCGCTCAGGCGCCGCGACGCGCCGGTGTGCCAGCCGGCGCTCGAGGTCGAACCTGATCGGTCCGCCCACCTTCACCAGGTCCCGGCGGAGCAGTCCGTTGATGAGCGCGGCGGATCCCGCGTACCAGGCGATCAGCGCGGTGATGACGCCCAGGTAGCCACCGACCCGCACCGCCGTGCTGTTGTCGACGAAGAAGCCGATGCAGAGCACGACCTCCGTGACGCCGAGGAAGAAGAACATCGCGAACAGCGTCTCGTTGACCTGGCTCGACCACAGCAGCAGATAGAAGTTGAACAACGCGAACGCCAACAGGATCCAGGCGAGGTCGTTGCGTTGTGCCGCCGCGTCGGCGCTCGGTGCGACCAGCGTGAAGTACAGCGACAGTCCGAAGTAGAACGCGGCGTACATCGAGAACGCGACGGTCCCGAACAGATTGCGGTTGCGGAAGGACCACATCCCGGCCAGCAGTTGTACGAGGCCGCCGGCGACGAAGCCGAAGCTGAGCCAGGCGGTCGTGCCACTGGTCCAGCCGGCGTTGAACACCGAGAACAGGAAGGTCGACAGCGCGAACGCGGCGAGCCCCATGGGTGCGGCGTCCGCGACCCCGCCGAACGCCCGATTTTCGGCTTCTCCGGCGGAAAGTCGGGCAGAAGGCGTGCGCGGGTCGGCGTCGGTCATTGCGATCCCCTTGTCAGACGTGCGCAATTCCGACTATTCCACCGGCCTGAGGCCGCAGGCCAGGGTCCGCCGCTTTACGGGACGGGATGGGTGGATGTGGCGCCGGCGGCCCGTTCGGCGATCAGCGCGGCCACGCCGTCGAGGATGCGGGCGAGACCGAAGGCGAGCGCCTGGTTCTGCGGGCCGCCCGTACGTGCGGCCGCGATCGCCGCGCTGAGAGCCGGGAACCGGTCCTCCCGCCCCGAGACCAGGGCGGCGATGGCGTCGTCGAGAGCGCCCTCCGCGTCGGCGGGCATGCTCGCCGCCTGCTGGGCCAGGCTGCGCACGTGGCCGGCCAGGGTCGCCGCCACGTCCAGCATCTCGGCCCCGTGCAGCCCGGTGTCGGCGAGCGCGGCTACCGCCGCCTCCAGCCAGCCGAGCTCGTTGGGCCCGATGACGCGAGCACCGACGGCCGCCTCGGTCGCCCACGGGTGAGCGGCGAAGGCCGCGAAAAGCGCGTGGGACCAGGCATCCAGCGCCGTGCGCCAGTCGTGACCGGCAGGGGGAGGCGGGCCGCCCAGCCCGATGTCGAGCATCAGCGCGACCAGCTCGGCCTTGCCCGGCACGTAGCGGTAGAGCGCCATCTTGGTCACGCCGAGCTGGTCGGCGACCCGCTGCATGGTGACGGCCGCGAGGCCGTCCGAGTCGGCGATCGCGATGCCCGCGCGGGCGATGTCGTCCAGCGTGAACGCCGGCCGCGGCCCCCGTCGAGGGCCGGCAGGAGGCCCCCACAACAGCTTGTCCATCAGTCGCCACCTTAGGGGTTGCTGCCGGCAAGAAACTGTGTCTATCGTAAACAGCATCCGAGAGACACAGTAAGGGATGGATGAGAATGAAGATCCTGATCTCCGGCGCGGGCATAGCCGGGCCGGCGCTGGCCTGCCGCCTCGCCGACGCCGGAGCCGAGACCACCGTGGTCGAGGTGGCGCCCAGGCTGCGCACCAGCGGCTTCGCCGTCGACTTCCGCGGTCCCACGCACCTGCGGGTGCTGGAACGGCTTGGCGTGCTCGACGAGATCAAGGCCGTGCAGACCCATGCCGGCGCGATGCGGACGGTCGACGCGGACGGGAAGACGATCTTCGAGTTGCCGGTCGAGTTCGCCGGCGGCGACGTCGAGATCCGTCGTCGGGACCTGACCGCGGTGCTGCACCGGCGCAGCGCCGACCGCGTCCGCTACGTCTTCGGCGACTCGATTACCGCGATGCGCGACGGCCGCGACGGCGTCGACGTCGAGTTCAGAAGCGGCAACACCGGCCGGTACGACGCCGTCGTGGGCGCCGACGGCATCCACTCGACGGTGCGCCGGCTGGCCATGGGGCCGGAGGAGCGGTTCGTGAAGCACCTCGGCTACCACATCGCCGGCTGGGACGTCCCCAACGACCTGGGCGCGTTGACCGTCTCGCAGCAGTACAACGTGCCCGGGCGCATGGCCAGCGTCGCCGCGGACGACCGCGACCCGAGCCGGGCCGGCGCTCTCGCGGTCTGGGCGTCCAAGCCGCTCGGCGTCGGCTGGCACGACCTCGACGCGCAGAAGGCCGTGGTCCGCGAGACGTTCAAGGGGCTCGGCTGGCACGTGCCCCGGTTGCTGGCCGGGCTGGCCGACGCGCCGGAACTCTACTTCGACGCGATCAGCCGGGTCTCCGTGCCGACGTTGAGCAAAGGACGGATCGCGCTGCTCGGCGACGCGGCCTGGGGCGTGACGCTCGGCGGGATGGGCGTCGGCACCGGTGTGGTCGGCGCCTACGTGCTGGCCGGCGAGTTGGCCCGCACCGCTGGCGACGTCACGGCCGCGTTCACGGCCTACGAAGGCAGGATGCGGTCGTACGCGGGGCGCTGGCAGAAGGGCGCGAGCCCGGGTCATTTCCTCGCGCCGTCCAGCCGCGCCGGACTGTGGCTGCGCAACACGATGTTCCGCCGGGCGGCGGTCCGGCGCCTACTCGTCAGCAGTTCGACGGCCCTGGCCAGCGCCGCCGATCTGCCGGACTACCCCTGAAGGGGGATCACGGCGCTGACCGGAACGCACCGCGCCAGGTTTCGCCCGATCGGGGCGCGTCTGCCGGCCCGCCAGCGTCGTTAGGCCCAAGGCTGGTTGGCAGACGACCCCGGGGGCTGTTTTGACGTCCGTAGTTCCAAAGCCGATCGTGACGCGTCCATGGCCGGTGCGGGAACAGGTGCGCGGGAACGCTCTGTCGCGTCTGATCCGCACGACCGACGCGAAGCAGATCGGCATCCTGTATCTGACGACGAGTTTCGGGTTCTTCATCGCCGGCGGCATCATGGCGATGCTGATGCGCGCCGAGCTCGCCCGGCCCGGTATGCAGTTCCTGTCGCCGGAGCAGTACAACCAACTGTTCACGATGCACGGCACGATCATGCTGCTCCTGTTCGCGACGCCGATCCTGTTCGCGTTCGCGAACTTCGTCGTGCCGTTGCAGATCGGTGCGCCGGACGTCGCCTTCCCGCGGCTCAACGCGTTCGCGTACTGGCTCTACCTGTTCGGTGGCTCGCTGGTGCTGATCAGTTTCCTCACCCCAAGCGGGGCCGCGGACTTCGGCTGGTTCGCCTACACGCCGCTGAGCGACGTGGAGAACACGCCGGGCGTCGGCCCGAACATGTGGGTGTTCGGTCTCATCATCTCCGGTCTGGGCACGATCCTCGGCGCCGTCAACATGATCACCACGATCGTGACGCTGCGCGCGCCAGGCATGACGATGTTCCGGATGCCGATCTTCACCTGGAACATCCTGATCACCAGCGTGCTGGTCATCATGGTCTTCCCGCTGCTCGCGGCGACGTTGTTCGCACTCGGCGCGGACCGGATCCTGGACGCCAAGGTCTACGAGCCATCACATGGCGGGCCACTGCTGTGGCAGCACCTGTTCTGGTTCTTCGGGCATCCCGAGGTCTACATCGTCGCGCTGCCGTTCTTCGGCATCATCACCGAGGTCATCCCGGTCTTCTCCCGCAAGCCGCTGTTCGGCTACAAGGGCCTCGTCGGCGCGACGATCGCGATCGCGGCGCTGTCGATGAGCGTGTGGGCACACCACATGTTCGCCACCGGCCAGGTGCTGCTGCCGTTCTTCAGCTTCCTCAGTTATCTGATCGCGGTGCCGACCGGTGTGAAGTTCTTCAACTGGATCGGCAGCATGTGGCGCGGCCAGATCACGTTCGAGACACCCATGCTGTTCGCGATCGGCTTCCTGGTCACCTTCCTCCTCGGTGGGCTGACCGGCGTGCTGCTGGCCAGCCCGCCCGTGGACTGGCACGTCTCCGACTCGTATTTCGTGGTGGCGCACTTCCACTACGTGCTCTTCGGCACGATCGTGTTCGCCGTCTACTCGGGTGTGTACTTCTGGTTCCCCAAGATGTTCGGTCGGATGCTCGACGAACGACTCGGCAAGATTCACTTCTGGCTGACGTTCCTCGGGTTCCAGACGACGTTCCTGGTGCAGCACTGGCTGGGCAACGAGGGCATGCCCCGGCGGTACGCGGACTACCGGCCGAGCGACGGCTTCACCACGCTGAACGAGGTGTCGACGATCGGCGCCTTCATCCTCGGTGCCTCGACGTTGCCGTTCATCTACAACTGCTGGAAGGCGTACAAGGCCGGTCCGGTGGTGTTGGCCGACGACCCGTGGGGGCACGGCAACTCGCTGGAGTGGGCGACCTCCTCGCCGCCGCCGCTGCGCAACTTCGACCGGATGCCGCGGATCCGTTCCGAGCGACCGGCCTTCGACGAGAAGTTCCCGGAGCTCGCCGCCGGTGCACAGTCGATCGCCGGGCCGCCGGAGGGTGGCGCCAAGCCGTTCAGTCGCGAGTCGGACGGCGGAGCCTCGTACCCCGAGGACAAGCCCCGCCGCTAGCCGGCCGCAAACCAGGCATCGAGAAATTTCGTTAGGTCTATTTACTGTTAGGTTTGTTTACCTTACTCTTTGGGGCCAGAAGGGATCGGTATCGCTCTATGAAGTGAGGAGGACTTCATGCGTAGACGCATCATGCTTCCGGTGCTGACGGTCGCCGCCCTGCTGGTCTCGATGTTCCTGGCCGCGCCGGCTCAGGCGCACGGCTACATCTCCTCACCGCCCAGCCGGCAGGCGATGTGCGCGCAGGGCCGGGTTGCCAACTGCGGTGACATCGTGTACGAGCCGCAGAGCGTCGAAGCCCCCAAGGGCTCCATGCAGTGCAACGGTGGCGGCAGCCGCTTCTCCGTCCTCAACGACAACAGCCGCGCCTGGCCCGCGACCTCGGTCGGCCAGAGCGTGACGTTCAACTGGGTCATCACGGCCCGCCACGCCACGAGCACCTGGGAGTACTTCGTCGGCGGCAGCCGGATCGCCAGCTTCAACGACGGCGGCGCCCAGCCCGGCGCGACCAAGTCGCACAACGTCAGCCTCGGCGGCCGCACCGGCCGGCTCACCGTGCTGGCCCGCTGGAACGTCGCCGACACCAACAACGCCTTCTACGCCTGCGTCGACCTCCAGGTCGGCAGCGGCGGTGGTGGGACCAACCCGCCGCCGCCTCCGCCGCCGACGAGCTGCGGCACCGCGTGGAGCGCGAGCGCGGTCTACAACGGTGGCGCGATCGTCTCCTACAACGGCCGCCGCTGGCAGGCCCAGTGGTGGACGCAGGGCGAGACGCCCGGCACCACCGGCGAGTGGGGCGTCTGGCGCGACCAGGGCGCCTGCTCCTGAGGAATCGAGTTGCCCGCGCCGTCCGGCGGCGCGGGCCACTTGCCCTGCCCGCACCGGCAAGGAGGCCTCGGTGACCGGACGACGCGCGTTTCTCGCGGCGGTGCTGTTGCTCGTGGCGGGTTGTGCGGGACCCGCACCCGCCGCGCCACCGTCCTACAACGACACCGACGTGATGTTCCTGCAGATGATGCTCGCCCACCACGAGCCGGCCGCGAAGCTGCTGACGCTGGGGGAGAAGCAGGCCAGCCGGCCGGAGGTCAAGGCCGTGGCCACCGAGATCGCGACCGCGCAGGCGGCCGAGACGGCCACGATCAGATCCCGGTTGAGCGGTTGGGACGAGCCGCTGGTCTCCGCCGCGCACGCCGGCCTGCACGAGGCCCACGGCGGCCTGCCGTTGCTGGACGACGCCGAGCTGCTGCGGCTGGCCGGGCTGACGGGCGGCGAGTTCGACAGCACCTTCCTCACGATGTTGATCGGCCACCAGCACGGCGCGGTGGAGCTGGCCCGCATGGAGACCGCGACCGGCGTCGACCCTCCGACGCGCGAGCTCGCGGCCCGCACCGACGAGACCGTCCGTACCCAGATCCAGCGGCTGCTCCGGATGGTCGGCTAGAACACGACGCGGGCGGCTTCGAGGGGGCTGTCCTTCGGCAACTCGACTCCGTCGCGGCCCGACAGGTGCAGCATCATCGCCAGCGTGTCGGCGGTGACCGACTCGACCGGTGCGCCGCGGCCGATCTCCCAGACGCCACCGGCCGGGCCGGTCAGCTCGAGCCGCAGCGGCGGGCGCTGCCAGCCGAGGTCCAGCTCGCGGACCACCTGGCCGACGATCTCGTGGTCGTGGTCGTCCACGTCGAACACCCCGCCGGTCGCCCGGGCCAGCTCCATGCGGTGCATCCAGGTGTCGCGCGGCAGGATCACGTCGGCCAGATAGCCGAGGTTCGACTCCTGCAACGGCGACTCGGGGAAGAACCGCAGGGTCGAGATCCGCCGGAACAGCCCCGGCATCAGGCGGACCCGCTTGAGGGCGACCGGGCCGTGCCGCTTCAGGTGCGCGAACAGCTCGATCGGCGACAGCCCGCCCAGCTCGTCGATCTGCACCTGGTTGTGCCCGTCGAGGGCGATCTTGTCCGGGTAGCGGCTGCGCGCGACCCGCAGCCGGTGCAGCAGCACCGTCGGCTTGCTGAGCTCCTCGTACTGCCCGCAGACGTGCGCGACGACGTCCTTGACCGTCCAGCCCCGGCAGTCGGTCGGCCTGGCCCAGTCCGTGTCGTCGAGGGACGCCAGCGCGGCGCCGAAGGCGCGTAGCTCCGCCGCGGCCACCTCTGCCGCCCGGCGCCGGCTCAGCGCTTGCGGCTGGGTGTCGATAGCCATCGCGATCACCTCTCTCTTAGAAAGCTAAGCGCGACACGCCAGGCATTCGCGCCCAATCCTGCCAACTTCCGTGATTCGCCTCTTATGCGAAGTTTCTCTGCATATATTCGGCCCTGGGAGTGTTGTGAAGGGAGAAACCAATGGGGAAACTGCGCACGAGGGTGGGCTTGGGCGCGGCGGTGGTCGGGTTCGCGCTGGCGCTGAGCTCGCCGGCGTTCGCGGACGGTGCTCGCTTTCAGATCACCAGTCCGCAGACCGGCTCGACCATCTCGAACACACCGACCGTGCGGGGCGTCGGGCAGCCTGGCGCCCGGGTCGCGGTCGAGGCACTGAGCCAGCGCAACAACGACAACAACCACTGGAACAACGGCAACCAGCCAGGCAACAACGGCAACCAGCCGGGCAACAACGGCAACGGCAACGGCCGGCCTGACAACAACGGCAGCGGCCGACCCGACAACAACGGCAACGGCCGACCCGACAACAACGGCAACGGCCGGCCCGACAACAACGGCCAGCCTGGCGACAACGGTCCCGGCAACGGTCCGGGCACCGGCCCGGCCAACAACGGTCCTGGCGGCCGGCCGAGCACCGGACCCAACAACAACGGAGCCGCCAACAACGGTCCGGGCAGCAACGGCAACCAGTGGAACGAGGACCGGCAGGAGAGCGACGCTGCCGCGGCCGGGACCTGCAACACCACGGTCGGCCAGAACGGCTACTGGTCCTGCACGATCTCGCCGCGCCTGCGGCCCGGGACCTACCGGATCGTCGCCCGGCAGAGCATCCCGGGTGGCGGCAACGAGGTCTCCTCCGTCGACAACCTGACCGTGCCCGGCGGCGCGCTGCCGGTCACCCCGGGTCCCGACCCGGTGCCGGTCGTCGCGGGCGGCCTGGTGCTGCTCGCCGGTGGCGCGATCGTCGTCGCCGCGACCCGCACCCGCCGCCGCGGGAAGCACGCGGCCTAGGTGCCCACACCAGAGGTGGAGTCGCCCCCGTTCGTGGGCGGCTCCACCTTCGGCATTGTCCAGGTTGCGGTGGGGTAAGGACGAGATCGTGACCGACAAGCACGAACGCCCGCCGGGGCTCGACGACGACACGGTGGCCGCCCTCGGCAAGCTCAGCGAGGCCTTGGAGACCGTCGAGCGGGTACGCGGCCACCTGTACTCGATGCACCAGCTCACCGGGCACGCCGACCTGATGCTCGACGAGGCGGTCGACCTGCTGCGCCGCGCCGGCCACGACGAGTTCGCCGACGCGGTGCGCGACGACCTGATCGGCCGCAACGTCATCGAGGGCCGCTGGACGTACCAGATCGTCGAGGACTACGACGAGGGCTACTACGCGGCCTTCCGCGACCTGGAGGCCCGCGCCCGCGAGCGGCTGGCCGGCGGGCGCCGCCACCTCTTCGAGGCGGAGATGAAAGAGCGGCGCCGCACCAAGGGCCGCCCCGGCCACGAGGCCGGACCCTAGGGGTTCCTGGTGCCGCTCAGCACCGCGGCCGGGCGCAGGACCGAGTCCAGCCAGCCGAACGCCCGCGCGTGGAACAGCGTCCGGGCGCCCGCCTCGCAGTGGTCGCCCGCGCCCTCCGCCACGGTGAAGGTGATCAGCTCCTTGCGGGTGGTCAGCGCGTCGTAGAGCTCGGGCGCCTGGGCGCCGAGCGGGTCGGACTCCGCGTGGCAGACCAGGGTCGGGCAGGTGATCCGCCCGGCGCGGCCCTTGAGCGTGTAGTCCCGGAGCATGTCCAGGTAGGTCATCGAGTCGGCCGCGCCGTGCACGAGCTGACCCCGGCGCAACGACCAGCCGGCGGTCGGCCGGCGGTCCATGCCGCGGAGCACCCGGCGCAGCAGCGCCGCCGACGACGAGCGCCCCTCGGCGAAGCCACGCGCCACGGGCGCGGGCATCCGCTGGAGCACCGCGTCGAACAGGTCGTACTGGCCGCCGTCGGCGATGCACGCCGCCAGCCGGTGCTCACCGGAGGCCGCCCTCGGCGCGAGGTAACCGCCGAGGCTGAGCCCGATCAGGGCGATCCGGTTGACGTCGACGTCCGGCAGGCCGAGCACGAAGTCGACCACTGGAGTCAGCACGTTCTCGTAGTCCGGCCGCATGACCATCCCACGCTGGAGCAGGGCGGTGCCCTGCCCCGGGCCGTCGAAGGTCAACACGTCGTAGCCCCGGGCCAGCGCGGCCGCGCCGTTGAAGAAGTAGCCCTCCTCGGCCGTGCTGTCGTAGCCGCCCAGGCAGATCAACATCGGCCGGTCCCGCGAGTCTCCGGCGCGGAAGAGATAGCCGGGCAGCGAGCCGTCCGGGAACGGGATCTCCACCTGCTTGGGCGGGAGCGGCAACAGGGCGGCGCCGCGCCGGAACGCGTCGGTCTGCCGCAGGTTGGCCTCGACCACCCGCCGGTCCAGGGGCGCGCCGAGCAGCATCGTGCCGGCGTTGCGGAAGTAGCTCGACGCCCGCCAGTACGCCAGCCGGGCGCTCTCCACGTGCCCCGCGGCCTCCTCGGCCTCGGCCAGCGCCTGGAGCCGGTTGGCGGTCAGCGTCCACTCGCCGTACCAGCTGTCCAGGTCCGTGCCCTGGACTCGGGCCAGCGTCGCCAGGCACTCGCCGATGTCGGCGCCCCCGTACGGGGTGTGTCCCATGGTCCGCAGCGTCTGTGCACCGAACAGCTCGTCCTTGGCGCCGATCCTGGTCATCGGAACCTCCACCTGGGCTGGCCTCTGGCCAGCGTCGCACGGCCCGGACTGGCAGGCTGGACAAAGCCGAAAGCAGGGAGAATCGGATCATGACCACGCGGGGGTACGAAGACTCGGAGCTGCCGCCGATCGTCCGGGAGCTGGTGGTGCCGGTCGGGCCGACCGAGGCGTTCGACCTGTTCACCGGCCGGATCGGCGACTGGTGGCCGAGGGCGTTCACGGCCGGCGGCGACGCGCTCGCAGCCGTGGTCCTGGAGCCCCGCGTCGGTGGCCGGGTCTACGAGCGGGCCGCCGACGGCACCGAGTACGAGTGGGGCGAGGTCGCCATCTGGGAGCTGTCGGCCCGGGTCGCGCTGAGCTGGACCCACGGCCTGCGCACGCCGGGCGCCACGCTCGTCGACGTGAGCTTCACCCCGGACGGCTCGGCCACCGACGTGCGCCTGGAGCACAGCGGCTGGCACGCCGACCAGGCCGCCGACCAGGCCCGCTTCGCCGAGGACGGTGGCTGGACCCGGGTCCTCGAGTCCTACCGCGCGAAGGCGGCCTAGACCCGCCGGGCGACGGTGACGGCGGCCGCACCGAGCAGGGTCGAGAGCGTCAGGGTGCCGGCGAAGGACCACCAGGCGCCGATGCCGGCCAGCGACTGGAACAGCAGGCCGGCCAGCGCCAGGGCGAGGCTGCCGCCGACCACGTCGGCGATGCTCTTGGCGGCCGTGTTGAAGCCCTGGGTGCCGGGCGCCGAGGCGGCCAGCACCAGCGTGCTGACGCGGGGATACATGAGGCCCATCCCGGCGCCGGCCAGCAGCCAGCCGGCACCAACGAACAGCCAGTGCGGGCTGACCAGGGCGGTCACCAGCTCCGCGGCGGCGCCGGTGGCCAGGAAGAGCGCGCCGAGCCGGAGCACCGCCGAGTCGGTCCAGCGGGCACCGATGCGGCCCTGCACGTGTGAGCCGGCGGCCCAGGCGATCGCGCCGACGGTCAGCGTGAAGCCGGACAGCCAGCCGGGCAGCCCGTAGCGGTCGTGCAGGAGCAGCGGCAGGTAGACCTCGGTGCTGAAGAAGGTGCCACCGGCGGCGGCGCTGAGCAGCACCGCGCCGGGCAGGCCCGGTCGGCCGCGCAGCGTGCCGGTCGGCAGGAGCGTGCGGACGGTGGCCAGCACGAGCGCGCCGGCGACCGCCACTACCAGCCACCCGCGGGCGTCGGCCAGCTCGCTGGACAGCCCGGCCGCCACCGCCGCGGCGGCCACCACCGCGGCCGCGCCGATCCGCCGGCCGGCACCGGCCGAGGCCGTGCCGGGCGGGACCACGGTGGACCGCAACACCGGCAGGATCACCAAGGTCGCGGCGGCGACCAGCACCAGCACGCCGAGGAACACCCAGTGCCAGCTCCACGCGTCGGCCACCAGACCGGCGACGAACGGGCCGACCATCGACGGCACCACCCAGGCGGCGGCGAACAGCCCGAAGATGCGCGGGTGCAGCGCGGCCGGGTAGACGGCGGCGACCAGCACGTACAGCGCGACCGTGATGCCGCCCGCGCCCAGGCCTTGGAGGAACCGGCCGGCCACGAAGACGCCCATGGTGCCGGCCGTGCCGGCCACCGCCAGGCCGAGCGCGAACACGACGATCGACACGAGCAAGGCCCGCCTGGGGCCGCGTCGGTCGGCCCAGGCACCGGCGGCCACGCTGCCGACCACGCTGGCCGCCGTGGTCGCCACGAACGCCAGCGAGTAGAGCGCGCGGCCGTCGAGCTCGGCCGTGATGGTGGGCATCACGGTGGTGACCGCGAGGGCCTCGAACGCGGCCAGGAACACGAGGCTGGTCGAGCCGGCGGTGGCCAGCGCGTACCGGCGGCCGAACAGCTGGGTGTCGGGTTCGACAGCGGTGAGGGTCACCGCACGATGATGGGACCTCAAGTGGGCTTGAGGTCAACCAGGTTTCAGCCCTCCGGCGTGTGCTCCGGCGGCACGACCTCGTCGTCGCGCACCGGGCCGGGCGGGGTGCCGTCGCCGAACGGGCGCCCACCGAGTGCCTCGCGGCCGTGCGGCGTGAGCCAGCCCGACAGGTCCGGGCCGGACGGCACGATGCCGGTCGGGTTGATGTCGCGGTGCACCTCGTAGTAGTGGCGCTTGATGTGGTCGAAGTCGACGGTGTCGCCGAACCCCGGCGTCTGGAACAGGTCCCGCGCGTACGCCCAGAGCACCGGCATCTCGGTCAGCTTCTGCCGGTTGCACTTGAAATGTCCGTGGTAGACGGCGTCGAAGCGGACCAGCGTGGTGAACAGCCGCACGTCGGCCTCGGTGATCGTGTCACCGACCAGGTAGCGCTGGCCTTCGAGCCGGTCCGAGAGCCGGTCGAGCCGATCGAAGAGCCGGGTGTACGCCTTCTCGTAGGCCTCCTGCGACCCCGCGAAGCCGGCCCGGTAGACGCCGTTGTTGACGTCCTTGAAGACCACCTCGTTGACCGCGTCGATCTCCGGGCGCAGCGCCTCCGGGTAGAGCTCCGGCGCACCCGGGCGCTGGTGGTCGCGCCACTCCAGCGACATGTCGATCGTGATCTGCGGGTAGTCGTTCGTGACCACCTCGCCCGTTGTGACGTCGACGATGGCCGGCACCGTGATGCCCCGCTCGTAGCCGGGGAACCGCTTGAAGAACGCCTGCTGGAGCCGCTCGTAGCCGAGCACCGGATCGACGCCGCCCGGATCGAGGTCGAAGGTCCAGCTCCGCTTGTCGTGCGTCGGCCCCGCGATGGCCATGGAGATCGCGTTCTCCAGCCCGAGCAGCCGCCGGACGATCACCGCCCGGCTGGCCCACGGGCATGCCCGACTGACCACCAACCGGTAACGGCCGGGCTCCACCGGGTAACCGTCGCGGCCGTCCCGGGTGATCCGGGAGGCGATATAGCGCTGGTCACGGGTGAACTCGCCGGCGGGGTTGAGGTAGACGCCCTGCTCGGTCGTGGTGTCGGACATGTGTCCCATAGTGCCTCGCGATCCGGCCGGGCGCCCGTCCAGATCTTCCCGCCGGGTTGCGCCGCGGGGTAGCTTGACCAAGCATCGATGCTGGTCGAGTTTCCCGTCCCGAACGCCAGGAGGCATTCATCCATGTGCGTCAACGACAACGAAGCACACCAGAGCGCTCCTCCGCTGACGGAGGAGCAGCGGACCACCCTGACCCGGCGCGGCGCGCTGCGAGCCGCGACCGTCGCGGCGGCAGCGGGGGCCGTCGGGGCCGTCGGTCTCGGCGCCACGCCGGCCAGCGCGAGCGGTCGCGGTGGCAACCACGGCCGCGTGCCGCGCGACAACATCAGCGTGCAGCTCTACACCCTGCGTGACCAGCTCGCCGCGGACCTGCCGGGCACGCTGCGCGCACTCGCCGACATCGGCTACACCCGGGTCGAGCACGCCGGTTTCGTCGGCCGCACCGCCGCCCAGTTCAAGGCCGCTCTGGACGCGGTCGGGCTGCGGGCGACGTCCGGGCACGTCGGCATACCGCAGCCGTTCGACGCCGCGGCGTGGCAGGCCGCTCTGGCCGACGCCCGGCTGCTCCGCCAGCGCTACATCGTCCACCCGTTCTTCGGGGTGGGCGCGAACGGCATCATCCGCGACTCGGCGACCTACCGGGCGTTCGCCCGCGACCTCAACAAGGCCGGCGCGCTGGCCAAGAAGGCCGGTCTGCGGTTCGGCTACCACAACCACCACTTCGAGTTCTTCCGTCTCGACGGTGGCACCACCACCGGCTGGGACATCCTCACCAATGAGACCGATCCCGACCTGGTGCACCTCGAGGTCGACCTGTTCTGGGTCACCCGGGGAGCGCACGACCCGGTCGACGTGATCCGCGAGAACCGCGGGCGCATCAAGCAGTTCCACGTCAAGGACATGAACGACGCCGGCTCGTTCGCGGACGTCGGCGCCGGTCTGATCGACTTCGCGCGCATCTTCCAGCACGGTCGCGAGGCCGGCATCGACGAGTTCATCGTCGAGCGCGACGACGCCGGCACGGCACCGCGCACACCGGCGCAGTCGATCGACACGGCCCGCGTCGGTTACAACTACCTGGCCAACCTGAGGTTCTAAAGAGGACGGCCGCGGTTCGGCTCAGCCGACCGGCGTGGGCGAACCGCGGCCGAACTCCTCGCGCAGTGCCCGCATGGCGTGCTCGACGACCTCGATGAGCGTCTGCTTGACCGCCTCGCGACGACGGGCGTCGGTCATCAGCAACGGCACGCTCGGCGGGATGGCGAGCGCCTCGCGCACCTCGTCGGCCTCGTAGGTCGGCGCGCCGTCGAAGCAGTTGAGCGCCACGAGGTACGGCAGGTTGTGCTTCTCGAAGTAGTCGAGCGGTGCGAACGCGTCGGTGATCCGCCGGGTGTCGACCAGCACCACCGCACCGACCGCGCCGCGGACGAGCTCGTCCCACATGAACCAGAACCGGGTCTGACCGGGCGTGCCGAACAGGTACAGGATCAGGTCCTCGGCCATCGTGATGCGGCCGAAGTCCATCGCCACTGTGGTGGTCTCCTTCTCCGGCACCTTGGACCGGTCGTCGATCCCCGAGCCGGCCGTGGTGAGCAGCGCTTCAGTGGTCAGCGGGGTGATCTCGGAGACCGCGCCGACCATCGTGGTCTTGCCGACGCCGAAGCCACCGGCGATCACGATCTTCGCCGGGATGATGCCCCGCTCGCGGTCAGAGCCTGCGTAGTCCACTTAGCACCCTCTCCAACAGTTCCATCCGTTCCTCAAAGCGCTGGGCGGGTGCGGCGCTGTGCAGCGTCAGCAGCCTCTCGCCGACCATGTCCGCCACGATCACCCGAGCGACGCCGAGCGGCAGGCGGGTGTACGCGGCGATCTCGGCCAGGGACTGGGGCGTGGCTTGGCAGATCTGCGCGATGCGGTACTTGTCGTGACCGGCGAACCTGGCCTCGGTGACCGCGTGCGCGCTGGCCGTCAGGACGGCCTCGAGGGCGATGTGACGCGACGGCTCGGTGCGGCCGCGGGTAACCGCGTACGGGCGCACCAGCGCGCCCCTGGGATCGCCGTGCGGCGGTTCCATGCGCGGTTACCTCCTCGCGGTTGTGCGGGGGCGGCACGTTCTCGTCCACTGTGCTACGACCGGCGGCCGATCGCGGCTTCGCGGCGCTCGGGGGAGAGGGCCTTGCCGACCCGTTCGACCAGCAGGGCCATCTCGTAGCCGACCTGGCCGACGTCGCTGTTGCGCCCGGCCAGCACGGCCATCGACGACCCGTCGCTGATCGACATCAGGAACAGGTAGCCGCTGTGCATCTCGATCACGGTCTGGAGCACGTTGCCGCCGTCGAACATCCGCGCGGCCCCGGTGGTCAGGCTGACCACGCCGGCGGTGATCGCCGAGAGCTGGTCGGCCCGGTCCGGGGGTAGGTCCCGCGACGAGGCGAGCAGGAGGCCGTCGGCGGAGACGGCGACCACGTGGGCGATGCCGGCGACGCTGTCGGCGAAGTTGCTCAGCAACCAGGCCATGTCCTGCATGGTCGGTGCCCTGTTCATCGGGTCTCCTTGCTCGCGTCGGGTTGGCCCGGCTCGGCGCCGGCCGTGCGTCCCCGCTGGACGCCGCGGTGGTAGGCGGACAGCAGGCCGCGGACCTCTTCCGGCGCGCGCTTGACGCCCTCCCGCGGACGGGTCTCCACTCCGCCGGGCACGAGCTGGGCCTGCGGCACCCGCTTGGGCAGGCCGGACCGGGTGGTGCCGTCGGTCGCCGGCTTCGACGCCCGGTTGGCCCGTGCCCAGCCTTCGTCGGCGGCGGTCCGCCAGAGCTCGTCGTCCGCCGCCGACGGTGCGCTCGGCCGGGCGGGGCTCCCCGTCGGCTGGGTCGGGACGGCGGACGGAGCGGGCGCGGGCGGCGGCACGGGTGCGGCCGGCGGAGGCGGGCCAGGTGCGGCCGCCGGGCCGCTGGTCGGCGGGAGATAGTTGTCGGGCAGGTGCAGGATCTGGGTGGAGCCGTGGCCGTGCGACTGGAACCAGACGGCTTCCATCTCCCGGAAGATCGGCATTTCGGTGGTCGCCTCCCGGCTGGGCTCGGCGAGCAGTGCGGTCTCGCCGCCCACGACGGGTGGCACGGTCGCGCTCGGTGCGGGTGGAATCGGTGACGGCGGCGCCGGTGGTGCGAACCCGGGCCGCTGCGGCAGGGGGATGTCCCACTGGGCCGGCGCGGCCGGCGGTTCGGCGAGCGTGGTCGCCGAGGCGCGGTTGGCCCACGCACTGCCGCCGGCCGTGTTGCCGTTCAGTGAGGCGGACGCCGGCACCCGTTTGCGCGGCAGCAGGGTCGGCGGGTGGCCCGCGTGCTGCGGCACGACCACGATCTCGGCCGGCAGCGTGACGAGGGCGACGGTGCCCTGGTCGAGAGTGCGGCGCAGCTCGACCTGGATCCGGTAGCGTGCCGCCAGGCGCGCCACGACCGCGAGGCCCATCAGCCGGAACGCCGAGACGTCGACCGGCGACGGCGCCGACAGCCGCTGGTTGAGCACCTCGATCTGGTCGTCGTCGAGGCCGAGGCCGCGGTCTTCGACCTGGACCACCACGTAGTCACGGATCCGCCGGGCGTCGGCCACCACCACGGTGTTCGGCGGGGAGAAGCGGGTCGCGTTGTCGAGCAGCTCCGACAGGATCCGGACGACGTCGTTGACCGCCTTGGCCGACACGGAGATGTCCGGGTCGACCGTGCCGAACTCGATCCGGTTGTAGGCCTCCACCTCGGACTGTGCGGCGCGCAGCGCGTCGATGAGCAACGCGTCCTCACGTCGTGGTGGCGCGGTGTCGGCACCGGCCAGCACCAACAGGTTCTCGTCGTTGCGGCGCATCCGGGTGGCGAGGTGGTCGAGCACGAACAGCTTGGCCAGCCGCTTCGGGTCCTCCTCGCCGCGCTCGATCGAGTCGAGCTCGCCGATGATCCGGTCGACCAGGGTCTGGCTGCGCCGGGCCAGGGTCAGGAACATCGCGGAGACGCTGGTGCGCAGCGCGGCCTGCTCCGCCGCGATCCGGACCGCCTCGCGGTGCACCACGTTGAAGGCCGCGGCGACCTCGCCCACCTCGTCGCGGTTGGTCAGGCGGATGGGGTCGCGTACCCCGTTGACGATCTCCTCGACGCCGCCCTCGCCCAGCTTCTCGAGCTCACGCAGCCGGCCGACCGCCTCGGGCAGGCTGTCGTTGGCCACGGTGAGCGCGCCGTCGCGCAGGCGGAACAGCGAGCGGTTGAGCGACCGGGCGATGACGATCGCGAGGAGCAGCGCGACCAGCAGCACGGTGAGCACCAGCGTGCCCTCGATCGTCGCCTGTCGCACCGCCGCGGCGCGGGCGTCGTCCGCCTGGCCGAGCAGGTCCCGCTCGAGGTTGGTCTCGGCGTAGCGCATCAGGTCGTTGACCGCGCCGATGGCCGGGCTGCCGACCGCGGCCGGGAACGGTGCCGCCTCGCCGACCGAGCGGGTCAGCTGGGCGGAGACCTGGTCTGCGAGCAGCGACGCGTCGCCCGTGACGGTCCGGTCGACCGCGCCCTGCTGGGCCGCCGAGGCCGAACCGGCGAAGGCTGCGAACGCCTCCTGCTGACTGGTCAGCGTCGCGACGAAGGCGGAGAACTGCTCCTGGCTCAGGCCACCCGCGGACAGCGCGGCGAAGACCACCGCCTCCTCCTCGGCCGTGGCGGCCTTGGCGCGGGCGAAGGCGGCCATCGCACGCAGGCTGTCCGCGAGGTCGCCCTCGCCGGACACCTGCCCGACCGCTTCGCCGTAGGCAACCAGGTCGCCCAGCACGACGCCGTAGCGCAACGTCGCCTCGGCGACCGACATCTGGCCGCGGGCCAGCGTCTCCTCCCGGATCCCGGCCAGCCCGGCCAGGTGGTCGTCGATCGCGGCGAGCCGGTTGCGCACCGACCCCGGCAGGTCGGGCAGGTTGGCCCGGCGGGCCTGGTAGGTGGTCACGAGCGCGTCGGTGCTGCGCACCCGCAGGTTGTACGCGTCCGCCTTGGCCTCCGGCGTGGCCAGGAACGCGGCGGCGGCCATGCGCTCCTTGTGCAGGTTCTGCGTCAACGCCGAGACGTCGATCGACAGCTCAGACAGGGAGCGGATGAGCGTCGCATCGGAGGCCTGGCGGGACACGTCGACCAGCCGCACCGCGGCGAGCGCGATAACGGCGACCAACGGCACCAGCAACAGCAGACCGAGCTTCGAGCGGATGCGCGCGTCCGCGAGGCGCGGCAGCCCGCGCCGTTCCAGCCCAGTGGTCCTGGGGCCGCGCGTAGGCAGCGTCATCCGTCCGGTGGTCACGCCATCGCCTCCGTGGTGGGTTACGTGGCGGGTCCGCCACCGGTCGTCACGGCGCCCCCGCGGCTCACGCGGCACGGCGGCGATTTCATCAGTTTCTGGGGGTGTACGGAAGGGGGATGGCGGTAGCAAACGGTCGTCGGGTGCACAACAGACAGTCGTTGCCTCAAGCTGTCCATTCGGACAACGCGCTGAGCTGCTTGGTCGCCGTCTCCGTGTCGACGCGATCACGGAAAGTAATGTCCACTGTGCGGACGGAGTTCTCACGCATTGAGACAATCAGATATGGGAATTCTTCAGCTTGACCAGAGCGAACGAGCTTGGCAAGGTTTCTCAACGCTTGCCGACCGCAGCCGGTCGTTGTCTCTCCACTGAGGAGCACCGTCCAGGAGGCATCCCTTGACGTCCGTCAATCCCTTGACCCGCTCGCTCGCCGTCGTCACCGCGACCGCTCTCGCCGTGACCGCGGCCGGCTGCGGCGGAGCGGACGACTCCGGCGCGGTCGCGCGCGGTGGCCCGATCGTGGTCGCCGCAGACCTCGAGCTCTCCGGTGCCGACGCGGCCGCCGGGCAGGCCTTCCAGCGCGCGCTGGAGCTGCGGGTCGACCAGCTCAACAGCTCCGGGCTGACCGGTGGCCGCACGGTGCGGCTGGTGGTCAAGGACAACCGGTCGGACCCCGGCGAGAGCCTGCGCAACATCCAGGACTTCAGCGCCGACCGCTCGGTCAACGCGATCATCATGGGTGCGTGCGCGCCGTGCGCGGTCAACGCCGCCAGGACGCTCAACGACAAGGCCATCCCGGCCGTCTCGCTGGCCGCCGCGGGTGCGGTGGCCAGCCCGATCGCCGAGCGGCGCTTCATGTTCAAGGTCGGCCCCAACGCCAACGACAACGCCGCCGCGCTCGCCGCCGAGCTGCGTCGTACTCCCGCGCTGCGCAAGATCGGGCTGCTCTACACGGCCGATGGCTACGGCGCCGAAGGGGTCGCGGCGCTCGATCGCGAACTGGGCAAGGTCGGGCTGAAGCTGGCGGCCAAGACCGAGGTGAAACCGACCGAGGACAACCTCGACGACCCCGTCGAGGAGCTAGCCGCCGAGGCACCGGACGCGATCCTGGTGTGGACCGGCGCCGAGCAGGCCGCGAAGGCCGGCGCGGCGGCCGCCGAGGCGGAATATCGCGGCCGGCTGTTCCTCGACGCGGCCGCGGCCGGCGACCTGTTCCTCGGCGGCGGCGACGGTGCGACGCCGGACGGCACGACGATGGTGTTCACCCAGACGATGGTGATCGACGACGTCATCGCCACGACACCGGCGAAGGCCGCCCGCAAGCAGTGGTTCCGCGATTACACCGCCCGCTGGGGCAGCTACCACGGGATCGCGTCGTTCGCCGCCGACGCGCTGCAGCTGATCACCGACGCCGCCGTGCGCGCCGACGCGGACCCGGCCACGCCGGACCGGTCGGCGATCCGCGACCAGCTCGAGATGTCGCAGATGGACGGTCTCTCCGGGCCGATCCGGCTCACCCCGGACAACCACTCGGGCCTGATGCGCCAGTCCCTGACAATGCTGGTCGCCCGCGGCGGCCGCTGGCGCCTGGCCGGCTAGCCCGTCGTCGCGCGGACCCACGGAAGGGTGAGGCGCTCGATCGCCACCAGTGCGTAGAACAGCACGATGCTCATCACCGAGAGCAGGGCCACGCAGGCGAAGGCCAGCGCGGTGTTGCCGCTGCCGCCGGACGAGCTGATCAGGTAGCCCAGGCCCGCGTCGGACGCGAACAGCTCGCCGACGACCGCGCCGACCAGGGCCAGTGGCAGGGCCACCTTGAGCCCGACGAAGATCTGGGGCAGCGCGGCCGGGAAGCGGATCTTCACGAAGGTCTGCAGCCGGGACGCGTCGAGCGAGCGGGTCAGCTCGACCAGGTCGGCCGGCGTGCTGCTCAGTCCGGCCGCCGTGGCCAGGGTGATCGGGAAGAAGCAGAACAGCACCGCCATCACGATCTTCGGCGCGCTGTCGAAGCCGAACCAGACGATCAGGAGCGGCACGATCGCCACCTTGGGCGCGGCGTTGAGCGCGACCAGCATCGGGTAGACCGCCCGCTCGACCGTGCGCGAGCCGGCGATCAACGCACCGATCAGCACGCCGCCGACCACCGAGATGCCATAGCCCGCAACGGTTTCCCAGAGCGTCACCCTGGCCTCCGCGATCAGGTCGCCGGGCATCTCGGCGAACACCCGGAGCACCTCGGGCGGCGTCGGCACGAGGTAGGGCTGGATCTCGAAGGCCACCACGGCCAACCACCACAGCGCGACGGCGCCCAGCGTGCCGGCCAGGGGAAGGGCGACCGCGAGCACCCGCCCGCCGCTCGCGGGACGGGCGAGGTCGGGCGGGGTGCTCGGCGTCATGTCGACTCCACAGTGGTCAGGCGGACGGCTTCGGGATCAGGTCGAACGAGATCACGTCTTCCGGCTTGAGGCCGTCGGGGATCGCACCGGCGCCCTGGAGGATCGCGATGCTGCGGGCGGCCCGGGCCTGGTCGATCTGGCCGAGACCCGTGCCGAGGTCGACGTAGGGCCGCATCAGCGTCATCTCGGCGGCGGCGACAGGCGCCGGCTGGGTCTTCTCGAACTTGGCGTAGATCTGGCCCGCTTCCTGCGGGTTGCTGATCGTGTCGGAAAGGCCCTTGAGCAACGCGGACATGAATCGCTTGACCTGGTCGGGCTTCTCCTGGGCCGTCTTCTTCGAGACACCGATGGCGCCGCCGAACAGGTCGGTGATCACGTCGGTGTACGGCAGCACGACCGCCTTCTTGCCGCCGGCGGCGCGCTCGACACCGGGCTTGCCGACCGGGAACTGGGTGATCACGTCGACCTGCTTGGAGGCCAGCAGCTGCGGCTGCTGTTGTGGCGCCACGTTCTGGAACTTCACCTTCCCCGCGTCGATGCCGGCGAGCCGGGCGTAGGTCGGGAACAGCACCTGGTTGACCGAGCCGGGCTGGGCGCCGATCGTCTTGTTCTCCAGATCGCGCGGGGTGCTGATCCCGCTCTCCTCCAGCGCCATCAGCGCGGTGAGGGAGCGCTGCTGCACGGCGCCGACGATCGTGAAGTCGTTGATGCCGCCCGGCCGGCCGTACTCGAGGAACGCACCGGTCAGGTCGATCGAGGCGTACTGGACCGATCCGGAGCTCAGCGCCTTGAGGTTGCCGTTGGTGCCCAGGCCGGGCTTGACCTCGACCTCCAGGCCGGCCTCGCGGAAGTAGCCCTTGTCGATCGCGGCGTAGACATAGGACTCTCGGCCGAAGAGGCCGAAGCCGCTCATGTAGACCACCTTGTCCAGTGGCTTCTCGGCGGCGTTCTGGCTGTCGCTGGCGGGCGCTTTGTCGTCGGAGCCGGAGCAGGCGGCCATGGTCAGCAGCAACGCCGCTGCACCCACGGCGGCAACCGCGCGGAGGGTTCGCATAACGGGAGGTCCCTTTCGTGGCATCGAAGTATTGACACACATTGGGCGGGGGACGACGCATCACCCTAGGGGAAACCCGGCGTTTGGCAACAGCCCGTACACCTATCCATCCGAGGCACGAAAGGGATAACCTGGCGTCGATGTTTCTCCGGATCTTCGCCTCCACCAAGGGAGGCACGAGCTACGCGGACATCCTCGGCCTGGCCCGACACGCCGAGGCCTGTGGCTTCGACGGGTTCTTCCGGCCCGACCACTATCTGCCGCTGGGCGGGCCGACCGACCACACGCCGACCGACGTATGGACCACAATGGCCGGTCTGGCCCGCGACACCACGCGGATCCGGCTCGGCTCGCTGATGAGCGCGGCCACGTTCCGGTCACCGGGTGCGCTCGCCGTTGCGGTGAGCCAGGTCGACGAGATGAGCGCGGGGCGGGTGGAGCTCGGGCTCGGCACCGGGTGGTACGAAGCGGAGCACGCCGCGTTCGGGATTCCGCTGCCGCCTGTCGGCGAGCGCTTCGAACGGTTGGCCGAGCAACTCGCGATCGTCACCGGGCTGTGGACCGCGTCCGACAGGTTCGATCACGCGGGTACGCACTACACGCTGGCCGGTGCTCCGGGTCTGCGCACGACCCAGCGGCCGCACCCGCCGGTGATCGTGGGCGGCAAAGGGCCGCGCCGTACCCCGCGGCTGGCCGCACGGTACGCGGACGAGTACAACGTGCAGTTCGCCAGCCCGGCCGACACCAAGGAGCTGTTCAACCGCCTCGACGCCGAGTCGGCGAAGCGGGGCCGAGTCGTGCGGCGCTCGGTGTGCGTCTCCGTGGCGTGCGGTCGTGACGCCGCGCAGGTCGAGCGGCGGGCGGCCATCCTGCGACCGCCGGTGCGCGCGGCGACCTTCGGTGCATACGGCTCGGTCGACGAGGTGGTCGACTACCTC
The DNA here is from genome assembly GCF_040676915.1 of Asanoa sp. NPDC049475. NCBI lineage: Bacteria > Bacillati > Actinomycetota > Actinomycetes > Micromonosporales > Micromonosporaceae > Asanoa > Asanoa sp. NPDC049475. The sequence continues at coordinate 356,597 of NZ_JBFAPY010000006.1, read as the reverse complement.
GGCCAGTTCGCGGCCCTCGGCGTCGAGCGGGCCTACCTGCGGATCGCCGACCTGGCCGATCTCGACCACCTCGACCTGATCGCGGGTTCGATCATGCCGCAGGTGGCGGGATGATCCAGCTCTTCGGGGTCTCGCAGGTCTTCACCGGCCGGTCCGGCACGGTCGAGGCGCTGCGCGACATCGACCTGAAGATCGAGGAGGGCGAGTTCGTCGCGGTGGTCGGGCGTTCGGGCTGTGGCAAGTCCACGCTGCTGCGGCTGGTGGCCGGGCTGTTACCGCCGACCCACGGCGAGATCCACGTCGGCGACGAGCGGGTGACCAAGCCCCGGCGGGACATCGCGATGCTCTTCCAGCGCCCGGCGCTGCTGCCGTGGCGCACGGTGCTCGACAACGTGCTGCTGCCGGCGGAGATCTTCAAGCTGGGCCGGGCGGCGTTGCGCGAGCGCGCGCTCGGCCTGCTGGAGATGGTCGGGCTGGCGGGCTTCGAGAAGCGGCTGCCGCACGAGCTGTCGGGCGGCATGCAGCAGCGCGTGGCGCTCTGCCGTTCGCTGCTGTCCGGCCCGCGGGTCCTGCTGATGGACGAGCCGTTCTCCGCCCTGGACGCGCTCACACGCGAGGATCTCTCAACAGAGCTCCAGCGCATCCACATGGAGAACCGAGCGACCATCATGTTCGTCACCCACTCGATCGACGAGGCGGTCCTGCTGGCCGACCGCATAGTCGTCCTAAGCCCGCGCCCGGGCCAGATAGTAGAAATCCTCGACCTAGACATCCCGCGCCCCCGCTCCCTGGGCCGCACGGAACAGCTGGAGCAGGTGGTAGCCGCCCGCGCAGAGCTACACGACCTACTGATGCGCCGGGAGTCCGTCAGCTCTTGACCCGCGGACGTGGCAGGGCCGGGCCCCCTGGGGCCCGGCCCGGTGTCCGGCGGGAGCAACGGTCGCGCCCCCGACGGACCCGGGACAAGAAGCCCTTGATCTTGAAACTAGGGTTGCCAGACAAATTCCTTGGCGGGGACGGTCATGCGGCTGGCGAAGCGGTTGTTGACTGTGGCGGCTTCGGTGCTGTTCGGGTACGCGTTGGTGCACGAGACCGGCGCGCTGCTGCCCGACATGAGGTCGGCGCACAAACCAGTCCTGCGGTCCGGCAGGCCGAGGATGTGGCCGAACTCGTGTGTGGAGATTCGCGGCTGGTAGTAGCCCTGGTTGACGGCCTGGCGGCCCATGTACCAGTAGCCGTTGCCGAGCGACGTCGTATAGGTGCGCGGCCAGCCGTTGTCGGCGTAGACCCGGATGTTGGGCGTTCGGCCGGAGGGGACCGGCTCGAGGCGCACGTTGGTCACCCGGCTGTTCCAGTTGGCGGCGCCCTGGCGCACCACGGACACGAACTCCTGCGACTGGCTGGCGTCGTAGTACAACACGCGGACCGCGGCCTGGGCCACGCCGACCGATGCGAGCTGCACACCGACCAGCGCGGCGGCGACCAGAACGAGGGTGGAGAGTCTGCGGCGTAGGGCCATCGGGGGCCTCCTCGTGGGAGCGGATGAGGATCGGGTGGGACTCATCCTATCGAGAACCATCGATCGATCGGCCATCCCGGCGGGCACCTACCGCCGGGCGATGGTAGGGCGGGCACTACCTCCGGTTGGGGTACCTGTGGCAATGACTGAGCGTTGCCGGCCCGGAAGAGTGGTGGTCGATGGTTCCGCGCGTTCGACCGGGGGAGCGGTGATGGGTGCACGATCCACAGTGGGCATGAGGGCTGCGGGCCTGCTGCTGCTCGCGCTGTTGGGGATGACCGCGGGTGGGGTGCTGGGGCGGCTGCCGGTGGTGGCGGAGTACTCGCCGGTGCCGGTGATGCCGGTCGTGGAGTGGGCGGTCGGCGGGGGTCGCTAGGGCGCGCGGGCCTCCGTGACATTTAGGGCATAAGCCGCGTTATTGAATGCGGGCCGATGCCCGTGCCCTGAACCCACGGAGGCTTTGTTGAAGAGATTCCTGGTCGCCCCGCGGCGACGGTTCCCCCTGTTGTTCGCGGTCGTGGCGGTCGCGCTGCTCGCGTGGCCGGCGGCGGTCGTGGCCCAGCCCGCGGCGGAGGACGCCTACCCGCTCAAGCCGACGATCGTGCTCGTGCACGGCGCCTGGGCCGACGGCTCGTCGTGGGACGGCGTGACGGCCCGGCTCCAAGCGGCCGGCTACCCGGTGCGGGTGCCGCCGAACCCGTTGCGCAGCCTGTCCGGCGACAGCGAGACGATCGCCGACTTCCTGTCGACCATCCCCGGCCCGGTCGTCCTGGTCGGACACTCGTACGGCGGTGCCGTCATCACCAACGCCGCCACCGGGAACGCGAACGTCCGTGCGTTGGTCTTCGTCGACGCGTTCGCACCGGACGAGGGCGAGAAGGTCGTAGACCTGGTCGGCCCGGACTCCGTGCTAGCCGGCGACCCGGCCCTGGTCTTCGACTTCGTGCCGTTCCCGAACGCTCCGGAGGGCGATGCCGACCTCTACCTCAAGGAGGAGGTCTTCCTGACCGGCTTCGCCAACGGCGTGCCGTTCGAGCAGGCGAGGGTGCTGTGGGCCAGCCAGCGACCGTTGGTCGCCAGCGCCAGCAACGAGCCCTCGGGGCCGCCCGCCTGGAAGGAGATCCCCTCCTGGTACGTGGTCGGCACGCAGGACCAGGTGATCCCGAAGGCTCAGCAGCTCTTCATGGCCAAGCGGGCGGGTTCGGCGGTCACCAAGGTCGACGCCGGTCACCTGTCGCTGATCACCAAACCCGACGAGGTGACCGCGGTCGTCCTCGACGCGGTCAAGCACGTCTCGGCGACGTGAACCCCGCCGCCGGCCGGCCTTACGGGGCCGGCCGGCTGGCGACGCCGTCGCGGGCCTCGCGCAGGCCGCGGTTGGCCAGGCCGTCGGCGCGCTCGTTCTCGGGGTGGCCCGAGTGGCCCTTGACCCAGAACCAGCTCACCTCGTGAGGCTCCAGCGCGGCCTCCAGGCGCTGCCACAGGTCGACGTTCTTGACCGGCGTCCGCGCCGAGGTCTGCCAGCCGTTGGCCTTCCACTTCGGCAGCCACTTCGTGATGCCGTCGCGCACGTAGACGCTGTCGGTGTGCAGCCGGACCACCGCCGGCCGGGTCAGGCCCTCCAGCGCGCTGATCGGCGCCATGAGCTCCATCCGGTTGTTGGTGGTCGCCGTCGCCTCGCCACCGCACATCTCCTTCTCGACCGTGCCGTAGCGCAGCAACGCACCCCAGCCGCCCGGCCCAGGGTTGCCGCTGCACGCGCCGTCAGTCCAGATGTCCACGGTCATGCGGGCACCCTACGCGATGCCGAGACGCATGTACCATCTGGTACATGATGCTGACGACGAGCACGTCGGCCCGCGCCTCGAGGGCCGCCACCTGGGCAGTGCTGCGCGACGTGACCGACTGGCCACGCTGGACGCGGTCGATGACGTCGGTCGAGCGCCTCGACGACGGTCCGCTGCGGCTCGGCAGCCGGGCGCGGATCAAACAGCCGGGCATGCAGCCGCTGGTGTGGGAGGTCACGACGTTCGCCGACGAGACGGAGTTCTCCTGGACGAACCACTCCCCGGGGGTACGCACGGTCGGCCGCCACCTGATCGACACCAACCCGGACGGCTCGACCCGCATCACGCTGGAGCTGCACCAGACCGGTCCGTTGGCCGGGCTGCTCAACCTGTTCCTCGGCCGGCGCAACCGGCGCTATCTCGAGCTGGAGGCGGCCGGCCTGAAGGCGGCGAGCGAAGCCGCGTGAGCGCCGCCCGCGACGCGCTGCTCGATCGCTGCTTCGAGGTCGTCCGCCGGCACGGGTTCAGCCACCTGAGCCTGCGCGAGATCGCCGCGGAGGCCGGCACGAGCCACCGGATGCTGATCTACCACTTCGGCTCCCGCGACGGATTGCTGGCCGAGGTGGTCGCCCGGATGGAGGCGGCGCAGCGGGCCCTGCTGGCCGACCTGGTCACCGAGGACGCCGACATCTTCAGCGTGTCCGCGGCCTTCTGGACCCACCTGACCGGCCCGGACGTGCTGCCGGCGCAACGGCTGTTCTTCGAGGTCTACGTGCAGGCGCTGTACGGCCGGGAGTGGACGGCCGCCTTCCGCGAATCGGTGATCCGGGCGTGGGAGGAACCGCTGGTCTCGCTGTTCCTGCGGGCGGGGGTCGAGGGCGACCGGGCGCGGGCGCATGCCCGGCTGGGGCTCGCGGTGACCCGCGGCCTCGGTCTCGACCTGCTGATGAGCGGCGACCGCGCCGAGGTGGACGCGGCGATGGCGCTGTTCGGCGAGCTGGCCCGCGCCGACCTGCGCGGTGGCTCTTAGGTGCGAGTCTGGGGAGCCAGCGCCGCGGCGGCGACCGCGGTGGCCGCGGTGAGCAGGTCCTCGGCCACGGCGGCCACGAAGGCGGTGACCTGCTCGGTGCCGGCCCAGCGCCGCCAGTAGGCGCCCGCGTAGCTGCCGGCTACCGCGCCCACACCGCCGCACAGTGCGCCGAGCGCCGGGTTGCCGCGGGTCCGCCACGCCAACGCCGCACCTCCGAGCGCTCCGGTGGCGATCCGGATGCCCAGACCCTGCGCCATCAGCCGGCTCGGGGTGTTGGGCAGCTTGTCGCCGACGAGCTCGGCGGCCGCACCGGCGGTCAGCAGGACGCGGCCAGGGTTGCTGGCCGCTCGGTCCAGCCACATCGACGCAGTGTTTGGGCGGGTCGTCAGCGCGATCGTCGCGATGGGGGTCATGCTGCGCCCACCGGCGGCGACACCGGCCAGGAACGCGCTGGTCAGGACGGCCGTCTCCATGCGGTTCAGGCTAGCTGGCCGCGCGGCGCGGCGGGGCTAGTCGAGCAGTCGCGCCCGGGCCGCCGCGAGCACGGCGCCGTCGACGCCACAGTCGGCGAGGTATTTCGTCACGTCGCCGTACGCCTGCCGCAGGTGCTCGAGGGTGTTGACCATGAGTTTGCGCTCGACGCCATCGGTCAGCGCGTACTCGTCGGCGATCTGCTCCTCGTCGACCCCGGCGACCAGCAGCAGGAGCGCGACCAGCACGCCCGTGCGGTCCTTGCCCTCGTGGCAGTGCACCACGACCCCGCCCGGCGGCGCCTCGGCCACCGCCCGGAACGCGGCGCCGACCTGGGGCCGGTTGTGGTCGAGCAGAGCCGCGTACGTGTCCGGGATGATTTCGTAGTCCGCGTCGCCGAGCAGCGGGGCGTTGACGTAGAGCGGGTCTCCGGCGAACGGGGTCGGCCACCTGTCGTTCTCGTGCGCCCAGCGCAGGTCGACGATCCGGCGCACGCCACCGGCCCGGATGGCGGCGACGGCATCGGCCGTCAGTTTGTGGTGGCCGTCGGAACGCAGCAGCGCCTCGGACCGGACGCGCCGACCGTCGGCGGTGGTGAGGCCACCAAGATCGCGGACGTTGGTGCAGTCGGGCCAGTCGAGGATCACGGTCGCGGCTCCTTCGCGTGGGGGATCACGATCATGATCCCCCACGCGGGTGAGAGCGGTCGATCCCGTTTACGCGGTGCCGCGCCGGGTGACGCGGATCCGCCACCGCCCGAACAGGACGGTGCCCGCGACGAACAGCACGGCGACGGCGGCGAGCCCAATCAGCCAGGGCTGCGGCCCGGACGGCGCGGTGCTGGCGACCGGTTCCGCCTCGATCGCGGCCGGTGGTTCGACCTCTCTGACGGCCGCCGGCCCGGCCGCGGTGAACGGGTCGCGGGTCTGGTCGACTGGCAGGACCGGCGGCTTGACGGCGCCGGGCCAGTACTGCGCCAGCTGCTCCTTGGTCGGCGCACTGGGCGTCGGCTGTTGCACGAGACCGTCCTTCGCGCTGATCGTGCCGACCTGGTACTCGGGGAACCAGCCCTGGATCCCGGTGACCGTGAACGGACCGTCGTGCGGCAGCACGACGGAAACCGCGTAGTGGGCGGGCTCCTTCAACTTCACAGCCGGAAACTTCGTCGCGGCGCCCTTGCTGTCGACGAGGAGCAGAGCGACCTCCGAGAGCTCACCCTCGTAGGGATGGAAGCCGTGCTGGAGAATCCAGACCCCCACGGTGTACGTCTGGTGCGCCTTCAGCTGGCCCGGCATCGGCTCCAGCACGGTCGCCGCCCAGCCACCGGCACGGGCCGGGCCTGGCGCGGCGATCGCGCCGACCGCCACCGCGACCAGAGTCGCCGCCATAGCCGCGAGTGCACGGCGCAAAATGTTCGACATGTTCGCCACCTCCGGTGGTGACGAGCCGCACTCGGCCCGCCCGGTTCCATTCCGATCCGGGGGCGACCCCCGGACCCCACGGTCTGGTGGGCGCGGTCCGCGGGATGCGAGGTCGGACCCAACGTCGCCGTTGGGTCCGAGCCCACCGGCGTCGTGGTTGTCGTTTCAAGAGCTGTTCGCAGCGCGGCGGATCTAGCGGAGCAGTCGCCACGACGCCACCACCGCGATCTCGAACGTGCGCGCCGCGCTTCCATCGTCCGAACTGAACTCGCGTCGACGACGACGGTGTATATCGTCCGACATTCCTGCCCGTCCGCGGTCGGGCGGGCGACGCGCGGCCCGTTCAGAACGTGACCGTGATGCTGGTGTCAGGTCGGCTGATGGTGTGTCGTCGGGTGCCGGCAACGGCGCTTCGACCCGATGCCGTTCCGTGCGCTGCGCAGTGATGGCGGGCTGGTCGGGTCGTCCTGGGGCGTCCACTGTCCGAGCAGGTCGGCCAGGTGGGCGGCGCCGTCCGGCGGCGGCAGCCGACTTGGCTGTCTTCGCCGCCGGGCATCGGCTGGCCGGGTTCGGTTCGGTGCGCGCGATCTCGATCCAAATGATGGCCTGTCTGGACCGGCTGAAGCGCTCCGCTGGACCGACAGATCGTTGCTGTCCCCGCCGCGGCGGCTGGACGCAGGAAGACGTCGGCCGACTCCTCGCGACCCCGTGGCACAGCTTGACCCACGCCGGGCGTTGAACGTCAACAAGGGTCCTGGCCACTACCGTGCATCCGGGTCAGAACGGACGGAGGCGACGTGGTCACTGCGGCTTGGTTGAGGCGCCTCGGTGAGGATGGATTGACGGACCTGCTGCGGCGACGGCCGGAGGGGTTGGCGGTGCCGCCGCCGGTGTCGTTGGGTGAGCTGGCTGAGCGGTTGGCGACGCCGGCGGCGACGATCGCTGCTTTGCGCCGGTTGGACCGTCCGGTGTTGCAGGTCGCGGAGGCGTTGGCGGCACTCGGCGGCCGGGCTGAGCGGGCGATCTTGGATCGGCTGCTCGGCGCCACGACGGACGGCGGGCGGGCGGACGTGACGCGTACGCTGGAAACGCTTCGGGCCAACGCGCTCGTGCTCGATGACGCCACGCCGCAGCTCGTTGCCGCTGCCGCGGCGGCTTGGCCGCGTCCGCTCGGGCTCGGCGACCCGGTCGCGACCGGCCTGGCATACCGGACCGCCGATCAGCTGCGCAGCATGGCCCGCCATCTGGGTGTCAGCCCGGCTGGTCGCAAGGCCGACATTCTCGGCCAGGTGCTCGCCTACCTCGGTGACGGCGAACGGATACGCTCCCTCGTCGCTGGGGCTCCGGCCGATGTTCGCGACCTGTTGGACAAAGCCGCAGCCGGCGGTGAGATCGAGCCGGATCCGTTCTACTACAGCTCGTACGGCGGTCGGCCGCGAACACCGCAAGCCTGGGCGATCGAGCGCGGCCTGCTGGCCCGGACCGCTGAGTGGGGCGGCGAGCTGAGCATGCCGGCCGAGGTCGCGCTGGCGCTACGCGGCTCGGGTTACGCGGCACCGTTCGACGCCGTGGCGCCATCCGTCGCACGGTCGGCGGCTGATCCCGCGACGACGGCACGCGCCGCGGCGGCCGCTGGCGCCGCGATGGTCCGGCTAGTCGCTGATCTTCTGGAGGCGGCGGGCAAGAAGCCGGTGCCCACGCTTCGCACCGGCGGGGTCGGCGTGCGCGAGCTGAAGCGGTTGGCGAAAGCGCTCGGCTGCGGCGAGCCTGACCTGCGGTTGGGGTTGTCGGTCGCCGCGCACGCCGGATTGCTGTCGCTGCGGGACGGGCAGGCGGCACCGACCGCCGACTACGACGGATGGCGAGGGCGCGAGCCGGCCAGCCAGCTCTCCACGCTGCTGAGTGTGTGGTGGCGATCGCCGTGCGCGCCGCTGGCTGCCTCTGGCGCGGTCACGCCTGACGAGGTTCGTGCCGGCATCGTCGACTACGTGCCGCCGTCATCGCCGCCGCCGCGGAGCCGGAAGGCGCTGCCATTGACGACCCTCAAGCCCTGGCCGACCTGGTCATCTGGCGGCAACCGCTCGCGTTCGGCGATCCCGATACCGCAGCAGACCAGGCCGTCGCCTGCTGGCACGAAGCCGCTCTGCTAGGTGTGACCGGCGCGGGAGCGGTCACCGCGGCCGGCCACGCGCTGCTCGGCGGTGCAGACGACCTGACCGCTGTACTCGCCGACATCGGCACCACCCAGCACCACGCCCGGCTACAGGCCGACCTCACCGCCGTCGTCTCCGGCAGCCCGGACGCCACTTTGAGCGCGCTGCTCGACGTGGCCGCCGATCCCGAAACCCGCGGGGTCGCGCGCACGTGGCGGTTCAGCCCGGCCACCGTACGGCGGGCACTCGACGCCGGACACACCGCCAGCAGCCTGCTCGACGCACTCGCCGACATCTCGGCGGGCGAGCTGCCGCAACCGCTGCGCTACCTGGTCGCCGATGTCGCCCGCCAACACGGCTCCGTGCGGGCCAGCGCCGTAGCCTGCTGCCTGCGCAGTGAAGACACCGCTCTCCTGAACGAGATCGTCGCGGACCGCCGGCTGCGTGCCCTCGGGCTGCGGCAGCTCGCCCCGACAGTGCTCGCCGCCGACGCCCCGCTACAGGATGTCCTCACCGCGCTCCGCAACGCCGGCTACGCGCCCGTTGCCGAAGCCGCCGACGGCACCCCGATCGTGGAACGGGTGATCGACCACCGGGCATCCACTGACCCGCCCCGCCAGGCACGCGCCAACGGCTCCGCCAAAAGCCGGACAGCCAGACCGCGCCAGGCAGTCACCCGCCCCCAACCTGCCGACCTGGCCCGGAAGCTGCTCGCCGCGCCCGACGAGACATTGATACCGCTCACACCGTCGCTGGAAGCGGTACGCCTGTCCGCGACCAATCTGACGACGACCGAAGCGCGAATCCTCGCCCACGCGATCGACCACCGCCAACCAGTGACGATCAGCTACGTCAACCGGGACGGCAACCCCAGCAACCGCACCATAGACAACATCGAACTCACCGACGGCTCCCTATTGGCATGGTGCCGCCTCCGCGACGGCGAACGCTGGTTCACCTCAAACGAATCACCGCCGTCGAACCCGCCAACCTCCCATGATCGACCACCACGTCCAACCGGCGTCGGCCAGGTGACGGCGGCGACCGCTGTCTACGCGGGACGTGTGAGCCCGCGACTCGGGCTATGTCCCCAGCCCTGGCCACGTCCACCGTGGGCCCACCCGGCGCCACGACTGGGCCTGGATCGCTCACCGCTCACCGCGACGGGGCTGACACCCTCATCGGCAGCCCGTCCGTCGCGGTCTACACGATCGGCGGCGGCGGGTCGTAGACCACGGGAGCGTAGTGCTGCGGCAGGCCGCAATAGCTGGGCCCGGTGCCGGACAGCGGCGATCGGCACACCTGCACGCTGGCCCGGCTGATACCGGCGGTCGTCGTGTCCGATCCGACGGTGAAGTCAAAGCTGACGACCGCGTTGTCGGCTCGGGCTTCGGCTCGTTGGGTCGAGCCGTTGTTCAGGTATGCGACGAACGCCGCCACCGAGTAGTAGCCGTCGTCGCGGCACAGGAAGCCCCAGGCGTCGGGCAGTGGATGGTCGACCAGCGTGCCGCGGGCATCCAGCGCGATCGGCCGGATCGGGGTGGTTGTGCTGTACCGCCAGATCAGGCTGCCCTGTGTGCGGCCGTAACGGCAGCTGTCGCCCGAGTCAGCTCTGAACGGGAACGCCGCGCTCGCGTGCGCCGTGGCCGACGTCGTCAGAAGGCAGGTGACGACGGCGAGGGCGATCACAGCAACCAGCCGCAGTCTGTTCATCGCGAACTCCCTTGAGTGGGTCAGCTACAGGTACGGCGGGAACCGCCCATGCGCGGAGTAGAAGGACGGCGACAGCATTGTCGCCCGCTATATAGACATCTGTCAATAACTTGACTCTTGAGATCGACCACGATGGAACCGCCTGCCACTGAGCGAGTCGTCGGGAAGGTCACCGGGCGGCGGGCGGCCGCGCCGGGCCGGTCCACGCAGACGACCTGGGCGCCGAGGTCGGCCAGCAGCACGGCGGCGAACAGGGGTCGGCCCGAGCCCGGCCAGCTCCACGAGGCGCAGCCTCGCAGCGGGCCGATCCTCTCTGGCATGATCCCCAATCGACCCGCCAGCCGGGCCGTCCGGATCAGTTCACGTCTACGGTCACCCGCCAGGGCAGGACCGGCGCGCCGCACGGGATCTCGGGCGGGCAGACGTCCCGGTACGAGGCTAGGCCGCCACGGCCGGGCTGGACCGCCCGGTACGCGGCCGCCGTCGTGCCGGGCGGCGGGGGCGCCGGCAGCGGCAGGGCGACCAAGACGCCGCCGCTGGCTTGGACCGGGGTCCACCAGTTGTACGGGTTGGGATATCGCACCGGGTCGACGGCGAGCGTGACGTACAGCCGTTGCCACCGTCGCAGGCAGATGGTGCGCCCGTTGTCGGCCTGCCCGAGCTGGATCGGCCGGCCGGTCGCATCGGTAGGCACGCAGCCGGTCGGTGCCGTCGGGTCGGCGGGAGCCGCCGAGCCGACCGATGCCGGGGCGGCGGCCAGCGCCGCGGCGACGACCACGGCGGTGAAAACGGTTCTCGCGCGCACGAAAACCTCCTCCAGCACAGCAACCAACATATCCGTCGGAGCCTATCTTTTGACGCACTTCCCTTGAAGGGCCAAAGGGCTGCGACACCGCCGCCGCGCGTGATGCCGCGCGGTCACACGCCAGGGTGGCTGCAGTCGCGCAGGCCGCAGCTTTGACGCAGGAACGAGTCCACCGGTTCTTCGCCAACCCCGTGACAGCGCTGACCGACGCCGGGCTTTGCGCGTCAACGAAGGTGCTGGCCACTACAGGGCATCCGGGTCTGCTGCGGGGCGGCGAGCATGGTGAGCAACATGAGGGTGGGCTCGACGGCGTGGACGCTGTGCGGCAGCCGGGCTGGACAGCGTGCCGTCCTGGGGGATGTCCAGCTCGGCGCGTAGGTCTTCGATGACGAATGCGGTTATGGTGTTTCTCCTGTCGGCTGGTGAGTTCGGGCACGTCGGCGATCACGGCAACGGCGCCCAGGTGTGCGCCATGAGGAATCGGAACACCGGCGCTGCGCACCGCCGTCGGCCGCGTCGCTGACCGCCTCCCTCAGCACCGGAGCGCGCGGGCCGCGAGCGGATGCTCCGGCGACAGCCACGCGTTGTTCACCGCCGTCGCCAGATCGCGCCGCAACGCGCGTCTCACATCTGAAAGACCACCCGGGCGGTGACCCTGCCGGCCAGGACGTCGTCGATGGCCTGGTTGATGTCGTCGAGCTTGCGGGTCTCGAACTCCACCCGGGTGCGGCCGGCCGCGTGCAGTGCGAATACCTCGGCCAGGTCGGCGCGGGTGCCGACGATCGACCCGATGACGCTGATGCCCATCAGCACGGTCTGGAAGATCGGCAACCGCATGGTGTTCTCTTTGGGCAGCGACACCAGCACCAGCCGCCCGCCGCGGCGCAGCGCCGCGTGCGCCTGCTCCAGCACGATCGGCGCGGCGGCCAGCACGACGGCGACGTCGGCGCCACCCAGCGCCTGAATGGCCGCCACCGGGTCGGTGCTCGCCGCGTTGACCGTGTGCGCGGCGCCGAGTTCGCGGGCCAGTGCCAGCTTCTCGTCGGTGACGTCCACCGCGATCGTGTCGCCGCCGAAGATCTGCGCGTACTGCTGGGCCAGGTGTCCGAGCCCGCCGATGCCGAAGATCGCCACCCGCTCGGTCGGCCGCACCCCGGCCACCTTGATCGCCTTGTACGTGGTGACGCCAGCGCAGGTCAGCGGGGCGGCCTCCAGCGGGCTCACGCCGTCGGGCACCCGCACCACGCTGCGCGCGTACGCGACCGCGTAGTCGGCGTGGCCGCCGTCGATCGAGTAGCCGGTGTTCTTCTGCGCCTCGCACAATGTCTCGCGGCCGTCGATGCAGTACCCGCAGACGCCGCAGGCGTACCCGAGCCAGGGAACCGCTACCCGGTCCCCGACTGCGAGCGCGGTCACCGCGGACCCGATCCGCTCGACGACGCCGACGCCCTCGTGCCCGGGCACGAACGGCGGGGTTGGCTTGACCGGCCAGTCACCGCGCGCGGCGTGGATGTCGGTGTGGCATAGTCCGCTGGCCTCGATGCGGACCAACACCTGATCCGCACCCGGCTCCGGCAACGGCCTGTCGATGATCTGAAGTGGACTGTCGAAGCTGGTCACGACGGCCGCGCGCATGGGTACTCCTTCAACGGGTGGAAACACCGCACTCAGCATCTCGACACGGCCCGGCGCCGGTAAGGGTCCGTCGACCGGCTTCCGCGGGCCCAAGGTCCTACCCGTCACCGGTTCCGCGTCCCGGGCGGGGACAGCCGGCCCGATCGGCCGGGACCATCGGGCCTACCCAACCGCGGGCACCTGCCCGCATCGTGGCACGGACCAGCTTCGTCGTCTGGCCACGGAGGCCCTGTATGACCGCCAGCCGCGAACCGCCGCGCGGTTCGGATGCGGAGGACGCGAACACCGTCGCCGTATTCGACCTTCTCCGGGCGCAGCCGTTGCTCATCGGCCTCAACGACTGGCAGCTGGGGCGCCTGGCGCCGCTCGCACACCGGTCGATGTTCCACGCCGGCCGCCGGGTCTTCCACCCGGGCGACCCGGCCGATCGGCTCTGGTTGATCGTCGCCGGTCGGGTCGACGTCGACCTGCCGGGACCCGGACGGGTCGTGGTCGACACGCTCGGTGCGGGCAACGCGCTGGGCTGGTCCTGGCTGCTGCCGCCGTACCGGTGGCAGTTCGGGGCGGTCGCCGTGGAGACGACGCAGACCGTCGCCCTGGACGGGCCGGCGTTGCGCCAGCTCTGCGACAGCGATCCGACGCTCGGCTACCCCCTTACGCTCGCACTTCTGCACGTCGTCGCCGACCGCCTACGCGCGACCCGGCACGCGCGGGTCGAGGGCCGGCCGGACTCGAGTGCCGGATGAAGCCCTCGGCACGCCGCCGATCCAGGTCGGAAGACCCGGCCTGTCGTGCCGGTCGCCCGTGGTACGGGAGACCGAACCGGGTGAGGCTGGCGGCATGTCCGAGTCCGCATGGCGGCTGGTCGACGGAAAGCCGGGCCGCGCGCTGTACGAGTGCCTGGCCGCAGCCGCTGCGGCACCCGCGCGACCGGCACGCGGCGCTGCCCATGCGCGACTTCGGGCTGGCCACCGGCGCCCCCACCGCGACCGTCGCGTTCGAACCTGAGCCGAACCTGCTGCTGCTCTACACCACCGGAGACACCGAGGCCGACTGGCTGCGGGCCGGCGTCGCCCTCGAACGGCTGCTGCTCACGGCCACGGTCCACGGGTTGGCGGCCACGGCGCTAAGCCAGCTGATGGAGATCCCGAGGCTGCGGGACCTGCTCGCCGACACAGCCCGTGGCATGGTCGTACAGACCGTCCTGCGCATCGGATACCCGGTCACACCGGCCCGCCCGACCCCACGCCGGCCCGTCGAGGAGACCATCGCCGAGGAATAGGCCCGTCTCGACCGAACGGCCCACCGTCCAGCCGTGGCGGGGGTCTGGTCAGCTCTGGGTCAGCAGCGTCTCCGCATGGTCGGGCACGTACGTCGTCGTCTCCACCGGTGGTCGCTCGTAACCGCCGGTGGCCGGGCGTTCGGGCAGCCGCAAGGTCGGGCGTTCGACCTCGTAGTACGGCACCGTGGAGAGGAGGTGGGCGATCATGTTGACCCTGGCCCGCCGCTTGTCGTCGCTATGCACGCCGTACCACGGCGTCTCGGGTCTGTCAGTGTGGGCAAACATCTCGTCCTTGGCGCGGGAGTAGTCCTCCCACTTGGTGATCGACTCCAGGTCCATCGGCGAGAGCTTCCAGCGACGCATCGGGTCTTCCATCCGCGAGTGGAAGCGGCGCTCCTGCTCGGCGTCGCTGACCGAGAACCAGTATTTGCGCAGCAAGATCCCATCCTCGACGAGCAGTCGCTCGAAGACCGGGACCTGGTGGAGGAATCGTTGATATTCGGCCTCGGTGCAGAATCCCATCACGCGCTCGACACCGGCCCGGTTGTACCAGCTGCGGTCGAACAATACGATCTCCCCGGCCGCTGGCAGGTGTTCGACGTAGCGCTGGAAATACCACTGGGTGCGCTGCCGCTCGGTCGGTGCGGGCAGCGCCGCGATCCTGGCGATCCGGGGATTGAGGTATGCGGCCACCCGCTTGATGGCACTGCCTTTACCCGCCGCGTCACGTCCCTCGAAGATCACCACCAGGCGGGCGCCCTCGACGCGGACCCACTCCTGGAGCTTGACCAACTCGGCCTGGAGCCGGAACAACTCGGTCTCGTAGACAGCGCGCGGCAGCCGCTTGATCCGTCCATCGGGTTCGCCACCGGACGCGTGACGCTTGATGCCCTTGCCCGCCCGATCCTTGCCGGCCATCGCACTAACCCTCCGTTATCTCCAGGCCACCGTAGCGCCCTGCGGTTGCCCGAACGTTGTGCCGCCGCAATCGGATGTTCATTCGTGAGGCAGTCGGCCCGCGAACCAGCCCCGGTTGCCCCGGTCGCCGAGCGACCGATCACGGACCTCGGGCACGGCGAGCGGTCCCCTAGTCGAGAGGGCGGCCTTCGTGAGCCGCGGTCATTCGTTGCTTGACGTCGTGTTCTGGCTCGAGGCTGATCGCCTGCTGTAGTCGCGACTCCGCGTCGTTGGGCCACGTGCTTCGGGGCCAGGCGGCCAAGGCCCGCACGGCCATGTTCCGGTTGCGGATGACAGGGCTGCTCAACGACGCGGAGATCAGCGGCCAGCCGACGCCGGGCCACTTGTCGAGGTCTTGAACGAGGAAATCAAGACATTGGTGGGCAGCCCACCGCGGCCCAAGCCCAAGTTCCTCGCCGGGGCCGGTGGCGACGTCGTCCAGGGGAAGGACTTCGACGGCCAGATCGATCACGTCATCGATGCTTTGGCGGTCAGCCTGCCGGATGGCGCTGAACCACTTTCCCGATTCCAGCGGCTCTGCCCGCAGTTGCCGGAGCAGCGTGTGCAGGGTGGAGATCTCCAGAATGGCGCAGGCCCGTTCGGCCCGCCAGGATGTCACCGGGTCGGGAGACTCCAAGGCGTCAACGGCCATGGGCGGCCACTCGGGGCGGGCGATGAGCTGCTGGCATACGCTGGTGAACTGCGAGCGCGCTGCTTGGTCCCAGCCGCCGTCGGGCCACCCCTGGCTCGGTTCGGAGCCGGTGACGAAGTCGCGGATCGCACCGATTGCCAGCAGGTGCTGCAGATTCGAGGCGCGGTTTTGCATCAACGTCAGGTAGATGTGGGTGACCGCGGCGCCGTCGGCGTAGTCGTGGATGTCCCGTGTTGGCCCGCCTCTGAACAGAGCCATCAGCAGATCACCTGCCGCACGCAGCAGCTCGTCGTCGACGTCGTCGGCGCTCAACGCGGCCAGGAGGTCGCACCGGGATGCGGCCAGGTGCGCCAGGTACTCGTCCATGACCGTGTTGCGGAATCCGTCACGCAGAATCCAGTCGAGAATGTCACGTCGTCCGGTGTCGGCGAGACGTTCGACTAGATGAATCCGCCCCCAGCCGCGTACCTGCCTCGCAAGCTGCCACAGATCGTCATCGGAGTCGTCCTGGCCGTTGCCGAGTGCAACCGCGGCGTAGAGAGTGAACTCCTCATGGCGGCCCAGCGTCAGAAGTATCTCGCGGTGTGAGTCGGCTGGAAACAACCCGAGCAGAGCGATCCCGAGCTTCACGGGTCCCCGATGTGCGGATTCCGTGGCCAGGCGTACGGCCACCGCATGGAGACGAACGCCGTCGATCCCGCTTTCGCGGATCCGGCCCAGCAGCGGGTCGATCGCGCTCAAAAGCGCAGGGCTCTTCGCGCGTTCGTAGAGGTGCGCATACCGCCGACGCGCGACAAACCCGCTGGCGGCCGCGGCCGTGATCGCGGCGAACAAGCCGTCGACAAGTTCAGACTCGGTGTTGGCGACATGATGGCCGACTACACCGTCCCAGGCGCCGGCGGCGAACTTGACCCGGCCGGGGACGTCCTCCTGGTCGGGGAGCACCGCGTCGTCGAGGTCATGGCCGTCCGCCAGCTGCGTGTGCAGAAACCTGTATATCGAATGCGGAGCAGGACTGTCAGTCACAGCCGCGCACGCTACCAACTTGATCAACAAGCGGTTGGCCCGTTTCCGGTGTCATCAGCAGTGGACTGTCTGACCTACAGGACCAAACCCAAGACAGCCTTCCATGATCCACATCTCACGCCGCCCCCTGCGCAGGTTCAACGCCAGCTGCCCGCCCCGGCAAACCCAGTGCGGCCTGGTCAATCGCCCACGTAGGCGTCCGTGACCAGGGACAACCGCCCGGACGGTGCGCAGTTGTGGGTTGTATCCGGCCATCGAGATAGCCCTGCGCTTCGATCGCATTTCCGCAGCTCAAGGGGAGCGTCTTGACACCAGGCTGATCCGGACATTCACCGGCGGACACTCAACGCTTTGCCGAGTTGTGGGCCCGCGGCGCGGTGGGTGCGCACCGCGAAGACCGCCAGCTCGTCGAGCATCCGGCGGTCGGGCCGATCGAGGTGGACTGTGACGTCATGACCGACGGCGACAGCGAACTCAAGATCGTGATCCTCACCGCGGCCGCCTACACCGAGGACGAGACCAAACTGCGCCTGGCCTTCCTGTCCGGTGTCCCCGACCCAACGCGCAGGTGACGCGAAGACGCCAACCGTTCCGCTTAAAGCGGAGTCGAGCCGACCCGCGATCGGCCCGATCAATCGCCCACGTGTACGTCCGCCGCCGGTGCCAACCGCACAGCAGTTGCGGCGGGTATCCCGCCGCAGGTGCTATGCCTTGAGCAGTTCCTCACTCAGCTCCCACAGCCGGCGGGCCGAATCCGGGTCGATGGCGTGCGGGACCACGTCGGTGATCAGGCCCGCCCGGATCGGTTCCACCTCGTCGACGGGTGAGACCTCGTTGTCCCTGAGGTACACGCCGCCGATATCCGCGAGCAGCGGGTTGGTGGCCGCGAACACCATCGTGCTGGCTCCCTGCCGCGGCGTCTTCAAGCCGCGCTCCGGATCGATGACCGGCCGGCCGGACTCGTCGATCAACCCGAAGGCTCGCTGCTGGTCGGCGGTCATCGACGGGGTCGGGTCGTCGCCTGCCGCGCGCAACGGTCCCAAGTTGGTGCCGACGACGACGCCAGGGTGCGCCGCGTAGCCGCGGATCCCGTCCCCGGCCCATCGCCGGTCTAGTTCGACGGCGAACAGTACGTTGGCGGTTTTGGACTGGCCGTAGGCAAGGTGGCCGTCGTAGCCGCCGGTCGTGAACTGCGGATCGTCCCAGCGGATGCCGGAGAGCCGGAACGCACCGGAGGTCGTGTTGACGACGCGGGCGCCGCGCCCGGCGCGCAGGGCGGGTCGCAGCCCAAGGGTGAGCTGGAAGTGCCCGAGGTGATTGGTCGCGAAATGCGACTCGTAGCCGCGCGCGTCCCGGACGAGCGGGCCGGCCATGATGCCAGCGTTGTTGAACAGCATGTGCAGCGGGCGCCCAGAGTCGAGATACCTGCCGGCGAACGCGTCGATCGACGCGGGGTCGAGCAGGTCGAGCCGGCTTACCTCGACGCGCTCGATGCCCGCCAGCGCCGCGGTGGCGCGGCGGGGGTCGCGTGCTCCCACCGTCACGAAGGCCCCGGCCTTGGTCAGCGCCCGCGTCATCTCCAGACCGAGCCCGACGTGGCCGCCGGTGACGATCGCGTTCCGGCCCGACAGGTCGATGCCCGCGAGCACGTCGTCGGCGGTCGAGGCCGCGTTGAATCCGGATCCGATGGGGTGTTGCCGATGGGTCGTGTGCTGTGTCATGCCAACAACTCTGCGCCGCGGCACGCGTACGCTGAATAGTTGTCGGTCCGGATTTCTTGCGCGATAGTACGAGCCATGGGTGCCGATCAACTGTCCGAGGCGTTGGACCTCGTCGAGGTACGTGGGCTG
This sequence comes from Asanoa sp. NPDC049475, assembly GCF_040676915.1. Classification (NCBI taxonomy): domain Bacteria; kingdom Bacillati; phylum Actinomycetota; class Actinomycetes; order Micromonosporales; family Micromonosporaceae; genus Asanoa; species Asanoa sp. NPDC049475. Next base: position 338,296 of record NZ_JBFAPY010000006.1, on the reverse strand, counting down.
CTGACCGGCGGGGTGGCAGCCACCGGCCGGTGGGTGTCGCGTGCGCCGGTGCAGGATCGGTTGAAGCTGTTCGCGATGGTGAGCGGCAGCGCCCGGCTCACCGCCGACGGCGTCGACGGTCCGATCGCGCTCGGGCCGGGTGACGTGGCGATCGTGAACGGTCGGTCCTGGCTGGCGCTCGAAGGGGGCGCGGGCGACGGGCTCGCGCGCGAGGTCAGCCCCGTGGAGCACGACCCTCTCACCGGTCTCGCCGGTTTCGACCGCGGCGTCGACGACGTCGTCATCGGGGTACGCGTCGACCTGAACCAGGCTGGTCGGATCCTGCTGCTCCAGGCACTGCCGCCGGTCGCGCACGTGCGCGCGTCGGCCACCGCCGCGGCCGACGTGAGGGAAACCCTCGACCGCCTGTTCGACGAGGTGACGCGTGGTCGCAGCGGCTCGGCGTTCGCGATCCGGCAGTACGGCCAGCTCCTGCTGCTCGAGGTGCTGCGCGCCTACGTCGACCAGGTCGAGCTGCCGCCGGGCTGGCTACGCGTGCTGACCGACGAACGGCTGCGGCCGGCCGTCACGCTCATGCACACCTACCCCGGAAGGGCCTGGGGCCTGGAGGAACTGGCGCGTGCCGCGGCGATGTCCCGCACGTCCTTCGCCGAACGCTTCCGGACGGTCGCGGGGATGCCGCCGCTGACGTACCTCAGCCGTTGGCGGATGCTGCTGGCGCAGCGCGCCCTCCGCAACGGCGAGGTGCGCGTGGGCTCGCTCGCCTCCGATTTGGGGTACGCGTCCGAAAGCGCCTTCAGCAACGCCTTCAAGCGCGAGGTGGGCATGTCGCCGTTGCGCTACCGGTACCGCGCGGGAGAGGAGTAGCTCGGCGTAGTCGACGGCGGTTGCTGCGACCCACGATTCGCGCACTCCACCCCGGACACGGCATAGTGTCCCGCGGCTTCGTCGGCAGACGTCGCCTGATCGGGGGTGCTTGGAAGTGACGACGCGTTTACGTGCCAGCTGGGCCCGGGCGGCCGCATTGATCGCGCTGATCGGGGGGACGCTCGCGGTGTCCGCGGGACCCGTGGCGGGCGCCCCGGCGCCCATCAGCATCCTGAGCGTGTCGGCGGAGAACGTGAAGCCCGGTGACATGGTCCGCGTGCAGTTCCGCGTCACGAACACCGGGAGCAGGGCCGAAACGGCCATCGTGGTGGTCGGTGGCGGGTTGCCGTGCACGACCGGCTGCCGGGTGGAGCCGAGCCTCAAGCCCGGGCAGAGCAAGGACTTCCAGGCCACCGTCGTCGCGCCCCAGGTGAACGCGGGCGAGATCCTCGGCCTCAACATCTCGGTCGGCGTGCGGCTCGGCGGGCAGAACAGCTACGACTTCAAGATGGTCTCCATCCACGGCTCGGGCGTGTCACAGCCCGGCGCGGGTGCGCAACCCAGCGGGGACAAGCCTTCGTCCGGCGTGGACGGGGTGTCCGGCGTGGTCCGCGACGCCGGCGGAAAGGCGATCGGTGGCGTGGCCCTGACCGTGCGGGACAGCGCGGGACATGAATACCGTACGACGAGCGACCGGAGCGGCCGATTCTCCATCAAGTCGGGCGCAGGCAAGGCGATCGCGGCGGGCCGGATCACTGTCGTCGCGGCCCTGGACGGCTATCGCACCACCCGAAAGACCGTACAGGGCTCGGCCGGTGACACGGCCAGCGTGCGGCTGACCCTGGCCGCCGTCGCCGCGCCGCCGTCGCCCATCGCAACGGTGGCAGCGGACGAGGCTGTCGAGCCGGAGAGCAGCGTAGCCGCAGCGACACTGCCCGCCGCCGTCGAAGCTGTCAGCAACGACGGCAGCGGTTCGCTGCCGTACGTCTTGGGTGGCCTGCTGGTCGCCGCCGGCTTGGGCGCGCTGGGGATGATGGTGACCCGACGCCGGAACACGCCGGACGAGCCGGCCGGGCACGCGGCGACTCAGCTACCGGCGACGGGCATGAGCGATGCACCGACGGCGGTGCTGCACACGGGGCCGGCGATCGACGGGCCTGCTCGCTAATACCGCGACGGTTGTCGGGTGGCCAGTTGGTGCGGGGACCCGCGCATGTGGGTCACGCGACGACGATAAGACAACGCAGACGAGCTGACACGCCGCTCCACCAGGCGTCAGTGCGCGAGAGCGCGCCCAAGCGCCGGGTCCGGACGGGTGCAACACAGTCATGATCCACACCCCACGCCCGCACGTGCGCAGGTACCCGGACCAGCGACCCCACCTGGCACCACCGCGGCGCGGTCAATCGCCGACATACACGTCCGTGACCAGGGACAACCGCGCGGACGGTGCGCCGTTGTGGGCTGTATCCGGCCGTCGAGATCAACCTGCGCCCGACGGGTATCCGCCCCAGCTCAGGGCCTGTGCGTCTGCGCGTCAGGGGGCGCGTTTCGGGTCATGAAAGTCGTGTCGAGGTAGGGCTCGAACCTGCGCACGAGGGACTTGACCGCGCGATAGCTCTTCCTCGCATGCCGCCGCCCATCGTAGAAACAGCCGGCCCGGGGAAGGCTCGTCGTCTGTGCCAGCTCGTCGCCCAGAACAAGAGCCTGCTGCTGGCCGATGGCGACCAGGCCTATATACCCGTCGACCGCGCATGCGACCTAGCCGAGCTATTCCTGACCTCGTACGGCGCGGACCGCTCCCATCGAGGCCTAAGGGATCGCCCCGGAACTGGATCGACCCAATGGGGCCAAACGCGAATGCGTTCCCGCAGCTCAAAGTTGGTTTCGGCCATCAACGCCTGCGGGAATCCGGCGGTTGTAGCGTTTCGTGACGCAGACCTCATTCCTCGGCAGGGCAGGTTCTTGCTCTCAGTGAGGTGACGATAGGCACGAGCAGGCATCGCCCAGCGTTGATCATGCTGTGTTTGCTTTGTGTACCTCCTCAGTCTGCGTCACAGTGGGTTCTGGAGGCGATGTTCATGGCAACTATTGAGGTTGACGACTACACCAAACGCACAGTGTCGTTCGCCGCCCGGATGGCGAACCTCTCCGAGGGCGTGATCGTGCGTCGGCTACTTGAGAGCAGCACTCAGACGGAAGCCGAGCGCCCGCAGGCCGCCGACCAGACTGTCGCGATCTATGCCGACTACGAGGGACACCGGGTGCGTGCCCGATACATCGCGCCGGCTCGAGTCGAGATCATCGACGGTCCGCTCGCCGGCCGGTCATTCAAGACGCCGACCGGCGCCGCACGGGCGGTGGTCAGGCTCTACAACCCAGACATCAACGACAACCGCAACGGGTGGACCTTCTGGCAGATCGAGAACAAGTCCGGCCCACGCACGGCACTGCAGTCGATCCGGCCCAGCGCGGTCAGGTCAGGCAGGGGCTCGCTGCACGGCAGAATCGTCGCGTCTGACGACTGGGACTCTGCCGAGGTCAACGAAGCCATCGCCGACGACTTCGGCTCGACCAGATGAGCCTTCTCCTCGACACACACATCGTGCTGTGGTGGTTGGCCGACGATCCCACCCTCGCCGACGAGATCAAGGACCGCCTCGACCAAGAACTCGACGTCTACGTCAGTGCAGCGACCATCTGGGAAGTCTCCATCAAACAAGCACTCGGCAAGCTCGGCCCGTCCGACCTTCCGGAGCAGGTACGCGACAGCGGCTTCCGACTTCTGAGCATCACCGCCGAACACGGACTAGCGGCAGGACGGCTACCGCCACACCACCGCGACCCCTTCGACCGGATGCTGATAGCTCAAGCTCAAATCGAGGCCTGACGCTGGTCACCCGCGATCCCCACATCCAGAAGTACGACGTCGATGTCCTTCCTGCATAGGGCAAGGCGGCCGGGCAGATCACGACGTCGGTGACGCGGAATGCTGTGAGGCCGCCGGCAGAGCGGCCGGCCGCCCGTGTGGTGATGGCGTCGGGGTATTCGCGGTGGCTGCTGAACACCCGGTACAACTCGATCGGGATCGCCAACGGCGGCGCTCACATGACATCGCCTTCGACAGGCCGGTCGGCGCCGGCGTCTAACGACGGGTCAGCTCACGTGACTGCACCCCGCGCAGCCCGGCGAGGACCTCGCTGGGCGCGAATCGCGCGACGGCATCGCGCTCGGCGCGGGCGACCTCGTTGAAGATGAGGGGCACTGCCCCACCGCCGTCGAAGCCGCGTCAGCCGCGCTGAGCCGGTCATCGACCCGGGCAGCGCATACCCGTTGAAGCCCACCCGCTAAATCCATCCGAACGATCACCGACCGGCGCTGGGCGCCGAGCATGCTCCGGTACTGCGCCACCTCGAATGACACCGAGGCCTCGGCTGAAACACACCATCACGGTATGCCGGTGCGGTACTTCATCGCTCCGACCTTGCTGCCGAACATGAAGAACAAGGCCGTGAAGATCTGAACCTGCTGATCGGCAGCCAGCGGTTGCATGACTGGCCCGATGTCCTCCTCATCCAGGTCACCGGTGCTGGTAGTGCGCTGGTTGAAGATGGTCTTCGCTGTCTCGTGCTCTTGGTCGCTGTAGGTCAGAGGGTGCAGCTTGCGCAGGTCGAACTCCGGTGGAAGTGGCCGGCGGACCAGCTCCATTGGATAGCGGGTAGACATGATCCGCATCGCGGTATTGACCACGTGGACGGCGATCAGCGGTCCCAGACGCAGGCTCCGGACCATCGACAGCAACTCATTGTGGGCGAGGATGACGTGCCGGAACTCTTGGGCGAGGAACTGCTCGGTCCAGGGCAGGTTCAGCCCCCGGCACACCCGCCGCCAGACCTGCCGCTCGTCCATGTCGCCGATGGGGGTCGGCACTCGCCCGGTGAGGTCCCGCACGGTCCGGTGCACGAAGGCGTTAACCGTGGTCACCTCTGCCCGCGCCAACAGCTCCTCGTCGTCGAGGAGCAGCGCCGGAGCGACGCTGAGGTCGCCTCGCCGGCCCACTTCGACCGGACCAGCGAGGCCAGGTCCAGGTCGTCGGTCACCTCGATCGCGTCGTGGGTCGCAAGTCCGCCGTCACGAGACATTCATGTAGAGGGCGTTCAGTATCCGCCAGCCGTCCGTAGTCTTCACCAGATGTAGATATTCTCGGTAAATCGAGCTGCGCACGGTCACTGTGGCGATCTGGTCGTGCACATCGTCGACTGTGACGTCGTAGTTCGTATCGACGGGCCGGGTCGCGATGCCCTCGCCCTCGCGGGTCCAACCGGTCATGTCGTCGGCCGTCATCACCCCGGTGAGCTTGCCGAGCGTGCCATCGATCGCGGCGCCCCGCTTCACTAGATCCGGGTGCAGTGCACGCGCCATCCGCTCCGCGTCGCCATCAAACCATCCCTCCCAGTAGTCGCGGACGGTCGCGAGGATGGGCCCGTGGTCGTCCATCCCCGTCACGATCCCCTGACGGGTCGCCGCCCGCAAGCCGCGTCGGCACTCTCAAATCTCCACCCGCGGCTTGGGCATCCAGATCTCCGCCCGGCCTCCGGGAGGGCCCTCCGTAACGGGAGCTCCGCCCACAGAATCTCGGACGCCCCGTGCAGCCGACCTGCACGGGACGCCATTGTCGCCCTTCAACCGGCTCCCAAGCGGGGGCACGGGCGCTCTGCTGAGTCCAACCGCCACTGGTCGAAGCGATTCACCGGACTCGTTGGGCGATCCTCAGCTCAGTCAGGTAGCGCTTGACAATGTGACCCCCGTAGTCCGTGTCGATCAGCCGCGCGATGGAGTTCAGCAGTGCGCTCCGTTGCACGTCCGGCAAGGCACGGTGCCCGGAGTAGGTCAACAGCAGATCCAGGTAGTCAGCTGTCGAGTACGGCAGCTCCCACTCGTATCGGTAGAACCTCGCAGGCCCGAATCGACCCGACGAGGTGAGCTCCCGATCGTCGTCGACGATGTCACGAGCAGTCTCAAGACGCAGGCCCGGTGGGGTCGACGGATCGAAGCGCTCGTAGCACTTCTGGATCTCGACGAAGAATGCCTCGGTCCAGGTGCCGCCAGCGATGTGGTGTGTTCCCACGGTGGCCAGCAGGCCACCGAGACGCAAAGCGTCAGCAGACTTCGACACCCGCACCGCGGGGTCGATCCAGTGAAACGCGGTAGCGGAGAACACCACGTCGAACGGTTCACGGGGCAAGGGCCACTCCTCGAACGCCGCTGTAACGACCTCCACCGCGTCGAACGCGGCAAGATTTCGCCGAGCCACAGCCGCCATGTCCGTGCCCAACTCGACAGCCACGATGCGGTAGCCCCGCTGAGCCAACGGCACCGTCGCCTGGCCAGTGCCACAGCCGATCTCCAGCACCCTTGCCCCAGGCGCTACCCCGGCCGCAGCGAGATCATCAAACATCCGCACTGGGTATCGAGGGCGTGCACGGTCATACCGTGCAGCGTCTTCGTTGAAGATCTCTCGCAACCTCACGTAGTCATTGCTATCGCTCACCAACGGAGAGTACGAGCGCAGCTCCTGCGGCAGGCACCTAATTCTCGATGCCCGGCACGGCAGGGTGCAGCCGCTCGCCCACCAGCCGATCGTTTCTGGAAATTCGCAATAACGTGCCAATGCGTACCAACCGCGAGCCGGCGCCAAGCAGCAGGAGCCACCGCCGCCGTGGCGGCGGCGGATAACTCCGCCTAGCGCCCGGATAGCGGCAGGTTAGTGCGCGTGGGTTCGCGGGCCGGCGCCGAGGTTGAGGGTCACGTCCACCATCAGTCGATGGATGCCAGGCATCGGGCGTCGGGCTCGGGATCGGCGGGGCGGTTCGGGTGTGCGGGCTCTGAACTGGGCGATCGGCGGGCGACGCATCCGCCTCACAGCGCCATGGGGCCGTCGTGCCAGCCGTAGAGCCAGGCCGTAGTTCCGGGAGGTAGCGGCGGGAGTTTTCCGCGGACCAGAGCAACTACAGCGTCGGCGAGGACGGCGACGGGCCCGGGCTCGACGAAAGTCGCGCCCCGGAGAAGATCCGGTCCCACGTCGGGGACGTATCGCGCTGCCGACGCGACCGCTTCCGCGGCCGCGATCGAGGGTCGCGCCCTTAACAACTGTCCCGCCTCCGTCGACAGGGCAACAAGCCGTTCTCGTTGCGGGTCAGCCAGGTCGACAAGGTCGAGACCGAGGGTTCCCGGCACGAGAACAGGACTCAACAGACGGGACCGGAGATCGTCGAGGCCGAGTCCGGCCGGCGACGTGCCGAGATCGAGCAGTCGCATGAGCTCGACCGACAGCACCGCCAGGCTGACGTCATAAGCCCAGAACCAATGCTCGTCATCCAGGATCACCGCAACGGTCTTGCTCAACAGCTCGCTCCTTCCAAGCAGCAACCAAGGCGCGACTCGAACCCGGCCCTAAAGTAATCCAATGTGGAACCGTGCCAGGTCAAAGCAACCTAAAGATGATGGAGGAGCCTGCCACGATCACCAATCCAGGCCTCGTTGCCGGACTTGACGATCGCTCGGCGGACATGTGCGGGTCCGGCCCGCGGGTGGTAGGCCAGATAGCGAGCGCCGGCACCGGAGACGTCGGGCGTCGAGAAGGACGTGCCGTCGCCGAAGGACGCAGGTGCAGTCCTGCCACCTTGGAAGAGACGGTAGTAGCGACGTCGGCGTGCCACCGGTCAGCCCGGAACGCCAGGTCAACATGCCGGTTGCGGCGGAAGTGCTATCTGCGCCCGGTAACGTGCTGCACCCGGTGCGCCATCACTCGTGTCGCCCAGAGCACCGGCTGGTGTCGGACATGGCGATCGCCCGTTTCCTCGCAGAGTTGGGTTTCATCGCCGAACAACGCGGCCGCCCGTGCCCTGCATCTGGAAGGGCTGACGGCGGCGCGCAAGGCGGGCGACCCGCGCGCGGTGGCGCTGGAAGGGCTCGCCGGCGCCGAAGCGCCTCGGGGCAACCACAGGCCCGGCTGCTCGGACCCGCCGCTGCGCCGCGGGCACAAGTCGGTGCACCGTTGCCTACCGGTGAACGAGCGGCGGACGTGGACCGCACAACCGCCAAGTGCCGCGCGGCGACGGGTCAGGACGCGTTCGCTTCGGCGTTCGAACACGGCCGTACGCGCGCGAAGCTGGGGTGGAGCCCACGCGGCCCGGATCACCCCTGACCGAGGCGGCGTTGGGCGTTGACGCCGATGAGCGCCGCTGCCGCACATGCCGCCTCGGTCGGTGGCCGCTATGGGCAAACGCTGTCACAGGAAGACGTTGAGCGGCGTCCTGCGGTCATCGGCACTACCGCCCCGACATCGCTGCGCCCCCACACCGCTATTCAACGCGGGATGCGCGGGCGGGAAGCCGTCGCCGTCGCGTGGCGTCCTCGATCCACGGCTCAACAAATGCGCCGTTTGGTTTGTATACGTCTGTGCCGGGCGGAACGATTACGTCGAGGCGGTCCAGCACGTCGTCATCGAGCTCGAGATCCACGTGCTCCAGTGTGGACTGTAGCTGTTCCATAGTGCGGGGTCCGATGATGACTGAGGTGACGGCTCGATGTGCGAGAGGAAACGCCATGGCCATCGCCGGCAGTGGACGGCCGAGATCCGCGGCGACGGCCACGAGTTGCTCGACGACATCAAGCTTGCGCGCAACGCCAGCGTCGTTCGGGTCGAACCATGCCGGTCGCAGGGCGGCCCGGCCCTCAGGGCGATATTCGACGCCCCTTCGGTAGCGGCCGGTGAGGAAGCCGAAGCCTAACGGGCTCCAGGTCAGCACACCCATGCCCCACCGCTCGGCCAACGGAAGCACATCGCGTTCGATGCCGCGGGCAAGCAAGCTGTAGGGCGGCTGTTCGGTGCGAAACCGCATGAGCGCGCGGGCTTCGGCCACGCGATGGGACTCGACGATCTCGTGCGCCGGAAAGGTAGAGGTTCCGAACGCCCTAATCTTGCCGGCCCGGACCAAGTCGGTGAGGACGCCGAGCGTCTCCTCGATGTCCGTGTCCCAGTCGGGGCGGTGGACCTGGTACAGGTCGAGATAGTCGGTGCCGAGCCGCATCAGGCTGGCCTCAACGGCGTTGAGCAGGTGACGCCGTGAGTTTCCCCCCTTGTTGAGCCCTTGCTCCAGTGGGAAATGGCCCTTCGAGGCCAGGATCACCTGGTCCCGGCGTCCGCGTATGGCTTCCCCCACGATCGACTCCGACTCGCCTGCCGAGTACATGTCAGCGGTGTCGATGAAGTTGATTCCTTGGTCCAACGCGGTTTGAATGATCTTGATGCAGTCATTGCGATCGCGGTTGCCGGCTGAGCCGAACATCATCGCTCCGAGCGCAAAACGGGACACCGTCATCCCCGTACGCCCTAGCTTCGTGTAGCTCATGGTCATGACGCAGTGATCCTTTCAACTGGCGACGAAGAAGGTAGGCGTGACGCGGGGAGATCCCGTCGTCCCCTGAGCGGCCCGAATGGCATCGTGAGCGCGCCGACAACGTAGGAACCAAGCATGAGCGCGAGCGCGGTGCGCACGCCGAGTTGCTGGCCCAGCCAGCCAGCGACGAGCCCGGATAGGGGCATCGCCGCGAACGCCAGCATCTGCATCGTGGTGCTTACGCGGGCCTGGAAGTATTCGGCGACATAAGAGAGGCGCCACGTGGTGCGGACGACATTGTCAGCGACGATCGCGAACTCGCATACAAGCAGGCCGACCGCCATCCATGCGACACCCACGCCGGGCGATGCCAGCAGCACCAGCAAGCAGCCGCAGCTGATCAGCTGCAACGCGACCGGGGCCCGCGCCGTGCCGAGCCGTCGGGCGAAGTATGGGCCCAGCAGGCCACCTATCACGCCGCCGGCCCCGCCACAGGCGAGCACAACGCCGGTCAGGCCTGGCGGCGCCGCCAGTTCGTCGATCAGGAACAGAATCTGAAGCGACAATAGGCCGGTGAGTCCGAAGTTCTGGAGTGCGGCCAGGCCGGCGAAATATCGCAAGAAACGATCACGGGCGACGAGCGCGACGCCGGCTCTGACCCGCTGGACAAGAGTGTCGTCGCTGCGCTTGGTAGTGGCATCGCCGGACGACCGGGGGGCAAGACGTATCCGCGCCAGGCAGACGGCGGACGCCAGAAAACTGACCGCGTCGAGTAGCACGCCGAGCGCGGCAGAAACCAGTTCCGCGATTAGTCCGGCCAAGCCAGGCCCCACAACGGTACTGGCTGACTCGGTCGCGTAAAGCCGCGAGTTAGCTGCCCCGAAGTGCTCGACGTCGACGACCTGGTACACGAGTCGCGGCAGGGCGGCTCGGAAGACGACGGCGCAGGAGCCGAGCACGAACGCGGCCACCAGAAGAGATGGCAGAGACAGTGTGTCAGTGATCCACATGACCGGAACCGCACCAGCGGCACAGGCTGCGACGAGATCACTTCCGATCATCACTCTGCGCGGCGACATCTGATCCACCAGGGCGCCGGCCGGCAATCCAAGAATCAGCCAAGGCGACCAGGTCGCGGCGGCCAGGAGGCCCATCCATCCTGGGCCGGCATCCAGTTCGACCGCCGCGACCAGCGACAAAAGCGTCGTCGAGGTCGCCGTGCCCACAAGGCTGACGGCTTCGCCGAGCCAGAGGACGCGGAATGAGTGCGGCAGACGCTTCACTCGCACGACACTAGGTCCGCAACTAAATTTGCGCAAATTTGGTTGTACGATCGCAGCGTGAAGCAGGAGGAACGACCGGACATCAGGCAGATCGACCATGTACGCGCCCTCAGCGCGCTGGCCCACCCGGACCGGGCGCGGATCATGGACGCCCTTGCCGTGCACGGTCCATCGACGACGACTGGGCTGGCGCGCGCGACTGACCTAGCGTCCGGCAGCGTGTCGCATCACCTCAAGGTGCTCGTCGAGGCCGGGTTGGTCTCTCCCGCGCCGGCGGGCAGCGATCGGCGAGAGCGCCGGTGGGAGCTGGTTACCCGCGGCATGCGCTGGACCATCGGCCAGTTCCGCGATCAGCCCACCGCCCAGGCCGCCGCCACGTCCGCCGAAGGTGCGATGCTCGAGCGGCAATACGAACGAGCTCGCGAGTTTCTGGAGTCCCGACGAGCGCCCTGGGACGACAGCGCCTACAGCGGCCACGTGTGGCTGCGGCTGACCCCGGACGAGCTCAGCGAGCTCGGGCGACAAATCGACGAGCTGCTGCTCGCTTGGCGACGGCGTCAGCCTCCCGACGACACCCCCGACAGGCGTCCGGTCCTTGCCTTCGTTCACGCATTTCCCGCGGAGCCCTGACGCGAGGGCCCAACGCAGCCGGCAGATCCTCCCGTCAGGCTGCGCCATCCGCGACTGTCAGAGCGTTGCGGGCCTAGACCCGATCGGGACTACGACTCTGACTCATCTCGTCGTACGGTGGACACAGTCTCGGGCACCGGAGGACAGCGATGCGGATCGGCGAACTAGCGACCCGGACCGGTGTGAGCACCCGGTCGATCCGTTACTACGAGCAGCAAGGGCTGCTCGTGTCGGCGCGGACCGCGAGCGACCAGCGTGTTTTCTCGGACGCGGCGGTCGACCGCGTCCTGCTTATCCAGCGGCTCTTCGACGCGGGCATCAGCAGCACTCGGATGTACGAGCTGTTGCCGTGCATGACCAACCCCGACGTCCGCACGTCGTGGCTGACCGACCGGCTCCGCGAGGAACGCGAGCGCATCGTCGCCGAGATGGCGCGGCTGGCCCACACGGTCGAGGTGCTCGACGACGTTCTTGCCGACATGGCCGTCGACGATCGGCCCACCGGGTCTGGCGGCCGCGCCGCTGCCTGAGGGCTTGCCCTTGACACCGGTGTCAAGTTCTACGGTGACGCCATGACATCGACCACCGTCGTACGCCCCGTTTCCGGCCAGCTGATGGCCCCGTTGTTGGAGCCGGTCACCTTCGCGGGCATGTCGTTGGCGTCGAGGTTCGTCATGGCGCCGATGACCCGGTTCCGATCGCCCGGCGGCGTGCCGACGCCGGAGGTCGCGGCCTACTACCGGCGCCGGGCCGAGCAGCGCGTCGGGCTGATCGTCACCGAGGGCGTATTGGTCGGGCACCCGAGTGCGGGGCACGAGCGTACGGTGCCGCGGATGACGGCCGGTCCGGCCGAGGCCGGTTGGCGGCGCGTCGTTGACGACGTGCACACCGCGGGCGGCCGGATCGCCGCGCAGCTATGGCATCTGGGTAGCCTGCGTGACCCGGTGGACGGGGTGCGGGCCTGGGCGCCGTCAGGGGTGCGGGAGCCGGGCCGTCCGGCCAGCCACGCGATGACTCTCACCGACATGGACGTCCTGCTCGAGTCGTACGCCGAGGCCGCTCGGGTGGCGGCCCGAGCCGGATTCGACGCCGTGGAGGTGCACGCCGCGCACGGCTACCTGCTGGACGAGTTCCTGTGGCCCTTCACCAATCGGCGCACCGACGCGTACGGCGGTCCGCCGGCCCGCCGGGCGGCGTTCCCGGCCGAGGTCGTGCGCGCGGTCCGCACCGCGTTCCCGGCGGACCGACCGGTCATCGTGCGATTCTCGCAGTTCAAGGAGCGGCGGTTCGACGCACGCATCGCCGAGACGCCCGAGCAACTGGGCGAGATCCTGACCGCGTTCGCCGACGCCGGCGCCGACGCGTTCCACGCGTCCCAACGGCGGTTCTGGCAACCGGTCTTCCCTGGCTCCGCCCTCAACCTCGCCGGCTGGGCGAAGCGACTCACGGCCCTGCCGGCGATCACGGTGGGCTCGGTGGCCCTGACGCGCGAGTTCCTGAAGCCAGGCGGCCCTGAGTCGATTTCCGGCCTCGTTGAACGGGTGACGGAGGGGGAGTTCGACCTCGTCGCGCTGGGCCGGATCCTGCTGGCCAACCCAGCCTGGGTCACCAACGCCGCAGACGGGAACCTCGACACGATCATCGACTACCGCAAAGAGCACGAGGACAGCTACCACTGATCCCCCCGCGGACCAACCTCAGCGATCCGAGTGGTCGAGGGAAACTGCACTCGACGGTATGACAGCCATGCGAACGGTAGTAGCTGGTTGGCGGAATGCCGATTGGGCCGCGAACGTGGGCAGCTGGCGGCGTCGGTCAGACAGCCCTGCTGGCGGCCCGCGCGCTGGTACGGCGAGGGCCAGTGCGTATTCGACGACGGCGCCGATCTCTTGATGTCAATGAGCATGACCCCGTTGTGTCTCGCCTGCCTCGGACGGGGGCTCGTCGCGCGCGACATCCCCCCAACGGCGCACGACCTCGGTCGCCTCTTCGACGATAATCTCGAAGGTCAGCGGTCCGACCCCGCGAGAATGCACGAGGTGCAGAGCCCACCGTGCGCCGGCATTCACCATCAGTCACCCTTCCCGAAACAGGACTGGGCTCTTCGACCGCCGCACAACTGCGGTTGGATGTCCTCATGACCGATCAGCCGGCACGCTCGGCGGACGAACTGCTGGACATCGTGGACGAACACGACCGGGTGGTGGGGCAGGCACCTCGCCAGGAGGCGTACACAAACAGGTTGCGGCACCGCTGCGTGTTCGTGCTCGTACGTGACGCGGAGGGACGGATCTTCGTCCACCGCCGCACCGCGCGGAAGCTCGTATTCCCATCGCTATACGACATGTTCGTCGGCGGGGTGGTCGGCGCAGGCGAGTCATACGACGAGGCAGCACTCCGCGAGGCCGAAGAGGAATTGGGAGTGTCAGGACTGCCCGCGCCCGTACTCCTGTTCAAGTTCCTCTACGAGACGTCCGAGCACGCCTGGTGGTCCGCTGTCTATGAGACACGGTGCACGTCGCCGGTCAACCCACAGGCCGACGAGGTCGCCTGGCACGCCTTTCTCACCGTCGGGGAGGTGGAACGACGGCTTGCCGAATGGACCTGGGTGCCGGATGGCATGGACGCGTATCGCCGGCTGCTGGCGTGGCAATCTGGCCAGGTCGATCAGCCTGTACGGCGTCGATGATCACCCAGGACCACCGTCCTCGTTGACCGCCCATACGCCACGACGCTGCCACGATCACTACGTCAGGGTTGACCGAATCCCGTTCCCATGTTTGGCGTGACCCGCCCTCGATTCGAGCCGGTGCCAGCTCGATCGCGTCAGAGCGCTGATCAGTACCTTCCCGCCGAGCCTCGCCTCGTCAGGGTCCTGTTCCCGTGGCCGGACAAGCCCATGTACTCGCTGGACGTCCTGCCGGCGGACGACAATCGCCGGCACGCACAGGACAGCTGGACGCAGAGCTCCACCGACCGTGCTCCCGCCGGCTAGTGTCCGGACCGCATCCTGGACGAGGTCCACGCCACCGGCGGTGACGTTCGCCGCTTGGCCGATCTGTTCGGACTTGGCATCCAAGCTCGCACCCGCTATACCAACGACCCTGACGCCGCACGTGCCCCAGGACCCCATCCCTGGCAGAGAAGTCGTCCGTTGGGCTAGCGATGGCCCCGCCAGGGTCCTGCCGTTGCGTCACTCTCCCGGACCCGTTAACTGCACGGCGGCACTCGACGGACTCCGGCGCGTCCGTGAGCGCCTCCGGACGCCGGAGATGCGTCCGCTCCTCCTTGGCCTGCCCCGTTAGCCGCCCGCGCGACCTGAAGGGATGACCAGCAACTATGACCGACACCAACCGCGAAACACTGCGCACCACGTTCGGCCAGGACGCCGAACTCTACGACCAATGCCGTCCGACCTATCCGCCCCAGCTGTTCACCGACCTCGCGGCACTGGCAGATCTCGGTCCGCACGCCCGGGTACTCGAGATCGGATGCGGCACCGGGCAAGCGACCCTGCCCCTGGCACAACTGGGATGCCATTGCGTCGCGATGGACCTCAGTCCCGACATGGCCGCCATCGCCCGACGCAACCTCGCACAGTTCCCGAATGTGACCGTCTTCGCGGCGGCCTTCGAAGACTGGCAGCCCGCGGACGGACCCTTCGACGCGATCCTCTCCGCGACCGCGTTCCACTGGCTCGACCCCGACCTGCGCATGATCAAAGCCGCTGACCTGCTGCGGCCCGGCGGATCTCTCGGCATCGTCTCGACCCACCACATCGCCGGCGGCACAAACGCCTTCTTCGCCGACGCACAACGATGCTACGAACGTTTCGACCCCACAACACCGCCCGGCATGCGCCTGACGACCGACGACGAAACCGCCGAGGAGGCCGCGGAGTTCGATCGGTCGGGACGATTCGGGCCAGTCAAATTCCGGCGGTACGAGTGGCAGCAGACCTACACAGGCCCCGAGTATCTGAACCTGCTCATGACCTACTCCGGCAATCGAGCCATGGCACCGCAGGCACGCAACGGCCTGTTCGCGTGCATCTCCCACCTGATCGACGACGTCTACGACGGAGCAATCACCAAGCAGTACCGGACCCGGCTCGCGATCGCGAGGCAGCCACCGTGACCCAACGCAGGCCGCCCGGGACGCCAGCTGCGGAGTAGTAGACGGCTAGCTGCTTTTAGCGGCCTTTCGAGGCGTGG
>NZ_JBFAPY010000006.1:0-322803 GCF_040676915.1 Asanoa sp. NPDC049475 | reverse complement strand
TGGTTTTCTTGGCTGCCTTGGTTGGGGTCCTGGTTGCCTTTCGAGGCGTGGTTTTCTTGGCTGCCTTGGTTGGGGTCCTGGTTGCCTTTCGAGGCGTGGTTTTCTTGGCTGCCTTGGTTGGGGTCCTGGTTGCCTTTCGAGGCGCGGTCTTCTTCGCCACCTCGGTCGCGGCCTTCCTGGCGGCCTGGGTCGCGGTCTTCGTTGACTCTCGGGCTGCGGTCTTTCTGGCCACCTGGGTCGCGGTCTTGGTTGATTCTCGGGCGGCGGTCTTCTTGGCCACCTGGGTCGCGGTGTCTTTTGCCACCTGGGCCGCGGTCTTTTTGGCCACCTGGGTCGCGGTCTTGGTTGATTCTCGGGCGGCGGTCTCTTTTGCCACCTGGGCCGCGGTCTCCTTGGCCACCTCGGTCGCGGTCTTGGCTGACTCTCGGGCGGCGGTCTCTTTTGCCACCTGGGCCGCGGTCTCCTTGGCCACCTCGGTCGCGGTCCTGGCTGACTCTCGACCCGCGGTTTCCCTGGCCACCTCGGTCGCGGTCTTCGCTGACTCTCGGGCCGCGGTCTCCTTGGCCACCTCGGTCGCGGTCCTGGCTGACTCTCGGGCCGCGGTCTCCTTGGCCACCTCAGTCGCCGTCCTGGTTAACTCTCGACCCGCGGTTTCCCTGGCCACCTCGGTCGCGGTCCTGGCTGACTCTCGGGCCGCGGTCTCCTTGGCCACCTCAGTCGCCGTCCTGGTTAACTCTCGACCCGCAGTCTCCCTGGCCACCTCGGTCGCGGTCCTGGCTGACTCTCGAGCCGCGGTCTCCTGCGCCACCTCGGTCGCGGTTTTGGTAGCCACCTTGCCTGGTTCCTCGTCGGGCGACTCGTCATCCTCGGTCTGGTCGTCCCGAGCTGGCTCGTTCTTGGCCTTCTCACCCTCGGCCTGGCCGCCGTCTTCCGAATCCTGATCGTCGGCGCGGTCGTCCTGGGAGACCTCCTCGCTGTCGCGGATCACGCCGTCGTCCGTACCCGCATTTCCCGGCGAGCCGCCCTCATCGATGGACTCCCGGCCATGGCGGGAACCGCCGTCACCGCTGGCGGCGTATTCGGTGAGCCTGTCCGTGAGGTCAACCATCCGCTCATTCACGGTGGACACCGCATGGTCGGCGAGCGCGCCGGCGAAGTCCCGCAGGCCCGCGACCAACTTGCCGCCGGTCGAACCGTTTCCGTTACCGCTCGTACCCTGGCTCACCTGTCGTCCCCTCCGGAACCCCGCATCGACACCGCCCGTGCGGTGAGGCGGTCACCGATCCTGCCGGCGGAGCGCGCGACGACGCCGATCGCGGCAGACTTGCCAGCGCGACCGCTTCCGCCCCTGGTGGGGCCCACTTTGGCCGCTTACCCGCCGTCGGCGCAGCGAAACGCGGCTTACGTTACGTAGAGGATGGCTGCATGCTCTTCGCCACTTCGGCCGTCAACAACGTCAGAGCCCGACCCGAGCGAATCCGACGACCGAAACGTTTGGTTCAGCCCCCGCTGCCGTACGGGCGGGTAATGATCTCCAGGAAGTGCCCGCTGGGATCTTCCCAGTACACACCGCGTCCGCCGTCATTGGTGTTGATCTCGTTGGGGCGACGTCGTCCTGGGTCAGCCCAGTAGGCCAGACCCCGAGCGCGGATCCGGCCGAAGATCTGGTCGAACTCCGCCTCGCTCACCAGGAACGCGTAATGCTGCGGGTGGACCGGCCCGTGGTCGTCGGCGAAGTCGAGTGAAACCTCGTTGTCGACCTGTACGACCAGGAACGGGCCGAACGGCTTGGGCTCAGCCAACCCCAGGATCTCGGCGACGAACGTGGCCGACTGCTGCTTGTCGCGGACCCGCACGATGGTGTGATTCAGCTGGACAACCATCCCTCAAGTCTCACACGCGAAATCTTGGGCAGTTACCGCTCGTGCTGCGGAACGGTAACTGTCCAAGGTCTCGACACGAATCAGGCGGTGCAGGCGACGCCGTTCAGGGTGAAGCTGGTCGGCCTCGGGTTGCTGCCCGTATGGGTGCCGTTGAAGCCGATGCCGGTCGACGCCCCCGGTGCCAGCGCACCGTTGTAGGACAGGTTCGTCGCGGTGACCGCCGTACCGGTCTGGGCGAACGTCGCCGACCAGCCCTGGCCGACCTTCTGCCCGGTGTGCGGGAAGGTGAAGCCGAGGCTCCAGCCGTTGATCGCGGTCGTCCCGGTGTTGGTGATCGTGATGTTCGCGGTGAACCCGCTGCCCCAATCGTTCGTCGCGTACGCCACCCGGCAGGCACCGGCAACGGGCGGCGCCGACGTGGTCACGGTGACCGACGCCGACGCAGGCGAGGTGTTGCCGGCCGCGTCGACGGCCACCACGTAGAAGGTGTACGCGGTGGCCGCCGTCAGCCCGGTCACCGCGAGTGTGGTGCCGGTGGGCGACCCGACGAGCAGGTCCGTCGCGCGGTAGACCCGGTAACCCGTGACGCCCACGTTGTCGGTCGACGCCGCCCAGCCCAGGGTCACTCCGGTCGCGGTCACCGCGGACGCGGTCGGCTGGCCGGGCGCGGTCGGCGCGACGGCGTCCGGCGCGGGCGGGTCGGTGGTGGTGAGGGAGACCGCTGCGGACGCGGCGGAGCGGTTGCCCGCGGCGTCCTTGGCCACCACGTAGAACGCGTAGGAGGTGGAGGCGGTCAGACCGGTCACCGCGAACGTGGCGGCGGTGGGCGAGCCGACGAGGACGTCGGTGGCGCCTGCCTCACGGTAGACGTCGTACCCGGTGACGCCCACGTTGTCGGTCGACGCCGCCCAGCTCAAGGTCGCGCCGGTCGCGCTGACCGCCGACGCGGTCGGCCGGCCGGGCGCCGTCGGCGCGGTGGTGTCCGGGGTGGGCGTGCCGGGCTCGACGCCCCAGACCCGCCGACCACCGGTGTAGAGCGGCACGTTGCGGTTTGGCCCCGCGACGGTGCTGTACGACGGGTCGTTGGTCGGGTCCCAGGTGCCACCCTCCGGCACGCCGACCTTGAACTGCACCTCCATCCGGTGCTGCGACTGCCCGGCCGGGGCGATGGTGTGCCCGGTGCAGTCGACCTCGACGTACCAGAGGTCGCCGGAGACCTGGCGAGCCGTGGACGGCGACGGGCAGCCCTGGGTGTAGCCGGGGGTGACCACGACGGGCGTCGCGCCCTCGGCGCGGAAGTAGTAGCGGAACTTCGCGTCGGTCAGGGCGCGGGCCGGGTACGCGGAGCGGTTGTAGATGATCGCCTTGAGCCCGGTGCCCCTCGGCTCGGCCTGCATCACCGTGGTCTCCACGGTCAACTCGTCGAGGTCCGGGGTCTCGGCGACGGGGAAGTTCGCCAGCGGGGTGCCGCCGTGCTTGGTCACCAGCGCGGCGAGCGCGGAGGTGAAGCCGGCGTTGTAGTCCGTGGCGACCTCGTTCATCACGTAGTCCGACCGGGTGTCGCTGTACGCGTCGTTGGCCGACGAGGGCCCACCCACCAGCGCGCCGTAGAGCACGTGCCGGGTCTGCTCGGGCACGGTCTGGCTGTCCCACCAGGAGCCGTGCGCGGTGCGGTGGTGCGGGTTCTTCGGCGAGTTGGCGCCGAACCCGATGACGTAGCTGGAGTTGCGCGGGTTGTCGCCGAGCGCGTAGTTGATCTGCCGCAGCGCGAAGTCCTGGTAGCGGGCCTTGCGGGTGGCGTCGGTGAGGTGGTCACCGTGCAGCAGGGCGACGAAGCTGGTGTTGGACGCGTAGCGCAGCGCGCCCCACGAGTCGAGCACGGCCATGCCGCCCGGCGAGTACGGCACCCGTTGCCCGTTCACGCCGACGGTCCAGTAGTCGAGCCACCGGTTGGCGTCGTCCAGGTACTTCTGCTTGCCGGTCAGGCGGGCCAGCAGCACGTACGCGCCGTACTGCTTGTTGTCCCAGGCGATCGTCCACTTGTAGGACTTGGTGGTGGTCTGGTTCTCGTTGCCGAGCAGGTCGTACCCGCTCTCGGCCTTGGCGAGGTAGCCGGCGTCGCCGGTGGCCCGGTACAGCCAGATCGCACCCCAGACCAGCTCGTCCTGGTAACCGCTCCACGACCGGTAGAAGTTGGTCGCGTCGGTGATGCACTCGTGGTAGCTCTTCCGCACCGTCTCGGCGAACGTGTAGAGCTGCTTCGCGTGGCCGAGCAGCTTGTCCGCGTACGCGGCGTCGGTGGGTCGGAAGACCATGGACGACGCGGCCATCGCCGCCGCGGTCTCCCCGGCCAGGTCCGCGCCGCCACAGCTCGCATCGATCTTGTACGCGGGACGCGCCATCGGCATCACCTCGGCCGGACCCCACCACTTGTGGTCGGCGTCGCCGTTGCCGATCTGTCCGTAGAGGACGTTCGGTGACGGGTGCGCCTTGACGAAGTAGTCGTTGACGAAGCGCAGGTTGTTGAGCAGGTGCGGGAGCTGACCTGCGGCCACGTAGCCGTCCCGGTACTCGACCGCGCCCCAGGCGAGCATGGTGGCGCTGAACGCCATCGGGAAGCCGAACTTGACGTGGTCACCGGCGTCGAACCAGCCGCCGGTCAGGTCGAGCCCGACGTCGGCGCCGTCGGTCAACGCGGAGTCCCCGCGCCAGGAGACGCGGTTCCAGGAGGGCTTGGGGCCGGACTGCTGGGCCTCGTAGAAGAGGAGGGACTTCTGCAAAGCCTCGGCGTAGTTGAAGGCGGCCGCGGCGGCCTGCACGCCGGTCGTGGCGGGGACGGCCGCGGACGCGGGACCGGGGACGGCGCCGAGGGTGAGCCCGGTGACCAGGGCCGCACCGGCGGCGAGGACACGGCGTGGCCACGGCTGGTCGGACCGCGCCCGCCGGAGGCGTCTGACGTCGTGCATGACGGCTACTCCTGTCAGAGGGTGGTGGAGCAGGTCCAGGGCTCGGGAGCGCTCCCATGGATAGACGCCAATGTAACGGGAACGTCATCAGTTTGTGAAGCGGTCTTACGGGCGTGGGCGGAAGTGGTGCCGGACCGCGTACCGGAAGACCTCCTCACCCAGCTTCGCCCCGTCGACGTCCGCGGTGCGGAAATGGACGCCGCCCCAGACCCGGGCGCCGATGAGCTCGGTGAGAGCCTGCGAGAAGCTGGTGAACCGCCGGGTCGTACCCGAGTCGGCGCTGTAGCCGCTGAACGTGACGTCGTCCCGGCCGAAGAAGTAGCGGTACAGCGACATCCGGGCGCCAGTGCCGCACGCGTGACCGGAGGGGTACTCGGGGAAGGGCGGTGTGACGAGAAGCGACGTCCAGCCCGGGTCCGCCGCGGTGCGAGGATTGCCGTCCGTGTCTGCCAGCGGGATCGCCGTGACCGGACGCCAGTAGCTCCAGAAGTCCTTCTGGCTGAAACAGGCCACACCTGAGTCGGCCACGACGAGGTCGGTCATCGCGAAGAACCGGGCGGTCTGCAGGACGTCCAGCCGCCGGCTGGTTGCGAGCTGGCGCTTGATCTCCCAGTTCACGGATCGGCGGTCGTGCCACCAGATCGCGGCCTCGGTCTGGTCCTGGGTGCGTACGGTGCTCGTAGCCGAGCCCAGCTGCTTGACCTCGTTCAGGTCGCGGGCGTACGCGGCGCTGGTGAGAGCAGGAGGCCCGGGTGTGCGGAACGCCGACACGCGGGGGAGGAGGAACGGCCGCATGTGCCCGGTCCACGCGCCCTGGGACAGGAACAGCGGCGGCGTCGGCCGCCATCGGCCGGGCTCGGTGCCGGTCGCCCACTGCTGGTCTCCGAACGCGCCGTCGTCATGCCGGGCGGCGACCATCGCGGCCGCGGCCCGGTCTCCGACCCGGATGCCGCCCTGCTTCGGCCGCCCGTCGGGTATCGCGGCGAGCGCGGCGTCGTACTGTGCCCGCAGGCGCGACTGCTGGGCGGGGAAGAGCGCGGCGAGCACCCCGTGCGCGGCGGTGGCCACGGCCGCGTCCACCGACTCGGTCCCGCCGGCCGACGGCGCGACGAGGTACGGCTCGTACGGAGTCCCGGCGATCGCGTTCACCGCGTCGTAGACGGCGCCGTTCACCATCGCGAAGCTGCGCACCTGCTCGTTCGGCTGCTGGGCGGCGATGTCCCAGATCGCCGTCTGCGCGTTCAGGTCCCAGGTGACCACGGCGTTGGCGCCGGAGGCCGCAGCCGTCGCGGCCGGCGCTAATCCGACCATCGTGGACGCGAGCAATGACCCGAGCGCGAGGGCTACGGGAAGGGTGCGGGACCAGATCGTGCGGCGCGGCGACGGCCGACCTGTCATGATCTCCCCTTGATCTGTCGTCGGCGGTGGCCTCGGCAGGCCGCCCTTCCGCGCTGCCCGGAGAGGCATTGGCAATCATCGACGATAGCATCGACGGTCCTAAATTCTCTCGCCTCCCGTGGCACGTCTCGCGGTCGTGCGTGGCTAAACCACCAGCAGTGTCTTGCCGACCGTGGAGCGGGCCTCGATCGCCGCGTGGGCGTCGGCCGCTTGCTCCAAGGGGAAGCGTTGGCCGATCACCGGGCGCAGGTGCCCGGCCTCGGCGAGCGCCAGTGCCTCCGCGGACAGTGCCCGCAGTTCTTCGGGCGTGCCCGTGGCGCCGCGGATCAGGGTCACGCCGCGCGCGGCGGCCTCGTCGTCGGTGACGTCGGACCAGGTGCCGCTGGACAGGCCGTAGCTGAGCATTCGGCCGCCGGGGGTGAGCTGCTCGAAGGCCGCTCGGGCCACCTCGCCGCCCACCCCGTCGAAGACGACGTCGAGTGGCCCGACGTCGGTCGCCCAGCCGGGCACCGTGTAGTCGACGGAACGGTCCGCGGCCACGTGTTCCAGCTTGGCGGCGCTGGCGGCCCCCGTGACCGCAGCGCCGGTCGCCTTCGCGAGTTGGACCAGCAGTGTGCCGACGCCTCCGGCGGCCGCTTCGACCAGGACCCGCTCGCCGGGCTTCACAGCCGCGGCCCGGAGCAGCAGCAGCGCGGTACGGCCGTCCGCGAGCAGCGCCACCGCCGTGTCCAGGCCGAGCCCGTCGGGCACGCGCACGAGGCCCGATGCGTCGACCGCCACCCGCGCCGCGTAGGCGCCCGAGCCGCCGGTCGAGGTGACCACCCGGGTGCCGACCAGCGCCGGATCCACCTCAGGGCCGACCGCGGTGACCACGCCGCCGACGCCGTTGCCGGGCACCATCGGGAAATCGCCCTTGAACGGGCCGAAGCCGTTCGCCCGGAACATGGTCTCGATGAAGGTGATGTTGGCGTAGGCCACGTCCACCAGCACCTGTCCCGGCGCGGGCGACGGGTCGGGTGCCTCACCCGGCACCAGGACGGATGGGTCGCCGAACCGGGTCAACCACACGACTCGCATACGACGAAGGATCACACCTCAACCGAGGTTGAGGTCAACGCTCGGAAACGCCGCCGAGGACCGGCTTGACGTCGACGATCGGCGTACCGTCGAGCGCCTCCAGGTTGTTGACCTTGACGTGCAGGCCGTCGACCTCCAGCACGGTCACCCGGTGCAGGCCGATCGGGTTCGGGCGGTCGGGGGAGCGGGTGCTGAAAACGCCGGTCAGCGGCCGGTCGGCGGCACCGCGCGGGCGCACGCGCAGCACCGCCCGGTCGGCCCGGTCGAACCAGGTCAGCAGCAGCACCTCCTGGCCGGGTGCGAGGTCCGAGAGCGCGTCGGCGACCGTCGGATCGAACCGCAGCCAGGCGTCCGGCCCGCCCTCGTCGCCCTGTCTCGGTGCGGCCGCGGGGTCGGTGAGCGCGGAGGAGACGACCCCGACAGGCGTAATCTCAATCATCCGGTGATCCTAGGGACGCGAGGCGCCGCGCGAGGTACTCGCGCTCCGGCTCGTTGCCGACCAGCTCGAGTGCGGCACGATAAGCCGAGGCCGCCTCGGCGGTGCGGCCCAACCGGCGCAGCAGGTCGGCGCGGGCCGCCGGCAGCAGGTGGTATGAGGCCAGGTGGCGGTCCGCGGCGAGCGAGTCGAGCAGTGCCAGCCCGGCTTCCGGACCGTCCACCATGGCCACCGCGACCGCGCGGTTGAGCTCGACCAGCGGCGACGGCGCGACCGTGCGGAGCACGTCGTAGAGCGCGACCACCTGCGGCCAGTCGGTGGTCGCGACCGAGGCGGCGTCGTCGTGCACAGCGGCGATCGCGGCCTGCAGGGCGTACGGGCCGGGCGGCCCGCCGGTCAGCGCCTCGACCACCAGCCGCCGGCCCTCCGTGATCATGTCGATCGTCCACAGTGAGCGGTCCTGGTCCTCCAGGAGCACCAGGTCGCCGTTGCCGTCCACGCGAGCCGGCCGGCGCGCGTCGACCAGCAGCATCAGCGCGAGCAGGCCGGTCACCTCACGCTCGGCGGGCAGCAGCCGATGCAGGATCCGGCCGAGCCGCACGGCCTCGTCGGTCAGGTCCGCGCGGACCAGCTTGTCGCCGCCCGTCGCCGCGTACCCCTCGGTGAAGATCAGGTAGACCACCTGGAGGACGGCCGGCAGCCGGTCGGGCAGCTCGGTCGCCGACGGCACCCGGAACGGGATCCGCGCCTCCCGGATCTTGCGTTTGGCCCGCACCACCCGCTGCGCCATGGTGGCCGGCGGCACGAGGAACGCCCGAGCGGCCTCCGGGGTGGTCAGGCCGGCGAGGCAGGTGAGGGTCAGCGCGAGCTGGGCGTCGAGCCCCAGCGCCGGGTGGCAGCAGGTGAAGAACAGCCGCAGCCGCTCGTCGGGCGCGTCGTCGCTCCACACCGGGTCGAGCGGCGGTGGGCTGTCGCGGCGGTCGGCCTCGACCTGGAGCAGGGCGAGCTTCGCGGCGAACACCTTGTCGCGCCGCAGCAGGTCGACGGCGCGGTGCCGGGCCACGGTGAGCAGCCAGGCGCCGGGGCGGTCGGGCACGCCGTCCTTGGGCCAGCGGGCCACCGCGGAGGCGACGGCGTCGGCCGCGACCTCCTCGGCCAGGTCGAGATCGCCGAGGGTACGGACGAGCCCCGCCAGCAGCCGCCCCCACTCTTCGCGGAAGACGGCCTCGATCGAGGCGGCGCCCGTACCCATCGGCTGCGGCTCGTCTATTCGCCGAACTCCATCACCGGGCGGACCTCGACCGAGCCGTACTTTGAACCGGGGCAGCGCTCGGCCCACTCGATCGCCGCGTCCAGGTCGGGCACGTCGATCAGGTAGAAGCCGCCGAGCACCTCGCGGGTCTCGGCGAACGGTCCGTCGGTGACCGTCCGCTGGCCGTCCTTGACACGCACGGTGGTCGCGGTCGTGGACTCCTGGAGCGCGTCGCCGCCCTTGCCGATGCCGGCCTTCTCGATCGCCTCGGAGTAGGCCCAGTACTCGTTCATGACCTTCTCCGCCTCGGCCGGGTCCGGCGTACCGGGGGTCTCCTCGCTGTAGATCAGCAACAGGTAGCGCATGGGGTTTCTCCCTTGGCAGGCGGTGGTCGGTGACCACCTCTCATCCTGACGACGAGCGACTTTCCCGCAATCGACATCCCGGCGCGAACTTTTTGGACCGGTACCGAAAGCGTGACGCACCGGCGTTACTGCTGTGGCGCTTGTGCGTCCAGTTCCTCGAAGAGGGTGACGTGCAGATCGCCGGGCGCGTCCAGCCGCGAGTTGAGCGACCGCCACGGTGTCTGCGTCGGCGGTGCCACCGTCTCGGCACCGGCCGCCGCCAGCTTGTCGGTGTCCGCCGCCGCGTCGTCGACCTCGAACGCGATCCGGAACCGGGGTGCCACGGGCCGCCCGACCTCGACCTCGTCGATGTAGCGGTGGTGCGCGGGGTTGGCCAGCTCCAGCGTGGCCCGGCCGGCCTCCAGGATCATCACCTGAGCGCCGTCGCCGCCGCTGAACGCCGCCTCCTCGGTGAGCCCGAGCGCGTCACGGAAGAACGCCACGGCGGCGTCGTAGTCCTCGACCTCGACCACGAGGCGCATCTGTTTGACCGTCATGCCGGCAAAGCTAGCCCCGACTCGACCTTGTCCGCAGCTCCCGCAGGTGCTTGGCGATCGCGCTGATGTCCCGGTCGCCGTAGCCGTCGTCCAGCGCCGCGGCCAGCGCGGCCTTGTTGGCCTGGGCCTGTGGCACGGGTACGCCGGTGCGCTCGGCCAGCGCCAGCACCAGGCCGGCGTCCTTGTCGACCAGGTCGAGCGAGAACGCGACCTGGGCGTGGTCGGGATGCTCGAAGACCTCCCGCTTGTACTTGAGGTACGGCGCGCCGGTGGCGCCGGCCAGGAACACGTCGTACGCCGTGGCGGGGTCGATGCCGGCCGCCTCGGCCAGCACGTACGCCTCGGACAGCCCCTGGTTGATCGCGATCAGCAGGGTGTTGATGGCGACCTTCATCGTCGCCCCGGTGCCCGTGGGTCCAATGTGGAACACCTTGCCGAGGTGGTCGAGGACGGGTCGGACCCGGTCGATGTCGGTGGCCGCTCCGCCGGCGAGCACCGCGAGCGTGCCGGCCTCGACGCTGGAGACGCTGCCGGACACCGGGCAGTCGACGTGGATGCCACCGGCGCCGCGCACCATCTCGGCGAGCCGCAGCGTCGTGCGCGGGTCGATGGTGCTCGTGTCGATGACCGGGGTCCCGAGGCCCAGCCCGGCGACGATGCCGTCGCGCCCCTCGTGGGCGCCCAGGTCGGCGGCGTCGTTGGCCAGCGCGACGAGCACGACGTCGGAGGTGCCGGTGGCCTCCCGGGGCGTGCCGGCGACGGTAGCGCCGGTGCGGGCGGCGATGTCGTCGGCCCGTTCCCGGGTGCGGTTCCAGATCGTCACCGGATAGCCGGCGGCGCGCAGCCGCCCCACCATCGCGCCACCCATGTGCCCCGTGCCGATGATCGCCACCCGTGTCGACTCGCTCATCACCCCATCCTTACACCGCCAGCGGGGCTGGTGGCGCGGCCTGCCGCACCTCCTCGGCGAAATGACAGGCGACGGTGCGAGGGTCCTGTTCGGCGAGCGCGCGCAGGGCCGGGGTCTCGCTGACGCAGCGGTCCTGGCTGAAGCGGCACCGCGTGTGGAAGCGGCAGCCGCTCGGGGGGTCGCTCGGGCTGGGTGGGTCGCCGGCGAGCATGATTCGGCTGGCCAGCCGCCGGCGCGTGCGGTCGACCACCGGGGACGCGGACAACAGCGCCTGGGTGTACGGGTGCGCGGGCTGGTCGTACACCGTGTCGGTGTCGCCGAGCTCAGCGAGGCGGCCGAGGTACATGACGGCCGTGCGGTCGGCCACGTGCCGGACCACCGACAGGTCGTGGGCGATGAACAGCAGCGCGATGCCCATCCGCTGCTGCAGGTCGCGCAGCAGGTTGACGACCTGCGCCTGGACGGACATGTCGAGGGCCGAGACCGGCTCGTCGCAGACCAGCACGCGGGGCTCGAGAGCGAGCGCGCGGGCGATGCCGATGCGCTGGCGCTGACCACCGGAGAACTGGTGCGGATAGCGGTGCATGAGCTCCGGCGCGAGGTTGACCAGCCCGAGCAGCTCGGCCACCCGGTCGCGGCGGGCGGCGGAACCGGTGACCCGCTTGTGCACGACCAGCGGCTCGCCGATCAGCTCGAGCACCGTCATGCGCGGGTCGAGCGAGGTGTACGGGTCCTGGAAGACCATCTGCACCTCGGAGCGCATGAGCCGGCGGTCCCGGCCGCGCACCTTCGTGACGTCCTTGCCGTTGACCGTGATGCTGCCGGAGTCAGGGCGTTCGAGGCCGACGATCATGCGGGCCAGCGTCGACTTGCCGCAGCCGGACTCGCCGACGATGCCGAGCGACTCGCCGGCCCGCAGTTGGAGGCTCACGCCGTCGACCGCGCTGACCCGGGACCGGCGCAGGCCGGACCGGCCGGTGTGAAACGTCTTGTGCAGGTCCTGGGCGTCGAGCACCAGGTCACCCGGCGACGGCGACATGGCGAACCTCCTCGGAACGGTGACAGGCGGCGAGCCGGGCGGACGTGTCGGTGAGCACGGTCAGCGGCGGGCGCGTCGTGCGGCACTCGTCGACGACGTACTCGCAGCGGGGATGGAACGGGCAACCGTCCGGCTGGTTGGACGGGCTCGGCGGGCTGCCGGAGATCGCGTGCAACCGGCCCTCGCGGCGGTCGGCCCGGGGCACGGACCTCAGCAGCGCCTCCGTGTACGGATGGGCGGGCGCTCTGAGCAGGTCGTCGGCGCTGCCGGCCTCGACCACCCGGCCCGCGTACATCACCATGACCCGGTCCGCGACCTCGCTCACGACGCCGAGGTCGTGGGTGATCAGCAGGACGGCCATGTCGAGGTCGCGGCGCAGGGTGTCGAGCAGCTCGAGGATCTGGGCCTGGACGGTGACGTCAAGGGCCGTCGTGGGCTCGTCTGCGACGATCAGCTCGGGGCGCAACGCGATGGCCATCGCGATGAGGATGCGCTGGCGCATGCCGCCCGAGAACTGGTGCGGATAGTCGGAGATCCGGCGGGCCGGCGCCGGGATGCCCACCTGGCCGAGGAGGTCCACCGCGGCGGCCCGCGCCGCCCGGCGTGACATGTCGCGGTGCTCCCGGAACAGCTCGCCGAGCTGGTCGCCGATGGACAGCACCGGGTTCAGCGCGGACAGCGCGTCCTGGAAGACCAGGCTCATCCGGGTGCCGCGCAGCTTGCGGTGCTGCTGCTCGGACAGGCTGCGCAGGTCCGTGTCACCGAGCTTGAGCGTGTCGGCCGTGACGGTCGCGTTGCGGTCGGAGAGCCCCATGATCGCGCGCGCCGCCGCCGACTTGCCGGAGCCGGACTCGCCGAGGAGCGCGACGAGCTCGCCGCGGGCGACGTCGAGGTCGACACCGACGACGGCGGGCACGGGACCGCGGCGCGTGGTGAACGTGACCGAGAGGCCCCGCACCTCCAGCGCTCGTGACGTGGAGTCAATCGACGATTCCATTGCGTGTTCTCCCCAGTAGCGAAACGGACGTTCCTGCCCGTAGTTCACCATCTTGGCGTCCATCACGCCTGTTCTTCTTTTGCATCTTGACTACAGCGCCGAATTTTTGCAACCCTCCCATTCATCGCCGATCATGCCGCCCGCAACGTCGGGTGCACGGCGACGAAATCTGCGACACAGAGGGAGGGCTTCGATGCTGGAGAGCGCGAAGCGTTACACCGGGTACACGGCCTACGACTACCTGGAGCCGGGCAAGGACTTCAAGGTCTTCGAGTACGCCGAGCAGATCAGCCGGGTGCCGGCCTATCAGGGCCTCGAGCTCTCCGACAGCCAGCGCGAGCGGGTTGTCCGGCTGCTCACCGACGAGATCGTCATCTCCCTGCACGACCACGTGCAGGTCTTCCCGCAGGACATGGGCCAGTTGCGCGAGCACATCCGGCAGGGCCGCGAACCCACCGGCTACCGCGGCCTGGCCCGCTCCGGCATGACCGCCGTGTTCGACAACGGCATGGACGGCACCTGCTGCATCTCCAGCGACGCCGGCTGGAAGTACCAGGACGTGCTGTTCGACCTCGGTGTGCGAATGGCCGACATCGCCCACCAGGACTTCGTCATCAAGGGCGAGACGCTCAAGGACATCTACCGGGCGCACGAGACCGGGCGGATGGCGCACGTCTTCGCGCTGGAGGCGGCGACGCCGATCGAGAACGAGGTCGACCGGCTCGACGTGCTCTACGGCTTCGGCGTACGCCAGATCGGCATCGCCTACTCCGAGTCCAACTACCTCGGCAGCGGCCTCAAGGA
Source organism: Asanoa sp. NPDC049475 (assembly GCF_040676915.1). Classification (NCBI taxonomy): domain Bacteria; kingdom Bacillati; phylum Actinomycetota; class Actinomycetes; order Micromonosporales; family Micromonosporaceae; genus Asanoa; species Asanoa sp. NPDC049475. The sequence continues at coordinate 309,140 of NZ_JBFAPY010000006.1, read as the reverse complement.
GCGCGGCGACGGCGGCCTCACCTACTTCGGCGAGAAGGCGGTCGAGCGCATGAACAAGCTCGGGTTCGCCATCGACATCTCGCACTCCGGTGACCGCACCGCGCTGGAGACCGTCCAGCACTCGACGAAGCCGGTGTTCATCACCCACTGCGGGTCGCGCGAGGTGTGGCCGACCAACCGCATGAAGCCGGACGCGGTCATCAAGGCGTGTGCCGAGCGCGGCGGCGTCCTCGGTCTCGAAGCGGCTCCCCACACGACCCTGTCCGCCGCCCACCCGCGGCACAGCCTCGAGTCGGTCATGGACCACTTCACGCACTGCGTGGACCTGATCGGCATCGACCACGTCACGTTCGGCCCGGACACCCTGTTCGGCGACCACGTGGGCCTGCACAAGGCGTTCGCCAGCAACCTGTCCACGAAGGAAGCCCACGGTCGCGTGGAGTTCCCCGAGGTGGAGTACGTCGACGGCCTGGAGAACCCGGCCGAGTGCTTTTACAACATCATCGGATGGCTGGTGAGCCACGACTACTCGGACGACGAGATCCGCAAGGTCGTCGGCGGCAACACCATCCGCGTCCTGGAGGAGGTCTGGGTCTAGATGCGCCTTCGTCAGTCCCTGATAGCGGTCGCCACCGTCGCGGCGATGACCGCGATGACCGCGTGCAGCCCGAGCGCGCCGGACCAAGCCGGTGGCGCGAGGGACAGCGGTGACACGCTGACCATCGCGACCACGACCGACGTGGTCAACTTCAACCCCCTGATCGGCAACAGCCGCACCGACAACTGGATCACCAGCCTGATGTACCCGCGGCTGCTCTCGATCTCCGCGGACGGCCAGAAGTCACCGTTGCTGGCGAAGGACTACGGGTTCACCAACCCGACGACCGCGTTCTGGAATCTGCGGGACGACATGAAGTGGAGCGACGGCAAGCCGGTCACGGCCGACGACGTCGCGTTCACCATCAACTCGATCCTGCGTGACAAGCCGGCCGGCAACACGACCTACGGCCAGCTTGTCAACGTGGACTCGGCTTCCGCGCCGTCGCCGACCCGGGTCGAGCTCAAGCTCAAGCGGCCCGACTCGACCGTGGTGACCGAGGTCGGCTTCTGGATGAACGTGGTCCCGAAGCACGTCTTCGAGCCGTCCGGCAACGTGGCGAAGTTCGCCAACGACAAGGACTGGGTCAGCGCCGGTCCGTACAAGCTCACCGCCGTCGCCAAGGGCCAGAGCTACACGCTTGAGCGGGTCACCCCGTACCCGTTCGCCCCGAACAACACGCCGATCGTGAGCAAGATCGTCTACCGGGTCTATCCCGACATCAACACCGAGATCCTGGCGCTGAAGAACAACGAGGTCGACCTGATCGCCAACGCGCTGCCGCCGGCGCAGGTCAAGAACCTGCAGGGGACGCCGGGCATCAAGGTGCAGGAGATCCCGGGCCTCGGGTACGCGCACATGACGTACAACATGAAGCACCCGGCCCTTGCGGACCTCAAGGTGCGGCAGGCGCTCGCGCACGCCGTCAACTACGAGGCGATCCGCTCGGTCGTGCTGCAAGGGCAGGCGGTCACGACCGGATCCAGCCCGATCCCGCCGGTGCTCAAGGAGTTCGCCGACCCGTCGAGCAAGGAGTACGAGTTCGACGTCGAGAAGTCCAAGCAGCTGCTCACCGAGGCCGGTTACGGGCCGAGCAAGCCGCTGACGCTGACGATGATCTACTCGCTCCAGGACGCGGTGACCTCGCAGTGGGCCAACCTGGTCAAGGACGACGCGGCCAAGGCGGGCATAACCATCAACCTGCAGGGCATGGACCGCAACACCTACCTCGCCAAGACCGACGCGGGTGAGTACGACATCTACGCCGGCAACTTCGCGATCATGGACGACCCGACGACCAACATGGCGTTGACCTACCTCCCCGGTGGGGCCATCAACTACACGCTGGTGGACGACCCCGCGCTGAACTCGCTGATCACACAGGCGCAGGGCACGACCGACAAGGCCGCGCAGAAGCAGTTCGTGCAGCAGGCGGCCGCGATGGTGCGGGACAACGTCTACGACAACGTCATGTACATGCAGAACCTCTACATCGCACACAGCGACAAGTGGAGCGGCTTCGTCGTCAAGCCCAGTGAGCTGCTGTCCGTCGTGGACCCGCAGTCGCTGGCGAACGCGAAGAAGAGCTGACGGAGAACTGACGATGACCCAGGTTGTCCGATTCACGGCGCGCCGACTCGGCAGGGCACTGCTGACCGTCTGGTTCGCGGTCACGGTCACCTTCCTGCTCCTCCGGCTGTTGCCAGGCGACCCCGCGCTCGCGGTGGCCAGTCCGAACATGACGCCGGAGGCACGGCTGGAGCTGTTGCGCCAGTACGGCCTGGACGAGCCCCTCCTCGTCCAGTACGGCAAGTACCTCTGGCAGCTCGTGCACGGCAACCTGGGCATCTCGTTCGCCCGGCAGATCCCGGTCAGCGATGTCCTCATGGAACGACTGCCGTGGACGCTGCTGCTCACCTTCTCCTCCTTGTTGGTCACGGTCGCGGTCGGCATCCCGCTCGGGGTGCTGGCCGCGACCCGGCCCCGCGGCTTCCTCGACCGGTTCACCCAGGTCGGCGGCGTCGTCGGGCAGTCCCTGTTCGTGCCGAGCGTCGGCATCTTCCTGCTGTTCTTCCTCGGCCTGAAGCTCCACCTGCTGCCGATCGGCGGTTCCTACTCACCGGGCGTCTACGGCCCGGCGTGGTACCTCGACGTCGCCAAGCACCTCGTCCTGCCGTGCCTGAGCCTGATGCTCGTCCAGCTCGGCTCGTACGTGCTGACGCTGCGCTCCACGCTCATCGACGCGCTCGGTGAGGACTACTGCGTCCTCGCGCGGGCGAAGGGCATGCCCAACCGCAAGGTGGTCTGGAAGCACGCACTGCGCAACGCGTTGCTGCCGACCACCACGCTGGTCGGCCTCCAGCTCGGCTATCTCGTCGGTGGCGCGGTGCTGACCGAGACCGTCTTCGCCTATCCCGGGATCGGGCGTGGCATCTACGAGGCGGTAACGCAACTCGACTTCCCCGTGCTCCAGGGCGCGTTCGTGCTGCTCGCGGTCACCGTCGTGATCGCGAACATGCTGACCGACCTGACGTACGGCGTGCTCGACCCGAGAGTGAGAACGGCATGACGGCTTCCGTGGCAGGGCTGGACAGCGTCACCAACGACCAGGTCACCGCGGCCCGGGCGACCTGGTCGGCGTTCCGGCGGAACCCGCTCGGCATGGTCTCCGTCGGCATCCTCGTGGTGCTGGTGATCGTCGCCGCCTGCGCGCCGCTGATCGCCGCCTATCCCACCGGGTACGGCGACCAGGTGCTCCAGGGACCCTCGGGCGCGCACTGGTTCGGCACCGACAACCTCGGCCGCGACATCTTCGCCGAGGTCGTCTGGGGTGCCCGGCTCAGCATCCTGATCGCGGCGCTGTCCTCGGCGCTCGCGATCGCCATCGGGGTCGTGGTCGCCGTGCTCGGCGCCTATTTCCCGAAGGTCGACTCGATCGTCGGCACCGTCGTCGACCTGTGCCTGTCGCTGCCCGTACTCCCGCTGATGATCCTCGTCGCGGCCCTGGCCGGGCCGAGCCTGGTCACCCTCGTCCTGGTGATCGCGTTCTTCTCCTGGCCCGAGGTGACCCGGGTCGTGCGGTCGCAGGCGCTCTCGGTGGTCCGGCTGCCCTATATGGACGCGGCCAAGCTCACCGGTGGCTCCTCGGTCTGGATCATCCGCAAGCACCTGCTGCCCGCGGTCGCGCCGGTCATCGTCGTCTCGGTCGTGCTCACCGCGTCGCGGGCGGTGCTCTCCGCGGCCGGCCTGGCCTTCCTCGGCCTCGGCGACCCGACGAGCTGGTCCTGGGGGCGGATCCTCTACGAGGCCCAGCAGTCCGGCGCGATGCAGAGCGCCTGGTGGACCACCCTGTTCCCGTCGCTGGCGATGCTGGCCCTCGTCGTGTCGGCGACCCTGATCTCGATCGCGTACAACGACGCGCGTAACCCGCGCGCCCGGGAGGACTAGTCCATGCTGGACACCCAACGGCTGCCGGCCGGCTTCTACGCGGCGCTCCAGAGCGACCTGCGCACCGCCCTCGCGGCGGAGGGGCTCGACGCGGTCATCGCCGACCACCCCGACGACGTCGCCTACCTGACCGGGTTCTTCCACCACCCCAACGAGCGGCCGGCCGTCGTGCTGGTCGCCCAGGACGGCCCGGCCCTGCTGCTCGTGCCGGAGCTGGAGCGGGAGTACGCGCTCGCCCAGCACGCGGCGGCCGAGGTAGTCGCGTACCCGGAGTTCCCGGGGCTGCGCCCGCCGCTGAGCTACCTCGGTGCGGCCGCGGAGAACGGGAAGTCGCGGCGGATCGGCTACTCCGCCGGCCTGACCGTCGACCGTCTCGACCAGGTGCGGGCCGCTTTCCCGTCGGCGACGCTGGTGCGGTCCGAGGTCGTCATGCACGCGCGCTACGTCAAGCGGCCCGAGGAGGTCGCCCTGCACGCCGAGGCGGCCCGGATCACGGACCTCATGCTCGTGGCCGGCCGCGCGCTCGTCTCGGAGGCTGTCGCTGCCGGTGGCGAGTTGCCCAGCGAGGCCGAGCTCGCCGCGCACATCGGGCAGGTCGGCACGTCCACGATGTACGCCGACCACACCGAGGTCGTGGTGGTCTCGTTCCTCGCCGGCGGGCTGGTGTATTCGGGGGCGAACAGCGCCCGCCCGCACGCCCTGCCGTCGGGGCACCGGCTGCGTCCCGGCGAGACGTTCATGCTCTCGCTGGGCTGCGCGGTGGGCGGGCGTTTCGTCGAAGGTGAACGGACGTTCGTTCTCGGAGAGCCGTCCGCCGACCAGCGCCGCTACTACGAGGTGGTCCGGGAAGCGCAGGAGGTAGGCGGTGCCGCGCTCCGGCCCGGCGTGCCGTGCTCCGAGGCCAACCGGATCTGCCTCGACGTGATCCGCGACGCCGGGCTCGGCCACTTCCTGCGCCACCGGCAGGGGCACGGCATCGGCCTCGGCATGCACGAGGCGCCGTGGCTCTCCGACGGCGACGACACCCCGCTCGCCGCCGGCATGGTCGTCTCGAACGAGCCCGGCATCTACATCCCCGGGCACGCCGGCTACCGCATCTCCGACTCGATGCTGATCACACAGGACGGTGCGCGGCCGTTCACCTCGTACCCCCGCGCCCTCGACGACATCGTCGTCCCGGTCTGAAAGGAACCATCCCGTGCGGCTCAGAATCAATGACAACGAGCTCGAGGTCGAGGTCTTCGGCGCCGACGACGCGCCGGTGCTGATCGCGCACCACGGCGCGCCCGGCCTCGGCTCCCGGGCCGAACCGCGTGCCACCTTCGCGCCGTTCGCCGACACGTTCCGGGTCATCGTCTTCGACGCCCGCGGCTCCGGGGTCAGCGAGGGCAACGCGCCCTTCACCCACGAGCAGTGGGTGGCCGACGTGGACGGTCTGCGGCAATGGGCCGGCGTCGAGACCTTCGTGATGGCGGGCGGCTCCTACGGAGGCTTCATCTCCATGGAGTACGCCATCCGCCATCCTTCCCGTGTGCGGGCCCTCGTGCTTCGCGACACGTCCGCGGACCACGAGAACGACAAGGCCGCCCGGGCCAACGCGCTCTCGTCGACGCGGGTCGAGATCGACGTGCCGAAGTTCGACCGGATCAACGACGGCACCGTGTGGGACGACGACGACCTGCGTGACTGCTGGCGCGAGATCCTGCCGCTGTACGACCACGTCTACGACCCGGCCAAGGTGATCGAGAAGGTCGAGGCCACGCCGTACCGCTATCAGACCCACAACTTCGCCTTCTCGGTCAACATCCCGAACTACGACATCAAGGACCAGCTACATAGGATCACCTGCCCGACGCTGGTGACCGTCGGCCGCGACGACTGGATCACGCCGGTGGCCAGCAGCGAGGTCATCGCATCACTGATCCCGAACGCTAGGCTCGTCGTGTTCGAGAAGTCCGGCCACTCCCCACAGGTCGAGGAGGCGGAGTTGTGGCGCCAGACGGTCCGTGGCTTCCTGCGGGAGGTTGGCGCGGATGACCGCTAGCGGCCTCCCCGACGAGCTCGACCGGCGCATCATCGCCGCGTTGCAGAGCGACGGCCGGGCCAGCTGGACCGAGATCGCGGAGCTCTCGGGCAGCTCGGTCGCGACCGTCGCTCGGCGCGGGCAGATGTTGCTGCGCGACGGGGTCGTCCGGGTCGCCGCCGTGCCGGCCAACAACCATCCGGGTCCGGCGGACCTGTTCGTCCTGCGCATCACCTGCGCGCCCGGCACCCAGCTCGCCGTCCTGGACGAGTTGGTCCGCTTCCCCGACCTGCGCTTCCTCGGCCTGGTCACCGGTCCCTACGACATCCTCGCGGAGCTCAGCCTGCTCCGTGAGGAGTCGCTGCTGTCCCGCATCGTCGAGAAGATCCTCGCGATCGACGGCGTGCAGCGCTGCGACACCGACCTGACGCTGCACGTCTTCAAGGTCTCCAGCGACTGGGCGCGCCAGCTGCTGACCAACGTGCCGCCGGACACCGTGACGGAGCCGCACCAGTGCGAGCCCGGCCACCTCGACGAGGTCGACCACGAGATCGTCGACCTGATGCGCGACGACGGCCGGGCCAGCTTCCGGACGGTCGCCACCGCCATCGGTCTCAACGAGAGCACCGTGCGGCGGCGCTTCGAAGCCATGCTCGGCCGCGGCTGCCTCCAGGTGATCACCTTGGTGCCGGCCGCCGCGATGGGCTTCGAGTCCGAAGTGGTCCTCAACATCACCGTCGCCCCGCCGTTCCTGGACACGGTCGCCCGCACGCTCTCGGGCTACCGCGGGGTCCGCTACGTCGCCGCGATGCTGAGCCACAACGCGCTGATGTGCGAGCTGATCCTGCCGACGACGAAGGACCTGTTCGCGTTCACCACCGACACCCTGGGCCGCCTCGAAGGTGTCCAGGGTTGGACGGCCAGCGTCGTGCTCCTGGTCCTCCGCCGTGGCTTCGTCGAGACGCCGTGGTGGCGAGACAGTCTCGCGCGGGGCTCTCAATAGCTAACGGCCCGGTGGGCCGCCGAGCGCGGCGGCGGCGGGGCCGGGGTGGGTTGTCTCGGTGTCGGCCAGTCGCGTGGCGATGTGACTGAGGGCGGTGTCCAGGTCGGCACGGGTCGGGCGCTGCCCGTCGCGCTCCGGGAGCTTGGTCAACAGCCAGGTCTTCCAGGCTTCGGCGAGCTTGGTGTACGCCTCCTCGCCCGGACCCGTCAGGCTCAGGCACTCGTCGTCGTCGATGGCGACGAGGCCACGCCACGCGGCGGCGGCGAACGCGGGGCGCAGCACGGCGCCGGGCATGTGGTACGCGCGGCCGATGCCGGCCAGGTCGATCGGACCCGCGTACCGGGTGCGCAAGTGGATCTGGGCCAGGCACCACGCGTCCGCGGCGCTCAGCTTGGTGCCCGAGGCGGCCAGGACGCTCGGCGCGGCCGCCGGTCCTTCGCTGCGGAAGACGCGCGAGATCGCCTGCTCGAGCTCGGCGTCCGAGCTTTGCGCCTCCGGCATGCCGAACCCCTCGCCCAGGTCCGGCGCGGCGGCCCGGGCCGTGTCACGCAGCGGGACCTCCTTGAGGAACAGGGCGATCACGAAGGCGATCAACGGCACCGGGACCGCGTAGAGGAACAGGCTGTGCACCGACTGCGCGTACGCCTCGATGATCGGTCCGGACTGTGCCGGCGGCAGGCTGTGCACCGCGGTGGGCACCCCGAGCACGTGCGGTGGGATGAAGCCGGTCTGGCGCAGCGCGTCGACCAGGTGGTGGTTGAGCTGGTTGGCGAAGATCGTGCCGAACACGGCCGCGCCGAACGAACTGCCGAGGGTCCGCAGGAACGTCACGCCCGAGGTGGCCACGCCGAGATCGCGGTAGGCGACGGTGTTCTGCACGATGATGATCAGGATCTGCATGGATAGCCCGATGCCGACGCCGAACACGAACATGTAGACGGACGTGAGCAGCACGGACGTGCCGGAGCCCATCCGGGACATCAGGAAGAGCCCGAGCGCCATGACCAGGCCGCCGGCGACCGGGAACATCTTGTAGCGGCCCGTCCGGCTGACGGTGGTGCCGGCGATCACGGCCGTGACCAGGAGGCCGAACACGAGCGGAAGGGTGCGTACGCCGGAGACGGTGGCGGAGACGCCCTGCACCCATTGGAGGTACGTCGGCAGGAAGGTGAACGCGCCGAGCAGCGTGAAGCCGACGAAGAAGCTGAGCGCGGAGGACACCACGAACACGCGTGACTGGAACAGCCGGATCGGCAGCACCGGCTCTTTGGCGCGGCGCTCGGCGAAGCCGAAGGCCACCAGCAGGGCGGCAGAGACCGCGAACAGCACGACGATGACGGGGGAGCTCCAGGCGAACTCGGTGCCGCCCCAGCTCGTCGCCAGCGTCAGGCCGGCCGCGCCGGCACCGATCAGCACGATGCCGAGATAGTCGATCACCGGCCGGCCGCGGCTCGTGATCGCCGGGATGGTCCGGGCGGCAACCAGGATCACGGCGATGGCCAGCGGCACGTTGATGTAGAACACCCAGCGCCAGCCGAGGCCGCTGTCGGTGAACAGGCCGCCGATCAGCGGACCGACGACGGTGGAAAGGCCGAACACGGCGCCGAGACCGCCCTGGTAGCGCCCGCGGTCGCGGAGGGGAATCACGTCGCCGATGAGCGCGGTGGCGGTGACGAGCAGGCCGCCGGCGCCGATGCCCTGCACGGCGCGCGAGGTGACGAGCCAGATGAGGCTCTGCGCGGCGCCGCACAGCAGCGAGCCGACGATGAAGACCAGAGCGCTGACCTGGAAGATCCGCTTGCGCCCGAACTGGTCACCGAACTTCCCGGCGAGCGCGGAGGCGATGGTCTGCGTCAGGAGGTACGCGGTGACCACCCAGGACAGATGGTTGGCACCGCCGAGATCACCGACGATCGTGGGCAACGCGGTCGCGACGACGGTCTGGTCCATCGCGGCGAGCAGCAGCCCGAGGGCCACGGTCCCGTAGATGACGTTGATCTGGCGCCGGGAGAGCTCGGGTCGGCGCACGTCGTCGCCAGAATTCGTTGTCGTGACCGCCACGCGCTCGCACCCCCGTACGCCCGCCCGCTGGATCTTCAGCGTACGGGCGGCACCAGGACGCTGAGGCAGGTTACGCAACCTTCGAGTTTCTCGTACTCGCTGATATCGACGACGATCGGCGCGAACCCGAGCTGATGAACAAGGTCGGCGGTCCGCGGAGCGGAGGCGGCGATGAGCACGCGCTCGTCCCCGAGGGGAACGAGGTGACAGCCGCCCTCCTCCTCGACCGGGAGGAGCTGGGGGAGGGCTTGAATGTCGAGCAGCCCCGGCAGGGCGACCATCGTGCCGTCGGGAAGAGCGGTGACGGCCGACTTCAGGTGGAGGACGCCGTGTAGCCCGACCGCCGTGGTGGTCCGCCCACGGGTGGCGAGGTGGTCGCGCAGCTGGGCGAAGCCGGCCTCGTTGGTCCGCCCACCGAGACCGACGTAGACCCGGTCACCGACCTGCAGCACGTCACCGCCGTCGAGAGTGCCGGGCTCCTCGATCTCGACGACGTCGAGCAACAAGGCCTCGGCGGCGGCCCGAGCGCCCTCGATCTCTGGGCGGCGCTCAGCGGCACCCGGCCGAGTGAGCACGGCGAGCCCGTCGCAGACGACGAGCGTGTCCTCGACGAACACACTGTCGGGGCAGTCATCGGCCGGCGTCACGTCGACGACGGACCAGCCCGCGCCGGCGAGAGCCGCGCGGTAGTCGTCGTGCTGCCGCCGGGCGAGATCAAGGTCAATCGGTGTTCGCTCGATATGCGTGACGATGCCCTCGGCCAACCGCGAGCTTGGCACCCGAACCAACGCCGTCCCACCACTGATCATGGCCCGATTCTGATCGCGCGGGGCCACCACCGCAACGCACCGCCGCACGGCCCTGGCCTTCAACCCCCGAGGACCAGCCATCGACTGGCGGCGGCCTGTTGCGGGCGCCGTCTGCGATCGACTGGCGGCGGCCTGTTGCGGGCGCCGTCGTGCCATCGACTGGCGGCGGCCTGCTGCCGACTGCCTGCCAATCACCGTCGACCAGCGACGGCCTGCGGCCGACCGTCTGCCACCGGTCACCGCCCACGACCGCAGCCAGTGCGTCGGGGCTGGTTGCATCGCCGCATCTGGGTGAGTGGGTAGTGGCGCTGCGCTGGGTGCATTCGGCTAGTGGGTGTTCCTGCGACAATGAAGCGACTCGGCATCGTCGATCACCACGGGAAGCCCATCACGCGGTACGCGAGGGCGCGCTCGGCTCGATCTCCGAAAAGCAGCGGCCCTCGGCCTGCTGGGCCGCCCGGTCTGCACGACCGTCCTCGGCGCCGGGGTCGAGGAGGTCGGGTGATCGTGTGCACCACATCAAGAAGACATCCAGGCCAGCCCATGATCATGTGAGGCTGGTCTGGGCGACACGCCGTCGAACATATTGACCTGGCACACATGATCATGGCCGTGGCCGAATCCAATGTTGATAGGACGCACATGATCATGGCGCGCGCTCGATAGCTGGGCACATGCGTTAGCCAGCGCAGCGATCGCGAAGACCAGCATCGACCAGACGCCTGATTACTCGCGTAGGCGCGGGCCTCGCCCGCCCGGGTGCGGACGTGCACACGCGAGCGCGGGCCTTGCTGACTCGCCGCGTGCGGCCGGGTGTCGCCGCACTAGGTGTAGTAACCGGGAGCGTTGTTGACGCGCGTGATGGGTGGCTTTCCGGCGAGGGCGGTCTGTCCGCGGTGGTGGTTGTAGGTGTTTAGCCATGAGGGTAGGGCGTCGGCGGACGGGCCTTGGGCTTCGGTGGCCTGGCGGCCTTCGAGGGTTGCGCCGCGTTGGGGCTGCGCCGGAGCGCGCCGTGTTGGTGCTGCGGTGTGCGGGCGGGCCTTGGAGCGCGATGGGCGGGCTGGTTCGGGCTTGTGCGGGCGGGCTCGGGGCGGGCTGGGGCGGACTGGTTCGGGCTTGTGCGGGCGGCGCTTGGGGCGGGCTGGGGCGGGCTGGTCCGGGCTTGTGCGGGCGGGGCTTGGGGCGGGCTGGGGCGGGCTGGTTCGGGCTTGTGCGGGCGGGCCTCGGGCGGCGTGGGGCGCCGGGCTGGGGCTTTGGCGAGCGCGCCGGGTTATGGCCCCGCTGGGCGTGGCGGACCTCGGGCCGTGGGCGTGGTCGGCCTTGGGCTTCGGCCGGGCGACGCAGCCGGTGCGCTTGTTCGTCGGTCGGGGGCGTTAGTGGCGTAGCGAGGTCGTGATGCGCATCAGGTCCGCCTGGGTGATGGGTTCGCCCTTGCCGCCCCTGGCCTCCTGCATCGCCTTGGCTAGTTGGGCTCGGCGTAGGACCTCGCCTACGTCGGCTCCGCTGAAGCCGTGGCTGGCCGCGGCCAGGGCCGCCGGGTCGACGTCGGGCGCGAACATTTTGAAGCCCGCGTATTCGTGGCGGTCGGTCAGGTCGCGGATCTTCATTTTGAAGATCTCGGCTCGACCCGCCTCGTCCGGTAGCGGGATCGAGAGTTTGACGTCGAAGCGGCCCGAGCGGATCAGGGAGTCGTCGACGCGGTGTGGGAAGTTGGTGGTCGCTACGACGATCACGTTCTGGTTGTCTTCGATCAGGTTGTTCATTTCCTGCTTGAAGATGCCCGCGACCGCGTTGACGGCCTGGCTGGCCGCGTCGCCGCCGGTGCCCGCGTAGCTGATGATGCTGTCGAACTCGTCGAAGAGCATCACCGTCGGGTGTCGGTAGCGGCGGGCTTCCTGGAAGATCGTTTTGATGTTGCGTTCGGAGCCGCCCAGCCACTTGTCGAGGATCTCGGGTGTGCGGATCTCGCGGAACGTCGCGCCGATCTCGTTGGCCAGCGCTCGCGCCAGCATGGTCTTGCCCGTGCCGGGCGGGCCGTAGAGGAGGATGCCCTGCGGTCGGCGGGCTCCCCAGCGGGCCATGATGTCGGGGTGGCGGAAGCTGACCGCGATCTCGCGGAACTGGCCGACGATCGTGCTCAGGCCGCCGACCTGGTCGAGCGTCACGTTCTCGGTGCGGGTCGGGCCCGGCGCGGCGGCTGACTGCTGGGCGCTCGGCGCGGGCTGGGACTCGCGCTTGCCGATCACGTAGGTGCGGCCGCGCAGCGGCGCCTCGCCGCCTACGAACTCGCCGACCACCCGCAGCACCAGCAGGGTCATCTCGCGCAGCAGGTCGGTGGTCATGTCGGTGCTCGGCACGCTGGCCCGGATCGAGACCGTCCGTGGACCGCCGCGCAGCGGGCCGTCGGGCGAGAACGGGTTGGCGCTGGCCGACCCGTTGGTCGTCGGCCCCTGGTAGGTGATGGTCGCCTTGAGCCCCGCCGCGTTGGCGGCGGCCAGCGGGTCGACCTTCTCGCCGTAGTCGTCGGGGGGCCAGATGGTGCGCACCAGCTTGCTCGGCACCGATCCGATCACCTCGGCGCCTTGTGCGATCTTGCTCGCCACCGGGCCGTCGTTGCCGAACCTGCGCGCGAGCATGGCGCCCAGCGGCGCCGCCGCGCCGAGCATGGCCGCGTCGAACATCGTGCGGGCGCTCGGCCCGCCCCGGACGCTGACGTCGGCCGACAGTTGATGCGTCGCCGCGCCGTCGATGCTCGCGGTGTCCAGCCAGTAGCGCACGTCCTGCACCGGCGCCGGGAAATAGCCGCCGCTGAGCAGCCGCACCCGGGTTTCCCGCGCGGCGACGATGATCGCCGGACCGTCGTTGATCACTAGGCGCCCACCGAGCACCTCGACGGTCTCGGCGTCGCCACGCGGCCCGCTAGAGGCTCCATCCGACATTGATCCACCCCCGTCAGAAACCGGGTCGACCCGCACCTAAGACTGACACGCCGGGCCGACCCCGGCCACCGATCACCCGGGAACCGCGAGCGCCGTCCCTTTTGTCCGAAAAAACGCGTGAAATCACGACACGCAGAACTCGTTGCCCTCCGGATCGCGCATCACCACAGCGAATTGCCCGTTGGCCGCGTCGTCCAAAACACGAAAGATCGAGGCGCCGGCCACACATAGTCGCGCCGCCTCGGCCTCGACCAGCGCACGGCGCTCCGCCAGCGGCCGCGACCGGCCGCCGGTCACGTCGAGGTCGAGATGGAGCCGGTTCTTCACCGTCTTGGCCTCGGGCACCTTCTGGAACCAGAACTTCGGCCCGACGCCGGCCGGATCGACCAGCCGATCAGGCACGTCGGGCTCGCCGGCCAGCTCTTCCTCGGGAACGCCGACGCTGCGATACCACCCGTGCCAGCTCGCGAAGCCGGACGGCGGCGGTGCCAGGTCGTAGTGCAACGCCGTCGCCCAGAACTGCGCCAGCGAAGCCGGACGGCGGCGGTGCCAGGTCGTAGTGCAACGCCGTCGCCCAGAACTGCGCCAGCGAAGCTGGATCCGCGCAGTCGATGGTGATCTGCATCTTCGTCATGGGTGACATGTTCGACCACACGTACGACAGAAATCAGGCGGCGACCACCCGCCGCCGAGCGACGTGCTCGACCAGCGCGATCAACAGCGCCTTGCCGGACTGCCGGTCGCGCGCGTCGCAGAGCACCACCGGCACGTCCGGGTCGAGGTCGAGCGCGTTGCGGACCGAGTCCGGGCTGTGCAGCTGCTTCCCGTCGAAGCAGTTCACGCCCACCACGAACGGCGTGCGCCGCGTCTCGAAGTAGTCGACCGACGGAAAGCAGTCGGCCAGCCGCCGCGTGTCGGCCAGGACCACGGCGCCGAGGGCACCGAACGCGAGCTCGTCCCAGAGGAACCAGAAGCGGTCCTGACCGGGCGTACCGAACAGATAGACCTGAAGATCCTCGTTGATGGTGATCCGGCCGAAGTCCATGGCGACCGTGGTCGTGGTCTTGGCCTCGACGCCGGAGACGTCGTCGGTGTCCTCGCCCGCCGAGCTCAGCACCTCTTCGGTCTGCAAGGGGCGAATCTCGCTGACCGCGCCGACCAGCGTGGTCTTGCCTACCCCGAAGCCGCCCGCGATCAGAATCTTGAGCGCCATCGGAATGCGTTGCCCCGCTCCGGGACGCTCAGAGCGCACGGAGTCCATTGACCACCGCCTGGAGGATGTCGTAATTGGGAAGTGCGGCCGCTGGCTGCGGCTCGTAAGAGACCACGAGCCCGGCGCCGAGCAGGTCGCCGAGCAGGACCCGGACCACGCCGAGCGCCAGGTCGACCCGGGCGGCGAGCTCGGCCACCGCCACCGGGCGCTGCGCGACCTCGATGATCGCGCGGTGCTCGGGCTGCAGCGGTGCCGCGTCGACGCGGTCGAGCGGCGCCGCCACCACGAACGCCACCAGGTCGAAGCCGGTCGCGGGACGAACCCGACCACCGGTCACCGTGTACGGGCGAACGACCGGCCCGGCGTCCATGTCGAGCCAGTCGTGCCCGGGAGAGTCAGCCGCCATCGCCACTCTCCGGCGGCACTGGGGGTATCCGGGCGGGCGAGGTCAGGCTCTGCCCGACTCGGGTGACCAGCATGGCCATCTCGTACGCGACGAGGCCGATGTCGGTCTCCGAGGTGGCCAGCAGCGCGAGGCAGGCGCCCTGGCCGGCGGCGGTCACGAACAGATAGGCCTGCTCCATCTCGACCATCGTCTGCCGGACGGCGCCCGCGGCGAAGTGCCGGCTGGCGCCCTTGGCGAGACTCTGGAAGCCGGCCGCCATCGCGGCGAGGTGCTCCGCGTCGTCGCGCTCCAGTCCGGCGGTCGAGCCCATCAGCAGCCCGTCGGCCGAGAGCACGATCGCCTGCTCCGCCCCGGGCACGCGGGCGACGAGGTCTTGCAGCAGCCAGTCGAGGTTGGACTGCGGCCTGGTCGTCTGCGTCACTTACGCGTCCTTTCCGGATGGATCCTTGACCTGCGCGCCCTCGGGTGCCGGGTGCGTGGACCGGTCGCCCGCGGTGGGCGGTTCCGGTTGCTGCTCGAAGGGTACGGGTGGCGCCACGGAGCCAACTCCCTCCGTCGGTTCGGGAAGTTCACCCGACGCACCGGTCTCCGTCGCCGGCCGGCGCCGCTGCAGGGGTTCGGGATCGGCGCCGTTGCCGTTGTGCGTGACCGTGCCGTTCCCGGTCACCGGTGTCTCCGGGCCAGGATCGCCGGGGGTGATCGGCGTCGGCGTGGTCGGCGAGGTGTAGCGGCGGATCCGCAGCGCGCGGGTCGCGTCGCTGACCGTCGAACCGGCATCGCCGCCCGCGGTGGCACCGTCATCGGCGCCTACGACCGGGCCGGAGAAACCAGAGCCGCCCGCGGCCGCATCCGGCTCAGCGGTGGACGGGGCCGGCGCCGGCGGTGTCCACATCGGGCGCTCGACCGCCTTGGCGGTCAGGTCGCCGGTGGTCGCCATTCCGCTCTCCTGCCGGCCGCGCGTGGTGCCGGCCTGGAGGGCGGACATGCGGGCACGCACCTCTTCCGGGTCGCGGGCGGCCGGCGTCTGCGCTGACCCGCCCACGCTGCCCGACGGCTCGTCGACCGGGCGGCGCAACTGCGGCGCCAGGTGCCGCTGGCGGTTGCGGCGGGGAAGCCCGTCGTCGCCGATGACAAGTTCCGTGGTCGCCTCCTCCGGCGTGCGCCGACGTCGTTGCACGGGCAGGCCGAGCACCGGCGTCGGCTGCGCCGCGGCCGCGGCAGACGAAGGCGACAGCGACGGCGTGGCCACCGGGGCCAACGGCGGCTCGGCGACCGGCGGCGGGGTCGCGATCGGCTCGCGTGGGGTGTGCGCCGGCGCCGTCAGGCCGCCGGACAGCGCCGTCGGCCAGGTCGCACCGGGCGACGACGACCACGCGCCGGACGAGGTGCCGTCACCGGCGGGTGCGGCGGCCTCCGGGACCGCCCACACCGGAGAGTCGTCGGCCCCGACCAGCACCGCGTCGTCCACACCGGGCGGCAGGGCCCGGTCCGTCGCGGCCTCGACCTCGACGGGTGTGCGGCCGGGCAGGGCCAGGGCTCCCGTGCCCGACGCGATCAGCGCGGTCGGCAGCAGGGCCACCGCGGTCACGCCGCCGTAGGGGGAGGAGCGCAGCTGCACGCGTACCCCGTGGCGGGCGCCAAGCTGAGCCACGACGAACAGGCCCAGCCGCGCGGAGTTGGCGGGGTCGAACTCCGGCGGCTCGCTGAGCCGCTGGTTGGCCTCCGCGATCGCCTCGTCGGGCATGCCCAGGCCGCGGTCCTCGATCTCGATGGCGTACCCGTTGGGAACGGCCTGCCCGGCGACCCGCACCTTGGTGTGCGGCGGCGAGAAGGACGTCGCGTTCTCGATCAGCTCGGCCAGCAGGTGGATGACGTCGGCGACCGCACGGCCGGCGACCGCGGCGGGCTCGATCGCCATGATGGTGACCCGGGGATAGTCCTCGACCTCGGACACCGCGCCGCGGATCACGTCGATCATCGGCACCGGCACCCGCCAGCCCCGGCCCGGTGCGGCGCCGGCCAGGACGACCAGGTCCTCGGCGTGGCGGCGCATGCGGGTGGCCAGGTGGTCGATCCGGAAGAGGTCGCCGAGCTCGTCCGGGTCCGTCGTGCGGCGCTCCATTTTGTCGAGCAGGGCGAGCTGGCGGTGCAGCAGCGTCTGGCTGCGGCGGGCGATGTTGAGGAAGACCTCGCTGAGCCCGCGGCGCAGCACCGCCTCGTCGACCGCCGACGTCACCGCGGTGCGCTGGACCGCGGCGAACGCGTGGCCCACCTGCCCCAGCTCGTCGGATCCGAACTCGAGCGACGGCGACTCGGCCTCGATGTCGACCTCCTGGCCGCGGCGCAAGCGGCCGACCAGGGCGGGCAGCCGTTCGTCGGCCAGGGACAGCGCGGCGGTACGCAGCCCGACCAGCCGGCGGATCAGCTCGCGGCCGACGCGCACCGAGACGTAGAGCGCGACGGTGACCGCGACCAGGCCCAGGAAGCCGGCCAGCCCGAGCCGGATCAGGATGCCGGTGGCGGCCGGGACGGCACGGTCGGTGAGCCGCTCGGACGCGTCCAGCTCGAAATCGCGCAGGTCGTGCTGGACCTGGTCGTACGAGGACTGCCAGGCCGTCGCCGAGATCGGCGGGACGCCGTTGTCGGCGCCCTTGGTCACGAGCGTGTTGAGCATGTCGTTGAGCTGCGAGAACGCGGCACCCTCGGTGAGCCGGGTGTACTCGGCGCGGTCCTCGTCGGGCAGGTCGGCGATGGCGTTCTCGTACAGGTAGCGCTGGGTGCCGATGATCTGCACCAGCTGGCCGTGCTCGTCGGCGCCGAACCGGCCGCCGGCGAACACGCCACCCACCAGCGCGTCAGCACGGGCCAGCACCTCGCGGGCGCGGCCGAGTGAGGCGACCGCCCGCGCCTCGCGACCGAGCTGCTCGTCCGGCAGGGCCACCAGCACGGCGAACGCCCGGAACGCCGAGTCGATCACGCCGTTGTAGAGGCCGAGCGCGCCGGCCTTGTCCATGTCGCGACGGTCGATGAAGTCGCGGCCCGAGGGCAGCACCGCGAACGCCTGGTCGAGCTGGGCGAGCCGGCTGGCCAGCAGGTCGCTGGTGTCGGCCTGCGCGGACCGGCGACGGAACTCGGAGATCGCGTTGTCGGTCGCGGTGCGCTGGGTGGCGAGCCGTTCGGGGCTGCTCTTGCCGGCCAGATAGACAAGCGACAGTCGGCGTTCCTGCTGGAGGGCCGAAACGACGTTCTCACCGGGCTTGCCGATGTCGTCGAGCAGGCCCTGCGCGGACAGCAGGCTGAGCGCCGGCCCAAGCGTCAACGTGGTCGCGAAGATCCACAATGCCGTGAGCGCGGCGATCGGCACGGCGACCAAAGAAATGATCTTCGAACGGATCGACCAGCTGCGCGTATTCATCAGTCCTCGCCCGAGGGTTGGCAGGATCGACGACACGTGTCCTGTCAGCTCCCGCCAGAAAGCCGACACCGCCGGTGACGCGTGCGCCTTGGGCAGGATACGCAAACGTACCGCCCCGCACTACCGCCGGACGTCGATGTCCCGTACGCCGGTCACCGGTTGATGAAAGTTCTGCGAACAAAGTCTCGCGAACCGGGATTGGCGACCGTTGCCATCTGGGAAATACCTCCGGCGAAGGAGGGACGCCATGTCGCCCACTCAGATTGTCGTTCTCGTCATCGTCATCGTGGTGCTCGTCGCGGTCGGGATATTCGCTTGGACGGCCATGCGCCGTCGGGCCCTGCGCGACAAGTTCGGCCCGGAGTACGACCGGGTCGTGCAGGAGCAGGAGAGCCGGGCGGCCGCCGAGCGTGAGCTCCGCGACCGTGAGCGCAAGCACGCCGAGTTGAGCCTCACACCGCTGAGCCCGGAGTCGCGCGACCGCTACGCCCAGGCGTGGGAAGAGCTTCAGGTCATGTTCGTCGACGATCCGGCCCGCGCGGTCGGTGCGGCGGACGAGCTCGTCACGCGGCTGGTCGCGGAACGCGGCTACCCCACCGAGGACTACGAGGACCAGCTCGCTCACCTGTCCGTCGAGCACGCCCGCACGCTCGGCAACTACCGCGACGCGCACGACATCCACCTCGCCAACGAGCGTGGCGAGGCCAGCACCGAGCAGTTGCGCCAGGCGGTCGTGCACTACCGGGCACTCGTCGCCGAGCTGCTCGGCGACCAGCCCGTGCGCACCGAGCAGACGGTGCACACCGACGAGCCCGTGCGCACCGACGAGCCCGTGCGCACCGATCAGCCCGTGCACACCGACGGCCCGGTTTCCGACGCCCGCTGACTTCGAGGAGATCCCCCATGACGTACCAGGACCAGCGCAACGAAGAACACCCCGAGGCGGTGAGCTCCGACCCGGTGCCGGTGCCGCGCACCGCTCCGGACGACGAGCTGCACACCGACGCCGACCGGGACGGCAACGACGACCGCACCGAGGCCGAGCGCGGCTACCACGAGAACGAGACGGACGAGCCGGAGATCGGCTACCACGACAGCGTCGAACCGGCCGAGGGCCAGCACGACAACGTCACGCCGGACACCGACGACCGGGTGGAAGACGACGAGGACGGTGAGGTTCGCGAGGACGACGAGGTCCGCGACGAGGCCGACGTCTACCAGGAGGCCGAGGACGAGCGCACCGGGTACGACGACCCGGTGATCGCCTCTCCGGTGGACACCGACGTCGAGCGCAGCGGCGTCGACGGCGCGGAGCTCGACCGGGACCGGGCGGACGACGACGACCGCACCTTCGGCGGCCCGACCTTCCCGGAGAGCACGATGACGCCGGTCGCGTTCGGCGCGGCGGCAGCGGGCGGCGCGGCAGCGGCGGCGGCCATGGCGGCCAACCGCACCGACACCCACACCGACACGGAGACCGTCGAAGACCGAGAAGAAGAAGACCGGGCCGACGTGCGCGACGGCATCGGCGACGACCGCACTCCGGACGAGGTGGCGGTGGTCGCGACCGACGACGAGCCGACCGAGCTCATGCCCGGCCAGGTCGACGCCGAGCCCGTGACCGCCCTGGTAGCGGTCGAGGCCGCGCAGGGCTTCCGGGACCGCTGGCGTGAGGTGCAGCTTCGCTTCGTCGACGACCCACGGGGCGCCGCGGGCGAGGCCCAGGGGCTTGCCGAGGAGGCGGCCGACGCGCTGGTCGCCGCGCTCGACTCGATGCGCAACGACCTGGGCGGCTGGGAGGCCACCGAGGGTGGCGACACCGAGCATCTGCGCGTGGTGGTCCGCCGCTACCGCGACTTCCTGGACCGCGTGCTCCAGAGCTGAGCCGACCGCAGGGGCCCTCGCGGATGCGCGGGGGCCCTTCGCTCAGCCCAGCGGCGTCGGCGTGACCTGCTCGCCGTCGACGGTCACCGTGCCGGTCGTCAGGTCGAGCGCCGGTGCCGGTCGCGCGACCCCGTCGACCTCGAGGATGCCGACCTGCCGGCCCTCGACCACGATCCAGCCGCCGCGCACCTTGGCGTTGCGCACCTGGGCGGTTGCCCGGTAGAGGCCGGACGGCTTGCGTACCGCGCCGATGTCGAAGGTGAAGGTGGCACGACCAGCGGTGACCGTGCCCTTGGCCCGCTTCTCGTCGAACGAGCCGGTGATCTTCCCCTCGTCACCGGCGAGCGCGAGCCGCTCGTCGACCGCGGTGCCCTGGAACCAGGCCTCGACCTTGTCGCCGTCACAGAGGTAGGCGATCGCCACCCCGTCCTTGACCGTGATCGCGATGCTGGCATCACCACCCCGCACCGAACCGCCCCAGGTCAC
Organism: Asanoa sp. NPDC049475; assembly: GCF_040676915.1. NCBI lineage: Bacteria > Bacillati > Actinomycetota > Actinomycetes > Micromonosporales > Micromonosporaceae > Asanoa > Asanoa sp. NPDC049475. The sequence goes on along the minus strand of NZ_JBFAPY010000006.1, from coordinate 288,856 downwards.
GGTGATCTTCTCCTGCGCCTGAGCGCGGGCCGGCGGCGGCGTGACAGCGGGTGCGCCCGGCGCCTCGGCGGTCGGCGTCGGCGCCGCTGGAGCGGCCTTGTTCTCGCCGGCCGACGCCGGCTTCGGGGCGACGACGGTGAGCGCGTTGTTGGCGGCGAACAGCCCGCCGCCGGCGGCGAGGCCGACCACCAGCGTGACGACGGTTCCCAAGCGCTTCATGATCACTCCCCGTTCCGGGCGTTCCCTACGGGAGACAGCCTCTCGTGCTGTCGCTCTGTCTACAACCACGCACCGCGGAATGCGACGGTTCGCGAAGCCGAGGAGTTTTCAGGAACTGCCTCCCGGGTACGTCGCCCACGGATCGATCCGAGCCGTTCGGACCGGCGGTCGAAAGGGGACGGTGTGGACGGTGGGCTGCGGCTGGATCTGAACTGGCTGGACTACACCCTGCTGACGCTGTACTTCGTGACCGTGCTCGGGGTGGGTTTCGCCGCCCGGCGCGCGATCAGGACCAGCGTCGACTTCTTCCTCTCCGGGCGCTCGCTGCCGGCCTGGGTGACCGGTCTCGCGTTCGTCTCCGCCAACCTCGGCGCCCTGGAAATCATCGGGATGGCCGCCAACGGTGCCCAGTACGGCATCATGACCACGCACTACTACTGGATCGGCGCCGTGCCGGCGATGGTCTTCCTCGGCATCGTGATGATGCCGTTCTACTACGGCTCCAAGGTCCGCTCGGTGCCCGAGTATCTCCGGCTGCGCTTCAACCGCCCGACCCACCTGCTCAACGCGATCACCTTCGCGGTGGCGCAGGTGCTGATCGCCGGCGTCAACCTCTACGCGCTGGCCCTCGTGCTCGACGCGCTCCTCGGCTGGCCGCTCTGGATCTCGATCATCGTTGGTGCCGCGATCGTGCTGACCTACATCAGCATCGGCGGCCTGACCTCGGCGATCTACAACGAGGTGCTCCAGTTCTTCGTCATCCTGGCCGGACTCATCCCGATCACCGTGATCGGCCTGGTCAAGGTCGGTGGCATCGACGGCCTGTTCGACAAGGTGCGAAACAGCGACCTCGGCGAGGCCGGCCTGCACGCCTGGGCCAACACGGGGTCGTCGGACAACCCGCTCGGCGCGCACTGGCTCGGCATCGTGTTCGGGCTCGGCTTCGTGCTCTCGTTCGGCTACTGGACCACCAACTTCGCCGAGGTGCAGCGCGCGCTCTCCGCCCGCAACATGAGTGCCGCCCGGCGCACGCCGCTGATCGCCGCGTACCCGAAGTTGCTCATCCCGCTCGTGACCATCATCCCCGGCATGATCGCGGTGGTCACGGTGCAAGGGCTCGGCGCCGAGAAGGGCGACCTGGTCTACAACAACGCGATCCCGTTGCTGATGCGCGACCTGCTGCCCAACGGCGTGCTCGGGATCGCGGTCACCGGCCTGATGGCCTCGTTCATGGCCGGCATGGCAGCCAACGTCAGCGGGTTCAACACCGTCTTCACGTACGACATCTGGCAGACGTACGTGAAGAAGGAGCGCTCAGACGAGTACTACATCAAGGTCGGCCGGATCGCGACGGTCGGCGGCATCGTGGTCGGCATCGGCACCGCGTTCATCGCCGCCGGGTTCTCCAACATCATGAACTACATCCAGGCCCTGTTCTCGGTCTTCAACGCCCCGCTGTTCGCCACGTTCATCGTCGGCATGTTCTGGAAGCGGATGACCGCCGCGGCCGGCTTCTGGTCGCTGCTGTCCGGCACGGTCGTGGCCCTGTTGACGTACCTCCTCTATCTCGGTGGTGCCCTGCCGTTCGACACCGACCTGGAGGAGAGCTTCTGGGGTGCCGGCCTCGCGTTCGTGACCGTGCTCGTGGCGGCGTTCGTGATCAGCCGGTTCACCGCGCCGAAGCCCGAGGGCGAGCTGCGCGGGCTGGTCCGCGGGCTCGGCGGTGTCGACCTGCGGGGTGACGTGATCGCCGGCGACGCGGCCTGGTACCGCTCGCCGCTGCTGCTCGGCGGCGTCGCGCTGGCCCTGTCCCTGCTGTTCTACATCCCGGTCTGGTGAGGGCGATGAGTGACGAGGAACTGCTCGGCGACAACGAGGAAGAGCGCCGCTCGGCCGCCGCGCGGATGTTCGACGTCCGCCGTGTGATCGGCGGGTTGTTCGTGGTGTACGGCGTGATCGTCACCCTGGTCGGCGCCTTCGACGGTTCCAACGCCATCGAGAAGGCACAGGGGGTACGAATCAACCTGTGGGCCGGGTTGGCCATGCTGGCGGTGGGCCTGCTGTTCCTGCTGTGGCAGTGGCTTTCCCCGGCGGAAGCACCCGCGCCCCCGGAATCCGGCCGCGATGTCGAAAATGAAGGAGGCGACGCGTCGGTCCGGTGAAGGAGGAAGCCATGAAATACATGCTCATGCTCTTCGAACCCGAGACCGACTGGGAAGCACATCCCGACGAGTTGCGGGCGAGCCTGGCCGAGCACGACGCGTTCTCGAAGTGGCTCAAGGAACGCGGCATCACCGAGGTGGGCGGCGAAGCGCTGCGCGGCCCGAGCACGGCCACCACCCTGCGCAAGGTCGGCGACGAGATGGTGGTCACCGACGGGCCGTTCGCCGAGCTGAAGGAGCACCTCGGCGGCTACTACATCATCGACGCCAAGGATCTCGACGAGGCGATCGAGGCGGCCCGGCGGTGCCCGACGGGAACAGTGACCGAGATCCGGCCGATCTGGGACATGACCGATTACACCTGACGTCGACGACGCGCTGGCGACGGCGTACCGCCGTGAGTGGGCCCAGGTGCTCGCCACGGTGGTGCGCCTGACCCGCGACCTGGACGCAGCGCAGGACGCGGTGCAGGAGGCGTTCGCGGCGGCGGTGCCGGCGTGGCGTGCCAACGGGGTGCCCGCGAACCCCGGCGCGTGGCTGACCACCACCGCCCGGCGCAAGGCGGTCTCGGCCCGGCGGCACGTCTCCGCGCTGGAGAGCCGGCTGCCGCTGCTGGTGGTCGACGAGCCGGGTCCCACCGACCCGTTCCCCGACGACCGGCTGCGGCTGCTGTTCACGTGTTGCCACCCCGCGCTGGACCTGGCCGCCCGGGTCGCGCTCACGCTCAACGTCGTCTGCGGACTGCCGACGGCCGACATCGGGCGGATCTTCCTGGTGCCCGACTCGACGATGGCGGCCCGGGTCACGCGGGCCAAGCGGAAGATCCGGGCGGCGGGGATTCCGTACCGCGTGCCGGCGCCGGACGAGATCCCGGAGCGGCTGCCGAGCGTGCTGGCCACCGTCTACCTGTTCTTCGTCCAGGGCCACACGCCGCCGCGGGGCGAGGAGCTGACGGCGGCCGGCGTCACGGCGCGAGCGCTCGACCTGTCCCGGGTGCTCGCGGCGCTGCTGCCGGACGAGCCGGAGGTGGTCGGCCTGCTGGCGTTGCTGCTGCTGACCGAGGCGCGCCGGCCGGCCCGGGTGGACACCGCCGGTGCTCCGGTGCTGCTCGCCGACCAGGACCGGGCGCGGTGGGACCGGCGGCTGATCGCCGAGGGACTCGCGCTGGTGCGACCCGAGCCGCGCGGCCCGTACGCCATCCAGGCGGCGATCGCCGCGGTGCACGCGCTGGCGCCGCAGGCCGCCGACACCGACTGGACGGCGATCGTGCGGCTCTACGACGACCTGCTGGCCGTGCACCCGTCGCCGGTGGCGGCGTTGGCCCGGACGATGGCGTACGCCGAGGTGGCCGGACCGTCCGCGGGCCTCGCGGCCGTCGACCTGCTGGCGGCCGACTCGCGGCTGGCCGGCTATCACGTGCTGCCCGCCGCCCGGGCCGACCTGCTCCGCCGGCTGGGCCGGTCCGTGGAGTCGGCGCAGGAGTACGCGCGGGCGGCCGAGTTGGCCGGCAACGCGGCGGAACGGGCCTATCTGCTGGCCCGGGCGGCGGAACATGGATACGGGTCCCCGCCCCGGCTGACGTGACCGGAACGGGGACCCGTGGCTCATCTCGTTACGAGAGCGGTGGGTAGGCGTTCGCCATGAGCTGGCGGAACTGCGCCGAGAACCACGCGCCGGAGATCGGTGCGTCGGGCAGTGCGCCGGTCGGGTTGTTGCCGTTGAGCGAGTTGCCGCCGTAGGTCGGGTCGCACATCCGGTCGAAGCCCTTGCCGTCGTTGTTCGGGATCTCGCGGCTCGAGCCGTCGGACTCACCCGGGGGCTTGACCCAGACGTAGGCGTCGATGCCGGACGCCGGCGCCGCCGTCGGCCGCTCGCCGAGGCCCGCCCCGCTCTGGTTGCACCAGTTGCCGGCGTGGATCCGCCGGTCGATGCGGGACTGGTCGACGAACGTGTTGAGGTCGGTCGACGTGCTCGGTGCGGCCGGTCGCGCCGATCCGCCCCAGCCGTTGCGGGACGTGTCGATCAGCATGCCGATGTTCGAGGCGAAGCCCTGGCTGACCAGCTCGGTGCGGAACGCCTGGGCGAACGACAGCTCGTCGACGTAGAAGTTCCAGTCGACCCAGCGGGACTGCCGGATCTGCTGGCCGTTAACCGTCGTGTTGATGGTGAAGTGCGGCTCGCGCAACGCCGAGTAGTTGGCGGTGTTGACGATGAAGCCGTGCACCTTGTCGACGGTCGAGCCGGCGGCGGTGGCCGCCTGCTTGAGCTTCTGAGCGGTCGGGCGGAAGTTGCTGTCCCAGCCGATCCAGCCGTGGTGGGCGGCGTCGATGTAGTTGTAGACGTTGGGGATCGCGCCGAGCTTGTTGAGCGCGTAGCCGACGCCGTTGACGTACCCACCGTTGCTGTTCATGGTCGCGCACTTGGCGATGCTGAGGTTGGTGACCAGGTTCGGCAGCGAGTCGATCTCGATGATCGTGATGATCCGCAGACTGCGGTACTTGCTGTTGCTCATGATCGCCGCGATCGGGTCGATGTACTCGCTCTGGTAGCGAGGCAGTTCGTCGACGCCGAGCTCGCCGTTGGAGGCCAGCGCCGAGCAGTCCCGGCCGGGCAGGTTGTAGATGACGAACTGGATGTAGCCGGCGCCCTGGGCGAGCGCGGCGTCCAGGTGGTCCTCGACGCCCATCGGGCCGTTGGACTGGCTGTCCGGGGTGCCCTCGATGGCCGCGATCCGGTCGATCCACACCGCGGTCGGCTGGTTGGAGACCCGGGTGCCGCCCGGCTCCGCGGCCGCCTTGGCGGACCACTCCGGGTTGACGTAACCGCGGGCACCCGAGTACGGGTTGTCCACCTTGGACCCGTTGCTGGGCTGGTCGTTGTCGGACTCGGTCGCGGTCACGCTGACGTTGCCCGCGGAGCTGGTCGCCGCGATCGTCGCGCTGCCGTTGGTCTGGTCGCTGTCCTCCGCCGCGCTGACGGTGACCGGCACGCCGGTGCTCCAGTTGGAGCTGGTCAGCGTCAAGCTGGTCGGCGAGATGGTGATGTCGGAGTCACCGGACTTGGCCAGTGACACGGCTACCGAACTGCTCGGCGCGGAGCTGAGCCGGTAGGTGACGCTCGCTGAGCCGCCCTCGGGCACGCTCACGGCACCGGTGCTGGACTGCAGCGTCGGGGTGGACGAACCGCCGCCGACGGTGAAGGGCACGGCCGAGGTCGTGGTGGACAGGCCGGCACTGTCGTACGCCCGCGCCGCCGCGGTGTGGCTGCCGGAGGCGACGGAGGTGGCGCTGTACGCGTACGGGGAGCTGGTGTCGCTGTTGACCACCGTGCCGTCGATCAGGAACTCGACGCGACTGATGGGTCCCTCGACGTCGCTGGCGGTGGCGGCGAGCGAGACCGCGGATCCGGCGGCGAAGTTCGCGCCGCTGGACGGGCTGGTCAGCGTCACGGTCGGAGCGGTGTTGGTCGGCGTCGTGCCGCCGCAGGTGGTGCCGTTGACGGTGAACGAGGTCGGCTTGGGGTTGCTGCCGCTCCAGGCACCGTTGAAGCCGATCGACGTGGACGCGCCGGTCGCCAGGTTGCCGTTGTAGGACAGGCTCTGCGCGGTCACGTTCTGGCCGGACTGGGTCCAGGTCGCCGACCAGCCCTGCTGTACGCGCTGGCTGGAGTTCGGGAAGGTGAAGCCGAGGGTCCAACTGGTCAACGCGTCACCGGTGTTCTTCAGGGTGACGTTGGCGGTGAACCCGCCGGGCCAGTCGTTGGTGGTGTAGGTGACGTCGCAGGCGACGGCCGCCTGAGCCGCCGTCGACGTCGCGACGAGGCCGGTGGCGGCGAGCAGGCCGGCCCCGGCGACGGCGAGCAGCCGCCGTCTTATCGACAGTGTCATTGCCGTGTCTTCTCCTTGGCCAGACCGGGTCCGTACCCGGGGATGGGGGTTGGGTTTGCGATTGCTCGGCCCGGCCCGGTCAGGCGCCAGCGCGCGGCGTCGCACCCCGCCGTCCGGAGTAGACGAACCCCGGTGCCCTCGGCGACGATGCAGTGCGACCCACGTAGATGCGGCTCGATGAGGAGTCTGCCATGGGAGCGCTTCCATCACAAGCGCTCTATGGGTACGGCTAGTCGACGATCACGACGTCCAGGTGGCGGGGGCCGTGTACGCCCTCCACGCGGTTGAGCTCGATGTCGCTCGTCGCCGACGGACCGGAGATCATCGTCAGCGGGCGGGTGGGGTCCGTCAGGCGGCGCAAAGCGGCCGGGAGGCGTTCGACGATCTGGTCCACCCGGACCACGCAGATGTGGTGGTCGGGCACCAGCGTCAGCAGGCGGCGGCCCTGGTCCGGGCCGGCGTCGAGGATCAGGGTGCCGGTCTGGGCCACCGCGACCGCGCAGCCGGTCACCACCGCCACCCCGGGTGCGTCCAGGTCCGCGACCGTCAACGCGTCGACCCCGTCGCGGGCCACCGTGCCGCGGTAGGAAGACAGCCAACCGTCCGGCGCCCCCGGCGGCAGCACCGCCGTCGGCACCCCGGTCAGCAGACCGGCCACCGTCGAGGGCAGGTCGCCGGCGCCGCAGCGGCGGACCGTGGCCTTGTAGTCCTCCAGGCGGTCGACCAGGAGGTCCACCAGGTCGGCGCCGGCCGGCCCGTCGTCCGCGGCGTAGTCGCGCGGCACCTCGACCGGGGTGGACGGCTGCGCCGTGCGGACCCGGCGGAGGATCTCGGCGCGGGCGTCAGGAGGAGTGCTCACGGGTCCACCATTCGCGGAAGGTCTGCCTGGGCGGCAGTGGGGCGTCGCGCACCGAGGTCCACGCCGACAGCGGCCACGGCAGCCGGCGCAGCGTCCCTCGCCGGCCGGCCGCCATCCGCAGTGGGGCCGCGCCACGGCGGGCGGCGCGCAGGGCGGCCGAGTACCGGCGACGGTCGCGCATCACATAGGACATGGTGCGCATCGCCGTGCGCTCCGCCGACGGTCGGCCGCGCGCGGCGTCCACGCCGGACTGTCGCAGATGGACGAGCACCTGTGGAATGTCGATCCGGACCGGGCACGCGTCGAAGCAGGCGCCGCACAGGGTCGACGCGTACGGCAGCGTGCGGTTGGCGCCCTCACCGCTCAGCTGCGGCGACAGGATCGCTCCGATCGGACCCGGATAGACCGACCCGTACGCGTGCCCGCCCACCCGCTCGTACACCGGGCACACGTTGAGGCACGCCGAGCACCGGATGCAGCGCAGCGCCTGCCGGCCGACCGGGTCCGCCAGCGTGTCCGTGCGGCCGTTGTCGACCAGCACGATGTGCACCGTCTGCGGTCCGTCGCCGGGCGTCACGCCCGTCCACAGCGACGTGTACGGGTTCATCCGCTCGCCCGTCGACGAGCGCGGCAGCAACTGGAGGAACACCTCGAGGTCCGCGAACGAGGGCAGCAGCTTCTCGATGCCCACCACCGAGATCAGCGTCTCCGGCAGCGTCAGGCACATCCGGCCGTTGCCTTCGGACTCCACCACCGCCAGCGTGCCGGTGGAAGCGATCGCGAAGTTGGCGCCGGAGATGCCCACCTTGGTCGACAGGAAGCGGGACCGCAGGTGCCTACGGGCCGCTTCCGCCAGCGCCGGCGGGTCGTCCGTCAAGGCGGCGGTGTCGACCCCGGGCATCCGGGAGGCGAAGATGTCGCGGATCTGCGTGCGGTTGTAGTGGATCGCCGGCACCAGGATGTGCGACGGGGTGTCGTCGGCCAACTGCACGATGAGCTCGGCCAGGTCGGTCTCCACCGCGTGGACGCCGACCGCCTGCAGCGCCTCGTTGAGCCCGATCTCCTGGGTGGCCATCGACTTGACCTTGACCACTTCGGCGGTTCCCGTGGCGACGACCAGGTCCGCGACCACCGCGCACGCCTCGGCGGCGTCACGCGCCCAGTGCACCGTCGCTCCGGCCGCCGTGGCCGCGGCCTCGAACTGCTCCAGCAACGACGGCAGCCGGGCCAGCACGTCGTCCTTGATCGCCGCGCCCGCCACCCGGAGCTGCTCCCAGTCCGGCACCTCGCCGACCATCCGCAGCCGCTTGTCGCGGATCGTGTGCGTCGCCTTGCGCAGGTTGTGCCGCAGCTGCTGGTCGCCCAACTCCCGCCGGGCCGCCGTCGGGAACGGCAGCGGCGTGACGATGTTCCCCGTGCCCGTCATCGCGAGGCCAGGATCTGCGCGTAGTGAATGGGTGTCACGGGTGCCGACGACCGGGACAATCCGCCTCCGATGTGGGTAAGACAGGAGTTGTCAGCGGCGGCCAGATACTCGGCGCCGGTGTCGCACACGGCCGCGCACTTGTCGGCCAACATCGCGCCCGAGACGCCGGGGTTCTTCAGGGCGAACGTCCCGCCGAACCCGCAGCACTCCTCGGCACCCGACAGCGGCGACAGCGTCAGCCCCTCGACCGCCGACAGCAGCTGCCTCGGCCGGTCGCCGAGCCGCAGCATGCGCAGGCCGTGGCAGGTCGGGTGGTACGTCACCCGGTGCGGGAACCGCGCGCCCACGTCGATCACCCCCAACTGGTCGACGAGGAGCTCGGACAGTTCGAAGGTGCGCGAGGCGACCGACGCCAGAGCCGGCGACGGCGCCAGTCGCGGATAGCTCTCCCGGACCATCGCCACACAGGACGCCGACGGGGCCACGATCGCGTCGTACGCGGAGAAGGTCCGCACGAAGTTGTCGACCAGCGGCAGGGTCTCGGCGCGGTAGCCGCTGTTGGCGTGCATCTGCCCGCAGCAGGTCTGGTCGAGGGGGAACTCGACCTGGTGCCCGAGCCGTTCGAGCACGGTCACCACCGCCTTGCCGGTGTCCGGGAACATCAGGTCGTTGACGCAGGTGACGAAGAGGGCGATCCGCATCGGGGTTACCGGCTCTCGAAGAAGGGCAGGTGGCGGTCGCGTGCCGCCGTGAGGTGGGCGCGCATCGCGGCGGCGGCAGCGTCGGCGTCGCCGGCACCGACCGCGTCGACGATCAGGTGGTGCTCGCTCGCGCTGACGCCGTAGTGCGCGCTGGGGAAGTGCAGCCGGAACAGGTGCAGGTGCGCCCGCAGCCGCACGACCGCGTCGTGCAGCATCCGGTTGCCGGACAGTTCGGCCAGCAGGTGATGGAAGCGGGCGTCCTGTGCGGTGAACGCCGCGATCGCGTCGGCATCGCCCGGCCCCGGCAGGTCGGCCGCGCCACGCAGACCGGTCAGCTCGGGCTGGTCGAGGGCGGCGCCGGCGGCCCGGGCGGCGGCGGCCGGCTCGAGGACCAGCCGCATCTCGACCAGCTCCTCGAACTGCGCGCGGGTCAGCAGGGGCGTGGCCGCGTAGCCGACCAGCGGCGTCTTGCTGACCAGCCCGTCGGACTCGAGGCGGGCCAGCGCCTCGCGCACCGGGGTCGGTGAGACGGCCAGCCGCCGAGCCAGCGCGTCGATGTTGATCCGGGCGCCGGGCTGCACCTCGTGGTCCATGATCAGCGCCTGGACCGCCGCGTAAACGTCGTCGGTGAGGGTGATCCGTCGGGCGGGCTGCACGATCAAAGATCCTATAGGATTCGCGGGCGGGCCGCAGCGCGCCGGTCGCGGTGATTGGATCAACGCGTGACCGACGAGATCGTCTACCTCGGCTGCTACACGAAGGAATCGGGCGGTACGGGCGAGGGGATCATCGCGGCCAGACGCGACCCGGGCTCGGGCCGGCTGACACCTGGTGACGTGGTCGCGCGTACCCCGTCGCCGTCCTTCCTGACCTGGCACCCGACCCTGCCCGTGCTCTATGCCGCCAACGAGCTCGCCGAGGGCGAGGTCACCGGCTGGGCGGTCGACGGCCCAGGACCGTTGCGGCCGCACGGGCGAGCCGAGACCGGCGGGGCCGAGCCGTGCCACGTCGCGGTCACCGCCGACGGCTGGCATCTGCTCGCCGCCAACTACGCGAGCGGCTCGATCTCCCTGCATCCCCTGGACCCGATGACGGGCGTCGTGGGGGAGCGGACCGACCTGGTCGTCCACGAAGGCCACGGACCCGACCGCGACCGGCAGGCCGGCCCGCACCTGCACATGATCTCGATCGACCCGGCGGGCGGGCCGCTGGTGGCGGTCGACCTGGGCACCGACGGCCTCTATCCCTACCGGATCGACGGCGAGCGGCTGGTGCCGGCCGGCGAACCGATGCGGCTCGCACCGGCCACCGGCCCGCGGCATATCGCCCGCCACCCGGACGGCCGCCGCGCGTACCTGACCGGTGAGCTGGACGCGATGGTCACGAGCTTCGAGCTCGACGGCACGCAGTGGCGCCAGCGCAACCGGCTCGAGGCGAGCACCCGGTCCGGCGAGAAGTTCCCGTCGGAGATCGCCTGCCGTGCCGACGGCCGCTATCTCTACGTCGCGACCCGCGGTGTCGACACGGTGTCGGTGTTCGCGCTGGACGGTGCCGCGCCGAGGCTGGTCACCGAGGTCGACTGTGGCGGCCGGTGGCCGAGGCATCTGGCGTTGACCGGCGACCATCTCTACATCGCCAACCAACTCGGCGACTCTGTCTCGGTGTTCGCGGTCGACCCGCGGACCGGCGTGCCGACGATGGTCGATGCCCCGGTGCCTGTCGCAAGTCCGACTTGCGTGTTACCTCCGCGCGAGACCGTCATTTCGGGATCCGCGAAAAACGTTGCTGACTAAGGGATTTCACGAACTCGTCGGAGTAACACAGTTACAGGAAGTGACGATAACCGATAAGTTCGTTGCTCCTGCGTAACTTTAAGCCGAACGTACCTATCGCCGATGCCGTCGGGTACGCAAGATGGTCGGGTGTCTGGCCGGCATCGCATGCGAATGAAGCTCCGCGGCGCTGGCGTCATCGCTGCCGCGATGGCGCTGGTGCTCGTTTCCGTTGGCGTTTACTTCGGGTACCGACAGGTATCCCAGCCCGGATGTTCGGGCGAGGCGAAGTTGAACGTCGCGGCGGCGAGCGAGATAGCGCCCGCCATCGAGAAAGCCGCGAAGGCGTGGGTCGACGGCGGCGCTCAAGCCGACGGCGTCTGCGTCGCGGTCAACGTGATCCAGCAGGAGCCCGTCGACGTCGCCGCGGTGGTCGCCGGTAAGCACGGCGTCGCGCTTCCCGGCGTCGGGCTCGCCAACGGCACCGCCACGATGCCGGACGTCTGGGTGCCGGACTCGTCGACCTGGCTGCTGCGGCTGACCAGCGCCGCGCAGGGCTTCTCGCCGACCAACGGCCAGTCGATCGCCCGCAGCCCCGTGGTCGTCGCCATGCCCGAGCCGGTCGCCCAGCAGATCGGGTGGCCGCAGAAGAAGATCAGCTGGCTCGACCTGCTCGGCCAGTTGACCACCGGCACCTCGATCAAGCCCGGCATCGTCGAGCCGACCCGTGACGCCGCCGGCCTGTCCGGCCTGCTGGCGCTCGGCGCCCAGGCGGGCACGCTGGGCGCACAGGCGCAGTCGGCGCAGACCGCGGTGCTCCGCGCACTGGCCTCCGGCAAGTCGGCGCTCCGCGAGGACCTGCTGGCCAAGTTCCCGCGTTCCACCGACCCGGCCAGCATCGCGCAGGCGCTGTCCGTCGCGCCGCTGTCCGAGGAAGACGTCGTCCAGTACAACTCGGCGAAGCCGCCGATCCCGCTGGCCGCGCTCTACCTCGAGCCCGCACCGACGTCGCTGGACTACCCGTACGCGGTGATGCCCGGCACCGACCCGATGAAGGCCAAGGCGGCCGAGGGCCTGTTCCGCGTGCTGACCGCCAAGGACTTCAAGGACGACCTCGGTGCGCAGCACCTGCGTGCCGCCGACGGCACCTGGGGCGACGGCTTCGAGGCGCCGGCCGGCGCACCGAGCCCGGCCGGCACCCCGCAGGTGACCAAGTCCGCCGACTCCGGCGGCACGGCGGCCGGCAGCGCCGACCCGGCCGTGGTCGACCGCACGCTGGCCACCTGGACGGCGGTCACGCTGCCGGCCCGGATGCTCGCGGTCATCGACATCTCCGGCACGATGGGCGGCAAGGTGCCCAGCGCCGGCAACGCCACCCGCATGAAGCTCACCCAGCAGGCGGCGACCCGTGGTCTCGGGCTCTTCAGTGACGACTGGGCGGTCGGCCTCTGGGTCTTCTCCAGCAACCTGGGCGGCGGCAAGGACTACAAGGAGCTGGTGCCGATCCAGCCGGTGTCCAGCGGCCGGTCCGAGTTGCTCGGCAAGCTCAGCACGATCCAGCCCAAGAAGGGCGGCGACACCGGTCTGTACGACACGATCCTCGCCGCCTACAAGAACGTGCAGAAGGGCTGGCAGAGCGGTCGGGTCAACTCGATCGTCATGCTCACCGACGGCATCGGCAACGACGACCCGGACGGCGGCATCAGCCAGGCCGGGCTGCTCAACGAGCTCAAGTCGATCAAGGATGACCAGAAGCCGGTGCAGCTGATCATCATCGGGCTCGGTGACGAGGTGAACCGCGGTCCGCTGGACCAGATCACCAAGGTCACCGGCGGCGGCGTGTTCGTCGCCAAGGACCCGGCGAAGATCGGCGACATCTTCCTGCAGGCCATCTCCAAGCGGCCCAACACCTCTCGCTGACGCGGCGGCAGTCGTTAGGCTGGCTAACGGCTGCCGTCAAGTAAGTGACGGTTTTCCGTCCCAGCTCCACCCCAGAGCGGGGGATGGGTGAAGATGTCCAGGCACCGCACTCCGGTGCGTCGACACCCACGAGCTGGGGAGGGCTTGGTGACGTCGGCGACGCTGGTAAACCCTGCTTCCACGCGCCCGGAAAACGGGCGCCACGCCGTCGACGCGGCGTTGGTGCGGGCCCGCTTACGCGCATACGTGCGCGCCGTCTTTCTGGTCGACATCGCGATGGTCACCCTCGCGCTCGTCGGCGGCTACATCGTCCGCTTCGGTGACCTGTCCGAGGGGTTCGGGGGCGGCGCACCGCGCGACTCCGTGCCGTACGCCCTCATCATGGTCGGCCTCGGCCTGGTCTGGCTGGTCTCGCTCAAGCTGATGCGCAGTTACGACGCCCGGCTGATGGGCTACGGCGTCGACGAATACCGGCGGGTCGCCGCCGCGACCATCCGGCTGGCCGGCGCGATCGCCATCGTCGGCTACGTGGTCGACCTCGGCGTCGCGCGCTGGTTCCTGGCGTTGACCTTCACGCTGGGCCTCGTCGGCCTGGTGCTGGGCCGCTACGCCGCGCGCAAGTGGCTGCACCACGCCCGCCGGCGCGACGGCGCCTGGTCCCGCCAGGTGCTCGTGGTCGGCGACGCGGTGCACATCAACGAGCTCGTCGCGACATTGCGCCGCGAGCCCTACGCCGGCTACCACGTGGTCGGGGCGTGCATTCCCGACGCGTTGATCGCGCCGGTGCCGCAGCGGCTCGGCGACGTGCCGGTCGTCGGCTCGTTCCGCACCGTGCTGGAGGCGGTCGAGTCGACCGGCGTCGACACGGTCGCGGTGACCACCTCGGCCGAGCTGACCGCGACCCGGCTGCGCCGGCTCGGCTGGCAGCTGGAGGGCACCGGTGTCGACATGGTGCTGGCGCCCGCGTTGACCGACGTGGCCGGCCCGCGGATCCACACCAGGCCGGTCGCCGGCCTGCCGTTGATCCACGTCGAGGCGCCCGAGTTCCGTGGCGGCCGCAAGCTGGTCAAGGGCTTCTTCGACCGGGCCGCCGCGCTGGTCGCGCTCACCCTGGCCGCGCCGCTGCTGGTGGCCATCGCGATCGCCATCAAGGTCGACGGCCGCGGTCCAGTGTTCTTCCGGCAGACCCGGGTGGGCATGTCCGGCAAGGAGTTCGGCGTCTTCAAGTTCCGCACCATGGTGGTCAACGCCGAAGAGGTGCTCGCGCAGCTGCGGGCGCGCAACGAGACCGACGGGCTGATGTTCAAGATGCGCGACGACCCGCGGGTGACCCGGGTCGGCCGGTTCCTCCGGCGTTACTCGCTCGACGAGCTGCCCCAGCTCGCCAACGTGCTGTTCGGCCAGATGAGCCTGGTCGGGCCGCGTCCGCCGCTGCCTCGAGAGGTAGCCCGCTACGACGGCGACGTGGCCCGCCGGCTGCTGGTCAAGCCGGGCATCACCGGGCTCTGGCAGGTCAGCGGGCGCTCCGACCTGACGTGGGAAGACGGCATCCGGCTCGACCTCTACTACGTGGAGAACTGGAGCCTGACCGCCGACCTGGCCATCATGTGGAAGACGGTCGGAGCGGTCATCGCCAGCCGGGGCGCTTACTGACCGGCCTTCGGGCCGTTCCAGTCGAGGCAGACGACCACGGCGTCGTCGACGAGGTCGGTCGACACGTGCGCGCGCAGCTCACCGAGCAGCGCGCGCACGGCGTCCAGCGGCGACCGGTGGCGGCTGCGCCGGACGAACCTGGTCAGCGCACTCTCGCCGTACCGGCTGCCGGCCTGGTCCAGCGCGTCGTACACGCCGTCGCTGATCACGAACATCCGGTCGCCGACCTCCAGCTCGAAGGTCTGCGGGCGATAGATGGTGCCGTCGAACATGCCCAGCGGGAGCTGGGCCTCCAGCTCGACGTCGCTGACCTCCTCGCCCCGCAGCAGGAGCAGCCGGGGTGAGCCGGCGTCCACCGCGGTGACGACGCCGCTGGCCAGGTCGACCTCCAGCAGCAGCGCCGCCAGGTGCTGCTCGCCCCGGTAGTGCGCGAAGACCGCCTGGTCGGCCAGCGCGGCCTGGTCGGCCAGGTCCAGGCCGCCGCGCCGGGCGTTGCGCAGGGCGAACGTCGCCAGGCTGGTCAACGTCGCTGCCGCGATGCCCTCGCCGGAGCCGTTCACCGCCGAGAGCCACAGCCGATGTGCGTCGTCGGCCCAGTCGAAGCTGTCACCGCGCACCGCGTACGCCGGTTCCAGCTGCCCGGCCAGCGCGAACGAGGGACGGGACCGGCTGCGTCCGGGCAACAGCTCCCACTGCATCTCGGCGGCCAGGGTCAGCCGGCGAGCCCGGGCCGCGACCAGGTAGCGGTCGGTGCTGCCACGTACCGCCGCGAGCTCGTGCGCGAGATAGGTGGTCACCTCGGCCAGCTCGCCCTTCGGCGTGCCGTCGTCGTCCGTCACGGGGGCCAGTCGCAACACCCCGATCCGGTCGCCGCGCATCGTGACCGGCAGATACAGGACGGAGTCGTCGAAAGCTTCGGACTGGTGGTCGAAGCTCCGCCAGGCCGGGTGGCCGGGCCTGGTCACCGCCTCGCCACCGCTCAGCGGAAGCAGCGCGGAGAGCCGGTAGTCCACCAGCAGAAGCTCCACCTCGGTGATGCCGTAATGCTTCTCCAGCTGCTCGCTCAGGCGGTCTACGAGCGCGTCAGCCTCGGCTCGCGACAGCGCGCGTTCGACATCGACTAACCGTTCGTTCATCGCTGGTCCCCTCGGCGAGGCGACGGCACCTGCCGTCGGGGTAGGGTTTTCCCACCATGGCCGATCACCATGCGTCCTCCGACGCAGCCGCTGCGGCCGCCGCCATCGACAGCGCGGCGGAAGCGCTGCTGTCCGTGTGGGACGCGGCACGCGAAGGTGCGGCTGACCGCGTTTCGGGGTCACAGTTGCGCGCGATGCTCGTGGTGGAGGAGTTCGACGGGATCAACCTACGTGGTCTCGCGGGAAGTCTAGGCATGATCCTCTCCTCGGCCAGCCGGCTGTGCGACCGTTTGGTCGCCGCCGGCATGATCGAGCGGTTCCCCGGGCGCACTGACCGCCGCGAGATCGCCCTGCACCTGACCAAGGTCGGCCACCGGCTGCTCGAGGAGCTGCGCGCCGAGCGCCGCCGCCGACTCAGCGAGACACTGGCCCAGATGACCCCCGCCGCCCGGCAGGCGCTCCTGCGCGGGCTGAGCGAGTTCAGCGAGGCGATGGCCAAGCCACCGTCCGAGTCGCTCACCGCCTAGGAACGCACCCACTCGGCCGGCTCGGCCACGATGTCGCGGACCACCGCGCCGGCGGCACCGACCGCGGCCGCGGCCGGACCCAGCGCCGACGCCCGCACGGTCATCGGCGACCAGGCCGAGGTCAGCACCCGCCGGGACAGCTCCGCCTCGACGGCCGGCGCCAGCCAGGGCGCCAGCGGCCCGAAGATCCCGCCGAGCACCACCGTGTCGACGTCGAGCATGTTGACCACGCCGGCCAACGCGACACCGAGCGACGTGCCGGCCGCCGGCAGCCGGTGCTGCGCCAGGTCCTCGTCGGCCCGCAGGCGGGCCAGCCCGGCCTCGCCTGCCGGCAGGTCACGGAGCAGCGCTTCCTGGCCGGCGTACTGCTCCAGGCAGCCGAGGGCGCCGCACCGGCACCGCGGGCCGTCGGGACGCACGCAGACATGGCCGAGCTCGCCGCTCCAGCCCCGGGCGCCGCGGAACAGCTCGCGCCGCAGCACGATGCCGGCGCCGATGCCGATCTCGCCGGACACGTAGACGAAGCTGTCGAGCCCCTGCCCGTCGGCGTGCAGCTCGGCCAGGGCGGCCAGGTTGGCCTCGTTGTCGATGGTCACCGGCAGGTCGCCCAGGGGTCCGCCGGCCAGCGTGCCCGCCGCGTCGACGTCGTGCCAGGCCAGGTTGGGGGCGCGGTGGATCAGGCCGGTGCCGGAGACCAGGCCCGGCACGGCCAGCGCGACTCCGGCGACGACGCGGCCGGCGGCCGCCGCCTCGGCCCGCAGCCGGGCGCCGAGGTCGGCCACCGCGGCCAGCACGGTTTCCGGGTCCAGCGGGCGCTGGTCGCCGGGCACCACGGCCCGGTGCCGGACCGTGCCCGTGAGGTCGACGACGCAGCCGGCCAGGTAGTCGACGTTGATCTCCAGGCCGAGCCCGGCCGGGCCGTACGCGTGCAGGACGAGCCCCGCCGCAGGGCGCCCGGCGCCGGCCCGGGGTGCTGGACCCACCTCGGCCAGCAGGCCGCCACCGACCAGGTCGTCGACCAGCGCGGAGACTGTCGCCCTGGTCAGCCCGGTGCTCGAGGCCAGGTCGGCCCGGGACGGAGGCCTCGGTGCGACTGCCACCTGACGCAGCACCAGGGCGAGGTTGTGCGCTCGTACGCTCGCCTGGCGTACCGGTGATCCGCCGTTCACACCCTTGACACTGCCACGACTCAGTCAAATAATTCAACCGCTAAACAAATTCCGCGCCGATGATGCGCACTTCTGGAGGAGGCCCTGATGGCAGCCGATCCCACCCGCGCCGACAAGTTCTCGTTCGGTCTCTGGACCGTCGGTTGGCCGGCCCGCGACCCGTTCGGTGACGCCACCCGGCCGCCGCTGGACCCGGTGGAGTCCGTGCACCGGCTCTCCGACCTCGGTGCTTACGGCGTGACCTTCCACGACGACGACGTGATCCCGTTCGGCGCCGACGACTCGAGCCGCGCCGAGCACATCGCCCGGTTCCGCAAGGCGCTCGACGAGACCGGCATCGTGGTGCCGATGGTGACCACCAACCTGTTCACCCACCCGGTGTTCAAGGACGGCGGCTTCACGAGCAACGACCGCGACGTCCGCCGGTTCGCCCTGCGCAAGGTCATGCGCAACATGGAGCTGGCCGCCGAGCTCGGCGCGCAGACCTACGTGATGTGGGGCGGCCGCGAAGGCTCCGAATACGACCTGGCCAAGGACGTGCAGGCGGCCCTCGACCGCTACCGCGAGGGCGTCGACTTCCTGGCGCAGTATTCGATCGACCGTGGCTTCGGCCTGCGCTTCGCCCTGGAGCCCAAGCCCAACGAGCCGCGCGGCGACATCCTGCTGCCGACGGTCGGCCACGCGATCGCGTTCATCTCGAGCCTCCAGCACCACGAGCTCGTCGGCCTCAACCCCGAGGTCGGGCACGAGCAGATGGCCGGGCTCAACTACGCGCACGGCATCGCCCAGGCGCTGTGGCACGGCAAGCTCTTCCACCTCGACCTCAACGGCCAGCGCGGCATCAAGTACGACCAGGACCTGGTCTTCGGCCACGGCGACCTGATGAACGCGTTCGCCCTGGTCGACCTGATCGAGCACGGTGCGCCCGGTGGCGGCCCGAGCTACGACGGCCCGCGGCACTTCGACTACAAGCCCTCGCGCACCGAGGACTTCGACGGTGTCTGGGACTCGGCGGCCGCCAACATGCGGATGTACCTGCTGCTCAAGGAGCGGGCGCAGGCCTTCCGGGCCGACCCCGAGGTGCAGGAGGCACTGGCCGCCAGCAAGGTCGGCGAGCTGAGCCAGCCGACGCTGGGCACCGGCGAGAGCTACACCGACCTGCTGGCCGACCGCGCGTCGTACGAGGACTTCGACGCGGACGCGGCCGGTGCGAAGGGCTACGGATTCGTCCGCCTCAACCAGCTGGCTGTCGAGCACCTGCTCGGCGCCCGGGGCTGATTCTCCGAAGGCGCCTGGTCCTCCGGACGTCGCAGATCCAAATCGAAACCCGCAGAGGGGAGATCTGACCATGCCGCTGGTCGCCGGCATCGACTCGTCCACGCAGTCGTGCAAGGTAGTGATCCGCGACGCCGAGACCGGCGCGCTGGTCCGTGAGGGGCGTGCCACGCACCCGGAGGGCACCGAGGTGCACCCGGACGCGTGGTGGCGCGCCCTGAACGAGGCCAGCCGCCAGGCCGGCGGGCTCGACGACGTCGCCGCGGTCGCGGTCGGCGGCCAGCAGCACGGCATGGTCTGTCTCGACGAGCAGGGCGAGGTGGTCCGCCCCGCCCTGCTGTGGAACGACACCCGCTCGGCGCAGGCCGCCTCCGACCTGACCGCCGAGCTCGGTGGCCCGAAGGCCTGGGCCGACGCGGTCGGCTCGGTCCCGGTGGCCAGCTTCACCGTCACCAAGCTGCGCTGGCTGGCCGAGCACGAGCCCGACAACGCCGACCGCACGGCCGCCGTCTGCCTGCCGCACGACTGGCTGACCTGGCGGCTGGGCGGCACGGGCGCCCTGGCCGACCTGCGCACCGACCGCGGTGACGCGAGCGGCACGGGCTACTGGTCGCCGGCCACCGGCGTCTACCGGCCCGACCTGCTGTCGCTCGCGTTCGGCCGGGAGCCCCAGGTGCCGACCGTGCTGGCCCCGACCGGCCACGCCGGCCGGCTGCCCAGCGGCGCGGTGCTCGGCGCCGGCACCGGCGACAACGCGGCGGCCGCCCTGGGCGTCGGCGCCCAGCCCGGCGACGTGGTCGTCTCGATCGGCACGTCCGGGACGGTGTTCAGCGTGGCCGACCTGCCCGCCGCCGACCCGAGCGGCATCGTGGCCGGCTTCGCCGACGCCACGGGTCGCTTCCTGCCGCTGGTCTGCACGCTCAACGCGGCCCGGGTGCTCGACGCCGCGGCCGCGATGCTCGGCGTGACCCACAGCCGGCTCGCCGAGCTGGCCGGCCAGGTCCCGTCCGGGTCCGACGGCTTGGTCATGGTGCCGTACCTGGAGGGCGAGCGGACCCCGAACCGGCCGCTGTCGACCGGCGCCGTGCACGGGCTGACCCTGAAGACCTCGACGCCGGCGCACTTCGCCCGGGCCGCGGTCGAAGGCATGCTCTGCGCGCTCGCCGACGGCCTCGACGCGCTGATCGCCGAGGGCGCCGCGGTCAACCGCGTGATCCTGATCGGTGGCGGTGCGCGCAGCGAGGCGGTCCGCCGGATCGCTCCGGAGGTCTTCGGCTGCGGTGTCGTCGTGCCAGAGCCCGGCGAGTACGTCGCCGACGGCGCCGCCCGCCAGGCCGCGTGGGCCGTCTCCGACCAGCCGGCCCCGCCCGCGTGGGCGACCGGCCGGAGTGAGAGCTACGACGGCCGTCCGGTGCCGGCGATCCGCGAGCAGTACGCCGCCGTCCGCGAACTCGTCCACGACCGCCCGGCCGCTTAACTCGTAACACTCGCTCCACAGCGCTACCGTCGGACAGCGATGGAGCAGCCGGAGAGCGCAGACGCGCCACACGAGATCCGCGAGCGTGCCGTGGCACTCGCGGAATACCTGCTCGCCGTGCGGGCGCTGCTCGACAAGCCGGTCCGCACGGTGCCGACCGGCGACGCCTTCTGGCAGGACGACCTGCCCAGGCACCCGGCGGTCGAGCTCGGCCCGCGGCAGCCCGGCGCCGGCTGGCTGCGCGTCGGCCGGCCCGTGCCGCCGACCGCGCCGTCGATCCCGAACGCGCTGCTGCGGCACCTGGCCTGGGACCTGACGCCCGACCACCCACCGACCCTGCAGGGCTCGCCTGACGACGAGGCCCGCACCGCCGTGTTCACGACGTGGCTGGAGGAGCAGTGGCGACCGTGGGCGACCGCCTTCCGCGGCGCCGTCGCCACCCGGGCGCTGCACGACCGCCTCTACGACCTGCGCTACCGCGTCGACGTCGACTCGGCGCGGGTCGAGCTGGTCTGGGGCCACGCGATCCTGGACGCGCCGATCGGCGGCGAGCCCGTTCGCTACCCACTGCTGGCCACCCCGGTCGCGATCGACTACGACCCGGAGACCACGACGGTCACGGTGCACCCGCAGGGTCCGGCCCGGCTCCAGGTCGACGCGCTCGGCGGGCTCGACAACCGCCGGGTCGGCGATCTGCTCGACCTCGCCGCCCCGGGCGGCCAGGTCGACATCGACCCCTGGGACGCGGCCGAGCGCCAGGAGTTCGCCGGCCGGGCACTGCGCCGGCTCGGCTTCGAGCCGAAGCTGCGGTTCGGTCCTGATCCGCTGGACGAGCCGCACGTCCACGACACCGGTGTGCTCTTCCTGCGCCCGCGCCAGCGGATGGTCCGCCGGTTCCTGGAGGCCGAGCGCGACCGCCTGGCCACGCCGGGCGGCGGTGCGGTCGGCGCGCTCGCCGGCATCCTCGCCCACGAGCCGAGCGCGTTGGTGATGCCCGACGACGACCCCGACGCCTGGGTACGCACCGGCGAGCGGCTGCTCATGCCGATGGCCACGAACGACGCGCAGGAGTCGATCGCGGCCCGGTTGGCCGCACACCGGACGGTGGCGGTGCAGGGCCCGCCAGGCACCGGCAAGACGCACACCATCCGAAACCTGATCTGCCACCTGGTCGCGCACGGCAAGCGGGTGCTGGTCCTCGCGCAGAAGGAGGACCCGCTGCGGGTGCTCCGCGACGGGCTCCCCGCCGAGATCCAGCCGCTCTGCCTGGCCGTCCTCGGCCGGTCGGCCGACCAGCTCGTGCAGCTGCAGATCGCGGCCCGCGAGCTGTCCGACCGGGCCGCCACGCTGGACCGCCCGGTGGCCGCCGCCGAGGTCGCCCGCACCACTGACGAGATCGACGCCGCGCACGGCCGGTTTGCCGCTGCCCGCGACGAGCTGCTGGCGGTGGCCGAGCGGGAGGCGACCACGTACCCGATCCACGGCGTGGCCTCCTCGCCCGCCGAGGTCGGCGAGTGGCTGCGCCGCACGCGGGCCGACGGCATCGTGCCCGACGCGGTGCCGCCGGGTCTCCCGGCGCCGCTGACGGCGGGGGAGTTCGGCCTGCTCGGCGACCTGGCGCGGGGGATCTCACGCGCGGACCGGGCGCACGCGCTGGCCGACCTGCCGGCCGACGGGGCGTTGCCTTCCGGTGAGGCCGTGGCCGCGCAACGGGCCGCGCTGAGCGACGCCGGCAAGGTGGTCGAGCAGGCGCGCGACCGCGGCGCCGACCCGGACGGCGCCCGCCGGCTCGGCCCGGACGGCGTCGACGAGCTGGCCGGGGCGTTGCGCGCGGCGGCCGAGACGCTGGCCCGGCGGGCCGGCAGCTGGACCGACCGGCTCGGCCAGCTGATCCGCGAGCCGAGCTGGCAGGCGGTCTGGGACGAGCAGGTGGCGGCGAGCCGCACGATGCTGGGCGAGCTGGGCCGGCGCACCGCCGCGCTGTCCGGGCACCGGCTGGAGATCGGTGACGAGCACGCCGCCCAGCCGCGCCGGCTGCTCGCCCAGCTCGGCCAGGTCCGCGAGCGGTTCGCCGCCGGCAAGCCGGTCCGCCGGCTGACCCACGGTGACCTGGCCAAGCTGCTCGCCGACTGCCGGGTCGACGACGAGCAGCCGCGTACGGTCGCCGACGTCGACCTGCTGGTCGCCTGGGTCGAGCGGGAGCAGCTGCGGAGCCGGCTCGCCGCCCGCTGGGCCGAGTGGTCCGCCCGCCTGGGCGCGCCGACACCCGGGCAGCACGGCGGCGAGCCGGAGCTGTGGGCCGGCCAGCTGCTCGCCGAGGCCCTCGACGCGCTCGACTGGGAGAGCCGCCGTTGGCCCGCCCTGCGCGCCAACCTGGTTGTGCTCGTGCCGGCCTGTCCGCGCGCGGTCGACGCACCGGCGGTGGCCGAGCTCGCCGACCTCGCCGAGGCGGTGTCGGCGGTGTTCACCGTCGACCGGATCGAGGCGGAGCACCGGGCGATGACCGAGTGGCTGGCTCAGGCCACCGCACCCCCGGTCCTGCGCTCGTTGGCGGCGGCCTGGTCCGCCGAGGACGCGGTCGCCTGGAACGGCGCGGTCGCCGAGATCCGCCGGCTGTGGGGTGTCCGGCCGGATGCCGCCCGGTACGCCGCGCTGCACGCGCGGCTGGCCGAGGTGGCACCGGGCTGGGCCGGCGCGTACGAGCGGGGCGTGGCTCCGGACAGCGGCGAGGCGGCGCTGCGGGCCTGGTCCTGGCGGCAGGCGCAGACCTGGTTCGACGAGGTGACCGGAGGCGTCGGCGACGGCGAGCTCGCCCGCCGCCTGGAGCGCGCCCGCGACCAGGAGCGCCGGCTGACCGGCGAGCTGGTGGTCGGCTCGGCTTGGCTGGAGGTCGCCCGCACGCTCGACGACCGCCGCAAGGCGGCGCTGGCCGACTGGGCGGCCGCGCTGCGCAAGATCGGCAAGGGCACCGGCAAGACCGCCGCGCACTGGCAGGCCGCCGCCCAACGGGCGATGGCGGAGGCGGCCACCGCCGTTCCAGTGTGGATCATGTCGATCGACCGGGCGCTGGAGCAGTTCCCCGGTGCTGGTCCGATCTTCGACGTGGTGGTGGTCGACGAGGCCTCGCAGGCCGACATCTTCGCGCTGCCGGTGCTCGGCCTGGCCCACCGCGCGGTGGTGGTCGGCGACGACCAGCAGATCGGCCCGCAGCTGGTCGGCCTGCCCGCCGACCGGGTAAACGCGCTGATCGGCACCCACCTGGCACCGGCCGGCATGCCGTCGGCGGTGCACTTCGACACCGAGAGCAGCCTCTACGACCACGCGGTGCGCCGCTCGCCGCAGCGGATCCTGCTGACCGAGCACTTCCGCAGCGTGCCGGCGATCATCCGGTTCTCCAGCGAGACCTACTACGACGGCAAGATCCAACCGCTGCGCGCCGACCGGCCGGCGGGGCTGGAGGCCGCGGTCAGCGCCGTCTACGTGCCCGACGGCCGACGCCAGAGCCTGCCGGAGCACGGCGAGGTCAACGTCGCCGAGGCCGAGGCGCTGGTGGACCGGGTGAAGCGGATCGTGGCCGACCCCGCGTACCAGGGGAAGACGATCGGTGTCGTCAGCCTGCTCTCCACCAGCGGCCAGGCCGACTATCTCCAGCACCGGCTCCGCGCGGAGCTCGGCACCGACGAGCTCGAACGACGGTCACTGCGGGTCGGCGACCCCTACACGTTCCAGGGCGACGAGCGCGACGTGGTGCTCGTGTCGACGGTGGTCGCCACCGCGGACGGCACGATCGGCGCGTTCACGAAGCGCGACTACCACCGCCGGGTCAACGTCGCCGCGTCCCGGGCGAGGGACCAGCTCTTCGTCTTCCACTCGGTGCGGGCCGGCGAGCTCAACCCGGACGACGCCCGGGCGCTGCTGCTCTCCTACGCGACCCGCCCGGCGCCGATGCCCGAGCCGGCCGACGCGCGGGTGCTGGAGAGCGAGTTCACCCGCGAGGTGTGGAGCCGGCTGACCGCCGCGGGATTGCACCCGATTCCGCGGTTCCGGCTCGGCGCGTACGAGATCGACTTCGTGGTCAACGCCCCCGACGGCCACCGCCTCGCGATCGCCTGCGACGACCGATACCGCGGCGCAGCGGCCTTCGCGGCCGAACTCCGCCGACAGGCGGTGCTGGAACGCGTCGGCAACTGCGTCTTCGTGCGCCTGCGCGCGAGCCTCTTCCACCGCGATCCGGACCAGGCGATGGAGGCGGTCTGGGCACGCGCGGAGGAGCTCGGCCTGACACCCGTGCGGCCGACCCACGCCGTGGGCGGGCCTGCCTGACCCGTCGCGGCCAGCAGACCCGTCCGGCTCAGGCCGCGGCGGGCGGTCCGGGCTGATCCGCGTTGGCCAGCAGTGCGCTGAGCAGGGCCGCCTCTTCGCGGGTGCCGCTGATCTCCGTGTCGACCAGCCGCCGGAAGGCCGCGTCGAACTGTTCGCCGTCGCCCAGTGCCTGGTCGAGGGCGAGCCAGGCGTTGCGCATCGCGACCCGGGCCGCGTGTACCTCGGAGATCGCGCTGTCCAGATGGGCCGGGGGAGCCGGCACCGGTTCGCGCAGCGGCCATCGACGACGTACGCGATGTGCGTTGCGTTGCCCCTCGTTGGGTGAGGCTCCAGAGGGAGCGCGGAGCGCGCGGCGCCAACGTCGAAGCAGGGGAGGGCATTTTCCGATGCTCTCGCTGACCCGGGACATGTGTCGGCTCCTCGACCGGACGGACGTGTGACGGCTGCCCCGACACCAGCGGAGCAGCCGCTCTGTCTTTCTACTCCCTTTTGGACCGTCAGACCGTTCCCGCGACCGGCAGGTCTCTGGGCAACTGCAACACGCGCTTGCACGAGATTCGCGCTGGGTAATGTTCAACGGAACGTAACGTGGCCCGCGCCCGATAAATCCACATAAAGTCGAAGCAGTGATAATGCAAATTGTGACGCGTATCACAGTTCAACCAGAGAGCGATTTCCCTCCGTAACGAGCCGCCCCGACCAAACCCCGCACTCGGTATCGTCAATGTGACACTTTTGGTCTCCGGCCAGCGACGTTACGTTGAACAGATGTCACAACAACGCCCGAAGCCACTGGACGAGTGGGACTTCCGGGCGTTCATCGCGCTCGCCGAAGAACGTTCCTATGAGGACGCCGCCCGGCGGATGGCCGGGTTCCACGGTGGATACAGCCGCCAGTCGGTGCAGCACCGGATCGCCAAGATCGAGGGCCACGTCGGCGAGCCGGTGGTGCGCCGCAACGTGGACCGCCGCTACCTGTTGACCACGGCCGGCGAACGGGTCCTGCAGATCGCCCGCCAGGTCGTGGCGCTCCACGAGCGGATCGGTGCCGCGGCCGCCGCCCCCACCGTCTGGACGCTGGCCTGCGGGCCGCACCACACCCAGTTCGTCGCGCTCGCCGAGGACCGCCTGCGCTCGGCCGACGCCGCCGACAAGCTCCGGGTCGAATACCTCGCCCAGCGCAACCGGGCCGAGCATCAGTTCTACGGCGACCCGGTCGACCGCCTCCTCCGCAACGAGTTCCACCTGATCATCGGCCCGTCGGTGCGCCGACCCGGCCTGCGGTCGACCCGGCTCTACGAGGCCCGCCTCGAGGCGATGATCGACCGTGACTTCCCGGACGACCGGCTCACCCTGGCCGAGCTCGTCAGCGACTACGAGGCGTTCCTCCAGCCCCGCGACGTGCGCGCCCGGCGGGTGCTCGAAGACGCGATCATCTCGGCCGGCATCCCCGACCCGGACCCGGCCCGCCGCATAGCCATGGAGACCTACGAGACCGCCACGAGCGTGATCCGGCTGCGCAGTGAGCACCACCGCCCGGGCCGCCGCCGGGGCCGGATCCTGGTGGTGCCGTCCGACGTCGCACTCCCGTACAAAGCCGGCATGATGTTCGGCGGTGGCGACGCCGACCGGTTCAAGTGGGTCCCGATCCACGTCGGCTCCGCGCCGCTGCGGATGGAGACCTGCGTGACCGTGCGCGACGCGCACCAACTGGAGCTCCGCCCGGTGGTCGAGGCGCTCCGGGCCGGCGTGGCCCAGCTCGACCGGGGCGCGCACCGGATATCCGGCGCGCCGCTCCCATCCGCCACACCGATACCGACCCAACGAAGCTAGATCGCTGGGGCAGGTCACCGATGTAGCCTCCCGGAGTGACCACCACCGGGGGCCGGGTGCACCGGATCTACAGCGTCGTGGTGTTCATCGTCCTGGCCTCGCTCGACAACGTGGCGGTCGGCCTGGTGCCGCCGCTCTACGGGTCGATCGCGGACTCGTACGACGTGCCGCTCGGCCTGGTCGGCACGGTGACCGCGTCGTCGTTCCTGGTCAGCGCCATCGCCTCGGTCGCCTGGGCGTACTACGGCGACCGCGGCAACCGCAAGCCCCTCCTGATGATCGGCACGCTGCTCTGGGCTGCCGGCATGACCGGCAGTGCCGTGGCCGGCACCTACCTGCTGTTCTTCGTCTCCCAGATCGCCGCCGCGGTCGGCCTCGGAGCGGTCAGCTCGGTCGGCTTCTCGGTGGTCAGCGACCTGATCAAACCGAAGCGCCGGGGACTGGTGATGAGCCTCTGGGGGCTCTCCCAGGGCATCGGCACGTTCATCGGCACGGCGCTCGGCGGCATCCTCGGTGCGACCGACTGGCGGCGCCCGTTCTTCGTGCTGAGCGCGGTCGGCCTGGTCGCCACCGTCGCCTACTTCTTCACCTACGACATCCGGCGCGGCCAGAGCGACCCGGAGCTCGCCGGAACGATCGCCGAGGGCCACGAGTACGACTACCGGATCAGCCTCAAGAGCCTGCCCGCGATCGTCCACCGGCGCACCAACGTCTGGCTGATCCTGCAGGGCCTCCCGGCCCAGATCGCGTTCGGCTCGCTGGTCTGGCTGCCGGTGCTGTTCCGGGAGCGGGCGATCGCCCAGGGCTACCCGGAAGACACCGCGATCGTCGTCGGCAGCATCTTCGCGACCATGTTCCAGCTGGGCGGCGCCCTGTCGATCCTGGGCGGCATGCTCGGCGACAAGCTGCAACGCCGCACCCTGCGCGGCCGAGCGCTGGTGGCCTCGGTCGGCATCCTGGCCGCCGTACCCCTCTACGTGGTCCTGTTCTTCCTGCCGTTCAAGATCGACGTGCCCGCGAACGCCGGCACGGGCCAGGTGGTGGCCTCGGCCCTCGGCAGCGTGGTCACCGAGCCGACCGTCGGCATCACCTTCCTGATCGCGATCTTCGCGCTGGCCCTGACCTCGGCCAACTCGCCGAACTGGTTCGCCCTGATCGCGGACATCAACCCCCCGGAGTACCGGGGCACCGTCTACAGCCTGGGAAACCTGACCAACGGAGTAGGCCGCGCGGCCGGCAACGGCCTGATCCCGGTGGCGTTCGCGCTGCTGGCGTCGCGCTACGCGTCGCCGCTCAACTATTCGGTGGGCCTGGCCGCGTTCCAGCTCTTCTTCATCCCCACCGGGGTCATGTACTGGCTGGCCTCCCGCACCTCACCCCGCGACATCGAGAGCCTGCACAACCTCCTCGCCGAACGTGCCGCGGTAACCGCCAAAACCCCCATCGACGGCTCCCGGGACCACATGCGTGGATAGCTCATTCAACGGCTTATGACTCGGGCTCGCGCGGGGCGCGGCCGTTGCTCCCGCCAGAGACCGCTCCGCTTCGCTCCGCTGCCACCTCCGCGGCCGGTCGCCCTCAAACCTCGTTCGAGATCTAGGTCTTCCTGGAACTGCCGGCTGGCGGGGAAAACGCGGCGTGTCGGAGGTGTGGCGCCGGGCGCCTTGGAGGCCGGGGACACCGCCGCATCGGGGCGCCTGGGCCCGCCAGATTCGTCCAGGGCGAAGGGTCGGCGGAGGGCGACATGCGAACGCGCACCCGATCTGGCCGATCGTGTGCGCGTTCGCGGCGGAGCTTGTCAGGACAGACGGGCCCAGACGGTGACGTCTGTGGGGACCTCGCGGCCTGCGACCGGTTCGCTGGCCAGGAGGACTTCGGCGCCCGCCGGGAGTTCGGCGGGGTTCGGGCCGAAGTTGGTCAAAACCAGGAGGTTCTCGTTCTGGAAGGCCACCACGTCGTCCGGACCCGGCACCCAGGAGAGCTTGCCGTGGCCCAGGCCGTGTTCGCGGCGCAGTCCCAGGGCCGACACGTAGAGCGAGTACGTCGAGCCCGGCACCCCGCGCTGGCGGTCCAGGGCCAGCTCACCGAAGACCGGCGGCTGGGGGAGCCAGCTCTTGTCCGACGGGCCGAAGCCGTACGACGGCGCGTCCGCCTCCCACGGGATCGGCACCCGGCAGCCGTCGCGCCCGACCTGCGACCCGCCCGTGCGGAACCAGGTCGGGTCCTGGCGCGCCTCGGCCGGCAGCGTGGTGTGCTCGGGCAGGCCGAGCTCCTCGCCCTGGTAGAGGTACGCCGAGCCCGGCAGCGCCAGCATCAGCAGCGTGGCCGCCCGCGCCCGGCGCAGGCCCAGCGCGGCGTCCGGCTGCGGGTCGCCGGCGGCGATGCCGTTCGGCCGGGGCGCGCCGACCGGCAGGCCGAGGCGGGAGGCGTGCCGCACCACGTCGTGGTTCGACAGCACCCAGGTGGTGGGCGCGTCGACGGCGGCACCGGCCGCCAGCGAGCGCGAGATCACCGAGCGCTGGTCGGCCGCGGTCCACGACGCTTCCACGTACTCGAAGTTGAACGCCTGGTGCATCTCGTCCGGCCGGACGTACGCGGCCAGGCGCTCGGCCGGCTGCACCCACGCCTCGGCGACCAGGATCCGCTCGCCCGGGTAGCTGTCCAGGATCTTCCGCCACCGGCGGTAGATCTCGTGGACGCCGTCCTGGTCCCACATCGGCGGTCGCGGCGCGCCCTCGGCGCCCGGGCCGGTCAGCGGCACCATCGGCAGGTGCCAGTCGGCCAGGTCGGCCTGCTTGACCAGCCCGTGCGCGACGTCGACGCGGAAGCCGTCGACGCCGCGGTCCAGCCAGAACCGCAGGATGTCCTCGAACTCGGCGCGTACCTCCGGGTTGTCCCAGTTGAGGTCCGGCTGCCCGGTGTCGAACAGGTGCAGGTACCACTGCCCGTCGGCGACCTGTGTCCACGCGCCGCCGCCGAACACGCTCTGCCAGCTGTTCGGCGGCCCGCCGTCGGCCTTGCCGTCGCGGAAGATGTAACGGTCCCGCTCGCGGCTGCCCGGCGCGGCGGCCAGGGCCGCCTCGAACCAGCGGTGACGCGACGAGGTGTGGTTGGGCACCAGGTCGACGATCACGCGCAGCCGGCGGGCGTGCGCCTCGGTGATCAGCTTGTCGGCGTCGGCGAGGCGGCCGAAGATCGGGTCCACGTCGCGGTAGTCGGCCACGTCGTAGCCCGCGTCGGCCTGCGGCGACGGGTAGAACGGCGACAGCCAGACCGCGTCGACGCCGAGCTCGGCCAGGTGGTCGAGGCGGCTGACGACGCCCGGCAGGTCACCGATGCCGTCCCCGTCGGAGTCGGCGAACGACCGGGGGTAGACCTGGTAGATGACGGCGTCGCGCCACCACTTCACGGGATGCTCCAAGGGATCGTGACTGCTGAAAATCGTGTACCAGAGGAAGTTTCTAGTGTGCCCGCGGCGGTGCGGTCGAATCGCGGACCACCAGCTTGGTGGGCAGCACCACCGAGCGGTCACCATAGCCGTTGACGTTGCCGCGCAGCGGGCCGAGCAGGGTTTCCGCCGCGATCCGGCCCTGGTCGGCGGCCGGCTGGGCCACCGTGGTGAGCCCGACCACACCGGACACGTCGTGGTCGTCGACCCCGATCACCGAGACGTCCTCGGGGACCCGCAGGCCCGCCGAGCGCAAGGCCACGATCGCGCCCATCGCCATCTCGTCGGAGGCGGCGAAGATCGCCGTCGGTGGCTCCCCGCGGCGCAGCAGCTCGGCGGTGGCCCGGGTGCCACCCGCGATGGTGAAGGTGGCCTCGGTGTCGAGCGCCGGGTCCGGCTCGACGCCGTGCGCCCGCAGGCGCTGCTGGTAGCCGAGCCGGCGGTCCAGGTGGGTCGAGATGGCCAGCTCGTCGGACGGGTCACCCGAGATGTGCGCGATCCGCCGGTGGCCGAGCGAGAGCAGGTAGTCCGTCGCCGCTTCGGCGGTGCGCACGTCGTCGATCCGCACGCTCGGCCAGCCCGGCACGGGCGTGCCGGCGCTGACGGTCACCCCGGGCAGGGCCAGCCCGATGACGGCGGCGAAGTCGCGCTCCGCCAGCGGCGTCGCCACCAGCATCAGCGCGTCGACCCGCTTGTGCAGCGTGCTGGTGTAGAGCAGCCGCTGCCGGGCGTGCTCGCTGCCGCCGAGGTTGAACAGCAACAGGTCGTAGCCGGCCTGGTGCAGCCGTTCCTCGGCGGCCTCGACGACGGTGCTGAAGAACCACGGCGTGATCCGGGGAACCACCACGGCGACCGCCCGGGTCTTGCCGCCGGCCAGCCGGGAGGCGCTGGGCGAGGCGATGTAGCCCAGCTGGGAGGCCGCCT
This sequence comes from Asanoa sp. NPDC049475, assembly GCF_040676915.1. Classification (NCBI taxonomy): domain Bacteria; kingdom Bacillati; phylum Actinomycetota; class Actinomycetes; order Micromonosporales; family Micromonosporaceae; genus Asanoa; species Asanoa sp. NPDC049475. Next base: position 258,146 of record NZ_JBFAPY010000006.1, on the reverse strand, counting down.
CCAGCACCCGCTCCCGGGTCGTCTGCGAGACCGTGGGCAGGCCGCGCAGTGCCCGGGACACGGTGGCGGTGGAGACGCCCGCCAGCCGGGCCACGTCGTCGATCCTCGTCATGGTCCGTCACCTCGCGCTTCGAAGGACGGTCGCGGCAAGAATCAGCCCTTGACGCTGCCGGTCAACAGGCCCCGGACGAAGTAGCGCTGCAAGGACAGGAACACGATCAGCGGTACGACGATCGACACGAACGCGCCGGACGTCAGCCGTTGCCATTCGCCGCCGCGGGTGCCGGCCAGCTCGGCCAACCGCACCGTCAGTGGCGCCGTATCTCGTGTGCCACCGGCGAAGATCAGCGCGACCAGCAGGTCGTTCCAGACCCAGAGGAACTGGAAGATCGCCAGCGACGCGAGCGCCGGGGTGATCAGCGGCAGCACGATGCTCCGGAAGATCTTCGAGTGGCCCGCGCCGTCGACCCGGGCCGCCTCCATGAGCTCGTTGGGCAGCTGGGAGACGAAGTTGTGGAGCAGGTAGATCGCGAACGGCAGTGCGAAGCAGGTGTGCGCGAACCAGACCTGCACGAACTTCTGCTCGTTGTCGAGGTCCCAGGCCGGCATCAGGGTGACGCCACCCAGCGAGACGCCCCGGGAGAAGAAGCTGAGCAGCGGCACCAGGGCCATCTGGAGCGGCACGATCTGGAGCGCGAAGATGCCAATGTAGAGCCAGTCCCGCCCGCGGAACTTGATCCAGGACAGCGCGTACGCGGCGAGCGTGGCGAGCGCGATCGGGAACAGCACCGACGGAATCGTGATCACGATCGAGTTGACGAAATATTGTGCCAACTGCCCCGACGACGACGACCGTCCGAACAGGACCTCGTTGTAGTTCTCGAACGTGACCTGCGGGTTGGTGAAGAAGGTCCACCAGCCGGTCGTCTTGATCTCGTCTTCCGGCCGGAACGATGAGAGCAACAGCCCGAAGGTCGGCACGGTCCACAACAGCGCGATGATGATCGACACGGTCGTCGCCGTGCGGCTGTTGAGCCGTTTGCGCACCCGGCCGGCCGCGGTGCGCGGTGGCTGCTCGGCGACGGTCTCGCCGGCGAGCACGGGGGTCGTTGTTGTCATGCCTAAACCTCCCGCTGGCGGCGCAGGTTGCGGATCTGGAAGATCACGACCGGGATGACCAGGATGAACAGGAAGACGGCGAGCGCGGAGCCCTGTCCGTTCTCCTGGTAGCGGAACGCCTGGTTGTACATCTCGAGCGCGACGACGTTGGTGTCGAAGTTGCCGTTGGTCATCGTCCGGACGATGTCGAAGACCTTGAGCGTCGCGATCGTGATGGTGACGACCACGACGATCAGCGAGGGCCGGATGCTCGGCAGCGTGACGCGCCAGAACATCTGCCACGGGGTGACCCCGTCGAGGCGGGCGGCTTCGACGATGTCGGCCGGGATCGCCTTGATGGCCGCCGACAGGATGACCATCGCGAAGCCGGCCTGGATCCAGACCATCACGACGATCAGCAGGAAGGTGTTCCACGGCGCGTTGTTGAGGAACTGTTGCGGCTCGCCGCCGAGGGTGGTCCAGAGCCAGTTGAGCAGGCCGATCTGGTCGCCCTCGCCGCGATAGGCGTAGACGAACTTCCAGATGATGCCGGCGCCGACGAACGAGATCGCCATCGGCAGGAAGATCAGTGACTTGGCGACCGCCTCGAACCTGGCCCGGTCGACCATCACCGCGTAGAGCAGGCCGACACCAGTGGCCAGCAGCGGCACCAGGACGACCCAGCCGAGGGTGTTGGTGAGCACCCGGACGATGTCGTTCTCCTGGAAGATCCAGCCGTAGTTGCGCAGCCCCACGAACTCGGTGCTGTCGCCGTTGAACAGCGACAGGATGATCGTGCGGATGGCCGGGATGACCAGGCCGATGAGCAGCAGCAGGAGGGCGGGGATCAGGAAGGCGAGCCCGAGCAGCCCTTCACCGGGCTTGCGCAGGCGGCGGCTCGGCGGAGGCGCGGGCCCGTCCGAGGTGGTGACCGACGCGGCAACAAGGGCCGCTTCCCGGCGCCGGGCGAAGTAGTTGGGCACGACGTCGAGCAGCAGGAGCAGCCCGCCGATGACCACCACAAACGCGATCACGCCGTACAGCAGCATCGACAGCTTCGGCGCGAAGTCTTCGAACTCCATCCGCCCTCCAGGGATGTGAGCTTGGTACTAACGGGGGTGAATCGAAGCGGTGGCCGGCCCTCGCGGGCCGGCCACCGTCAACGGACTACTTGGGCCAGGAGCCCTCGATCTGGTTGAGCACCTCAGTGGTGCTCTTGCCGTTGATCCACTCGACCATGCCCTTCCAGAACGTCCCGGCGCCGACGGCGGCGGGCATCAGGTCGGAACCGTCGAACCGGAAGACGGCACTCTTGTCCTGGAGGATCTCCACGGCCAGCTTGTCGATGGGGTTCTCGACGTTGGTGATCTCCAGCTTGTTGTTCGCCGACACCCAGTTGCCGAGCTTGGCGCGGGTGTTGGCGGCCTCGCCCGAAGCCAGGTAGGTCTGGACCTTCTGGACCTCGGGACGGTCGGCGAACGCGACGGTGAACTCGCCACCGCCGAGGACCGGCTTGCCCTTGGCCGGGTCGACCGCGGGCAGGTAGAAGGCGAACGTGTCGCCGTCCTCGCCGACCTTGGTGCCCTCAGGCCACTGGTTGGCGTAGAACGACGCCATCCGGTACATCGCGCACTTGTTCTCGAGGATGGGCGTGCCCGCCTCCTGGAACGACGTCGAGGTGATGCTCTTGACGTCGCCGAAGCCGCCGTTGACGTACTTCGGGTCCTTCAGGATCTTGCCAACCCGGTCGACCGCCGAGGCGACCTTCGGGTCGTTGAACGGGATGGTGTGCTCGACCCACTGGTCGTAGACGTCGGCGCCCGCGTCGCGGAGCATGACGTCTTCGATCCAGTCGGTGGCCGGCCAACCGGTCGCGTCACCGGACTCGATGCCGGCGCACCACGGCTTGATGCCGGCGCCCGCGATGGTGTCGCTCAGGGCCATCATCTCGTCCCACGTGGTGGGGACCTTCCAGCCCTTCTCGGCGAAGAGCTTCGGCGAGTACCACACGAAGGACTTCACGTTGGAGCCGAACGGCGCTCCGTAGAACTTGCCGCCGACCGTCGCGTAGTCGAGCCACTCCTTGGGGTAGTTGGCTTCGGCCATCGTCTTGGTCTCGGCCGAGGCCTCCTTGAGCTTGCCGGCGTCGGCGAAGCGCTTGAGCAGGCCCGGCTGCGGGACGAACGCGATGTCGGGGGCGTTGCCGCCGTCGACCTTCACCGGGAGCTGAGCTTCGAACTCTCCGCTGCCCTCGTATTCAATGGTGATGCCGGTGCAGTCCTCGAACTGCTTCCAGGACTCCTCGAGGAGGTCGGCCTCGGCGTCACGGATGGACGAGTAAATCGAAACGGTCGTGCCGTCATTGCCTGTGTAAGCGTCGAAGGCAGCGCACTCTGCCGAGGTGCTGCCGCTGTCGCCGTCACCGCTGTCGCCGCTGCACGCGGCGGCGCTGAGGGCCAGCGCCAGGGTGGTGGCGAGCACGAGGGCCTGGCGAGGTCTGGTGGAGACCGCCATGCCGTCCTCCTTCCTTGCCGACGATCACGGGCGGGCTGCCCGGTTGCCGGTGTCGAATGTGGGCGTGCACACATGCAAGCGCTTGCACGGATGTCCGTCCAGATAGTGGAAGGCACGACGCTGTAACAATCGAGAAACTTACAGAAAGAAATGCACCGTTCTATCCCTGACAAATACGGCATGCCCGCCTGGAAACGCTCCAGGCGGGCATTTGGCCGTGCGGTCAATAGAAGGGTCTAGAAGGTCTCGCTGCCAGGACGCAGGGCGACGGTGAACGGGGTTTCGCCGTGCCGGCCGGTCGGTGGGGGCGGGGCGGCGAACTCCTCCTCGGTCATCGCCTTGAGGCCGCTGAACGCCATGCCGATCAGCGCCGCCGAGGTGATCAGGACGATGGGCACGAGCAGTTCCATCGGGCTGACGCCCTGAACGTGGTGTATGCCCGACTCGTGCAGCCGGACCTGGATCGCGGCCATGCCGGTGTAGTGCATGCCGCACACCGCGAAGGCCATCACGGTCGAGGCGATGGCGATCCGGCTCCAACTGCCGACCGTGACGGTGAACCAGAGTGCGACCGTCGCGGCCACCACCGCGACGCCGACGGAGGCGAGGACCAGCCGCGGGTTGTAGCTGATCTCGCCGTAGACGCGCATCGCCAGCATGCCCGTGTAGTGCATGGCGACCACACCCAGGCCGGTCAGCAGCCCGCCGCCGATCACCCGCAGGGCGCGGCGCCGGCCGAAGCCGACGATGAACAGCCCGCCGCCGACGGTGATCACCGAGAGGGCGAGGCTCGACATCGTGAGGTAGGGATCGAAGCGCAGCGGACTGGCCGGGACGGCGAACCCCAGCATCGCCATGAAGTGCATCAGCCAGATGCCGGCGCCGCCGATCGCGATCGAGGCGAGCACGAGCCAGCGGGTGCGCCGGGCGCGCTGGCGGGTCGCCCGTGCCCGCGCGGTGCAGACCAACCCGAGCAGACAGCCGATGAAGGACAGCAGGAAAGCCGCCACCGGGTTGAAGGCGCCATGTGCGAAGTGATGAATCTCGGCCACCCGGCAATCCCCGCACGGGCGATCAGAAAACTAACGCACAGAGTGTCCGGCTAATCACGCGGCGCCGATCATCTGGCAGAACAGGCGAACGCGACCGGGGTCGCCATCTCGGTCCAAAGGTGGTGGACCGAGCTGACGACCCCGGTAGGTCGAAGGGATGGGGGTGGGTGGGCCGGCGGTCACCGGCCCGCGCGATCCGGCGTCAATTGAAGATGCTGACGCCGCCAGGGCCGACCAGCAGGCCGACGATGATGAGCACGATGCCCCACAGGAGCTGCCGGCGGAAGAGCGCGAAGATACCGGCGACGACGAGGATCACTGCGAGGATCCAAAGAAGTAGGTCCATGCTGATCAAATACCCGATGCCGGCGACGGGGAAACGTTCTCGCGCGCGAGGTTGAACACGCTGTACGCCTGCTTGATGACGGGGTGGGCCACGTTGCGCACCCGGACCCCGCCCGGTGTGCGGCCGCGCTCGGTGCCGTGGTGCGCGTGACCGTGCACGGCCAGGTCGGTCGGGGCCGAGTCGATCGCCTGCCCGAGCAGGTAGGAGCCGAGGAACGGGTAGATCTCGAGCGGCTCGCCGGCCAGCGTGTCGGGCACGGGCGCGTAGTGCGTCAGGGCGACCCGGACGTCGCAGTCCAGGTCGCGCAGCGCGGCGCCGAGCCGTTCGGCGACCGTACCCGTGGTCCGCACGAACGCCTTCATCTCCGGCTCGCCGAACTCGCTCGCGCACCGGCCGGCGAACCCACCGCCGAAGCCCTTGACCCCGGCCACGCCGAGCCGCGTCCCGTCGACCTCGACCACGGTGCTGTCGCCCTCGAGCACCGTGATGCCGGCGTCGGTGAGCGCGGCGAGCACGCCCGGCACCTCGTCGCAGTGGTGGTCGTGGTTGCCGAGCACGGCGATCACCGGTACGCCCAACCCGCCGAACTCGGTGGCCACGCACTTGGCCTCCGCCTCCGTGCCGTGCCGGGTGAGGTCGCCGGCGAGCAGCAGCACGTCGGCCCGGTCCGGCAGTTCCTCCAGCGCGGGACGGAACCGGCCCAGGACGTCGCGGTCGATGTGCACGTCTCCGACGGCAGCGATCCTGATCACGCGAGCTCCTCCGCCTCGGTCGGCGCGGCCGCCCGGGTCACCCCGATGTCGGCCGCGATCTCGATGCCCGGGAACCGGTCGTGCACCAGCCGCACGATCTCGTCCCGGCGGTGCGGGCTCTCCACCTCGCCGCAGAGCACCAGCCCGGCATCGGAGCGGATCACCGTGATGCCCTGCTCGGCGACGCCCAGATCCTCGGCCAGGGCGCGCTGCACCTCGGCCTCCGTGTAGTCGTTCATCAGTCCCTCCGGTAACCGGGGTAGGGCACGACGTCGAGCCGGTCGAGCAGCACGAGGAACGCCTCCGCGTAGGGGGACTGCGCGGTCTCCTTGCGCACCCGGTCCCAGTCGATCTGCTCGCGCAGGGAACGGGCCAGCGGCAGGCCGCGGGCGAAGTCGCAGTAGTGCTGGGAAAAGCTGAGCAGCTTGTGCACCATCAGCCCGGTCGCCGAGAGCACCGGCATCTGGATCGCGTCGACGGTGCGGGTCACCGTGTCGCCGAACGTCTCGTCGCTCACCGGGCTCTCGATCGGCCGGTGGATCAGGTCGACCAGGTGGCCGTCCTCGTCGTAGACCTTGACCAGCCAGTCCTCCGGCGGCCGCTCCGCGTTGAAGCCGGCCTCAACCAGCGCGGACAGCGCTCGCTCGGCGTCCTCCTCCTTGATCAGGAAGTCGACGTCGTGGTCGCTGGAGTGGCCGCCGTGCGCGTACACGGCGAAGCTCCCGGCCAGCGCGAACGGTATCTCCGACTGCTTGAGGACGGCCGCGACCCGCTTGAGGGTCAGCAGCAGCGAATCGTCCCCGTGCGATGCCATATCGCCTCTCCCGTCGTGTCAGGAAACATCCCCGTACCCGTGGGTCCGGGGCCTCACACCTTTAACGAGGGTGATTCCGCCCGGTTCATCCCGTTAGTACGCCAAGCGTGCCCGCGACCGCTACCGTTGTCCGGCATGGCGGGAGACAGGCGGCTGCGCACGGTCGCGCTGGTGGGCATCGACGGGTCCGGCAAGACCACGCAGGCCAACCGGGTGGCCGTCGTGCTCGCCGACGCCGGTGTGCCGGCGGTCTACCGGCAGAACGCCGGCGGCCGGGCCTGGTTCGGCCACTTCGCGCGGCGGTTCGGCCGGCCTGACGGCCCCAGCCTGTTCGGCCGCGTCGGGATGCTGTGGGTCGAGTCGGTGCTGCGCTGGCTCTCCATCGCCCGCACGCAACTGCGCTCCTCGGTCAGAGCCGACATCGCGGTGATGGACCGGCACGCCGTCTGCCAGTACGTGAGCATCCGCGCGCACGCCGGGGGCAGGGGCGAGCGGCTGGCCCGGTTCTTCTACGAACGGCTCCGCCCTCCGGACGTCACCGTGCTGCTGGCCATCGACCCGCGCGACGCGTACCGCCGGATCGAGGCCCGCGGCACCGACCACGAGAGCCTGGAATACCTGGCGGCGGCCGACGCGGCGTACCGGTCGCTGCCCGAGTCGCCGGGGTTCCTGGTGGTCGACGCGGGCGGCGCGCCGGACGAGGTGACCGCCGCCGTGCTGGCCGCGCTGCGGCCGTGGCTGCCGCCGGTGCACCTGCCACCGGATCTGGACCGGGCTACGCCCGCCCGTACACCGGAACCGCGGCCCCGCTCGTCGGCGCCGACTCGTCACTCGCCAGGAACTTGATCACTCCGGCGATCTCGGCCGGCGGCACCCACTTGCTGAAGTCGGCGTCCGGCTGTTCACGCCGGTTCTGGGGTGTGTCGATGACGCTGGGCAGCACGGTGTTGCAGCGCACGCCGCGCTGCTTGTAGTCGGCCGCGACCCCGTTGGCGAACGCGAGCACGGCCGCCTTCGACAGGGCGTACGCGCTGCCGGTCGCGAACGGCGCGAGCGCCGCGCGGGCCGACATGCAGACGACGGCGCCGCCCTCGCGCAGGAGGTGCGGCAGCGCGGCCGAGGTCAGCAGGAAGGTCGGACGAACGTTGATCGCCAGCAGGCGCTCGACCTCCTCGACGGACGTCTCGTGGACGAGCGTGCCACCGCCGTAGCCGCCGACCAGGTTGACCACCGCGCGCAACGGCGCGTCCGGGTCGGCCGCCGCCGTCTCGACCGCCGCAGCGACGGCGGCCGGGTCGGTGAGGTCGGTCGCGACCTCGACCACCTCGGGGCGGCTCGGCGTGGGGCGGCGGACCGGGGCGACCACCCGCCAGCCGGAGTTGACGAACTCCTCGACGACGGCGCCGCCGAGCCCGCCGTGCGCACCGGAGACCAGCACGGTTCGACCTGTCATGGCTTCACCGTAACGGTTCCGCTGTCAGTGAAAGCCCCTGTGCAAGCGCGCCACGCCCCCCGGATGATCGGGCGATGCGACTACTCGTACTCGGTGGAACCGCCTTCGTCGGCCGGGCCGTGGCCCGCCTCGCGCACGCTGCCGGCCACGACGTGACCTGCCTGGCCCGCGGCGAGACCGGCGGCGCGGTCGACGGCGTGCGCTTCGTCACCGGTGACCGCGACCGGCCCGACGGACTGTCCGCAGTGGATGGTGAGACGTTCGACGCGGTGGTCGACGTGACCCTGCGGCCCAGCCACGCCCGGCACGCGGTCGCCGCGCTGGCGGGCCGGGTGGGCCATTACTCGTTCGTGTCGACCTGCAACGTCTATCCGGACGACGCGACGCCCGGGCAGCGCGCCGACACCGCCAAGCTGCACGACCCCGCGCCGCCGGAGGTCGACAACCCACGAGACGGGCAGATGGAGATGTACGGGCCGTGCAAGGTGAGCTGTGAGAACGCGATCCGCGACGGGATCGGCGCCGACCGGGTGTTCGTCGTCCGCCCCGGCCTGATCGTCGGTCCCGAGGACCGCAGCGACCGGTTCCCCTACTGGGTGGCGCGGATGCGGCGCGGTGGCGAGGTGCTGGCGCCGGGCTTCCCCGACGACTCCGTGCAGTTCGTCGACGTCGACGACCTCGCCTCGTGGCTGCTGCTGGCCGGGACGACCGGGCTCGCCGGCGCGTACGACGGGACGGGCCTGCCCATGCCGCGCTCCCAGTTCCTCGGCGAGCTGCGGGACGCCCTCGCCCCGCCCGGCACTACCCTCACCTGGGTCGACCAGGAGTTCCTGGTCGAGCGGGACGTGCGGCCCTGGTCGGGGGAGCGGGCGCTGCCGCTCTGGCTGCCCTTGCCCGAATATGGCGGCTTCCTGACCCGCGACACGACCCGCTCGGTGGATGCCGGTCTGACGGCGCGTCCGATTGCCGACACCGCCCTGCGTACCGCCCACTGGATGGAGTCCGCGCCGCAGGAGGTCAAGGCTGGCGGGTTGGCCGCGCAGGACGAGGCGATCGTCCTGCGGGAGTGGCACGCACGGTCGGCCTGACCGTGCGTCGTGGGTAGTTGACGCCGCTCGCCGCGTGAAAGTAAGTTTCATGCGTGGCGAAGACAGCGAAGGTTTCTGCGATGCCCGAGGCGGGCCTGATCGTTCAGATCAGTGGGCTGCTCCCGGCGCTGTCTCCGGCCGAACAGCGGGTCGCCCGGCTGGTGGTGGCCGATCCGGCCGACGCGGCCCGGCGGACCATCACCGACCTGGCGACGGCGGCCGAGACCTCCGAGGCGACGGTCATCCGGTTCTGCCGGTCCGTCGGCCTCGAAGGCTACCCCCAGCTGCGGATCCGGCTCGCCGCCGAGGCCGCGCGGCGGGTCGAGCCGGTCGACGCGCGCGTGGTCGGTGGCGACATCCCGCCGGGCGCCGACTTCGCGCAGATCATCGCGACGATCGCGTTCAACGACGCGCGCGCCGTCGAGGAGACCGCTCAACAGCTCGACCCCGACGTCTGCGAGGCGGTCGTCGAGGCGCTCAACGGCGCCAGCCGGGTCGAGATCTACGGTGCGGGCGCCAGCGGCTTCGTCGCGTCCGACTTCCAGCAGAAGCTGCACCGGATCGGCCGCACGGCCTACTACTGGCCCGACGTGCACTCGGCGCTGACCTCGGCCGCGCTGCTCGGCCGGGGCGACGTCGCGATGGGCATCTCGCACACCGGCACCACGGGTGACGTGCTCGACGTGCTCGAGGTGGCCCGGTCCCGGGGCGCGACCACGGTCGCGCTGACCAACTTCCCGAGATCGCCGATCGCCGACGTCGCCGACCACGTGCTGACCACGGCCGCACGCGAGACCACCTATCGTTCCGGCGCCACCGCGAGCCGGCTGGCCCAGCTCACCGTTGTCGACTGCCTCTTCGTCGGGGTCGCGGCCCGCAACCGGGCCAAGGCCAGAAAGGCGTTGGAGGTCACCGCCGAGGCGGTGCGGTCCCGCCGGGTCACGCGGCGGCGCGGGTGAGCGGTCCCGAGGTGGTCCGCGTCGCGGCGCCGACCGAGCGTCGCAACCCCGCGTCGTACGACCTCGACCTGCTGCCGACGCGGGACGTGCTCCAACTGATCAACGATGCCGACCGGACCGTGCCCGGCGCGGTGGCCGACGTGCTCGACGCGGTCGTCGTAGCTGTCGACCTGGCCGTCGAGGCACTGCGGGCAGGCCGTCGGGTGCACTACTTCGGCGCCGGCACGTCGGGCCGGGTCGGCGTGGTGGACGCAGCCGAGATCCCGCCGACCTTCGGATCGCCGGTCGACTGGTTCTGTCCGCACCTGGCCGGCGGTCAGGACGCGATGTTCGGCGCCATCGAGGACGCCGAGGACGACAGCGACGCCGGGACGCGGGAGGCGCACACCTGCGTGCGGCCGGCGGACCTGGTGATCGGCCTCGCCGCCTCCGGGCGTACGCCCTATGTGCTGGGTGCCCTTCGCGCGGCCCGTGCCCTCGGCGCCCGCACCGCGTTGGTCGCCGCCGACCCGCACGCGGCCGCCGCCGCCGAGGTCGACCTGTTCATCGGGCTCGACACCGGCCCCGAGGTGGTCACCGGCTCGACCCGCATGAAGGCCGCCAGCGCGCAGAAGCTGGTGCTGCACGCCTTCTCGACGACCGTGATGGTGCGGCTCGGCCGGGTCTACTCGAACCTGATGATCGACCTGTCGGCCACCAACGCGAAGCTGCGCGGTCGGATGATCTCGATCCTGATGGAGGCCACCGGCTGTCCGGAGGCCGACTGCACGCGCGCGCTCACCGCCGCGGACGGCGACTTGAAGATCGCATTGGTGTCTCTGGTCTCAGGAGCACCGGTCGGGGAAGCCCGCGCGGCCCTCGTGCGTTCTGACTTCCTGGTGCGGGAAGCGCTGGCGCTGCTGTCCTGAGCGGGTCAGCCGGCCCAGTTGCCATGTTCCAGCAGTGAACCGTGGCGCTCTGTGGTGCGTATCACTACGCAGTGATGCGAATCCCATCGGAGCAGTGGTCTACGTCGCTGCGGAAGAACAGCCGGAAATGGTGTGATAAATAGGGCGCGCGGATGAGCCAACGGCGGCAGACCCGCAGCGCGATCTTCAGACCCTGAGAGCTAGCCGAGTGAATATGACACTCACTCTCAGGAACCACTCAGGCATTCGTGACAGTTTCGACTCGCAAGACGGAATCCCCGGAGCGTCTCAACTGTTGTGTAGGTGTCAGCACCGATGGGGCACCTCACGAGTTACCGGGGAGGGGCAGGTCGGTGTGAAGCACGAGAACGTTGGGGTTACCGAGGGGACAGTGGGCAACGTGGAGAACAACATCGTGATGCGCACGGACGAGGTCGCCGAAGAGCGCGACCTGGTCGGCGTCTACCTGCACGAGATCTCCCGGACGCCGTTGCTCGACGCGGCCCGGGAGGTGGAGCTCTCCAAGTCGATCGAGGCCGGCCTCTACGCGGAACACCTTCTCGACGAGGACAAGGTTCCCTCCGGAGTCGAGCGCGAAGAGCTGAAGACGCTGGTGGTCGAGGGTGACCGGGCCAAGGACCTGTTCATCCGCGCCAACCTGCGGCTGGTCGTGTCGATCGCACGGCGCTACGTGCGGTCCGGCATGCCGATGCTCGACCTGATCCAGGAAGGCAACACCGGTCTGGTCCGCGCCGTCGAGAAGTTCGACTACGAGCGCGGGTTCAAGTTCTCCACGTACGCCACGTGGTGGATTCGCCAGGCGATCAGCCGGGCCATCGCCCAGCAGGAGCGCACCGTGCGCCTGCCGGTGCACCTGGTCGAAGACGTCAACCGGATGCGCAACGTGGCCCGCCAGCTCACCCGTGAGCTGGGTTCCGACCCGGAGCCCGAGCAGATCGCGACCGCGCTCGGCGTGCCGGTCGAGCGGGTGCACGAGCTGGTCCGCTGGTCGCAGGACACCGTCTCGCTGGACACTCCGGTCGGCGACGACGGCGACACGAACCTCGGCGACCTGGTCGCCGACAACGACGCCCCGTCCCCGGAAGACGTGGTGCTCTCGACGCTCGAGCGGCAGCGCATCGAGAGCCTGCTCAACCACCTCGACGACCGGTCGGCCGGCATCATGCGGGCGCGCTACGGGCTCGAGGACGGTCGCGAGCACTCGCTGACCGAGGTGGCGTCGCGGTTCTCGCTCTCCCGTGAGCGGATCCGCCAGCTCGAGATCCAGGCGCTGGGCCGGCTGCGCGAGCTCGCCCGGGCCGAGGGCCTGCAGGCCGCGTAAGGCTCGCTTAGCGACGAATCGGCCGGCGTTCCCGTTGGGGGACGCCGGCCGTTCTCGTGTCTCGTCTGTCACTGTTGCTGTGGGCTACGCCCGCCGGGCTGGAAAAGTGTCGTACCCATGCGGGAGCTTGGTCGTATGACACCTACCGTGGTTCATCGGGCGGTCCTGGAGGCCGCCCAACCCTACGAGTTCGCCCTGAGCGTCCGTGCGCTCGAAGGGTTCACCCCGATGGCGGGCGAGCATCGGGTCGCCGACGGCGTCGTGCGCCGCGCGTTCGCCCATCCCGACGTCACCAAGGCCGCCGCGGGGGCGGCCGTGGTGGCCGAGGTCGGCGCCGACGACTCGGGCGGCGTGCGGCTGTCGGTCTTCGCGTCCTCGGCGTTGTCGTTCGGCGAAGCCACCGCTGTCGAGCGCGCCGTCTCCGAGTGGCTCGGTCTCCGCGACGACCTGCGCGGCTTCCACACGGTGGCCGACGCCGACCCGGCGATGGCGCCGCTGCTGCGGGTGGCGCGCGGGCTGCACCAGGTCCGCTTCCCCTCGCTGGCCGAGGCGACGGTCTACTTCACGCTCACGCAGCGCAGCACCCAGTGGTTCGCCGGTGCCCGTCGCCGGCGCATGGCGGCCGACCTCGGCCCCTCCCTGGTGGTCGACGACGTGGTCTACCGCGCGTTCCCGGCCCTGGAGGTGGTGGCCGCCCTCCCCGACGACCGCCTGCTCGCCTACACGGGCAACCCGCAGCGGGCCACGCGCGTCCGCGAGGTGGCCGCCGGCGTGGCCCAGCTCGGCGAGCGATGGCTACGGGCCGCGCCCTACTGCGACGTCCGCCAGGCCCTGCTGGCCCTGCCCGGCGTGGGCACCTTTACGGCCGAGGCGCTGCTGCTGCGCGGTCTGGGCCGGGCCGACGAGGTCCCGCTGGAGATGCGCCAGTTCCGCCTGGTCGCCGAGCAGCTCTACGGCACCCCGGCGCCGAGCCCGGCCGACCTACGGGCGCGCTACGGCCCGCACATCGGCTGGTGGTCCTACGTCACCCGCACGGCGCTCGGCTGGGCCGACACCCGGGTCTCGGTCTAGAGCTCAGCCGAGCCGACGTGTTCCGGCAGGCACACGCCTGCCGGAACACGTCAGCGGGACTAGCGCACCCGGCCGTAGCCGTAGGGCGACATCATGTCGACCGACGCCAGCTTCACCGACTCGCCGAACGTGGGCGCGTGGATGACCTGACCGCCACCGACATAGAGCGCCACGTGGCCCAGCCCTGAATAGAAGACCAGGTCTCCGGCGGCCAGCTGACTTCGGGAGATGTGGGCGACCGCGTCCCACTGCATCGCCGCGTTGTGTGGCAGCGACTTGCCCGCCGCCTTCCAGGCGGCCAGCGTCAGCCCCGAACAGTCATAACCGTCAGGTCCCTCGGCCGCCCATACATACGGAGTGCCGATCGCGTTGTACGCGAACCGCACCGCGACACCGGCCTTGCCGGACACCGACGGAATCTTGCCGGAATAGGAGGACCCGCCCGACGTCGACGAACCGTAGGCCTGCTTGCGCAGGTCGTACAACTTGTCCAGGTCGGTTTCGATCTTCTTCTTGCGGGCCTTCAGCTCCTTGGCCTGCGCGTCCTGCTGCGCCCGCACCGTCGCCAGCCGCTGCTGGTCGGCGGCGAGCTGCTCGCGGGTCTCCTGGAACGCGTCGATCGAGGTCTGGCGTTCGCGGGCCAACGAGTCCAACGCCGACATCCGCGACAACAGCCCGTCGCTGTCACCCAGCAGCGCCGCCGCGGTGCCCAAGCGGCCCGACTGATAGGCCGCGACGGCGATGTCGCCGACGTCGGCCTGGGCCTCGTCCAGTTGCTTCTGCAGCGGCGCGAGGCGGTAGGCCACCTTGCCCGCCTGGGTCTTCGTCGCCTTGGTCTCTTCGTTGAGCTTGTTGTAGGCCTCGACGACCTTCTCCAGCTCGGCAGACGACTTGTTGATTTTGGTGGTGAGCTCGCTGGCCGACGGTTCGGCCGACGCTGCGCCCGCGGGCACGGCGACGACGACCGCCATGGCGACCAGCACGAGCGCACGCAGCGACATCCGTGCTGACGACAAAGGCAGACCCTTCTCCAACGGCCGCCTACCGGGTTAGCTGTCGGATTCGGACGAGAAGGACGCCCTACCGCGCGGACCGCGCGGATTCACCCCTGTGCTCGGTATGGGTCCCCGATTCGCCGTCATGGCCCGGGTCGTCGTGGCGCCCGGGGGAGGGGCGCGGCGCGGGCCGGCGATTCGGCGGCACCGGCGCGGTGCCACCCGGGGGGATGACTGAGGACCACACCGGCGGACCCACCGTAACCCCCTGCCCCACCAGCACAAGGGGAGCGCGGGCGAACTGCGCCTATTCGGCTGAATGGTCCGCGCCGAAAGCGGGACACCTCACAGGTGACCGGCAAAGAAACTTCAGTGGCAGTGCAAAATCCGCGAGGCGGCCCTAGCGACGGAGGGTGATCACGTAGTTAAATGTGTTCCACCTTGTGACTCACGCCACATCTGACCACGTAAGTGGGGCGCCGCGGTGCTGCGAGTCAGAAATCTCGAAGTCGTCTACGACGACGTGATGCTCGTGCTGCGCGGCGTGTCACTCGACCTGCCGAGCGGAGCCGTCGTCGCGCTGCTGGGTGCCAACGGCGCGGGCAAGACGACCCTGCTGCGCGCCCTGACCGGGCTGCTCGACGTGCACGACGGCGCGGTCACGAAGGGCTCGGTCACCCTCGACGACCAACCCATCCACGGCCTGCGCCCGGCCGCCGTCGTGCGGCGCGGCGTCAGCCAGGTGATGGAGGGACGCCGGATCTTCGCCGAGCTCAGCGTGGAGGACAACCTCCGCGTGGGCGGCCACACCAACGCGGGTGCCGTCGGCGACCGGCTCGACCACGTCTACGGCCTCTTCCCGGTGCTCAAGGACCGTCGCCGGAAGACGGCCGGCTACCTGTCCGGCGGTGAGCAGCAGATGCTCGCGATGGGGCGGGCGCTGATGGCCAAACCGCGCTACCTGCTGCTCGACGAGCCGAGCCTCGGGCTCGCACCTCGCCTGGTCGACCAGGTCCGCGAGATCATCATCGAGATCAACCGGCTGGGCACGGCGGTGCTGCTGGTCGAGCAGAACGCGGCGATGGCGCTGAGCATCGCCAGCCACGGCTACGTGCTGGAGACCGGCAAGGTCGTGCTCGACAAACCGGCCGACCGACTGCTCGCCGACGACGACGTGCGCGAGTTCTACCTCGGCCTCGGCGCGGCCGACACCGGCGCCGCCCGGCGCTCGTTCCGCGACGTCAAGCATTACAAGCGGCGCAAGCGGTGGTTGTCATGAGCGAGCGCGGGCGGCTCAGCGATCCTCGCTCGCGCTCCGCCGACCGCAGGGAGGTGGCGGCGTGAGCGGAGACATCCTGGTCTTCGACGATGTGCGGCTGAGCTTTGCCGGGGTCAAGGCGATCGACGGCATCAGCTTCACGGTGGGCGAGCGCGAGCTCTTCGCCATCATCGGACCCAACGGCGCCGGCAAGACCTCGATCTTCAACGTCCTGTCCGGCGTCTACCGTCCGCAGCACGGGCGGGTGGTCTTCGACGGCGCCGACCTCGTCGGCCGCCGGCCGCACCAGATCGCCGCCCGTGGCATGGCGCGCACCTTCCAGAACGTCGAGCTGTTCGCGAACCTCACCGTCCTCGACAACCTGATGCTGGGCCGACACCACCACATCGAGTACGGGACGCTGGCCGCCCTGGTCTGGCTGGGCCGCGCCCGCCGGGCCGAGGTCGCCGCCCGCGCCAAGGTCGAGGACATCATCGACTTCCTCGAGCTCGAACAGTGGCGGCGGCTGCCGGTCGGGCTGCTGCCCTACGGCGTGCAGAAGCGCGTCGAGCTCGGGCGGGCGCTGGCCATGGAGCCCAAGCTGCTCCTGCTCGACGAGCCGGTCGGCGGCATGAACGTCGAGGAGACCGAGGACATGGCCCGCTACATCCTCGACATCCGCGACGAGCTGGACATCCCGATCGTGCTGGTCGAGCACGACATGGGCCTGGTGATGGACCTGGCCGACCGGGTCATGGTGGTCGACTTCGGCCGCCCGGTCGCCACCGGTGTCCCCGCGCAGATCCAGCACGACCCCGACGTGATCCGCGCCTATCTGGGGGAGGTGGAACGGGCATGACGATCGCGCCGGCCCGCACCGACACGGTGACCACGATCGCGTCCCGGATCCGCGACCGGGCCGCGGCCACCCCGCACGGCGTCGCGATGCGCGAGAAACACCACGGCATCTGGCGGCAGTACTCGTGGTCCGACTACTGGGACCAGGCCCTGACCGTGGCGCACGGCCTGCTCGCCCTCGGCGTCGAGCCCGGCGACCGGGTCGCGGTGCACGCCGACAACCGGCCCGAGTGGCTGTTCACCGACGTGGCCACGGTCGCGGTGCGCGCGATGACGGTCGGCCTCTACCCGACGAACCCGGCGCCCGAGGTCGGCTACCTGCTCTCCCACTCCGGAGCCAAGGTGCTGGTCGCCGAGGACCAGGAGCAGGTCGACAAGGCGCTCGAGGTGATCGGCACCTGCCCGGCCCTCGAGCGGGTGGTCTACCTGGAGCCCCGTGGCATCCGCCACCGCTACGACCACCCCGCGCTGCTCGCCTGGGACGACCTGCTTGCGCTCGGTCGCGAGCACCGGGCCGCGCACCCGAGCGCCGTCGCCGACCTGATGGCCACCGCGACCCCCGACGACATCGCCACCCTGATCTACACCTCGGGCACCACCGGGCCGCCGAAGGGCGCGATGCTCTCGGTGGCCAATGTGGACTTCGCGGTCCGCACGATCAGCCGCGGCCGCGGTTTCGCCGGCTCACCGCCCGGACCGGCCGACCTGTCGGTCTCGTACCTCCCGCTGTGCCACGTCGCCGAGCGGATCTTCACGATCTGGTTCAACGCCGGCGCCGGCATCCAGGTCAACTTCGCCGAGTCGATCGCCACCGTGCAGGCCAACCTGCGCGAGGTGCAGCCGACGATCCTGTTCGGGGTGCCCCGCATCTGGGAGAAGATGCTCGCGACGGTCCAGATCAAGCTGGCCAACGCCACGCCGGTCAAGCGGCTCAACGCCCGGCTGTGGCTGAAGGTGGCCGACCGGATCGGCGCCACGCTCGTGCGCACCGGCGGGGTGCACACCACAGGGACCCGGCTGGCGTACGCCGTCGGCTGGCTCTTCTTCTATCGCGCGCTGCGCGAACGGGTCGGCATCGGCCGGGTCCGGTTCGCGGCCTCCGGCGCCGCCCCGATCGCACCCGACGTGCTGCGCTTCTTCATGGGCATCGGCGTGCCGATGTACGAGGTCTACGGCATGACCGAGAGCTCGGCGATCGCGACCGGCAACCGGCCACGGCGCGTGCGCCTCGGCACGGTCGGTGAGCCCGAGGAAGACGTGGAACTGCGCCTGGAGCCGGCCACCGGCGAGATCGAGCTGCGGCACGCCGGTGTGTTCGTCGGCTACTTCAACGATCCGGAGGCCACCGCACGGGCGAAGACCGCGGACGGCTGGCTGCGCACCGGCGACGTAGGGGAGTGGGACGGCCCCGACCACCTGCGGATCACCGACCGCGCCAAGGACATCATGATCACGTCGGGCGGCAAGAACATCGCGCCGAGCGAGATCGAGAACGCGCTCAAGGCGTCGCCGTACGTCAAGGAGGCGATCCTGGTCGGTGACCGCCGGCCGTTCCTCGCCGCGCTGATCGGCATCGAGTGGGACACGGTCGGCGAATGGGCGCAGCGCCGCGGGATCGGCTACACCACCTATCGCGACCTGTCCGACAAGGACGAGGTGCGCGCGCTGGTGCAGTCGGTGGTCGACGACGTCAACCGCCGGCACGCGCCGGTCGAGCGGGTGCGCGAGTTCCGCATGCTGCCCAAGGAGCTCGACCACGAGGACGGCGAGCTGACCGCGACCCAGAAGGTCCGCCGCTCCGCGGTGGCCGAGCTGTTCGGCGACCTGGTCGAGGACATCTACACCGCCCGGGTCACCACATGATCGATCTGCTGGAGGGGATAGTCCGAGGGCTGGGCACCGGCAGCGTGTACGCGTTGCTGGCACTCGGTTTCGTGATCATCTACAAGGCGACCCGAGTGATCAGCTTCGCCCAGCCCGCCCTGATGCTCGCCGGTGTCGTCCTGGTCAGCCACCTCGCCGGCCCTCTCGGCTTCTGGGCCGCGCTGCCGGTCGCCGCGCTGCTGACCGCCCTGCTGGCGCTGGGCATCGAGCGCGGCGCCGTGCGCCCCATGGTCGGCCGCCCGGCGTTCGTCGTCGCGATCATCACGCTCGGCGTCGACGTCGCCATCCGCGTGGTGGTCAACATCTTCATCGGCCTCGACGTGCGCAACGTCCACGACCCCTGGGGCCTCGACAGCTGGCAGATCGGCTCGCTGCAGGTGCAGCAGCGCCACGTCGCCGCCTTCCTGGCCACCGCGCTGCTCGTCGCCGCGCTCTTCGCGTTCTTCCGCTTCACCCGGATGGGCCTCGCCATGCGGGCGGCGGCCGACGACCAGGAAGCCGCGCTGGCCCAGGGCGTCTCGGTCGGCGCGGTGTTCGCGCTGAGCTGGGCGCTGGCCGGTGCGCTGGCGGCCATCGGCGGCACGTTCGCGACCGCCGGCGTCAGCTTCGACGGCAACCTCTGGCTCACCGCGCTGGTAGCGCTTCCGGTGATCATCCTCGGTGGACTCGACTCGCTGCCCGGCGCCGTGCTCGGCGGGCTCGCGGTCGGCGTGGCGCAGGAGCTCGTCGCCACGTACCAGAACGACCTGCCCTGGCTCGGCGGCAACGTCTCGGTGATCACGCCGTACGTGCTGATGCTGGTGGTCCTGCTCGTCCGCCCGTACGGACTGTTCGGCACGCGGGAGGTCGAGCGGGTATGACCGTCACCACCAGGCCTCCGCGCGGCCGGCCGCTGCTGTTCACCTCGTACCCCAGCGAGATGAGCCTGTTCCCGACGACCACCCGCAAGGTGGCGTTCGGCGTGCTGCTCGCGGTGACCGCGCTCCTGCCGTTCCTGCTGGCCGACGCCGAGCTGCAACTCCTGGCGACGTGCTGCATCGCCGCGATCGGCGCGATCGGGCTGGGCCTCGTCACCGGGTACGCCGGCCAGGTCTCCCTCGGGCACGCCTTCTTCCTGGGCATCGGCGCGTACACCGCGTCCGTGATCAGCGGCGACCCGGACGGACGCACCGTCGGCTACGGCGTCACCAACATCCTCGTCTGGCTGCCCGCGGCCGGCCTCGTCGCCGGGCTGTTCGGCGTGATCGTGGCCCCGCTGGCGACCCGGCTGCGCGGCCTCTATCTCGCGATCGTCACGCTCGGCCTGGTCTTCATCGGCCAACACATCTTCAACGAGTGGTCCAGCGTGACCGGCGGCGTCGGCGTCGGACGGCCGGCACCGACGCTGGAGGTCTTCGGCTGGTCGCTGTTCACCACGACGGCCTCGGCCACCCGCGACCAGAAGCTGTTCTGGCTGATGGCCGCGCTGCTGCTGGTGTTCGCACTCGCGGCCCGCAACCTGGCCCGCTCCCGGGTCGGCCGGGCGTTCACGGCCATCCGCGACCGCGACATCGCGGCCGGCGTCATCGGCGTCAACCTGGCCCGTTACAAGACGATCGCGTTCGCGGTCTCGTCCTTCTACGCCGGCTGCGCGGGCGCGCTGCTGTTCACGGTGACCGGCTACATCGAGCCGACGTCGTTCAGCCTGCTGCTGTCGGTCCAGTACATCGCGATGGTGTTGATCGGCGGCGCCGGCACCATCTCCGGTGCGATCGCGGGGGCGTTCTTCATCACCCTGCTGCCGCGGATCATCCGCGAGCTGCAGGCGTTCCTCCCGTTCATCAGCACCGACGCCAACGAGGTGCCCAACGTGCTCCAGGTCGAGTCGATCCTCTACGGCGTCCTGATCATCCTGTTCCTGATTTTCGAACCGCGCGGGCTCTTCGGCCTGTGGGTCCGTGCGCGCAACTACTGGAAGTCCTGGCCCTTCTCCTACTAAGAGGTGCGCATGAAGCGACTGGCATCCGGTGCCGTGGTCGTCCTCCTCGCGGTCGCCCTCGGCGGCTGTCGAGGCAGCGAGGCGGAGACCGGGGAGTCCGGCGTCAAGACCGACGTCGGTGTGACGTCCGAGCCCTGCCCCGAGGCGGTCGACAAAGAAAAGGGCTGCATCTACCTCGGCATCCTCTCGGACCTGACCGAGGGCCCGTTCCGGGCGCTGGCGGTCCCGATCACCGACGCGCAGAAGGCGTTCTGGAAGCGCGTCAACACGGACGGCGGAATCGGCGACTACGAGGTCGACGTCACCAAATACATCCGCGACAACAAATACAACCCGCAGGTGACCAACCAGGTGTACCAGGAGATCAAGCCGAACATCCTGGCGCTGGCGCAGACCCTGGGGTCGCCGACCACCGCGGCCATCCTGCCCGACATGAAGTCCAACAACGTGGTCGGTTCGCCGGCGGCGTGGACCTCGGCGTACGCGTTCGAGGACGTGATCATCGAGTCCGGCGCCAACTACTGCGTCGAGTCGATGAACGCGCTCGACTACGCCAACGAGGTCTACAAGCCGAAGAAGGTCATGGCGGTGCACCTGGCCGGTGACTACGGCGACGACGCGGCGGCCGGCGCGAAGCTGGCGTCGGAGAAGCTCGGCTTCACCTTCAGCGACGTGAAGACCGACACCGGCACCGACAAGCAGGCGGGCGCGATCGGTGCGCTGCTGTCGCAGCAGCCGGACGTGGTCATCCTGACCATGGGACCGGCCGACGCGGCCGCGGTCGTCGGCGGTGCGGCGGCCCGGGGCTTCAAGGGGCGGTTCATCGGCACGAGTCCGACGTGGAACCCGGCCCTGCTGCAGAGCCCGGCCGGCCCGGCGCTGACGGCGCTCTACGAGCAGAGCGGGCCGTGGGGTTCGTGGGGCACCGACTCGCCCGGCCACAAGGCGATGCGCGACGCGCTGCCGGGCAAGACGCCCTCCGACGGTTACACGTCCGGCTGGGTCTGGTCGTACCCGATGAAGGCCGCCCTGGAGAAGGCCAACTCCAACGGCGACCTGACCAGGGCCGGCGTGCTGGCGGCAGTCAAGCAGCTCACGTCGGTCGACTACGAGGGCATGCTGCCGACGGGCGCGGGCAACTACGCCGGTGGCCCTTCGGGCACCTTCCGCCAGACCCAGATCTCCAAGGTGGACGCGGCGGCGCCGACCGGCGTCACCCCGGTCCGACCGCTTTTCGAGGGCCCGACCGCGAAGGCGTTCACCCTCGACAAGCCCTGCTTCGAACAGCTCTGAGATCGACTCGGCGGCCGCCGTGACCTCCAGGCACGGCGGCCGCTTTGTCGCAATTTTCAGGTCCCACCCACGGGAGTGAGGGGGCATACCGCCCCCAACCTGGGTAAACACGCGGCTACACCGCCGCCAGCGGCATCCCGAAGTGCCAGGTGGCCGATTGCGGCACTTCCCTCAACTAGCTTGCGTTTCGCACAATGGCAGTAGAGCTTTCCGCCGCTCACCGGGCGGGCTCTCCGCGGATCAACGCGACCTGCCTTCGCTGCATTCGAGGGCCGATCGGGAACGGCACGTCACAGCACAGCCCGCAACACGGAGCTGCTGGAGGCACCCCGTGAACGCAACTCGCCCGCAACCCATCACCTCGGCCAGCCCACCGCCGACACCGCTCTACCGGCAGCCCGGCATCCTCGTGACGAGCGAGGCGTTCGTGGTGGCCGGCCGGCGGTTCCCGGTGCGCGACCTGTCCAACCTGCGCACCGCCCGCGGCCCGCACGACCGCCTCACGATGCGGTCGGTGCTGATCACCGGCGCGGTCCTGGGCAGCGTCGGCATCACGATGAGCTTCAGCGGCGCGACCTTGAGCCCGACGGCGTTCCTCCTCCTGGGCGCGGCGGCCTTCGTGCCGATCGCCCTGGTCTCCTTCGGCCACCGGATGCGCCCGCGGGCCTACGAGCTGTGGGGCGACTACCGAGGCATGACGGTGCTGCTGTTCAGCTCAGACGAGGAACGCGAATACGGCCAGGTGACCAGAGCGCTGCTCCGAGCGCAAGAGGTCTACCGCATGGGCGGCATGGCCTCACCGCCGCTGGTCAACGTCTACCCGTGGTAAACGACTTTCCCGAATAGAGCGCTCGCACGGCGGGCGAGCGCGGGTCGCCGGCGAACCTCCCTAGGGGTTCGCCGGCGACCTTTCTTTGTTGGCTGGGCTGAGTACCCTGCGTGCATGCGGGACTCCTCACCGCTCACCTACGCCGGCGCCCTCCAGATCATCCACGGACCGCAGCACCGCACGCTTCGCCTGCTCGGGCGTGTGGCCGAGTCGGGGCTACTGCTGGGCGCAGTGGTCTTCCCGCCGGTCCTCGCGCTGACCGACGCCAAGCAGGACGTCGGCGAGCTGCTTCGGAAAGGGGTCGACCGGGCGTCGGAGCGACTCGGCGGTGCGAGCGGCCGGGACCGGCTCGAGCTGATCGCCGCCGCGCACACCACGCTCGCTCTTTCCGCGGCTTTCGACGCGATCGCACAACTGGTAGGCCGGGACTTCGCGCGGCTCGAGGTCACCGAGGCCGAGAAGCTTCGTCTCGCCTCGGCGCCCGGCAGCCTCGTCACTCAGCAGGAGTGGACAGCGTCGCTGCTCGCGGCGGACATCCCATTGCCCGGCCCGACGCGCGGTTTCCACGAGAACCTGGATACCGAGCTGGCGCCCCGCTTCGCGTCGCTGGCTGGCAAGGCGGTGGGCTTCTTCGAGGGGCTCCGTGCCTGGCAGGAGCTCGATGTCGACCCCGCGGCGTTGCGCAGCGCGGTCGGCGATCGTGCGGTTGCCCTCTACAGCGAGCGGTACGTGCAGCTGGCAGCCGAGGTCCCCGAGTTCTTCGTCTGGGCGTCGGTCGGTGAGCACGCGGCGACGCGCACACGGCTGACCGCGTTGAACAGCTCGCTGGCGGTCATCCTCGCGAGCCAGTCAGAAGCGATGGGCAAACTGCACGACTTGCTCGCCTCCGCAACGGTCGCGGAGCGTCCCGAGGTGAGCTCGCACCGGTCCCGGCTCGCCAGGGTCAACGCGGCCGCGCTCTACAAGCCGTTGCTGCGCGCCGGGAACGTCCCGTCGGGGCTGACGCTGCCGACCGTGGCACAGGGCTTCGTGACTCCGCGCTTTCGGGTGGCGTCCGCCGGCCCCGGCACCGAGGCCTCGCAGGAGGGGTGGTGGGACGGCCAGGAGGTGCGCGAGGGGCTGGACGAGTTCGTGGCCGCGTTCCTGGCCCATCCGGGATCCGTCCGGTCACCGTTGATCGTGTTGGGTCATCCGGGTGCTGGTAAGTCGCTGCTGACGGACGTGCTGGCGGCCAGGCTTCCCTCCGAGTCGTTCACCGTCGTCCCGGTGCAGCTCCGGCGGGTCAACGCGGACGACTCCGTGCACGCCCAGATCGAGACCGCGTTGCAGGACCTGTTGCACGAACAGGTGTCGTGGGCACACATCGCCGCCGAAGGCGAGGACGTGGTCCGAGTCGTGATCCTGGACGGCTTCGACGAACTCGTGCAGGCGACCGGCGCGGTGCAATCCGCCTATCTCACCGAGGTGAAGGACTTCCAGGAGCAGGAGTACGACCTCGGCCGCCCGGTCGCGGTCATCGTCACCTCTCGGACCCTCGTCGTCGACCGGGCACGGATTCCCTTCGGCTGCGTCCTGGTGAAGCTGGAGGACTTCGACGAGGGACAGATCCAACGCTGGCTGTCGGCGTGGAACTCGGCCAACACCGGGTCGTCCGGGTTCCGTCCGGTGACCCTTGACGAGGTGCGCCGCCACGGCCCGTTGGCGAACCAGCCCTTGCTGCTGACCATGCTGGCGATCTACGCCGCCGACCCCGACAGCGGTCCGCCCGACTCCGGTGACCTGTCGACGGCCGAGTTGTACCAACAACTGCTGGACAGCTTCATCCGTCGACAGGTCGTCGAGAAGAGCGACCGGCCACCGGCTCCGGAGGCGGTCCTCGCGCTGATGGCGGTGGAGCGCTGGGCGCTCAGCATCGCCGCCTATGCCATGTTCAATCGTGGTCGCCAGTACGCTACCGAGTTCGATCTTGACCGCGATCTCGATGTCCTCCTCGGATCAGGCGGAGCGCGGAGCCAGCTCGACTTCGGCACGCGCCTCGGGCGTGCGCGGCGGACCATGGCGAACTTCTTCTTCGTGCATGTCTCGCACGCTGACGAAGCGAGTGGGTTCGACCGGCAGAGCTACGAGTTCCTCCATGCCACCTTCGGCGAGTTCCTGATCGCCGACCGCGCTGTCCGCCTGCTCGAGGGCTACACACGGCAACGAATGGTGCACGAGCAGGACCCGTCGTCGCACCCGTCGCCGGATGACGGTGTGCTGCGGACGTTGCTGTCGCACCAGCCGTTGACCGAGCGAAGGCCGGCGTTGGAGTTCGGCCGTCAATTGTTGTCGGCGCACGACGACGACCAACGTCGGCAGATCATCGAGTCGTTGAGTCTGCTGATCTCGAGGGCGCGGGCGGCCGCGGCACCGTCGGACTATCGGCCCACGCCGTTCGACGTCGTCGATCGCACGGCCGTCTACACCGCCAACCTTGTGCTGTTGGCCAGCGCCACCACGCCCGATGCCCAGCCGTTGCCGGTGCGCAGGCTCGTGGCGGACGACGGGAACCGATGGCTGCGGCGGACGACGCGGCTGTGGTGGGCGGCGCTGGGAGGCGAGGCGTGGGACCGGCTCAACGAGGCGCTCGTCCTCGAGCGACCTGCGGATGGACCGGCGTTCCGGCTTGCGATCGCCACCGCTGCCGGCGTCGCGAGTGCATCACTGTCCGACGTCATGCGCGGTGCCGGCTGATGCTCCGTACTCTTCGGCGACCCGCCGGAGGAGAGTGCGAGTCTGAGCTCTGGTCAGCGACTCGTCCCACATCCGCGCGAACGCGGTCCGCGCACCGCTGATGTGCTCCGGACTTTCCAGCAACGTGTCGTCGGGGATGCCTTCGATATAGCCGATGTCGGGATCGTCTTCGAAGCTGAGCAGGCTGAACGACGTCAGATAGCTGGTGGTGCCGGCAGTGAACGGCCGGATCCGGATGTCGACGTTCGGTCGGCGCGTGAGCTCCAGCAACCAGCGAAGCTGGCCGCACATGACCTGTTCGTCGCCGATGACCCGGCGGATGGTCGACTCGTCAAGGAGCACATAGATCTGGGGTGGACGAGGGCGGTTGAGGACGCCTTCCTGTCGGAGCTGTCGGACAGCGGCGGCCGCTTCGTGGCGGGGCAGTCCGTAGGCGCCACGATTGACGTGTTCGGTGTACGCCGGCGTTTGGACGAGCCCGGGCATGACAACCAGTTGGTAGAGCCGGATGCTTGCCGCGCCCCATTCCAGACCCACGTAGGTCTGGAACGGCGCTGGAAACTGCCGTCGGAAGCGCCACCACCAGCCGCGCAGGGCCGCCGCCTCAGCCAGGGCGAGCAGCCGAGCCTCGATCTCTGGTCCGACCCGATACAGCCTCGCCAGGGCCGCGACGTCTGACGCGGTTACCGAGACGGTGCCACTTTCGATCCGCATCAGCTTCGACATCGACCAACCGAGCTGCGACGCGGCCTCGGCCTGGGTCGTCACACTGACCTCGCGAGCGCGACGCAGCAGCGCCCGCAGTCGCCGGGCCGCGATGACCGGGCTGGTCGGCGTGTCCGGATCCATAATGCGAGCGTCCGAGGCTCAGAGTTCGCCGGCCACCTTCTCGATGAACGATAGGGAGTCGGGCTCGTTGAGCGCTCGCGCACGAAGCCAACCGAACTCTTCGTGGTACGGGTCGGTCTCGGTGGGCCGCTCCAAAAAGTTCTCGAGCAGCGCGCTCTCGAGGTAGACCACGTCGTCGTCGGCGCCGTCCGGGAACTGGAGGATCACAAAGGACCCCGCAGCGGTCACGGCGCCAGCTGCGAACGGGACGACCTGGATGCAGATGTTGGGTGCGGCGGCCAGGGCGATGAGGTGCTCGAGCTGCTCGCGATGGACCTCGGGGCTGCCGATCGAACGGCGGAGGACCGCCTCGTCGAGGATGATGTCGAACCGCGGCGGGTCTTCGCGACCGAGGATCTCCGTCTTGCGTCGCATCCGGAGGTCGACGCGCGGGTCGACCTCCTCGGCTTTGATCTGCCCGGGGGGGCGGTTCGTGATGACAGCCCGCGCGTAGGCGCGCGTCTGTGCCAGACCCGGCATGAGGCTCGACTGGAAGCACTGCATGGCGGACGCCTCGGCCTCGAGGCCGATGTATTGCGCGTAATGCGGGGGGATCGCCGAGCGGGCGTCCTGCCACCACGGCTTCTGACGAGCCACCCGAGCGAGCGCGATGAGCTCTTCGGCCTCGGCGGAGCCGTTAATGCGATAAAGGCTGAGGAGCGCGCGAACGTCGTTGGTGGACACGCTCACGCGGCCGGTCTCGATGCGAATGAGCTTGCTCAGCGACCAGTCCATCGCCTCGGCGACGTGTTCCTGGGTGAGCTTGGCGTTTTCCCTAGCCGTTCGCAGGGCCGTGCGCAGTCGGCGCCTGCCGGCGGTCGGCCCCTGGACCGTCGTCACGACCTGCCTCCGGTCGGGAGATCTGATCAAGGCTGGCCAAATGGCATATCGCGTTTAGCCAGGTTGCATCTTGCCCAGAGAGTACACCCGTCGATACGCATTCGGCCATCCATGCTCATATGTGCGGCACGCCGACCGGTGGCCGGCGTGCCGGATGGTGGTCTCAGCGGGAAAGGTCGAACTCGCCGGCAGCCACGCCGGCGATGAACCCGCGCCAGGACGCGGCCTCGAAGGTCAGCTGCGTGTCGGGTGCGGTCGAGTTGCGCAGGATCGCGCCGTCACCGGCTGTAGCGACCTCGACGCAGTTACTCGCTTCGCAGCGTGAGCTGCGACGGAAGACGGGCATGGCAGTCTTGCTGTCGGACATCAATAACTCCGCAGGCTCGGGGCTTCTCTAGGGCACAAAAAAGCGCGGCATGCGGGATGGCCGCAGAGGGCCGCGCCAGGATAGGAACCTAGCGGTCGAGCGTCCACATTGGAAGACGAAGCGCTCAGATGCTGCGATTTTTATCCCATTGGAATGAAGATCACGCGAGATGAAAATGGAATCACCGTGAGTGAGCGCGCTCATGGTGACGGTCACTCTTCGCAGTGTGACCGTGCTGTGCGAGATTGTATTGATGGGCGTGACTCTTGTCTGGCGTCGCAGCAGTCACTGCGAATCAAACCAGTGTGTCGACGTGGCGGTTACGGCCGACGTCGTCCTCGTTCGGGGGAACACGGGTGGTCCGGTGTTGCGTTTTCCCCCGGAAGCGTGGCGCGCGCTCTGCGCGGCACTCAAGAGGTGACGGCGACCGGTTCCGCCGGCTCGGTCGCGGGGTGGAACCAGTGCGCGACCTTGCGCTCGGCGTAGAACGAGACGAACGGGATCGTGCCCGCCAGCATGACCAGCAGCATGCGGCCGATCGGCCACTGCGCGCGCCGGCCGAGGTCGAACACGGCGATCAGATAGATCATGTAAAGGAAGCCGTGCGCCGGGCCGACGGTCTCGACCACCGTCGAGTTGTCGCCGAGGTACTTCAGCGGCATGCCGATCGCCATGAGGACGACGAGCACGACACCGACGACGTACGCGATGATCCGGTACCGGGTGAGGGCTGCGCGCATGATGCGGGGGGATCCTTCCTGGTCAACCTGGACCGCGGCGGCGGCCCGGATAAGCGGACGCCTTGGCGCCCGGGTTGGCGTTGAGCCACGCGAGATAGTCGTTGTACTCGTCCAGGTCCGGGTCGGCGCCGACCGCCGCGGTCCTGGCGGCGACCGGCTGACGCGGCACCAGCACCGGTCGCCGGAAGCCAGACCCGATCTTGGGAGCCTTGGTGCCGAGCACCGGAGGCAGGACGGGGGTGGGCGCCGGCTCGGCGGGGGGAGCGGGAGCGGCAGCGGCGGGGGAGCCCAGTGCCTCGCGGATCTCCCGGTACCAGAGGAATCCGACGAAGCCGGCGAAGACCGGCCACTCGATCGCGTACGCCCAGCTCAGCGTGTTGCCCGCCGACGCGCGCGAGATCTGCCACCAGCCCAGCGCGAGGAAGCCGCCGATCAGCGCGATCGCCAGCACATGCTTCGCGAGCATCGGTGGGGTGGCCAGACGCCTCATGTCCAACGAGGGTACCGGCGCCGCCTGGGCACTCCGACAGCGCGTCGTAGTGGTGTCGAATCTTGGTTACCTCGCGCCGGAAATGGGCAGTATCGAACCATGACCGAATCTGTTGAGGATGTGGGAGTCGACCCGAGTGAGCTCTCCGACGACGAC
Organism: Asanoa sp. NPDC049475; assembly: GCF_040676915.1. Lineage (NCBI taxonomy): Bacteria > Bacillati > Actinomycetota > Actinomycetes > Micromonosporales > Micromonosporaceae > Asanoa > Asanoa sp. NPDC049475. The sequence continues at coordinate 229,440 of NZ_JBFAPY010000006.1, read as the reverse complement.
CTGATCCGCGAGCTGCACAGCCTGCACCGGACCCGCCTCGACACGCTCCGGCACGGCTCCGACCCGGCGCTGGCCAACCACCTGCGGCGCACCGCCGAGCTGGAGACCGAGTACCTGGCCCGGCACCCCGGCCGCGAGGTCGATCCGCACCGGCTGCGCGACGGCGCGGGGCTGGAGTGACGATGGGTGCACGTGAGCCGCTGGGCCGCCCGGAAGGCGATACCGACCCGGCCGACACGGGTGCGGACGACGACTTCGCCGTCGAGCACGAGGACACCACCGTCGACGAGGCGATCGTCGACGGCGACGACCGGGGCGAGTCCGAGAGCCCGCGCGGCTGGGCCGGCCTGGAGGAGCGCGACCACTCCGGAAACTGATCCAGCCGGCGGGGAATGAACCCGCCACGACCGCCGTTAAGCTCACTGTCGGTGTGTCCAGTGTCCCCGGGCCTCACCCATTGCCTTCGCGGAATACCGTCCGGCTGGAGCCGCGTCGTGCCACTCGCCGAGAGGCGACCTGCACACCGACGCTACGAGGCACCGCCCCTGGCCTGCGCCGGGGGCGGTGTTTCGCCTTCCGGACCCGGCTCCCCGTTCTACCGTGAGGGCGTGACCGCCATGCCCACGTTCGCCGGGGCCACCGCGTGGATCAACTCCGGGCCGCTGGATCCCGACGGCCTGCGCGGGCGCGTCGTCCTCGTCGACTTCTGGACGCTGACCTGCATCAACTGGCTGCGCACCGAGCCTTACATCCGAGCCTGGTCGCAGGCGTACGAGGCCGACGGCCTGGTCGTCGTCGGTGCGCACACGCCGGAGTTCTCCTTCGAGCAGGACGTCGACCTGGTGCGGCAGGCGACGGCGGAGCGCGAGATCACGTACCCCGTCGTGGTGGACAACGACTACGCGGTCTGGACCGCCTACGACAACCACTTCTGGCCGGCGCTCTACTTCGTCGACCGGGAAGGCGTGGTCCGCGACGCCCATTTCGGCGAGGGCCGCTACGTCGAGTCCGAGCAGCAGATCCAGCGCCTGCTGGGCGTGCGGCGGGAGCCGGTGGCCGGCACGGTCGTCGGGCGGGGAGTGGAGGCCGAGGCCGACTGGGCCACGTTGCGTACCCCCGAGACCTATCTCGGGTACGCCCGCGGCGACGCGTTCGCCTCGGAGGACCCGGCCCCGGACGAACGCCGCGTGTACGCCTTCCCGGGCTTCCTGCCGTTCAACCAGTGGGCGCTGGACGGCGAGTGGCACCTGGGCCGGGAGAAGGTCGAGTTGACCAGCGCCGAGGGCGGCATCGTCCTCCGTTACCAGGCCCGCGACGCCCACCTCGTGCTGTCCAACGCGACCGACGATCCGATCCCGTTCCAGGTCTTCCTCGATGGCGCGGTCCCGGGCGACGCGCACGGGATCGACATCGACGCCGACGGCGCGGGGGTGCTCCGGGAGGGCCGCCTCTATCAGGTCGTGCGCCAGCCGGGCGCGGTCACCGAGCGGATTCTGGAGATCCGGTTCGACGCACCCGGCGCCGCGGCCTACGCCTTCACCTTCGGATAGACCGACGAAGCAAGGGTCCTGTTTACGCGCCGGGCCGCCTCGGCTCGGCCGGCGCTAGCCGAAGATCCGGTCTATGACGTCGTTCGGGCTGTCGTCGTCGTTCGGGCGTGCCGGGGCGTTCTGGCCGCCGTCCGGCTGGTCGGTCGGCTGCTTCTGCGGCTGACCACCGCTGATCTTCAGCGTGATCGTGGCGCCAGCGACGCTGCGCCGGTTCGGCTCGCTGTAGGCGACCGAGCCCTGGGGGCAGTTCGACGACACCGGGATGTCGTCGACCTTGACGTTGAAGCCGGCCTCCTCGAGCGTGTTCCGCGCGTCGTCGACCGACCGGCAGGACACGTTCGGGATCGTCTTCTGGTCGCCGTACGCGGTGCTGCGGGCCGGCGCCGGGAAGTCGACCTTCGGCTTGCCCTTCATCGCGTCCGCGAGCGTCTTGTAGACCGCCGGGTTGATCTTGTTGTGGTCCATGTTCTCCGGCGTCTCCGGCCAGTCCGGGTCCGCCATGATGCCGGCCACCGCCAGCGTCGTGGTGGTGACCACCAGCGAGGCGGTGCGGTCGCTGTCGGTCGTGCCGGTCTTGCCGGCTACCGGGTGGCCGACCTCGTCGCGCACGACGCGGGCCGTCGCGCCGCGGCACTCGTCGAACGCCGACTGGTCGCCGACCGGGCACCGGGCCATGTCGATCGCGCCTCGGGCCACCTCGGTGCTGACCGCCTTGTCGCAGTGCGGCGCGCCGGCGTCGATCTTGCCGCCCTCGAAGTCGAAGATCTGCTCGACCGGGGTCGGGTCGCAGTGGGAGCCGTCGGCCGCCAGCGTCGCGTACGCGTTGGCCAGGTCCAGCGGCGTGGTCGCCGAGACGCCCAGGACGAACGAGCCCCAGGTGTCGGCCTGCTCCTTGTTGGCCGCGTGCTCGGCCTCCGACGGCGCCAGGAACCGGATGCCCAGCGCCTTCGCCGCCTGGATCGTGTTGTACGCCCCGGCCTGCTCCTCCAGCGGCACGAAGTACGTGTTCACCGAGGCGCCGAACGCGCTCCACATGTCGTGCTGCCCGGCCATGCTGGAGTTGTCGTTGGTCGGGCAGTACCGCGGGATGTCACTGCAGCTGCCCGGCTCGCCCTGCGGCGCGTAATAGCCCGACCGGTAGACCTGCGGCGCGTTGATCTCGGTGGCCAGCGGCATGCCCTTCTGCAGGGCCGCCACCGCCGCGAAGATCTTGAAGGTCGAGCCGGCCTGGTAGCCGTTGACCCCGCCACCGCCCGTGATCAGCGGGTTCGTCGTGATCGGGTACGTGCCGCGTACACCGCGCTCGGCCTCGGCCGGGTTGCTGTGGGGCTTGTTCTTCGGCTTCGACCCGCCGTCGATGCCGAAGGTCCGGTTGGTGGCCAGCGCCCGCACCTTGCCGCTGCCCGGCTCCACGGCGGCCACCATCAGCGCTTCCTTGTGGTTGACGCCGAGCTGGTCGGTGACGTTCTTGAAGGCGGCGTTCTGCGCGACCGGGTCGAGCGAGGTGATCACCCGGTAGCCGCCGCCGCGCAGGCGCCGCTCGCGGTCGTACGTGGTGCTGCCGAACGCCTCCTGCTGGAGCCACCAGCGCTGGAAGTAGTCGCAGAAGAAGCCGTAGTTGTTGGGCTTGGTCGCGGTGCAGCCGTTGCTCGGAGTCTTGCCGACGAACTTGAGCTCCACGGCCTTGGCCTGCGTGGCCTGTGCCGTGGTGATCGCGCCCGTCTTGACCATCTGGTCGAGCACCCAGTCGCGCCGCTCCATCGTCTGCGGCCGCTGACCCTCGTCCATGGGGTCGTAGACGCTGGGCGCCCGGATGACGCCGGCCAGCAGGGCCGACTCCGACAGGTTCAGCTTGTCGGGGGTCTTGCCGAAGTAGTACATGGAGGCGGCGTAGATGCCGTAGGTGCTGTGCCCGTACGGCGCCAGGTTGAGGTAGCGCTCGATGACGCCCTTCTTGCCGAGCTCCTTGTCGAGCGCGAGCGCCTGCCGGCTCTCCTTGATCTTGCGGCTGGTGCTCTTCTCGGTCGCCTCGACCACCTGCTGCGGGTCGGTCGCCGAGTAGGTCGCCAGCATCCGGACCAGCTGCATGGTCAGCGTCGAGCCGCCCTGCTGCGCGCCGGTCGCCTTGTTGACCACGACGGCCCGCGCCAGGCCGCGCACGTCGACCCCGTTGTGCCGGTAGAACGCCTGGTCCTCGGCGGCTACCAGCGCCTGCGCCACGGTCGGCGCGATCGCCGTGAGCGGCACGTCCTTGCGGTTCTCGTCGAAGAAGGTGGCCAGCGGGGTCTTGCCGTCACGGGCGAACACCTGGGTGGCCTGCGGCGCCTGCTTGACCGTGAAGCTGGCCGGAAGCTCGTCGAACGAGATCGCGCCGGCCTTGGCGATCAGCCCGGAGGCGGCGGCGAGAGGGAAGGCCGCGGCGGCCACGATCACACCGGATAACACACCGACCAGGGCCAGCGTGGCGATGTTGCGAAACCGGCTGTTCTCGTGGACGTGCATGGGACCCCCGGGATGTTTGGCGTGTATTGGACCAGACGCGCCAAAGACCCTCCCGGTTGCGGGCCGGGTTGCGTGAAACCCGTCACCTCTGCGGCGACACGCGGCATAACCTCCAAGGAAAAGGGGCAAATGCCAGATATGGAGCGGGGATGGATCTGGATCAGATCACCAAACTGGCGCAGAACGAACGGGTCCGCCGGCTCCTGCTCAGCGTGCTGAACCGGGCCGGCGACGGCGTCGATCTCAACCGCCTGCTCGACCAGCTCCAGCAGGGCGGTCTCCAGCAGCAGGTGCAGTCGTGGATCCACACCGCTCCGGGCCGGGAGATCACCGCCGCCCAGATCCGCGACGCGCTGGGCGCGGCCAACCTCGACGCGGCGGCCGACGCCGCCGGGATGCGGCCCGAAGAGGCCGCGGAGACCTTGGCCGACCTGCTGCCCCAACTCGTCGACCGGGTCAGCCCGGGCGGCCTGCTGCCCGACGCCACCACGCTCCAGGACGCCTTCACCCAGGTTCTCCTGGGCGAACCCGAACCGAGGGAGGACCACCCATGATCGCCACCCTGCTCTGGGCGCTCATCGGCGGCGTGATCATCGGCGTGCTCGCCCGGCTGATCCTGCCGGGCCGGCAGAACATCTCGATGATCGCCACGATCAGCATCGGCTTCCTCGCCGCCCTGATCGGCGGCGTGATCGCCGACTTCCTGGGCGTGGGGGAGACCCGCGGCATCGACTGGATCCGGCACGGCATCCAGATCGGCCTGGCCATCCTGTTCGTCTGGGTGTTCACCCGCCTGGCCTCCAAGGACGCGGCGAAGCGATCAATCGAGCCGTAGCTCGTCGAACAGCACGACCGGCCCGTCGGGGTCGCGGGTGTCGAACCGGTACGACCGCACGGCGCCCGCGGCCGAGTCGAGCACGGAGAACACCGTCACGTCGTCGTCCGCGACGTACGGCAGCGGTGTGCCGGCTGGGTCGGTCAGCGGCGCGACCGTGGGCAGCACCGGCGCGAGGCCGCCGGGGTCGCCGCGCTCCGGAAAAGCGCCGTAGGAGTTGCCGACGTTCGAGCTCTCCAGCCAGTTGACCCCGGCCGCGTCGCGGAAGCGGTTCCACAGGTGGTTGTGCCCGTTGAGGACCAGGTCGACCCCGGCCGTGCCGAACAGCGGCGCCAGATCACGCAGGACGACGTCGTTCTCGATCGGGTACGCGAAGCGCCCGCCCGCCGGAACGGGGTCCGTGTAGGGCGGCACCACGTGCGCGCCCAGCGAGTGACTCGCGTGGTGGAAGATCACCACCCGGAACCGGGCCGCCCGGGCCGCCGCCGACCCCAGCTCGCCGGCCAGCCACGTGTGCTGAGCCGAGCCGGCGTCGACCCGCTCGAACAGGAACTGCCCGGGTTCCAGGTACGTGGCCACCGCGTCCTGCCACGCCCGGGTGACGAACAGCGACACGACGAACACGTCGCCCACCGTGCGGGACCACCAGCGTGACCCCGCCGGCCCCCGGGGCACGGGGAACAGCTCCTCGTAGGCGGCGGTGTCCCAGCCGCTGGGCGCCGGGTCGTCGAACCGCTCCTGCAGCGTGTGGTGCCGCTGGCCCATCACCTCGTGGTTGCCGATCGCGGGAAACAGCGGGGCGTGCTGGAGCAGCGGCGCGCCCCGGTAGCGCCGTCCCGCGATCTCCGTGTCGGCCCGCCCGGTCAGCCCCGCGAAGAAGCCACGCCCGTTCGGGTTCTCGAACCAGTCCGAGGCCCGCGCCGGCACGCCGACCATGTCGCCGGCGAACAGCACGCCGTCGAGCTCGACGCCGACGGTCTCGGCCACCTTGGCCAGGTTGGCCGGCGTCATCCGCCACAGCTGGTGGTCGCTGGTGAGCAGCAGCCGCACGGGGTCGCCGGCCGGCACGGCGGGGGCCAGGCTGTAGGTGTCCGACTCCCGCGTCGCACCCTCGTCGAGGACCGAGACGACGCGGTACGGCGTGCGACCCGCGCCGAGCCCGCGCACGTCCGCCCAGTGGCGGTGCACCGTCGCGCGTACCCCATCGTCGTCATGGAGAGCGACCAGCGCGGAGCTGGTCGCTTCGACGCGCCTCCCGTCGCCCAGCAGCACCGCGCCCGTCGCGGGCGCGCTGGTATGCCAGAGCACGTGCACCCCGTCGGCGGAAGGGTCGAGAAGATACGGCTCGCTGTGCACCGGGCAAGTATCCCGGCTCGCTCATCCGATAACGTCACTTCATGTCCGAGACGGGTTATCCCTGGCCGATCGAGACCACCCGGCTCGCCAACGGCATGCGCGTCGTGGTCAGCGAGGACCGCAGCGCACCGGTCGTGGCGGTCAACCTCTGGTACGACGTCGGGTCGCGGCACGAGCCCGACGGGCAGACCGGCTTCGCGCACCTCTTCGAGCACCTCATGTTCGAAGGCTCGGTCAACGTGCCCAAGACCGAGCACATGCGCCTCGTGCAGGGCAACGGCGGCTCGCTCAACGCGACCACCAACCCGGACCGCACCAACTACTTCGAGACGCTGCCCGCCGAGCACCTCGAGCTCGCGCTGTGGCTCGAGGCCGACCGGATGGGCGGCCTGGTGCCGGCGCTGGTCCAGGAGACCCTCGACAACCAGCGCGACGTGGTCAAGAACGAGCGCCGCCAGCGGTACGAGAACGTGCCCTACGGCGACGCCTGGCTGCGGCTGCTCCCGCTGCTCTATCCGGAGGGCCACCCCTACCACCACCCGACCATCGGCTCGATGGAAGACCTCAACGCCGCGGAGCTGCGCACGTTCCAGGCGTTCCACCGCAGCTACTACGCGCCCGACAACGCGGTGCTGACGGTGGCCGGCGACGCGTCCCCGGCCGAGGTGTTCGAGCTGGCCGGGAAATACTTCGGTGGGCTGAGCGCCGGCGGTTCGCGGCCCGCGGCGCCGACGGGCTCGCTGGAGGGCTGGGCCGGGCCGGTCTCCTCCGTCGTGGCGGCCGAGGTCCCGGCACCCCGCGTCTACGTGGCGCACCGCACCTACCCCTACGGCACGCCCGAGCACGACGCGGCGACCGTGCTGGCCACCGTGCTCGGCCAGGGTCGCGGCAGTCGGCTCTACCGGCTGCTCGCCGACGGCGCCCGGCTGGCCCAGCCCGACACGGTCGCCGCCTACGGTGTCGACCTCGCGTACGCGCCCGCGCCGCTGATCGCCTCCGCCACCGCCCGTCCCGGCGTCACCGCCGCCCGGCTCGGCGCGGCCCTGGCCGAGGTGGTCGACGAGCTCGTCACCGGCGAGGTCACCGAGCAGGAACTGGCCCGCGCCCAGGCCTTGCTGGAGACCGAGTGGTGGACCGCGGTCGCCACCGTGGACGGCCGGGCCGACCTGCTCAGCCGCTACGCCACCCTGTTCGGCGACCCGGCCCTGGTCGGCTCGCGGCTGCCCGGCTGGCGCGCGGTGACCACGTCCGCCCTGGCGGAGGTGGCCCGCGAGGTGCTCCGCCCCGAAGACCGCGTGACGCTCGTCTACGAGCCGATGGAGGCAGTGGCATGACGCAGCTCATCGCGCAGCGCCCGGAGCCCGGGACGCCGCGCCCCTACCGCTTCCCGACCGTGGTCCGGCGCTCGGTGGCCGGCGGTTCCGTGGTGGCCGCCGACCTGCCCGGCCACAACCTGGCGGTCGCGTCGCTGCTGCTCGACGCGGGCGGCGGTCGGGAGACGATCGGCGTCGAGGGCGTCGCCGAGGTGCTGGCCAAGGCCCTCGAAGAGGGCACCGAATCGCGTTCGGCCGCCGACTACGCCGTGGCGCTCGAGTCGCTCGGCACCGACCTGTCCCTGTCGGTCGACTGGGACTCGTTCTCGGCGACCGTCCAGGTGCCTGTCGCGGCGCTGCCGGCGGCGGTCGAGCTGCTCGCCGAGGCCGTACGCCGGCCCAAGCTCGACCCGGCCGACGTGGAGCGGGTCCGCGACGACGAGGCCGAGTCCCTGCGCCTCTACTGGGCCAACCCCGGCCCGCGCGCCGACGCGGTGCTGCGCGGCGACCTGTTCGGCGCCGAGGTGCGGCACGGCCGGCCGCTGTCCGGCGACCCGCGCACCGTGGGTGGGCTCTCCGTCGACGACGTGGTCGGCTTCCACCGCTCCTGGTTCATGGCACCCGGCACGCTGCTGGTGGCCGGCGACCTGTCCCGGATCGACCTGGACGCGCTGGGCCGGGCGGCGTTCGCCGGTGCGAACGAGTCCTCGCCGGTGGTCGGCGAGCCGTTCCCGGTCGACGGCCGGACGACGCGGCGGATCGTGCTGGTCGACCGGCCCGGGTCCGTCCAGTCGACGCTGCGGCTCGGCCACACCGCGCCGCACCGCTCACACCCGGACTACGTGCCGATGACGTTGGGCGCGATCGTGCTGGGCGGCGCGTTCACCTCGCGCCTCAACCACCTGCTGCGCGAGGTGCGCGGCTACACCTACGGCATCCGCTCCGAATACGGGCTGTCCCGGCGGTTCGGCCGGTTCGTGACCAGCGCCGGCGTGCAGACCGCGGTGACCGCGCCGGCCCTGGTCGACGCGGTCGGCGAGATCGCCCGCACCCAGGCCGAGGGGGTCACCGAGCCGGAGCTCGCGGTCGCCCGGGACTGGCGGGCCGGGCAGCTCTCGGTCGGCCTCCAGACGCCCCGCGCCTACGCCAGCGCCCTGTCGACGCTCGTGGTGCACGACCTGCCGGACGACTACCACGCCCGGCTGCGCGAGTCGCTGCTGCACGCCACCGTCGACGAGGTGTCCGCGGCGACCGCGGCCCACCTCAACGCCGAGGGCATCACCCTGGTCATCGAGGGCGACGCGGCCGCGATCCGCTCCGAGCTCGAGGACACGGGCCTCGGCGAGGTGGTCGTCGCGGCGATCTAGCTCCGGGGCCAGCCGTAGAGACGCTCGACGTGCAGGGTCAGGGCGATCCGGTGGTCGGTGACCATCGCCGCCCTGAACTCGGCCCAGTCCGGGTGCTCGCCGGCGATCTTCCGGTAGATGTCGACGAGGGCGTCGACGGTCGCGTCGGCCGGGTCGGCGGCCACGGGGGAGAGCTCGGCCCGGCACTCGGCCACCACGTAGCGGCCCAGGTCGGGCGTGGTGACCTCGAAGCTGGCTCGCGGGTCGCGCCGCAGGTTCACCGTCTTCTGCCGGTGGTCGGTCACCGAGACGCGGATGGTGCCGGCCGCCCGGTCGTACGTGTAGTTCACGTTGGACAGGTGCGGGCGCCCGTCGCGCTTGATCGTCGCGAGGACGCCCGCGTCACGGCTCTCCAGCAGCTCGTGAAAAGCCATAAGGTCTTCGCCTCTGTTCTGGCCTCAGCGGCCTTCGGCCGCGAGCAGCTCGGCGATCTGCACCGCGTTGAGGGCGGCGCCCTTGCGGAGGTTGTCGTTGGACACGAAGAAGGCCAGGCCGTTGTCGGCGGTCTCGTCTTCCCGGATCCGGCCGACGTAGGACGGGTCGCGGCCGGCCGCCTTGAGCGGGGTCGGCACCTCGTCGAGGACGACACCAGGCGCGCCGGCCAGCAGCTCGGCGGCCCGGGCCGGGCTCAGCGGTTGCGCGAAGCGGGCGTTGACCTGCATCGAGTGTCCGGTGAAGACCGGCACCCGCACGCACGTGCCGGAGACCCGCAGGCCCGGGATCTCGAGGATCTTGCGGCTCTCGTTGCGGAGCTTCTGCTCCTCGTCGGTCTCGGCCGAACCGTCGTCGACGATCGAGCCGGCCAGCGGCAGGACGTTGAAGGCGATCGGCTCGCTGAACTGGTGGGGCTCGGGGAACTCGACCGCGGCGCCGTCGTGGGTCAGCTCCGTGGCCCGCTCGCCGACCTTGCGGACCTGCTCGTCGAGCTCGGCGACGCCGGACAGCCCGGCGCCGGAGACCGCCTGGTAGGTCGCGACGACCATGGAGACCAGACCAGCCTCGTGGTGCAACGGGCGCAGCACGGGCATCACGGCCATCGTGGTGCAGTTGGGGTTGGCGATGATGCCGTGAGGCCGGTCGGCGATCGCGTGCGGGTTGACCTCGGCGACGACCAGCGGCACCGACGGGTCCATCCGCCAGGCCGACGAGTTGTCGATCACCACGGCGCCGGACTCGGCCACCTTCGGCGCGAGGGTCTTCGAGGCGCCCTTGCCGGCCGAGAACAGCACGATGTCGAGACCGCGGTAGTCCGCGGTGTCGGCGTCCTCGACGGTGATCTCCGTGCCCTGCCACGGCAGCGTGCGCCCGGCCGAGCGGGCGCTGGCGAACAGCCGCAGCTGCGTGGCCGGGAAGGCGCGCTCCGCCAGGATGCGCCGCATCACGCCGCCGACCTGGCCGGTGGCACCCACGATTCCGATCCTCATGCCCGCGAATCTACCGAGCCCGGGCGCGTTCGCTGATCAGGTTTCCCACGCTGTGGTGGCGTTCACCGCCGGCCGATGATCACCGTGGCGTCCAGGTCGTCGTCCGAGACCACCTCCGGGGCCAGCCCGGCCGAGGTCAGGGCCGTCTTGGCGGGGTCGATCTGGTCGACGCCGATCTCGCTGAGCAGGGTGCCGCCCGGCCGCAGCCAGCCCGGTGCGCCGGCGGCCACCCGGCGCAGCACGTCGAGCCCGTCCGCGCCGCCGTCCAGGGCGCGCAGCGGCTCGTGCTCGCGGGCTTCCGGCGGCAACAGGCCGACGGCGCCGCTGGGCACGTACGGGACGTTCGCCACGAGCACGTCCACCCGCCCGCGCAGGGTCGCCGGCAACGGGCCGAACAGGTCACCGACGTAGACGTGGCCGCCGATCGGCGCCAGGTTCCGCCGGGCGACGTCGACGGCGGCGGGCTCGATGTCGGCCGCGTACACGGCGAGCCCAGGGACCCGGTCGGCCACCGCGGCGGCGATCGCGCCCGAGCCGCAGGCCAGGTCGACCAGCACCCGCCCGCCGTCGACCGCGGCGGCGGCGAGCCGGACCAGCAGCTCGGTGCGGTGGCGCGGCACGAAGACCCCGGGGCCGACCGCGACCCGCAGCCCGCAGAACTCGGCCCAGCCGACCACGTGCTCCAGCGGCACGCCGCGGACCCGCTCGGCGACCATCTCGGCCAGCCGGTCCTCGTCCGACGCGGAGTCGACCAACAGCCGCGCCTCTTCTTCGGCGAACACACACCCGGCGGCCCGTAGGCGGGCCACGATCTCCCGTTCAGGCACGGGCGGCCCGGCGGAGCACCTCGGCGAAGTCGATCGGCGGATGGCCGGCGATCCGCTCGACGTCGTCGGTCACCTCGGCCAGGTCGCCGTTGGCGATCGCGGTGTACGTGCTGACCCAGCCGTCCACCTGCCAGGCCGGGGCGCCGTACCTGGCCCGCGACGCGTACGCCTCCTCGACCGTCTCCTCCGCGTACGAGTAGGGACGGTTGAGAACCGCCGTCATCGTGGCCGCGGCCTCCTCCATCGTGATCGCCAACGGCCCGGTCAGCGCGTACGCCTGGCCGGCGTGCCGACCCGGCTCGCCCAGCACCGCGACCGCCACGTCGGCGACGTCGTCCCGGGCGACGCCGGCCACCCGGCCCTCGCCGGCCGGGCCGCGGATCACCCCGTCGACCGCGAGGTTCGGCAGGAAGTCGAGGTAGAGGTTGTCGCGCAGGATCGTGTGCGAGATGCCGCTCGCGTGGATGTGCTGCTCGGTGGCGTAGTGGTGCCGGCCGAGGGTGAAGGTCGAGTCCGGCGCGGCGCCCAGGAACGAGGTGTAGACCAGGTGCCGCACGCCGGCCGCGATCGCCGCGTCGATGAACGTGAGGTGGTGGGTGACCCGATCGGCGGTCTCCGCGGCGGACACCATGAACAGGGTGTCCACGCCGGACAGTGCGGCCTCGGCGGCCGCGGCGTCGCCGTAGTCGGCCACGGCGACGGTCGCACCGGGCAGCGTCGGCGCGCGCTCGGGGTCGCGGACCACGAGCCGCTGCGGCCGACCGGCGTCGGCGAGCCGGCGGGCGACGCGGGAGCCGAGCTCACCGGTCGAGCCGGTCACGGCCAGCACGCCCGGGCCGGGTGCCTGGCTGCGGCCGGCCTCGCGGGCCGGGGTCGTGCTCATTTGGCGGGCAGGGTGCGCGCGTACGCGACGCCCCGCTCGACCCAGCCGCGCAGCGCCGCCTCGTTGGCGACGCCGGCGGGGCCGACCACCACCCAACCGGCGGGACGCCGGCCGCCGCCCATCTCGAACGGCGTGACGTGCGGCTCGGCCAGGGCCGCCTCGGTGGCCTCCTTGCCGACCCGGACCAGCAGGCCGCCGTCGCGTACGCCGCAGGCCATGTTCCCGTCGACCATGAAGACGAGGCTGCCGAACATCCGGCGCTCGTCGACCCCCGGGTCGCCGGCGACCAGCTCCCGGACCTGGGTGACCAGGCCTTCATCACGCACCATGCCCCCGATGGTGCCACGGGAACGAAGCGACTTTCGCCCGGAACGCAACCGGCCTCCGGATCGTCAGAGGAGGTATGGGACGTTCGACGTGGGCGGCTGTGGCCGCCGTTCCGCTGCTCGCGCTGGTCACCGCCTGCGGGGCACAACCCGCCGCTGACGCCGCACCACCGGCCCGACCGGCCGCCGCGTCGTTGGGTGCCGACGAGGTGGCGCTGCGGGTCACCTACACCGGCGGTTTCGTGACGCCGCAGTCGATTCCGGGGCGCGTGCCGGCGGTGTCGATCTACGGCGACGGCCGCGTGATCACCGAGGGTCCGGTGGCGGCGATCTACCCGGGTCCGGCGCTGCCCAACCTCCAGCAGGCCCGGATCTCCGAGGCCGACGTCGACGCGCTGGTCGAGCGGGCGGTCGCGGCGGGCGTGGGCTCGGGCGCCGACCTGGGCCAGCCCGGCGTCGCTGACGCGTCCACGACCCGGTTCGTGGTGAACACCGAGAACGGCATCAAGCAGACCGACGCGTACGCGCTGGGGATGGCCGACGCGGGCGGCATGCTGAACGCGTCGCAGACGGCGGCCCGCAAGAAGCTGGCCGACCTGCTGGCCGCGCTGCAGGACCTGCCGGCGACGCTCGGCACCGGCGCGGTGCGCGAGGAGGGCGGCTACCAGGCCAAGGCGATCGCGGCCATCGCCACGCCCTACGTCAAGCCGGAGCAGCCGCTCGAGCTCGAGCCGCCGGCGCCGGTCGACTGGCCCGGGCCGGCGCTGCCCGGTGACAAGGTCAACCCGAACCTCGAGGTGGGCTGTGTAACCGCGACCGGCGACCAGGCCCAGGCGGTGCTCACCGCTGCGGCCAAGGCCAACGCCGCGACACCGTGGGCCTCCGGCGGCGAGCAGTGGTCGCTGCTGCTCCGCCCGGTGCTGCCCGACGAGAGCGGCTGCGCCGACCTGGCGAAGCAAGGGTGACGCGTACGCCAAGATAAAGTGTCGAACATGGACTTTCTGGACGCGATCAAGGCCGCCACCCGCGAGGTGGGCCGGCAGAACCTGCCCGAGGGCCCGGCCCGTTCGGTGGTCCTGCGGCGCAGCCTTCCGGTGCCGGCCGACGACGTCTGGGACGCCCTGACGAACCCTGACCGCCTCGCCCGCTGGTTCCTGCCGGTCACCGGCGACCTGCGGGAGGGCGGCCTGTTCCAGATGGAGGGCAACGCCGGCGGCCGGATCCTGCGCTGCGAGCGGCCGACCGAGCTGGTGGTCACCTGGATCTTCGGTGCCGACATCGCCACGACCACCGGCAGCGAGGTGCACCTGACGCTCTCGCCGGAGCCCGACGGCGGCACGGAGCTGTTGTTGCGCCACGTCGCGGTGGTCGACCCCGCCCTGTGGGAGCAGTACGGCCCAGGCGCCACCGGGGTCGGCTGGGACCTCGCGTTCCTCGGGCTCGGCCTGCACCTCGCCGGTGGCGGCCTCGACGACGCCGAGGGCTGGGAGGAGTCACCAGAGGCGCAGGCGTTCATGGTGGCCAGCGCCGAGAGCTGGGGCGCGGCTCAGCTCGCCGACGGCGCTCCGCCGGAGGCCGTGACGGCCGCGGTCGCCAACACCATCGCCTTTTACGCCGCGTCGGATTGAGCGACTATCCCGAACGGTGGGCGGTCGTCGCGCACGTCCGACCAGACCCCGCTGGCGTCGATGCGGCGTTGCGCCTCGCCGAGGTCGATGTCGTAGATGTCGCAGAGCGCGCGGGCTGAAGGCAGCAGCTGCAGCCCGCCGTCGCGCAGCTGGCGCAGCACCACCGTTTCGGTGGCACCGGCTCGCGCTTCGGCGGATGCGTGCTGGACCAGGTCGGCATAGCCGGTAGGGAGCGGCATGACCGCAGTATCCCCCGATAGGGTGGCGCGCGGTGTACCTGTGGCGCTCCGGATCGATCTCATGGATTTGATCCTTCGGGTGGTGTAACTGGACTGGTACGGCCGGTAAGGTGTCGGCGTTGACATGAGAGGCGTCGCGGGGGCGCAGCGCACGGGAGGTCGGGAAGTGCCGGTCACTGGCCAGCGGGTGGTTCGGCGTGCCTTGGGGCGACGCTTGACCAAACTGCGAGTCGCCAACGGCAAGTCGCGCCGTGAGGTAGCCGAGGCGAAACTCGGCATCTCGGAGCCGACGCTGCACCGCATCGAGACCGGCAAGGTCCCGGTCACCGGTGCCAACGTGCGGGCGTTGTGCTGGCTCTACGGCGCCGACCAGAGCGTCACCGACGCGCTCGCGGAGCTCGCCCTCGGCACGTCGCGCGAGGAGTGGTGGGACGGCAGCCCGGTCATCCCGGACTGGTTCAAGCTCTACGTCGGCCTGGAGGCCAGCGCCTCGAAGATCTGCACCTACGACGGCGAGATCATCCCGGGCGAGCTGCAAACGGAGCAATACGCGCTGGCCGTCTTCGGCGCCGAGCAGCCTCGCGACGACGAGGCCGTGCACCGCCACGTGAAGCTGCGGATGCAGCGGCAGCGCGCGTTGCTGGCCCGCGCGCCCCAGCTGGTCACCGTGCTCGGCGAGGGCGCGCTGACCCGCCCGGTCGGCGGCAGGACCGTGCTCGACGGCCAGATCGAGCACCTGCGGCGCACCGCCAAGCGTGACAACGTCGAGATCCGGGTGCTGCCGTTCACGGTCGGCGCGCACGCGGCGATGGCCGGCGCGTTCCGCATCCTCGACTTCGACGACCCTGACGACCCTGACGTCGTCTACCTCGAGTCCCACGTCGGCGCCCTCTATCTCGAGGAAGAGCACGAGGTCGCCGAATACCGCAGGGTCTTCGACCTGGTCTGCCGCGCGTCGGTCCCGCTCGAGAACTTCTGAGCCGTCCCGGGGTGACCTTGGCCCGCGCCCTCGTGCATAGTGGACGCGTCGGCTTGTCGACCTTGAACCCTGGGGAGGGATTCGTGGCCGGTGTTGCGAACGATGGCAATTCCAAGCCCGCGACCGCGGCTCGGATCTACGACTTCCATCTAGGCGGCACGCACAACTTCACGGCCGACCGCGAAGCGGCCATGGCGATCACCAAGATGTTCCCGTTCGTGCCGCTGCTCGCCCGCAACAACCGGGCCTTCCTCCGGCGTGCGGTGCGGCACCTGGCGAGCCAGGGCATCACGCAGTTCCTCGACGTCGGCTCCGGCATCCCGACCGAGGGCAACGTGCACGAGATCGCCCAGGAGATCGTCCCCGAGGCGCGGGTCGTCTACGTCGACATCGACCCGGTGGCCGTGTCCGAGAGCCTCGACCTGCTGGCCGGCAACGACAACGCGACCGCGATCCGGGCGGACCTGCGCGACCCGCAGTCCATCCTGGACAACCCGCAGGTCCGCAAGATCATCGACTTCGACCAGCCGGTCGGCCTGCTGATGGTGGCCGTGCTGCACTTCGTCTCCGACGACGACGTGGCCAGCTCGTCCGTGCGCGAGCTGCTCGCGCCGCTGCCGCAGGGCAGCTACCTGGTCATCTCGCACGGCTCCGCCGAGGGCATGCAGCGGGACCTGACCGACCTCGACAGCGCCCAGGCCGTCTACAAGCGCGACACGGCGACGCCGTTCGTGCTGCGGTCCAAGGCTCAGGTCGCGACCTACTTCGAGGGGCTCGAGCTGGTCGAGCCCGGCGTCGTGTGGCTGCCCGAGTGGCGCCCCGCGGCCGACGACCCGCAGGACTTCACCGACCGTCCCACCGAGAGCGGCGGCGTGTGCGCCGTGGGCATCCTGCGCTGATCCGACGTCACGTGCGCCGGGCCGGTCTGACCGGCCCGGCGCTCTGTTGTTTCCGGCTCAGTCCGTCAGCAGCTGGTCGAACTCGCCGCGCCTGGCTCCGAAGAGGAACGAGTCCCACTCCTCGGTGGTGAAACGCACCAGGCCACCCGACCGGTTCTTGCTGTTGCGCACCTCGATCCAGCCGTCGTGGCGGCGCGCCTCGACGCAGCTGCCACCGTTGCCTGTGGATCGGCTGGACATGATCCATCCCGTGCTGTCCGGCATGGGGTTAGTCCCTTCTGGTCATTTGACGTGGAAACTGGCGCCCGCCACGGTTTCCGGCGAACCGGACATCCACTCGGCACGGACCCAGAAGTTGCTCTCGGTAGTCGAAGATCGGCACCGCGTGCCCCTTTCGCGCTTCCCGCACCGCACTTGCTCCTGGTAGTGACCGATATTGGGCTTACTGCTCACGGCTTGCTTCTTTCACCATGAAACCGTGGCGTACATAGCGTAACTGAAAGCCGCTGCGATGGATGTCCTCAGGATGTTAAAGATCGCCGTGAAATCTTGCACGCTGATGAGCCGGCTGCGATGCTCATGTGCACCACCCCTCGCGCCCCCCAGCACCGACATCGCGACGGAGATGATCCACATGGCTGCGCCGCTGCTCGACCCCAACCTCCGCATGGAAGCCCCGACCGTTCCCAGCGATGGTTTCCAGCCGGGCTCGTGGGTCTGGGTGCACACATTGGGCAGTTGGCGCCCCGGGATCGTGCTGCACTCGTCGCCGCACGCGGCGACCGTGCGTTACCGGCCGGCGCAGGGGCGGGGCACCAGCGTCGACACCGTGACGAGCCACTCGCTGGCCGCGCGCATGGACGAGGACCCGTTCCTCGACAACGCGCCGCTCTCCGCGCTGCGCTGACCACGCTTTCGTCCACATTGGAATAGATGCGCTGGGCCGCGTTCTGGTTGCATCATCCGGGGAAAAATCATTGTCCGTCCTGCTCATGGGCGCCGAGCTGATCGCCCTGCGCGCCGGTTTCCTGTCCGCCCGCCGGGTGCGGGACGCGTACCTTGGCTACGCGACGAAGCAGTTCCGGCTCCTGGCCAACCGTGGCGGCGACTACGACCCCCGGGTCGCCAAGCACGCCCGGCACCTGATGCGGCTGTGCCACCAGGGCCTGCACGCGTACCGGACCGGCGAGATCCGGGTCGAGCTCGACGACCCCCAGGCGTTCCTCGACTTCGGCGAGCGGGTCGCGGCCGGCGACCTCGGCGCCGCCCGCGCGATGCTGGCCGAGCACGAGGCCGGCTTCGCCGCCGCCACCACGCCACTGCCCGAGACACCCAACGTGGCGCCGGTCGAGGCCTGGCTCCACCGCGTACGCCTGGCGTTCCTCTAGTCCTCGCCCGGCGTGACCAGGCCGGTCTCGTAGGCCAGGACCACCGCCTGTGCGCGGTCGCGCAGCGTCAGCTTCGCGAAGATGCGCGCCACGTGCGTCTTCACCGTCGCCTCGCTCAGGGTCAGCGCCTTGGCCAGCTCCGTGTTGGACAGGCCGCGGCCGAGCAGGGCGAGCACCTCGCGCTCGCGCGGTGTCAGCGCCGACAGGTCCTGGTGCACCCGCGGCTGCCCGCCCTGCCGGTCCTCGACCGCGAACCGCTGCACCAGCCGTCGGGTGATCGACGGCGCGAGCAGGGCGTCGCCTGTGTCGACCAGCCGCACCGCGGCGGCCAGGTGGTCGGCGGTGACGTCCTTGAGCAGGAAGCCGCTCGCGCCGATCGACAGGGCGGCGTAGACGTACCGGTCGAGGTCGAACGTGGTCAGCATCAGCACGCGGCACGCCGCGCCCTCGTCCAGGATGCGCCGGGTCGCGTCGAGCCCGTTCATCGTCGGCATGCGGATGTCCATCAGCACCACGTCCGGCCGCAGCCGCCGCGTTTCGGCCACCGCCTCGGCGCCGTCGCCGGCCTCACCGACCACGTCGATGCCGCGGGCGGTCAGGATCAGCCGGAAGCCGGTCCGGATCAGCTCCTGGTCGTCGGCGATCACCACCCGGGGCGCGGTCACGGGTACTCCACCGGGATGCGCGCCCGGACCCGGTAGCCGCCGCCGAGCCGTCGTCGCGCGTCGAGGTCGCCTCCGTACACCGCGACCCGCTGTTTGAGGCCCAGCAGCCCGCGCCCGGCGCCGTTCGGGTCCGGCAGCGCGGGAGGGTCGCCGGTGAGCACGCTCGGGCCGCTCGTCAGCACCTCGACGCGCAGCGAACGCTCGGCGTACCGGACCGTCACCTCGGCCCTGCCGCCCGTGCCGTGCTTGAGCGCGTTGGTCAGGGCCTCCTGCACGATCCGGTACGCGGTGACGTCCACACCGGACGGCAGCGGTCTCGGCTCGCCGGCGATCCGCACCTCCACCGGCAGGCCGGCGAACGCGATCCGGTCGACCAGCGGGCTGAGCCGGCTCAGGCTGGGCTGCGGCGCGTCCTCCTCCTCGACGCCGTCCGCGGCCGGGGCGAGCAAGCCGAGCAGGTGCCGCAGCTCGGTCATCGTGGTGCGGCCGGCTGTCTCGACCGCGGCCAGTGCCGCTTCGGCGTCGGCGGGCAGCGTGGTCAGCACCTCGCGGGCGGCGGTCGCCTGCACGATCATCAGGCTGACGTTGTGGCTCACGATGTCGTGCAGCTCCCGCGCGATCCTGGCCCGCTCCTCCTCGACGGCGGCCCGGCCCGCGCTCTCCCGTTCGCGTTCGAGCAGCCAGCCACGTTCCTCCAGGGCCTGGCGGTGCCGGCGGCGGGCACGCAGAAACGCCACACCCAGCCCCGCGGCGATCCCGCCCGCGAGCGCAGCGACCAGCCAGCCCACGGGTCCACCATGGCAGACGGCGCGCGCGGTGGCGTCATCCGCGAGGTCCAGCCGGCTACATCCCGGGAATGACGGGGTCCCCGGGTTGCATCCCGCGGCCGACGTGCCACCGCCCGTGCGCTGGCTACCTTGCTGCCATGACCACTGTCGTGCGGCTGGAGAACGTCCGCAAAGAGTACGGAGACACGACCGCCCTGGACGGCGTCTCGCTGGAGATCAGGGCCGGCGAGGCCGTGGCGGTGATGGGTCCGTCGGGTTGCGGCAAGTCCACCATGCTCAACATGATCGCCGGGCTGGACCGCCCGACGTCCGGCTCGGTCCGCGTGCACGACGAGGAGCTCGGCCGGCTCAACGAGACGAAGCTGGCCCTGTTCCGGCGGCACCGGATCGGCATGATCTTCCAGTTCTTCAACCTGCTCGACGACCTGCCGGCCCTCGACAACGTGGCGCTGGCGGCCCAGCTGACCGGCAGCCGGGTCGGCACGGCCCGGCAGCGGGCGCTGGAGCTGCTAGACGAGCTCGGCATCGCGGACCGGCGCAACGTCTACCCGGCGGCGCTCAGCGGGGGCGAGCGGCAGCGGGTGGCGGTGGCCAGGGCGCTGATGAACCGCCCGGCGCTGCTGCTGGCGGACGAGCCGACCGGCGCCTTGGACAGCCGCGCGGGGGAGCAGGTGATGGACCTGCTGCTCGACCTCAACCAGATCGGCCAGACGCTGCTGATCGTCACGCACGACGAACGGCTCGCCACCCGCTGCGCGAGCCGGGTCGTCGAGCTCGCCGACGGCCGGGTCACCCACGAGCGCACGTTGGAGCGGGCATGAGCGAGCGAAGCGAGCGCGGTCAGCTCAGCGCCGGGCGGTCAGGCTCCGCCGACCGAAGGGAGGTGGCGGCATGACAGCCGTATGGCGGGCCGCTCGGGCGGCGGTTCGTCGGCGCAGGTTGCAGACGTTTGTCATCGGGCTCGTGGTGTTGTTGTCCACCACGACGATCGTGGTCGCGTTGGCGTTGTTGGCGGCTACGTCGGCGCCGTTCGACCGGGCCTTCGCTCGGCAGGCCGGTCCGCACGCCATCGCGCTGTTCGATCCGGGTGTCAACCCTCCGTCGCAAGGAACCGGCGTGGCAGCGGCGGCGGGGCCGTTCGGTCAGGTCGAGCTCGAGTCCACGGACAGCGTCCGGTTCGGGCCGCGGGGGCCGTTGACCGTCGTCGGGCGGGCCGACCCCGGCGGGCCGGTGGACAAGCTCGACCTGTGGCACGGGCGCTGGCCGTCCGCACCGGGGGAGATCGTGCTCAACGAGCCGGTCCACGACCTCGACCAGGGTCCGCCCCGGTCCGACGAGGTGACGCTGGGCGGCCACCGGTTCACGGTCGTCGGGTTGGCGCACAGCCTCGTCGGCTCGGCCGACGCCTGGGTGACTCCCGCGCAGGTCGCCGCCCTGCGGCCCACCGCCACGCAGATGCTCTACCGGTTCAGCGGCGACGTGTCGACCGAGGCGGCCGTCGAGGCCGACCTCGCCGCCGCCACCGCCGGGCTGCCGCTGACCGCCTCGCAGACCTACCTCGTGGTCAAGGAGCAGATCTCCGCGGACGTCGGGGTGTACGTGCCGTTCCTCGCCACCTTCGGCGTACTCGGACTGGTCGTCGGTGTCGTGATCGTCGGCAACGTGGTCAGCGGCGCGGTCGTCTCCGGCTACCGCCACATCGGCATCCTCAAGGCGATCGGCTTCACGCCACCCCAGGTGGTCGCCGTCTACCTGGCGATGGTGTCGCTGCCGGCCGTCGTGGGCTGCGTCCTCGGCACCGTCGCCGGCTCGCTGGCCGCCCAGCCCCTGCTGTCGGAGGGATTCGAAGGCCTCGGGCTCGACGTCGGCGTGGGTGTCGGACCGTGGATCTGGCTCGCCGGGCTCGTCGGTGTGCCCGCCACGGTCGTGTTCGCCGCGCTCGTGCCGGCCGTCCGTGCCCACCGCCTGTCGGCCGCCGAGGCCATCAGCGCCGGCAGCGCGCCCCGCCATGGCCGGGGCACCCGGATCCAGCACCGGCTCGCCGGCGTCCGGCTGCCGCGCTCGGTGTCTCTGGGACTCGGGCTGCCGTTCGCCCGGCCGGGCCGCACCGCGTTCACCGTCGCGGCCGTGCTGCTCGGCGTGACCACGGTGACGTTCGCGACCGGGCTCGCCGACACCCTGGTGCGGATCTCCACCATCGAGGACACGGCGGCCGGGCAGATCGGCGTACAACCGTCGAACGGTCAGTTCCGCGTCGCACCCGACAACGCGCCGCTGCCCGCCGGGGCGCCGGCCACCACCACCCGCACCAACGAGCAGGTCGAAGAGCTGCTCCGCGGGTTGCCGGACGCCGCCCGGGTGACCGCCATCCACCGCCTGCCCGTGTCGGCCGTCGGGCAGACCGAGCCGCTGCCCGTGAACTTCGTGCGCGGCGACTACTCCGCGATGGGCTACTCGGCGGAGCTCACCGCCGGCCGCTGGATGACCGGGCCGTCGGAGACCGTCGTGCCGACCGAGGTCATGCGCGGTCGGGGACTCGCGATCGGCGACCGGGTCACGCTGCGGCTCGGCAGCGGGCAGGCGGTGCTGACGGTCGTCGGCGAGACGATGGACGGGCCGCAGGGTCCGCCCGCCATGTTCGTCGACTGGACCGTGCTCAGCACCATGGCGCCGGACCGGGTGGTCCCGGCGTGGGACGTCTACTACCAGGTGCAGCTCGTGCCCGGCGGCGACGTCGTCGCCTACGTCGCCGCGGTGCTGGCCGCCGACCCGGCGATCGACGCGTGGAACAACGCGCAGCTCAGCGACTTCCTGGTCACCGTGGTCAGCTTCTCGTCGGTGCTGTCGCTGCTGCTGTCCACCGTCGCGGCGCTCGGCGTCTTCAACACGGTCGTGCTCAACGTCCGTGAGCGGCGCCGTGACCTGGGCATGCTCAAGTCGATCGGGATGACGCCACGCCAGGTGGTCACGATGGTGCTGACGTCCATGGCCCTCGTCGGCGTCGTCGGTGGGGTGCTCGGCATCCCGCTCGGCGTGCTGGCACACCGTTTCGTCGTGCCGTTGGCCGCGGACTCCGCCAGGGTCTCCCTTCCGCCGGCCGTTCTGGAGGTTTGGCAGGTGCCGACGCTCGCCCTGCTGGGCCTGGCCGGAGTGGTGATCGCGCTGCTCGGAGCCCTGGTGCCGGCGCGCGGTGCGGCCCGGCTCACCATCGCTTCCGTACTACACAACGAATGATCCTCGTTATTTCTGTTGCCCAAGACGGATCACGCGCTCTACCTTTGATACAGACAACGACGAACAAGGAGAACCCGAGATGTTGAGGCAGCGAGTTTCGCGACCGCAGTGGCTTACGCCGCGCGGCATCGCGGGCATGCCCAACGCCGGGCTATCCGCTTACCTGAAGCCCAGTGAGCACGCGACCTACGCGGGTCGGTGGCTGACGTAGCGTTGTTTTCACAAAGCGCTGACGCCGCCCACCCGCGAGGGACCGGGCGGCGTTTTCTTTATCCATAGGGGCGTGGCGCAACTGGTAGCGCACCGGCCTCCAAATCCGGTTGTTGCAGGTTCGAGTCCTGTCGCCCCTGCTTTCCTACCGTACCCATGGGCACGGTTGGGATTGTGATTTGAAAATTCCACAGTGGATGGCATTTTTTGGGCCGTTGGAGCAGCTGGACAGCTCGTCGCGTTCTCAGCGCGAAGATCAGGGGTTCGAGTCCCCTACGGCCTACGCGGATGTGGCGCAGTTGGTAGCGCGGCACCTTGCCAGGGTGCAGGTCGCCGGTTCGAACCCGGTCATCCGCTCGCTTCTTTGTTTCTATCGCTGAAAGGAGGATCCGGTGGACGTGCTGGTCATCAACGCCGACCTCGGCCCGCTCCACCGGGTCAGTCTCAGGCACGCCGTGCGGATGCTGGTCCGCCAGGTCGCCGAGGTCCACGAGTCGCGGCCCGACGGCCTGATCGGCGTCTACCCGGTGCCGACGGTCGTGCGACTGGTGCGCTATGTGGTCACGCGCTGGCGCTACACGGCGGTGCCGGGCTGGTCCCGGTCCGGCGTCCTGGTGCGCGACGGCCGGGCCTGCGGCTACTGCGGCGGACACGCGAGCACCGTCGACCACGTCCTGCCCCGCTCGCGCGGCGGCCGGAACACCTGGTCCAACACCATCGCGGCCTGCGAAGGCTGCAACCAGCGCAAGGGCGACCGCACCCCGGCCGAAGCCGGGATGACCCTGCGGTCCGAGCCGACGACCCCGTCGTGGGCGTCACTCACCCGGCGCTGACCGCGGCCGGCGGAGCTCCCTACCGCCGGCCGCACCCATGGGAGCTGATGTAACCCGGCAGCATGGTTGGCTCTGAACCAGCTCGTGGAGGTTCGAATCCTCCGCTCCCAGCTCTGCCCTCGTAGCCCAACGGCAGAGGCGACGGTCTGAGGGGCCGTAGGTTGCGCGTTCGAATCGCGCCGAGGGCACGTTCTTTCCTTGCCGCCGTAGCTCAGCTGGTAGCAGCGCCGCTCTCGTAAAGCGGAGGTCCCCGGTTCGAACCCGGGCGGCGGCTCTTGGTGTTTCCTTGGGGTGGGTGCAGGTGCACAGCGTTGCCTTGCAAGCTTCGCGTGCGCGGTTCGATACCGCGTCACTCCACGCACGTCGCCGCGTGTTACAGGGCGCGCGTCAAGGTCGATGACTATCGTTGTCTTATGCCGAGGGTCCGCACGTGGACGGACGAGCAACTCGCGAAGGCCGTTTCGGCGTCCACTACCGCGGCCGGTGTGCAGCGGCTTCTAGGCCGCGTCAGCGGGTTGCGTGACCGACTTATCGCTGCCGGGTTCCGCGAAGCCCGGTGCGAGGAGTGCGGGCTTACCAGGTGGCGTGGTCGGCCAGCACCACTGCAAGTCGACCATCTGGACGGGGACCGCATGAACAACGAGTTGGCCAACCTTCGGGTGCTGTGCGCCAACTGTCACATGCTCACGGAGAACTGGGGATTCAAGGGTGCGCGCAGGCGCCCCCGCCAAGCGCTTGTGGTGGAAATGGTAGACACGCCGGCCTCAGACGCCGGTGCCTCAGGGCATGGGAGTTCGACTCTCCCCGAGCGCACGCAAGATACCGCGAAGCAACGCTTGGTGCCGTAGCTCAGCTGGTCAGCGCACCGGTTGACAGACCGGGATGGCAGGGTCGAGTCCCTCTCCTCCCACCGAGCCTCCGTAGCTCAACGGACAGAGCACCGGTCTACGAAGCCGGGGGTGGAGGTTCGATTCCTCCTGGGGGCACACAACGGGCTGTGGCGCAGTTTGGTAGCGCACCGCGTTCGGGACGCGGGGGTCGTCGGTTCAAATCCGGCCAGCCCGACCAGATCATTTCCCCGTAGCTCAATCGGCGGAGCAGGCGACTGTTAATCGCAAGGCTGCTGGTTCGAATCCAGCCGGGGAAGCGCAACGCCCGGGTAGCTCAGCGGGAGAGCACTGCTTTCACACAGCAGGGGTCCCTGGTTCAAGCCCAGGTCCGGGCACGGTGTTCGTGGTGTACGGGTGTGCACG
Source organism: Asanoa sp. NPDC049475 (assembly GCF_040676915.1). Lineage (NCBI taxonomy): Bacteria > Bacillati > Actinomycetota > Actinomycetes > Micromonosporales > Micromonosporaceae > Asanoa > Asanoa sp. NPDC049475. The sequence continues at coordinate 204,902 of NZ_JBFAPY010000006.1, read as the reverse complement.
CCGGATTGTGGCTCCGGAAGGCGAGGGTTCGACTCCCCGCGATCACCCCACGGGAGCGCGCCACCGACGGTGAGGTGGGACTGGCTGTAACCCAGTTGCCTTCGGGCTCAGGGGGTTCGAATCCCTCCGCTCTCACGATGCCCTCGTAGCTCAGCGGAAGAGCGCGGCTCTCCGAAGGCCGAGGCCGCTGGTTCGAATCCAGCCGGGGGCACGTCTTTTTGTCGTCGTTTCGCCGAGGTAGCCCAACGGGAGAGGCGCGGAACTCAAAATTCCGTTGTTGCGGGTTCGAGTCCCGCCCTCGGCACGTTGCCCTGTTAGCTCAATGGAAGAGCGTCCGCCTGTCGAGCGGAAGGCCGCCGGTTCGATCCCGGTACGGGGCGCAACGGAGAGTCCGCCATCGGTGAGGCAAGCGGGTTGCTAACCCGTGGGCGGGGTGACTCGTCGGCCGGTTCGACTCCGGCACTCTCCGCCACGTCGTCGTGGCCAAGGTGGTGAAGGCACTGCGCTGATATCGCAGAGATCGGTGGTTCGAGCCCACCCGACGACACGCGTGGTGAGGCCAGCCGACAGTCGGCGCCGGCCGCGGTCCCGAAAACCGTTGGGGTTTACGCCCGTAGGAGTTCGACCCTCCTCCTCACCGCCACGTTCCGTTAGCTCAGCCTGGTCAGAGCGGCGGCCTCTTAAGCCGCGCGTCGGGGGTTCGAATCCCTCACGGAACACTTGCGGGATAGAGGAGTTCGGTCGTCCTCGCAGGGCTCATAATCCTGAGATCGCGGGTTCGAATCCCGCTCCCGCTACCACGTTCCGGTAGCTCAGCCTGGTAGAGCGCCCGCTCGACGCGCGGGAGGTCGGGGGTTCGAAACCCTCCCGGAACACCACCCTGGCGCGGTGGACGAATAGGTAGAGTCGCCCGGCTTTCACCCGGGACAGGTGCGGGTTCGAATCCCGTCCGCGCTGCTCGATGCCATCCACTGTGGACGATGACGCAGGAGGACGTTGGCTGTCCAGCCGCCGCTCATAACGGCGGTCCGCCCGGTTCGACACCGGGGCCTGCGACGGTGGGGCCATCCGGTCCCGCCCTCACACGCACCTCCCCGGTGCGCGGGCGACGGCTACTTCTCGGTAACGCGACCCTGTAAAGGTCGGCGGGTTCGATCCCCGCTAACGCCGCCGCCAACTTGATCTCGGGGAGCACAACGTCAGATGCGGTGCCCGGTGCGCAGGTTCGGAGTTCTTCCATTCGTAATGGGGTGGTTGCGGGTTCGAGTCCCGTCGTCGGCTCTGCGCCGGCGTAGCTCAATCGGCAGAGCACCTAATGACCGCCGGACCGACTTGATCTCGGGCACCTCCATCTGAAGCTTGGCTCCCCTCCGGGCGGAGGGACCCAAACCCATGTCGAAGTTCAACAGCACGGCGACGCGTACGGCGGCCGGCTCGAGCCCGGTCACGACCGCGAGCACGCCGACCGGGCGTACGTACGAGGGCGCTCCGGGTTTCACCCGTGACCAGAAGTCCGAGCTCTTCCTGCTCGCCGTGACCAACATGGTCGGCGAGGCCACGTTTTACGAGTCCGCGGGCGACCGCGACAGCCGCTTCGCGCACCTGGTCCGCGAGGTAGCCGTCGCCGACCCGGCCTGGATGGGCGGCTTCCTCGGCTGGCTGCGCTCCGACGCGAACATGCGTTCCGCGTCGCTGGTCGGCGCGCTCGAGGCCACCCGTGCGCTCGTCGCCGCAGGCGTTCCGGGCGGCCGTCAGCTCGTCGCCTCGGTGCTGAAGCGGGCGGACGAGCCGGGCGAGGCCCTGGCGTACTGGACGTCCCGCTACGGTCGGGCGATCCCGAAGCCGGTCAAGCGCGGTGTGGCCGACGCGATCGCCCGGCTCTACACGGAGTACGGGCTCCTCAAGTACGACACCGCCAGCAAGGGTTTCCGGTTCGCAGACGTCATCGACCTCGTGCACCCGACGCCGGCCGCGCCCTGGCAGGGCGACCTGTTCCAGGTCGCGCTCGAGCGACGGCACAACCGCGACGTGGTCCAGCGGGAGTCGCTGCCGATGCTCGCGGCGAACAGCGAACTCCGGCGGGCCGCGGTCGCCGATCCGCGCGTGCTGCTCGACGCCGAGCGGCTGCGGGCTGCGGGCATGACGTGGGAGGACGTGCTGTCGCTGGCCGGCGACCGCCTCGACAAGGCGGCGCTGTGGTCCGCGCTGGTTCCGGGCATGGGCTACATGGCGCTGCTGCGGAACCTGCGCAACCTCGACCAGGCCGGCGTTTCCGACCAGGTCGCGAGCGTGGTGGCCGCGCGGCTGGCCGACCCGGCCCAGGTCGCGACGTCGCGGCAGCTGCCGATGCGGTTCCTGTCCGCCTACCGGGCCGTGCCGTCGCTTCGGTGGGCGTACCCGCTGGAGCAGGCGATCGGACACTCGCTCGCGTCGGTCCCCGCGTTGCCGGGCCGCACGCTGGTGCTGGTCGACACGTCGTACTCGATGAACGCTGGTTTCAGCAAGGACGGCACGCTGCGCCGGTGGGACGCCGCGGTCACCTTCGGCATCGCGCTCGCCCAGCGCTGCGCCGCCGCCGACGTGGTCTCGTTCTCCACGTCGACGAAGGTCTTCCCGCTCGTCGCGGGAGAGTCGTTGCTGCGGTCGATCGAGCGGTGGAAGGCCGGCGGGTTCTTCCTGGGCGACGGCACGGACACCTCCGGCGCGCTCCGGCGACACTTCGCACGCCACGACCGGGTGGTGGTGGTCACGGACGAGCAGGCGTCGGCCGGCGGCAGCGTCGACCGCGCGGTCCCGGCGTCGGTGCCGATGTTCACCTGGAACCTGGCTGGCTACCGCATGGGGCACGCGCCGTCCGGGTCGGGCAACCGGCACACCTTCGGCGGCCTGACCGACCAGGCGTTCCGGATGATCCCGCTGCTCTCGGCGGGTCGTGACGCCGACTGGCCGTGGATGCGCGGCTGAGTGTCTCCGGCGGCCGCGGACTCACCGCGGCCGCCGGACTCAGGGCTCAGGGCTCACGGGTCGGTTCGTGGCTCGTGGCTCGTGGCGAAGGACTGTTGGTGCGCTCGGCAGGATTCGAACCTGCGACCCTGGGCTTAGAAGACCCCTGCTCTATCCACTGAGCTACGAGCGCCTGGCGGATGTCGCGCCCTGTGTCGGCCGATTGACGGACAGCCAGGGCGTGACGATCTCGCCTGCACATATTAGGTTTCCACGCGTGCAGGTGACGAGCACCCGCTTTCTACCGCTCCTGGTGTCGACCGCTGATCGCTCGGTCGACGAGGGGCACGTGCTCGACGAGTTCACGGAGGGTATCGCCGTCGCGTACTCGTTCGGTCCTCCGTTCGGGGAGAGATTGGTCAGCTGGTCGGATCTTGATCGGTTGGCCATCAACCGGCGCACGCTGCGGCGCGTGGCTATCGACCACCTTTACGACAATCTGCGCAGGGCGCAGATTCACGGCCGGCCACCAGCGCTGATGCTCTCGTTCGAGGGTCTCGAGTCGAGTGTGCTGCTGGCCGAGGAGTTCTGGGAGGAGATCGCGCCGCGCGTACCCGGTGAGCTGGTCGTCGGGGTTCCGGCTCGTGATGTTGTGATTATCACGGGAAGTGAGTCACCGCCCGGGCTGAACAAGGCGCGGCGGGCGATCGAACGGGTCTTCATGGCTGGCGACCGGCATCCGATCAGCCGGGAGCTGCTGGTGTGGCGCCAGGGGGAGTGGCAGCCGCTGCTGCTCGGCCGGCGGCCCGGCCCGCGACCGCCCGAACCCGGATGGGGTGGTGGTCCGCGCGCCGCTCAGGGCTGGTCGGGGCCGCGGCCGGTCAGCTCGGCACCGCGGCCGGTCAGCTCGGCACCTGATCCGGCATCGCCCCGGTGGCAGCCGCCGCGCCAGCACCCGGAGCCCGATTATCGCCCTCGGTGGCGTCAACCACCGGAGGACCCCCGTCAGTGGGAGTCACGTACGCGTCGATCCAGCGCCCCACCTCAGTGAAGAGGCGCTCCCGAGGCTGCGGCCCGGAGAGCGTGAGGTCGTGGAGGCCGCCGTCGATGCGCACCAGGGTGACGTGCTGGCCGAGCCGCGGCGCGTAGCGGACGATGTGCTCGACGTCGAGGACGGCATCGGCCACGTTGATGCTTTCGTGCCATTTCGCGCCTCGGAACGTGCGGGTCGAGCAGGCCACGAGCACCGGTGCCGGGATCTCGAGGCCGGCCCAGAGCTGGCGGTGCGCGGCGCGGATCGCGCCGACCCAACCGGCGTAGATCGGGAACGCCTCGATCGGCTTCCAGGCCAGGTTGTAGTCCCACTCGCCGCGGTAGTTGATGTGCAGGCTCTGCCCGTAGAGGCTTTCGAGCCCGCGGGGTACGACCCGGCGCGGGCGGCGGCGGCCCAGGCGGGCCACTCCGGCGAGCGCGGGGCCGCGCATCAGCCAGGGCATGTTGAACTCGAAGAACGGACTGTTCAAGAAGAGACCGTCGATCATTTTCCGGTCACGCCGGGCATGCGCCCACAGTGACGCGACCAGGCCGCCGGTGGAGTGGCCGTTGACCAGCAGCGTCTCGGCGCCGATGAGCTCGGCGGCGATGTCGAGCTCGGTGAAGTACTCGTGCAGGTCGGTGGTGAAGTTCGGGGTCTGGTGCGGCAGCAGGCTGCGGCCGTAGCGGCGCAGGTCGATGGCGTGGAAGTCCCAGCCGCGGTCGACGTAGAAATCGGCCAGGTGGGTCTGGAAGAAGTAGTCGACGAAGCCGTGCACGTAGAGGACGGCGCGGCCGGTCGGGCGCTCCGTGCGGCGGCTGACCAGCGTCGCTATCAGCGGTCCCTCGTCGTCGTGTCCGAGGTCGATGACCCGGCGCTCGTACGGTTTGCCGAGGACGTCAATCTCCACGTCTGCCACGACCCGAATTTACCGCTCCCGTAGCACATCCGAACTTGATCGTTCGGTTTTCCACAGTCGGCCACTTATCCACAGCCGTCAGTCCGTCCGTGGCGTCCGCCCTCGTACCCGGCGAGGCTGGTCCTCCGAGTCGACTCACGTCCTGTCCAGCCTTCTCGTGGAGATGATGATGTTCGATACCTACGTGACTCTGGTCGGCAACGTGCTGACCGCGCCCGAGTGGCGCCGCACCACCAAGACCAACTCGCTCGTGGCCAGCTTCCGGGTGGCGTCCACGGCCCGCCGCTTCGACCGCGACAACGACCGGTGGGTCGACGGCAACAGCCTTCGCGTACGCGTGACGTGCTGGAGGCGGCTCGCGGAGGGCATCGCGTCCTCGGTGATGACCGGCGACCCGGTCGTCGTGGTCGGCCGCCTCTACACGCGCGACTGGTCCGACGGCGAGGGCAACAACCGCACGTCGTACGAGGTGGAGGCGATCGCCGTGGGCCATGACCTGTCGCGGGGCAAGGCCCGGTTCATCCGCACCCGCGGCGCCGGCGCGATCAGCGAGCTCGACGACGACGAGGGCGCGCTGCAGGCGCGTGGCGAGCCGACCGAGGAGGTCGCCGACGACGAGGTGCCGGCCCGCTACGGCGACAGTGCGGAGCTGTTCGAGGACGCGGAGCTCGCCGAGCGCGATGCGCCGGCGATCGTTCCCGAGGAGGAGCCGGTGCCGGCCTGACCGCTTAGTTGGCCGCCGGCTTGCCGTTTTCGCCCAGCACGGCGGCCAACACCGTGCCCAGGTAGGCCTCGAGCGCGGGACCCTGTGGCACCGCTTCCGGAATCCGCACCACGAGCTGGATGTGGCCGATGTAGGTGGCGTACGCGAACAGGGCCCTGCGCTCGGCCTCGGCCTGGTCGAAGCCGAGCGCGGTGAGCTGGGAGGCGATGTAGGCGGTCCGCCGGGCGACGGCCCGGCGCATCGCCGACGCCACCGCCGGGTGGTCCGCGGCCGCGTGCAGGTGCACCTCGACCGGTGCCCGCTCCGAGGCGGTCACCGCGATGAACAACGCGCGAAGGCGTGCGGCGGGGTCGGGCTCGGCGTCGACGGTGCGCAGGATCTCGTCGGTGTAGGTCTCGTCCCAGCTGCTCAGGGCGGCTTCGAGAAGGGCGTCGCGGTTGGCGAAGTGCCAGTAGAAGCTGCCCTTGGTGGTGCCGAGCCGGGCGGCGAGCGGCTCGACGGCGACGCCGGCCAGGCCCTGCTCGCCGATCGCGGTCAACGCCGCGGCGGTCCAGTCGTCGCGTCCGAGACGGGGTTTACGCACAGCCATACGCTACCGTATGGTCTCTCCATACGGTTCCGTATGGAGGAGGCCTCATGGACCATGACGTGATCGTCGTCGGCACCCGGGCAGCCGGTGCCGCGACCGCGATGCTGCTGGCCAGGGCCGGGCTGCGCGTGCTGGCCGTCGACCGGGCGCGCTTCCCGAGCGACACCCTCTCGACGCACCAGGTGCAGGTGCCCGGCATCGCCCGCCTGCGGCGGTGGGGCGTGCTCGACCGGATCGCCGGGGTGACGCCGGCGGTGCCGACCGTGCGGCTCGATGCCGGGCGGGCGGTGCTGCACGGGCGCTATCCGGTGGTCGACGGGGTCGGGGAGCTCTACGGTCCGCGCCGCACGGTGCTCGACGCGGCGCTGGTGGAGGCAGCGCGGGAGGCGGGCGTCGAGGTCCGCGAAGGCTTCGCGGTCGAGAAGCTGACCCGCGACGCCGAAGGCCGGACAACCGGCATCCGCGGCAGAGAACGCGGGGAGGGGAGGGGGAGGGGCCCCTCTGCCAGGCGCATCACCGCGACCGCTCCCCTCGTGATCGGCGCCGACGGCAAGCGGTCCACGATCGCCGAGGCGGTCGGCGCCAAGGCCTACCACGTGCGGCAGCCGGCGACGTTCGCCTGTTACACCTACTGGTCGGGGGTCGACCTCCCCGTCGGCGAGATCCACACCCGCCCCGGCCTGACCGTTCCGGCCTTTCCCACCAACGACGGGCTCGTGATGGTCGCGCTGTTCGCGCCCCTGGCCGACTTCGACCGGTTCCGCGCCGATCCGGCGGCGAGCTACCAGGCCGCGCTCGACCGGTGCGGTGGCGACCTCGGCGACCGTGTCCGGTCCGGGGTGCGGGCCGAGCCGTTCCGGCTGGCTCCCGACGTGCCGAACGGCTTTCGGGTGCCGCACGGACCGGGCTGGGCACTCGTCGGTGACGCCGGCGTCGTGATGGACCCCGTCGCGGGTCAGGGCATCAGCAACGCCTTCCGGGATGCCGAGCTCCTCGCCGCGGCGATCGTGCGGGGCCTCGCGCCCGGCGGCCGGCTCGACGACGAGCTCGCCGGCTACCAGCGGGACCGCGACGCCACCGCGCTGCCGATCTATTCGATGACCAGGTCCCTTGCCGCGTTGCGGGTCTCGGTCGGGCAGCGGCTGCTGCTGGCCGCGATCGCCGACGACCCGGCGGAGACCACGCGGTTCCTCGGCGTGCTGGCCGGCTCCGAGCGCTACGACGACTACCTGCGCGCCGGGAACGTACTCGGTCGGCTCGGCGCCGGCGTCGGGCGGCGGCTGCTGTGCAAGGGACCGGCCGCGGACCAGGCAGACGCCGCACCGGTGGCTGGATGACCTGGGTCAGCCCATCGAGTCGGGGTCCTGACAGGGCGACGCGTCAGGGTGGATTACGCATCTCCTGTCCGCTTCCGTACGGGCCGTTGCGTCTAGGCTGCCGGAATGGAAACGACCGCCAGCCGGCCCGAGGTCATCGTCGTGGGGCTCGGCACGATGGGTGCGGCGGCCGCGTACCACTTGGCTAGCCGCGGCATGCGGGTCTTGGGCATCGACCGGTTCACGCCGCCGCACGGGCGCGGTGAGCACGCCGGCGGTTCGAGGATCATTCGCCAGGCGTACGCCGAGGGTCGTGCCTATGTGCCCCTCGTGCTGCGCGCCTACGAGCTCTGGGAGCAGCTCGGCGAGGTCCACGGCGTCGAGCTGATGACCCAGACCGGCGGCCTGATGGTGGGCCGCGAAGACTCCGCGCAGGTGTCCGGGGCGTTGGCGTCCGCGCGTGCGCACTTCCTGGACCACGAGGTGCTCGACGCCGACGCGATCCGGCAGCGGTTCCCGGCGTTCACGCCCGCCGACGACGAGGTCGGGCTCTACGAGCGCGCCGCCGGCATCATCCGGCCCGAGGCCGCGATCAGCGCTCACCTGCGGCTGGCCGAGCTGTCCGGTGCCGAGCTGCGCTTCGGCGCCACCGTCGGCGGTTGGGACGCCACTGCCGACGGGGTGACCGTGCGGGTCGGCGGCGACACGATCGAGGCCGACCGGCTCGTCGTCTGCCCGGGGCCGTGGGCGGCCGACCTGCTGCAGATGCCCGGCACGCCCGTGACGTTGCAGAGCCGGTTGCAGCACTACTGGCTGCCGTCCGACGCCTTCGCGATCGGCCGGTGCCCGGTCTGGATCTGGGAGCCGACCGACGACGCGGTGGGGTACGGCATCCCCGCGTTCGCCCCGCCCGCCGACTTTCACGACCTGGGGCCGGGGGTGGGTGCCGTGGTCAAAGCCGCCTTCCACACCGGTGAGCGGCCCGCGGACGCCGAGCTCGGCCCGCCGTCGGCGACCCCGGACGACCTGTCGACGATGCTGTCGTGGCTGTCCGGACGGCTGCCGGGGCTGGCCGACGCCAAGTACCTCGAGGCCAAGCCCTGCCTCTACACCATGACCCCGGACGGCGACTTCATCCTCGGCACGCACCCACAGGCACCCACGGTGACGCTCGCGGCCGGCTTCTCCGGGCACGGCTTCAAGTTCGCGCCGGTCATCGGCGAGATCCTCGCCGACCTGGTCCAGACCGGCCACACGCTGCACAACATCGACCAGTTCGCGCCGGGCCGGTTCACCGCGAAGGCCGCCTGAGGCGGTCCCCGAGGCGGCCACGAGCCGGCCGCTAGGGTGATCATGTGGGATGGCTGGCGGTGGATCGGGTAGCACTCGGTGGGCGGGTGGCCGACGCCGCCGGGCTGCTGGCCGGGTACGGGCTGGACGCGTTGCTGGGTGACCCCCGCCGGTTCCATCCGGTCGCCGGGTTCGGGACCCTCGCGCAGCGCCTGGAACGCCGGCTCTACCGCGACAACCGGCGCGCGGGGGCCGCGTACACGCTGATGGCCGTCGGTGCTCCCGCGGCGCTCGGGGTGGCGGCGGCGCTCGCGACGCGCGGGCATCCCGTGTCGCGGTTCGTGGTGACCGCGGCGGCCACCTGGACCGTGCTCGGCGGGCGGACGCTGCGGGCCGAGGGGCAGCGGATGGCCGGTTACCTGCGCGGCGGCGACCTGCCGGGCGCGCGCGGGCGGCTGAACTACCTGTGCGGTCGCGACCCGGCCGCGCTCGACGAGGCGGAGCTCGCCCGGGCGACCGTGGAGTCGGTCGCCGAGAACACCTCCGACGCCGTCGTCGCGCCGCTCTGGTGGGGTGCCGTCGCCGGCGTTCCGGGGCTGCTGGCCTACCGCGCGGCGAACACGCTGGATGCGATGGTGGGTCACCGGTCGGCGCGGTACGCGCGGTTCGGCACTCCCGCGGCCCGGCTCGACGACGTGCTCAACCTCGGTCCGGCCCGGCTGACCGCGCTGCTGACGGTGGCGGCCGCGCCGCAGGTCCGGGGGCGGCGCGCGGAGGCACTGCGGGTCTGGCGGCGCGACCGCGACGACCACCCGAGCCCCAACGCCGGCCAGTGCGAGTCGGCGATGGCCGGCGCGCTCGGGGTCCGGCTCGGTGGCCGCAACGTCTACTTCGGACGCACCGAGACCCGTCCGTACCTCGGTGACGGGCCGCGTCCCGACTTTCGCCACATCAACCGCGCCGCGAAGCTGTCGGCGACGGTCGGGGTCGCGTCGGTGGCGCTCGCGGCGGCGGTCTCGTTCGTCCGCCCCAGGCGGGTCCGCCTGTGAACGGCGGCCTGCTCGTCGCCGGCACCACCTCCGACGCCGGCAAGAGCGTCGTCACCGCCGGCATCTGTCGCTGGTTGCGCCGGCAGGGAGTACGCGTGGCGCCGTTCAAGGCCCAGAACATGTCCAACAACTCGGCCGTCGTGGTCGGGCCGGACGGGCGCGGCGGCGAGATCGGGCGGGCGCAGGCGATGCAGGCCGCCGCCTGCGGGATACCGGCTGAGGTGCGTTTCAACCCGGTGCTGCTCAAGCCCGGCAGCGACCACTCCAGCCAGGTCGTCGTGCTCGGCGAGGCCGTGGACCGGGTCGACGCCGGCAACTTCCGCGCGCTCAAGTCGCGGCTCGCCGGCACGGTCTTCGAGACTTTCGACCAACTGCGCACCGAGTACGACGTCATCGTGTGCGAAGGTGCCGGCAGCCCGGCTGAGATCAACCTGCGGGACAGCGACTTCGTCAACCTCGGGCTGGCCCGGCACGGACGGCTGCCCACCGTGGTGGTCGGCGACATCGACCGCGGTGGTGTCTTCGCCGCCATGTTCGGCACGGTCGCGCTGCTCGACAAGGCCGACCAGGACCTCGTCGCCGGGTTCGTGGTCAACAAGTTCCGCGGCGACCGCGGGCTGCTCCAGCCCGGCATCGACATGCTGGAGCGGGTCACCGGGCGGCCGACGTACGGCGTACTCCCGTGGCATCTCGATCTCTGGTTGGACGCGGAGGACTCGCTCGCCTACGGCAGCACGCTCGGGCGGCCCGCGGCGCCGCACGGCAGCGAGTGGCTCGACGTGGCGGTGGTGCGGCTGCCGCGCGTCTCGAACGCGACCGACGCCGAGGCGCTCGCGACCGAGCCCGGCGTGCGGGTGCGGCTGACCGTCGAGCCGGCCGACATCGCCGCCGCCGACCTGGTCGTGGTGCCGGGCAGCAAGTCCACCGTGGACGACCTGCGGTGGCTGCGGGAGACCGGGTTGGCTTCGGCGGTCAGTCGCCGGGCCGCGGCGGGGCGGCCGGTGCTGGGCATCTGCGGCGGCTACCAGATGCTCGCGCGTGCCATCCACGACGACGTCGAGAGCGGTCGGGGCACCGTCGACGGGCTCGGGCTGTTGCCGATCGAGATCACGTTCGACCCGCGCAAGACCGTGACGCTCGCGTCGGGCACGGCGGAGGGCGGGCTGCCGGTGCGCGGATACGAGATCCATCACGGGTACGTGTCCGCGGGGGCGCCGTCGGCACCCCTGCTGACCTATTCGGACGGTCGGCCCGAGGGTGCCCGGGACGGTGCGGTGTTCGGCACGCACTGGCACGGCGCCTTCGAGTCCGACGGGTTCCGCCGCTGGTTCCTCGCGGAGGCGGCGGGGCTCGCGGGTCGGACGGGGTTCACACCCGCACCGGGCACGGAGTTCGCCGCTGTCCGCGAGCGCACGCTGGACCTGCTCGGCGACCTGGTCGAGGAGCACCTCGACACCGACGCGCTGTGGCGGCTGGTCGAGCGCGGCGCGCCGGCCGGTCTGCCGTTCGTGCCGCCCGGCGCGCCGTGAGGCCGTCCACTTTCGACGGTATGGCGCGGGAGATCCTGCGGCGTCGACCTCGGCTGGGATCGACGCGGCTGGTCGCGGTCGACGGGCCGAGCGGTGCGGGCAAGACGGTGTTCGCCGAGCGGCTCCGGGCGGCCGTCGGCACCGGCGTTCCGTTGGTGCACACCGATGACTTCCTCGACGGGTGGGACGACCAGTTCACCTACTGGGAGCGGCTCGAGGAGCTGGTGCTGGCGCCGCTGCGGTCGGGTCGGCCCGGGCGGCATCGGCGGTACGACTGGGAGCGGGGTGCGTTCGTCGGGCCGTGGGTGCCGGTGCCGGCCGCGCCCGTGGTCGTGCTGGAGGGGTTCGGTGCGATGCGGGCCGGGCCGGAGCTCACGTTCGCCGTCTTCGTGACCGCGCCCGCTCGGCTGCGTCTTCGGCGGTCGTTGTCGCGGGACGGTGCCGATACCCGTCCCGAGTTGCTGCGGTGGCGGCGGCGCGAGAACCGGCATTTCGCGGTTGACCGCACCGCGGCGCGCGCCGACGTCGTGGTGTCGGGGGTCTGGAGCGCGGAGCCGGTCCTGCTCGACCGCTGACCTGGGTGGTGTCGTCCACAGGGGTTGACCAGTGTGCTCCTTCGTGCTGCGGGCGCACGGTCGCGCGTATCCCCTGGGACGCTCCTTGATTTTTGATCTTGACTTGCGCCACGGTTGATCTGGTTGTCGGGATCTGACCATCCGAGTGGTCAGTGGTTATCCACAGGCATAGACGGGCGCCGTGCCGTCGTGCACGCTGGTCGATGACAGGCAGCGGCGACCCGGGGGAGCCCATGACCAGTGACGAGCAGGGCGAGACGCTTCCCGTGCGCCGGCGCGTGGTGCTGACCGGCATCAGCTCACGGGCCTGGGAGCACCCGGCCGACCGTGGCGCGCTGACGGCGTTGCGGGAGTTACGGGGCTTCGACGACGTGGTCAAGGCGTTCTTCGGCATGTGGAACGAGCGCGGGTTCCGGCTGACCTACCTGGCCTCGGCGATCCGCGTCGACCACCGGCAATATCCGCGGGTCTACACGCTCTACACCGAGGCCGCGCAGGCACTCGACCTGCCCGAGCTACCTGAGCTGTTCGTGCGACAGTCGCCCATGATCGGCGGCATGGCGATCGGGCTCGACCGGCCGTTCATCGTGCTCAACTCGGCATCCACCCAGCACCTCGATGACGACGAGCTACGCACCCTGCTCGGGCACGAGCTCGGCCACGTGCGCAGCGGGCACGCCGTCTACAAGACGATCCTGATGATCCTGACCCGATGGGCCGCCAACCTGAGCTGGCTACCCGTCGGCGCGATCGCGCTGCGGGCGATCATCGCGGCGATGCTGGAGTGGTGGCGCAAGGCCGAGCTGTCCGCCGACCGCGCCGGTCTGCTCGCCAACCAGGATCCGGCGGCGGCGCTGCGGCTGCTGATGAAGCTCGCCGGCGGGGGCGACCTCAGCCAGATCGACACGGCGGCGTTCCTGGAGCAGGCGGCCGACTACGACGGCGGCGGCGACCTGCGCGACAGTTTCCACAAGATCCGCATGACCGCGTGGAGCAGCCACCCCGTCCCGATCGCGAGGGCGGCCGACCTGCGCCACTGGGTCGATTCGGGCGATTATGCCCGAATTCTTGGCGGCGACTATCCGCGCCGTGACGACGACCGGGGCGCCAGCGTCAGCGAGGAGATCAAGGCCGCGGCCGCGTCCTACCGCGACGCGTTCGGCCGCAGCCAGGATCCGCTGGTCGGGCTGCTTCGCCGACTAGGCGACGGCGCGAGTGACCTGGGCGACTGGGCCGGCACAGGAGCGGCGCGGGCGCGCACCTGGGTGGCCAACGCGGCCGACGCCGCCGGTCGGGCCGCGCGCGGGCGTCCCGAGGACTCGACCCCGAACGGCGGGTGAGGGCCTGATCGGGGGCGGCTTACGATCACGGGATGACCGCTGCCATCCCCACCGAGTCCGAGCTGCGCGCTGCGATCGAGCGCGAGATGCCGGGCGTCCGTGCCGATCTTGAACGGCTGATCCGCATCCCGGGCATCGCGTTCGACGGCTTCGACTTCAGCCAGGTCGAGCGCTCCGCCGAGGCGGTGGCCGAGCTTCTGCGCGGCTGCGGCCTCGAGGTGTCGATCGTCCGCAACGGCGGGCAGCCCGCGGTGATCGGTCACCGCCCGGCTCCCGAGGGCGCGCCGACGGTGCTGCTCTACGCGCACCACGACGTCCAGCCGGTCGGCGACCTCTCGCTCTGGAAGTCCGAGCCGTTCGAGCCGACCGAGCGCGACGGGCGGCTCTACGGGCGCGGCGCCGCCGACGACAAGGCCGGCGTGATGGCGCACGTGGCGGCGCTGCGAGCGTTCGGCGACGCACTGCCGGTGGGTGTCGTCGTCTTCGTGGAGGGCGAGGAGGAGTTCGGCTCGGAGTCGCTGGGCGGGCTGCTGGAGCAGCACCGCGAGACGCTGCGCTCCGACGTCATCGTGATCGCGGACTCGGGCAACTGGGACATCGGCGTGCCGGCGCTCACCACGTCGCTGCGGGGGCTCGTCAACTGCTTCGTCGAGGTACGCGTGCTCGACGCGGCCGTGCACAGCGGCATGTTCGGGGGCGCGGTGCCGGACGCGCTGACGGTGCTGTCGCGGCTGATCGCGACCTTCCACGACGCCGCTGGTGACGTGGCGATCGCCGGCCTTTCCTCGCGCGACGCCGCGGTGGTCGACTACCCCGAGGACCGGCTGCGCGAGGAGGCCGGGCTGATCGACGGAGTTTCCTTCATCGGCACCGGGCGGCTCACCGACCGGATCTGGAACCACCCGACCGTCTCCATCCTCGGCATCGACGCGCCGCCCACCGCGGGCGCGCCCAACGCGCTGATCCCCGTCGCGAAGGCCAAGGTCAGCGTCCGGCTGGCGCCGGGTGAGGACCCGAAGCACGCGTACGCGGCGATCGTCGAGCACGTCGAGAAGCACACGCCGTGGGGAGCCGTGGCGTCGGTGGTCCTGGAGTCCGACGGCGCGCCGTGCGAGATCGACACCAGCGGGCCGATGTTCGCCGCCGGCCGCTCGGCGTTCCGGTCCGCGTGGGACGGCGTCGAGCCGGTCGACATGGGTGTCGGCGGTTCGATCCCGTTCATCGCCACGTTCCAGGAGATGTTCCCCGCGGCGGCCATCCTGGTCACGGGCGTCGAGGACCCGAACTCGAAGGCGCACGGCCCGAACGAGAGCCTGCACCTGGCCGAGTTCCAGCGGGCGTGCCTGGCCGAGGCGCTGCTGTTCGCTCGGGTGGCGGAGGCGGCCCGCGGCTCGGTCGGGTGACTCTTCGATCTCTGGGTGCTCTTTTGTCGGTGGGTTGCCCTAAGCTATCGAACATGAGTACGAACGAGGCCATCACGCGGCTCGGTGCCGCGGTCAGTGCACTGGGAGACCTCGATGTCTCCGCGTGGTCGGAGGAGGCCCTCCGCGAGCAGCTCGGCGAGCTGTCGGTGAACCTATGCGCCCTCGACGCCCTGCTCGCCAAGGTCGCCGACGGCGTACGCGCCCGCGGCCTACGGATCGAAGAGCCGGTCGCCGCTTGACCCGATCGGGGGTCGGCCCTGGCCGACCCCCGACAATCCGGAAGAAGTTGTCGCACCCGCTCGCTAACGTCGCTCCATGGACTGGAAGATTGAGCTCGTAGCCATCCCCGTGACCGACGTCGACCGAGCCAAGTCGTTCTATGTCGACCAATGCGGCTTCAACGCCGACCACGACCACCAGGTCAGCCCCGAGCTCCGCTTCGTGCAGCTCACGCCGCCCGGCTCGGCCTGCTCCATCGTCCTCGGCACCGGCATCACCGAGATGGCGCCCGGTTCGCAGAAGGGCGTGCAGGTGGTTGTCGCGGACGCGGCCAAGGCCCGCGAGGAGCTCATCAGCAAGGGAGTCGAGGCCAGCGAGGTCGACATCCAGGCGTGGGGACATTTCGTCTATTTCGCGGACCCGGACGGCAACACGTGGTCGCTCCAGCAAATGCCGCCGCGCGGGTGAGTTAGTGCCGCCTTGCGGGCGGACGCGTATGGGCTGGGGGCACGGTCTGGGGGTCGGGTCCGCGGTCTGACGCTGTCCGCCCGCCGGTCGCACGATTCGCGCGGCTTGGGGATGGCTCGTTGCCGTGTGTGGCTTTGGGCGGCTCTGGCCGCTTGCCAGGCGGTTGGGGAGTGGCTGGCTGCCGCGTGCGGCCTTTGGCGGACCTGGCCGTTTGCCGCGCGGTGGTTGGGGAGTGGCTGGCTGCCGCGTGCGGCCTTGGGCGGACCTTGCCGCCTGGCACGGGGCGGTTGGGGGAGTATCTGGCCCCCGTGTGCGGCCCTTGGCGGCACTGGCCGCCCGCCGCGTGCGCCCAGGGGACATGGCGGCCCCCACGCGGCGGCATAAGAGTGGCTGGAAAACGCGTGTGGCGCTGGGCGGACCTGGCCACGCGCCGCCACAACCCCCTCTCCGCCACCGGCTGCTCGCTCCCGCGGACGCCGGGGCCAGCCGCATGGCCAACACCCCCATACCCACTGCCGTCCGAAGCCGGCCAACCGCTCGCCCCGGTTCCGACCGGCTACCGAACGCCGCGGCCACTCACTCCGCCTGGCGTCGGGAGCTGACCAGCGATCCGCACGCCGCCAGCACCCACACACGCTGCGGCTACCTGCAGAGCCGCATGGCCAACACCTGCGTCCGCACCCGGCCACTTGCTCCCACCGGACGTGACCCCCGCAGCTCTTTGGTCGAGGTCGGCGTCGCGTGGGTTGCCTCGGTCGGTGGCGATGCCGGTCGTCGTGGGCCGTCGTTGCGGGCGAGGTTGGTGGGATTCGGTGGCCGACGGTTGTCGTACCCGGGTGTCAGGATGTGGAGATGCTGTTCGCAGATCTTGCCGCTACCTCGGCAGGGGTGGCGGCCACCTCTAAGCGGCTCGTCAAAGTCGATCTGCTCGCGGCCGCGCTCCGGGCGCTCGAGCCCGCCGAGGTCGAGGCGGGGTCGGCCTACCTCGCGGGTGAGTTGCGGCAGCGGCAGACGGGGGTGGGCTACGCGGGCCTACGCGACCTGCCGCCGCCGGCGGAGCAGCCGTCGCTGACCGTCGGGGCGGTCGACGCCGCTATCGCGGAGATCTCCTCCGTCAGCGGGAGTGGCTCGCAGGCGCGGCGAAAGGCGCTGTTGGGCGCGCTGTTCGGCGCCGCCACCGTTGACGAGCAGCGGATGTTGCGCGGGCTGTTCAGCGGTGAGCTGCGGCAGGGTGCGCAGGCGGGGCTGCTCGCCGACGCGATCGCCCGGGCCGCCGACGTGCCGGGGCCGGCCGTGCGGCGGGCGTTGCTGCTGGTCGGCGACCTCAAGACCGTCGCGGTCGCCGCGCTCGGCGGTGGGGTGGGTGCGCTTTCCGAGTTCTCGCTGCGGGTCGGGCGGCCGCTCGCGCCGATGCTCGCGTCCAGCGCGCCGAGCGTCGACGAGGCGCTCGAGGCAACCGGGGCACCGTCGGCGGTCGACGTGAAGCTCGACGGGATCCGCATCCAGGTGCACCGCAGCGGCGACGACGTCGCCGTGTTCACCCGCAGCCTCGACGAGATCACGCCGCGGTTGCCCGAGGTGGTGGCGGCGGTCCGTTCGCTGCCGGCGCGGGACATCGTGCTCGACGGCGAGGCGATCGGGATGGACGCCGACGGGCGGCCACGGCCGTTCCAGGAGACGGCGAGCCGGGCGGCGACCCGGGGCGCGCGGCGTGGTGCTCCCACGGCGCCGGCCGCTGACGGGGTGAGGCTGACGCCGTACTTCTTCGACGTCCTGCACATCGACGGCGCCGACCTGCTCGACGCGCCGGGTGTCGAGCGTTGGGCGGCGCTCGAGGCGGCCCTGCCCGAGTCGCTCCGGGTGCCGCGCACCATGGTCGAACGGCCCGAGCAGGCGCAAGAGTTCTACGCGAAGGCGCTCGACGCCGGGCACGAGGGAGTGGTGGTCAAGTCGGCGACAGCGGCCTACGACGCCGGGCGCCGGGGAGCCGCCTGGGTCAAGGTCAAGCCGCGGCACACGCTCGACCTGGTCGTGCTCGCGGTCGAGTGGGGCAGCGGGCGGCGCACGGGCTGGCTGTCGAACTTGCACCTGGGCGCGCGCGATCCGCGTACCGGCGGGTTCGTGATGCTCGGCAAGACCTTCAAGGGTTTGACCGACGAGCTGTTGCGCTGGCAGACCGAGCGGTTCCAGGAGTTGGCCGTCGACAAGGGCGACTGGGTGGTGCGGGTCCGGCCCGAGCAGGTCGTCGAGATCGCTTTCGACGGGGTGCAGACCAGCCCGCGCTACCCGGGCGGGGTGGCGCTGCGGTTCGCGCGGGTGCTGCGCTACCGCGACGACAAGACGGCCGACGAGGCCGACACGATCGACACGGTGCTGGCGATCCACGCCGGGCGGCCGATCACGCCCTGACCCCGGCGGTCAGCGCAGGTCGGCGGCGACGAACGACCAGACCTCCAGGTCGACGCGACCGCTGTGCACATAGCCGGCGTTGCGCAGCAGCCCCTCGTAGGTGAAGCCGGCCTTCTCCGCCACCCGCCGCGACGCCGTGTTGCCCGGTGCGACGCGCAGCTCGATGCGCTGGAAGCCGTGCTCCAGGATCAGCGCGATCGCGAGCGCGACGACCGCCTCCGGCGCGACACCGAAACCGCGGGCTTCGGGCGCGACGGCGTACGAGATCTCGGTGACCTTCGCACCCCAGTCGGTGCGTTTGGTCCAGAGGCAGCCGACCAACCGGTCGTCCTCACGCCGGACGACGCCGTAGTGGTCGCCGGCACCGCTGTCGCGCCGCTCCTGGGCCATCTCCGTGCACCACGCCGTGCCGTCGATCTGGCCGAAGTCCCGTGGAAAGGGCAGCCAGCGCTGGGTCTGCTTGTCGGCGAAGATCTCCGTGACCGGCTTGGCGTCGTCGTCGACCAACTGGCGCACATGCACCCGCGGCGTCGAGACCCGCAGCACCGGAAACTGGCGCAGCGGAAGTTGGCCCCTCACGCGATACCCCCGTCTTCGTCGCGCATCCGTCCGCCGCCGCCGGTCTGGCGCGGCGGCTGCGGCGCCCGTACCCGGACCGTCGGCACCTCGGCCGTGCCGCCGTCCAGCGCCCCGTCGGCCGCCGCCCGTCCCGACAACGTCTGGTCACCGCCGCCGGGTACGGGCTGCCCACCCGTGACCGGCGCCACTCCCCACTGGTTAGCCGGCCGACCGTCAGCGGGGTGCCGACCGCCCGGGCCACTCGGTTGATGCGGCACACCGGCTGGCCCGCTGCCGTCCTGCATCGATCCGTGTCCGCCGCGGCTCAGAGCCGAGGGCTGACCCTGGTAGCCGCCAGTCGGCCGGAACGGTCCTGCCTGGTCTGCGGAGGCCGGTCCGTGCCCGCGGCTCGGCGGTGGGAAGGGTCCTGGCTGGTCAGCGGATGCTGGACCGTGGCCGCTAGGGGGCGCGAAGAGTCTTGCCTGGTCCGCGGATGCCGATCCGTGCACGCTGCCGGGCTGTGGCAAGGGTCCTGGCCGGTCAGCGGATGCTGGACCGTGGCCGCTAGGGGGCGCGAAGAGTCCTTCCTGGTCCGCGGATGTCGATCCGTGCCCGCTGCCAGGCGGCGGAAACGGCCCTGGCCGGTCATGGGAAACCGGCCCGTGCCCGCCGCCAGGCGGTAGGAGGGTTCCCGCATCGTCCCGTGATCTCGGCCCGTAACCATCACCGGGCGACGGAAACGGTGCGGCTCCGTCGGCGAACGCCGGCCCGTGCCCGCGCCCAACCGGCGGGAAGGGTCCTGGCAGGTCCGCGGGCGCCGGCCCGTGCCCGCCGCCAGGACGCGGGAAGGCTCCCGCATGGTCAGGAGACCCCGGCCTATAACCAACACCGGGTGACGGAAACGGCGCGGTCTCGTCAGGGGACGCCGGCGCGTGCCCGCCGCCGGGCGGTGGGAAGAGTCCTGGCTGGTCAGGGAAGCCGCCGCTACGGGCGGGCCCTGCCGGCGGCTGACCTGGAGACACCGGCGGAGGAATCCCCCCGCTGCTCCACTCAGAGGAGGCCGGGCCGAACCCACCGCCAGGCCCTGGGCCGAACTCGTCGTCGTACGCGGGAATGCTCGAGACCGCTCGCAGTCTCGGTCGCTGGTCGAATCCATCGCCGTCCAGGGCTGGGACCGCCGACGGTTGACCGGCCGAGCCCATCGGCCCAGGACCGCGTCCCGGAAACGGTGGTGAACCACCGTCCGCGAAGCCGTGCGCCGGCACACCCGACGCCGGCCCTGGCATCGCACGCGGGCCGAAACCGTCGGCAGGAACAGCCGAGCCGGGTGGAACCGGCTCGTCATCACGGCGCGCCGGAGAACCGAACCTGTTGCCCGCGGCCGGCCGGCCTACCGGGAAGCCGAACTCGGCACCCCCCGGCCGGCGCGGGTCGCCGGCGTCCGGCGGCACCTGCTCGCCCGGCATCACGTACGCGTAGCCATCGCCCATCGGCTCACCCGCCCGCGCACCCGGAACCCCGGCGAACCCGAAACCGTCAGTCACCTGCTCGGCGGCGTCATAGCCGCGGCCGTCGTCCGGCTCGGGCAACGGCGGCACGACCCGCAGCCGAGGCGGTCCGGGGGACGTCGACGCCTCGGTGGTCTCGACGACCGAACCACCCGCGGGGACCGCACGCAAACGGGGCGCAGACTCCGCCGTGGGGGTGCCGTAGTCGAGCGCCCCGCCGACCACCGGCACCGGCCCGGTCGCTTGCGCCCACGAGCCTTCGGGCGTCGGCCCGTCGCCGGGTCGGGCTGACAGCACCAGCCGGCGGGCGATCTCTGGGAAGCCGGCCCAGTGCAGGCTGAGCTGGGACGCGTGTACCCGGCGCCAGACGAAGCCCTCGGGCGTGCCGCTGTTCCACGTCCACGCGGGGGTCTGGCCGGACCGTGGGTTGACCACGCCGCGGTGCTGCTTGTAGCCGACCACCCGGGCGCCGACCTCGGCCACCGCGGTGGTCGCGCGGGCGGTCGCGTCGCGGTAGCCGACGATCATCTGGTCGCCGGTGCTGCCCGTCGCGTCGAGCACCCCGCACATCGGCCGCCCGTCGAACGACTGGGCCAGCCAGAGCAGACCGGCGCCTTCGGCGATCACCGGGCGCCCGGAGCGGGCCAGGTCGGCCACGTCGGCGCAGAGTCGGCGGTTGGCGGACAGCTCCTCCGCGTACGCCTCCGGAAGCGCGCCCCCGACGATCAGGGCGTCGGTGCCCTCGGGAAGCAGCTCGTCGCGCAGCGGGTCGACGGGGACGACGGTCGCACCGGCGGCTTCCAGCAGTTCGCGCGTCTCCGCGTACGTGAAGGACAGCCCCTGACCGCCGGCGAGCGCGACGACCGGGCGGCGGCCGACCATGACGGCGGCGGTGTCATCAGGGGCGAGGGCCAGCTCACTGGCCGGTGACCAGGGCGTCGCCGGCAGGTCGGGCGCGGAGTGGGCGAGTGCGAGCAGGCCGTCGAGGTCGACGGCGCCGGCGACCGACTCGCCGAGCCGGCGGATGCCGCGCAGCGCCTCGACCTCGCGGTGCAGCACCGGAACCACGCCCTCGTGCCTCGGCGGCAGCGTCGACGGCAGGTCGCGGCGGCGCAGCGCACCGTAGACCGGCACACCGATGTCGTCGAGCGCCTCGCGGAGCAGCTGCTCGTGGCGGTCGGAGGCGACCCGGTTGAGGATCACACCCCCGAGCCAGGTCAACTCGTCGTACGCGCGGAAGCCGTGCACCAACGCCGCCACCGACTGGCCCATGGCTCCGACGTCGACGACCATGATCACGGGTGCGCGGAGGGCGGCGGCGACGCCGGCGGTGGAGTCGGTCTCGACCCGGCCGGCGAGGCTGTCGAAGAGGCCCATCGTGCCCTCGACGACAGCGATGTCGCGGCCCTGCGCCGCGTGGGCGAACAGCGGGGCCACCCGATGGGCGCCGACCAGCCGGGGGTCGAGGTTGCGCCCGGGACTGCCGGCGGCGGCGCCGAGATAGGCCGCGTCGGTGTGGTCGGGGCCGACCTTGAACCCGACGGCGGACAGGCCGCGGCCGGCGAACGCGGCGAGCAGCCCGACCGCCAGCGCGGTCTTGCCGTGGCCGGACGACGGCGCGCTGACCACCACCCGGGGCACGGCGGACATCGGCGACTCCTCGGCGGAAAAAGGTGAGCCGTCCGACGATACCTAATGGCCCCGACAACATCAGGCTGACGACACATCGACGAATCTGGTACGCGGGGTGACCGCACAGAAAACCCGTCATACCCCCGCAGTAGCCTCTTGGCGTGTACCGGTTCCTGCTGACCCCCCGCTGGCTGGGCTTCCTCGCTCTCGCGCTGGTCGCCGCCACGGTGATGGTGCTGCTCGGCAACTGGCAGCACGGGCGCTACGAGCTCCGCAAAGACGTCAACCACCGGATCGACGTGACGGGCACCGCCACGCCTGTGCCGCTCGACTCGGTGGTCACGCCGGGTGGCACTGCGGGCACGCCGGGTCCTGGTCCGGCGCGCGTGACCGAATGGACCCGGGTGACGGTGACGGGGCGCTACGACCCGACCAACGTGGTCCTGGTCCGCGGCCGCACCGTCGACAACAAGGTCGGCTTCGAGATCGTCACGCCGCTCCGACTATCCGACGGGTCGGCGGTGCTGGTCGACCTGGGCTGGGTGCCGGCGGCCCCGGGCGGTGGCGCCTACACGCAGCCCACCGTGCCGCCGATCCCGACGGGCCAGGTCACCGTGACCGGCGCGGTCAAGCTCTCCGAGAGCCGAGGCACAGCGGTCGACCGGGCCGAGGGCAAGCTGGAGACCCGCCGCATCGCGGTGCCGCAGATCGCGGCGGAGCTGCCCTACCCCCTGCGCGGCGCGTTCGTGCAGCTCGACACTCAGGTGCCGGCAGCCGACAAGGGCTTCACGGCGGTCCCGCCGAACTACGAGAACGACTGGCTCAACCTGGGCTACACGGTCCAGTGGTGGCTGTTCGGCGTGATGACTTTGTTCGCGTTCGGCTGGGCCGCCCGCCGCGAGGCCCGCGGCCCGCGAGACCGCAACGACCGCACAACCCAGGAACGAGAACTAGCCGGCACGGCCTGATTTCTCGGCGCGGCCTCACCGGCCCAGCCATCGCGACGCGGACAGGAAGTTCCGGTAGGCGTCGGGCGGGGTCGCTGCGTGGGCTTGTCAGTGCGCGAGCAGAGCAGGAACTTGCCGGCGCGTGCTGGCGAGTCGTGGCGTGGGCTTGTGGAGGCGCCCGCGCAGGATGAACTTCGCGGTGCGCTGATAGTTGGCAGTGCCGGCTTGTGGGGTGGGGCCGCGCGGAGCGGGAACTTGGTGGCGGCGCTGGTAGGTCGCGGTCCCGGTGTGTCGGTGTGGGGCGTCGGCGGAACAGGTACCTGCCGGCGGTGCGCGGGAAACTTGCGTGCGGTGCTCGCAGGTCGCGGCGTGGGCTTGTCCGTGCCGGGCGTCGACGAGAGGGCAACTTGCCGGCGGCGGCTGATGTCGTGGCGGGTGGTTGTCGGTGCCGGGCAGTAAGGTGCCGGGGGAGAAGCCGCGCGACGAGGGGGTGCGTGATGGGCACGGAGCCGACGCTGCCGCTTCCCGGGGCGGGGGAGCCGGGCCAGTTCCCGCCGGCGACCGATCCCTGGTCGACGCCCGACCTCGGGCCGATGCCGGATCCGACCTCGGACCCCGGGCCTGTCTACGCCCCACCGCCAGAGCCCGCGTCACCGCAGCCCACCAGCGTCAGCGGTCAGCCCGTGTCACCGTCCGCACCGCCGGGGGCGTTTCCGCCCGGTGGCGATGCGACCGTCGTCGCGCAGATCGGTGAGATTCAGGTGACCTCGAAGCTGGTGCACACGCCGGCCGGGAGTTTTCCGCTCGCCGGGTCCACCTGGCAGGTCAACGACTTCTGGCACACCGAGCAGAAGACGCCGACCTGGGCCGTGCTCACCGCGATCTTCGGGTTCTGCGTCCTGACCGTGTTCAGCCTGCTGTTTCTGCTGGTCAAGGAGACCGTCCACCGCGGAACAGTGCAGGTCACCGTCAGCAACGGTCGGCATCAATATGTTGCCCGCAACGCGGTGACCAACCAGGAGCAGGTGCAGTACCTGCACCAGCAGGTCAACTACGTGCGCGCGCTCGCTGCTTTGTGAGGCATGCCACAGCCCTCGGCTGGGTATGGCGCCAGGCATGACCGTCGATACCAACACGGCCGAGCCGACCGGCGAGGGTCTTCGCCGGGTGATCTCGCGGCCGATGCTGACGTTCTTCATCGTCGGCGACATTCTCGGCGCGGGCATCTACTCGCTGACGGGTGAGGTCGGCGGCGACGTCGGTGGTGCGATCTGGGCGTCGTTCCTCGTCGCGTTCGCGCTGGCGTTCCTGACGGCGTTCGCGTACATGGAACTCGTCACCAAATATCCGCAGGCCGCCGGCGGAGCGCTCTACTGCGACCGGGCGTTCCGGATCAAGTTCCTGAGCTTCCTCGTCACCTTCGCGATCATGGCGTCCGGTGTCACCTCGGCGACGTTCGCCGCGAGCCGGATCGGTGGCGACTACTTCACCGGCCTGTTCGGCGTCGAGAACCCGCCGATGGTCATCATCGGAATCGTGGCCATCCTGCTGGTCGCGGCGGTCAACCTCTGGGGCGTGGCCGAGTCGGTGCGGGTAAACGTCGTGATCACCTGCATCGAGCTCGCCGGCCTGCTGTTCATCATCGGGGTCGGCATCGTCGTGCTCGGCGGCGGCGACGGCGACCCGGGACAGGCATTCACCTTCTCGGGCACGGGCTTCGGTGTCGTCACCGGCCTCCTGACCGGCGCGGCGACGGCGTTCTACGCCTTCCTCGGCTTCGAGGACTCGGTCAACCTGGCCGAGGAGACCGAAGAGCCCAGCCGGTCGTTCCCACCCGCCATGATCACCGGTCTGGTCCTGGCCGGCGTGGTCTACCTGCTGGTCGCGTTCACGGCCGCGATGACGGTGCCGCTCGACGTGCTCACCGAGTCCACCGCCCCGCTGCTCGAGGTGGTCCGGTTGGGCGCGCCCGACCTGCCGGTCACCGAGATCTTCTCCGCGGTCTCGATCATCGCGGTGACCAACACGATGCTGATCAACATGCTGATGGCAAGCAGACTGTTGTACGGCATGGCCGAGCGCGACGTCCTGCCCGGCGTGTTCGGTCGGCTCAGCCCGCGCCGTACACCATGGGTGTCGATCGCCTTCACGACCGCGATCTCGATCGTCCTGCTGTTCTTCGTGGACGACCTCGGCGACCTGTCGGACACCACGGTCCTCCTGCTGACCGCGGTCTTCCTGCTGGTCAACCTCTCGGCCCTGTACCTGCGCCGCGACCCGGTCGACCATCCCCACTTCCGCGCCCCGACGGTGGTCCTGGTCCTCGGCGCCGGGGTCTCGCTGCTCTTCCTGCTGCCGATGGTCCGCGAGGCGTCGATCTACGTCCTGGCCCTGTGGCTGCTGCTGGGCGGCGTTGCGCTGTGGGCGGTCAACTGGGCCTTCCTCCGCAGGTCGGCGGCGCGCTAGGGCCAGAGCAGCTCCTTGCGCCAGGCGTCGCCGGACCGGAGATACCGCAGGCGTACGTGACGGCGCGAAGCGTCCCCCTGCCAGAACTCGACGCTCGTGGGTGTCACGGCGTACACGGTGTGGTCCGGGCACGGGGTTTCCGGGTCGGCGGCGACGGTCGTCTCGGCCGCGGCGAGGGCGCGCTCGAGGTCGGCCGGGTCGGACAGCACCGCGCTCTGCTCGCTGGCCAGGCTGGCCACGCGGGAGGACACCGGCCGCGCGCGGAAGTCGGCGGCGGAGGTCTCCGGGTCGAGCGCGGCGACGGTGCCTCGGACCCGGACCTGCCGCCCCTGCTCGCGCCAGTAGAAGCCGAGGGCGGCGGCCGCCGTGCCGGCGACCTGGCGTCCCTTGGCGCTGCCGCTGGAGGTCGCGAACTGCCAGCCGCGGTCGTCGATGTCTTTGAGCAGGAGTACGCGGGTGTCGGGCACCCCGTCGCCGTCGACCGTGCTGAGGGTCATCGCGTGCGGCTCCACCACGCCGGCGTCGATCGCCTCCGCCAGCCACGTCACGAACAACTCGTCGGGGTTCGCCGGGGCGTCGGCCGGTACGAACCGCGGCAACGGTCGGGCGAAGACGGGAAGACCCCGCAGAAGATCACGAATGGACACGACCCGATCCTGCCACGAGGGGGTACGCGCTCTGGATCTTGTTGGCAGGCGGTGAGCGGAAGACGTGGCGAAGGGTCCGGAAAATGGCAGAATCTGCCTCGAAAGGGTAGGTGGCCATTATGGTGGGCTCATGATCGACTCGTGGGATCCAGCCGGCGCCGGTGTGCTGCGGCTGCCCTCGGGGCGGCTGGTCCGGGGGAGGGGTCTGCTGCGGGCGTACCCGATGGGGCCCCCGCCGACCTTCGGGTTGTATCTGCTCGGGAAGCCCGCGTCGCTGACCGCCTGGGAGAGTCGCTGGGTTCGCTGGCCGGACCTGTGGCTGCCGAGCGACCCGGCCGATGCGGGGCTGGCCCTGCGCGAGGCGTGGGAGCGGGCGGCCACGGAGCGGGTCGAGCTGGCCTGCCGCGGCGGTCGCGGCCGCACCGGCACGGCACTGGCCTGCCTCGCGATCATCGACGGCGTGCCGGCCGCGGAGGCGGTGACCTACGTCCGCGAGAACTACGACCGCCGGGCGGTCGAGACACCCTGGCAGAAGCGTTTCGTCGCCCGCTTCGCGGCTCCGGACCCCCGCGACCTGAACTGATGCGCCCTTCCCGCTGGTGGGCGGGGCGAACGGATTTGGTCGCCGATCGGGAGCCGCGCGAGCTGAACTGATCCGCGCCCGAGCGGAGTCGGTCGCTGCGATACCGGGCAAGCGTTGACAAGGGTCCCCATGCGCTGCGGAAGCGTTAAGAGGCTGCCCGTTCTTGCAGCACCGCCGACAGTTCGCGGGTGAAGGCGTCCGTTGTCGCGCGGTCGCGGACCGCTACCCGGACGAAGTCCGTGCCCAGGCCCGGGAACGTGTCCCCCCGCCGCACCGCATAGCCGCGGTCCCGCAGCGCCAGGCGGATCTTGTCCGCGTTGGGGATCCGTAGCAGGACGAACGAGCTCGACGGTGGCGCCGCGATCGAAACCCCAGGGATCTGGGACAGCTGGTCCAACAGGTGGTCACGGTCGGCCGCCAGAGAACGCGCTATCGAGTGCTCCGCCGCAACCGCGACCGGGCTCGCGCACGTGATGGCCGCCGCCAGGGCCGGCGTGGAGACCGGCCACAACGGCTGCACCGTGGCCAGCCGACCGACGACCTCCGGCGCCGCCAGGGCGTACCCGATCCGTAGCCCTGCCAGCGCCCACGTCTTGGTCAGGCTGCGCAGCACGATCAGCCCCGGGAGATCGTCGCGGCCCGCCAGCGACGACGGCTCCGGAGAGCCCGACGGCCCGAGCGTCGTGTCCGCGAACGCCTCGTCGACCACCAGGATCCGGCCCGGCCGGGCCAGGGCCGCGAGCGAGCGCGACGGGTGCAGCACCGACGTCGGGTTCGTCGGGTTGCCGATGAAGACCAGGTCGGCCGATTCCGGGACAAGGGCCGGGTCCAGCGTGTACGGCGGCGGCAGCACCACCCGACCGACCCGGTGGCCAGCCGCCAGCAACGCGGCCTCGGGCTCGGTGAACTGCGGATGCACGACCACCGGTGCCACACAGGAGCGAAACGCCTGGGCGATCAGTACGAACGCCTGCGCCGCCCCCGCGGTCAGCAGGACCGACGACGGGGAACGGCCGTGCCGGGCGGCGACCGCCGCGCGTGCCGGCTCGGGCGACGGGTACGCGGCCAGCGAACCCAGCGACTCCGCCACCGGCGCCAGGAGCCACGGTGGCAGCGGCGCCTGCCGGACGTTCACCGCCAGGTCGACCAGTCCCGGACCGACCTCGGCGTCACCGTGATGTCCCAACTCGATCACGCGCAGAACCGTACCCGGGAACAGGAACATGAGACGTAGACGTTGCTCGCTTTCGGGTACGGACATATCAGCTTATGTCCTAGTTTTAGTTGGTGATTAAGCGCACCCTCTCCGCGACCAGTCGGTTCGCTCCGCTGCTGCGGGCCGGGCTCATAGCCGGCGTCGTCGTGGCGGCGGTCGCCTATCCGCTGGTGGCCGTCGGCGGTCTCGGCGCCAAGAAGGGCGCCGACGCGTTCAACAACATGCCGAGCCAGCTCAACGTCAAACCCCCGGCCCAGACGAGCTACGTGTACGCGTCCGACGGCAAGACGCTGCTCACGATGTTCTACGAGGAGCATCGCAAGTACGTCCCGATCGCCGACATGTCGCCGTACATCCAGCAGGCCATCGTCGCGAGTGAGGACCAGCGCTTCTACGAACACAACGGCGTCGACCCCAAGGGCATCGCGCGCGCGTTCGTGGCCAACCACCAGAGCGACGGTGTCCAGCAGGGTGCCTCGACGCTGACGATGCAGTACGTCCGGATGGCCCAGCGCGACGGCGCCACCACGCCCCTCGAGGTGCAGCAGGCCACCGAGCAGACCAGCACCCGCAAGCTGCGTGAGATGCGGCTCGCGCTCGCGGTCGAGAAGCAGTACTCGAAGCAGGAGATCCTCGAGCGCTACCTGAACTCGGCCTACTTCGGACACCGGGCGTACGGCATCTACGCCGCGTCCGAGGTCTTCTTCTCCAAGTCGCCCAAGGACCTGTCGCTGGTCGAGGCCGCCACGCTCGCGGGTCTGGTCAAGGCGCCCACCGAGTACGACCCGGCGACGCAGGACAAGCTCGCGGCGACCGCCCGGCGCAACTACGTGCTCGACAACATGCAGAAGATGGGCTACCTGAGCCCGCAGGACAACGCGGCCACCAAGCAGCTCCCGATCCAGCTCAACCTGAGCACTCCGGCCAACGACTGCGTCTCCGTGCCGAAGAACCTCAACAGCTGGGGCTTCTTCTGCGACTACCTCAAGGCCTGGTGGGTGGAGCAGGCCGCGTTCGGTGACAACTCCTCGATGCGCGAGGACAACCTGCGCCGCGGCGGCTACAAGATCATCACCTCGCTGGACCCGAACATCCAGAACATCGCCGAGACCAACGTCATGGCGAAGGAGAAGTCCACCAGCAAGTTCGCGCACGGACTCGTGGTGGTCCAGCCCGGCACCGGCCTCGTCAAGGCGATGGCCGTCAACCGCGTGTACTCGCTCGACCAGAGCAAGAACGGCACGCACTCGGACCCGCAGAAGGCCTCGAAGATCAAGGGCAACTACCCGAACACGGTGGTGCCGTTGCTCGGCGGCGGTGACATGCCGGGCTACCAGGCGGGTTCGACGTTCAAGATGTTCACCATGCTGGCCGCGCTGGACGCCGGGATGCCGCTGTCCACCGCGTACAACTCGCCGATGAAGCTGGTCTCCCAGTACCCGGGCGAAGGACCGGCCTCGTGCGGCGGCCGCTGGTGCCCGTCGAACGCCTCCGGCGCGATGACCGGCAAGCACGCCATGTGGTCCGGGTTCGGCAAGTCCGTGAACACGTACTTCGTGCAGCTCGAGCAGGCGGTCGGCGCGGACAAGGCGGTCCGGATGGCCGAGCGGCTGGGCCTGACCTGGCGCACCGACGTCGACCAGATGATGGCCAAGCCGCCGCGGTCCAAGACCTGGGGTGCCTTCACGCTCGGCGTCTCCGACGTGACACCCCTGGAGATGGCCGGCGCGTACGCCACCGTGGCCGCCGACGGTGTCTACTGCGAGCCGTTGCCGGTGACGTCGATCCAGACGCCCGACGGCAAGCAGGTGACCTGGAAGAACCCGCACGGCGACGTGGTGGACGTGGCCAAGCCGCGCTGCCGCCAGGAGGTCACCCAGGACGTGGCCCGCGCCGCGGCCGACGCCGCCCGCTGCCCGACCGGTGGCAAGGCACAGACCGGCTCCTGCCAGGAGTGGTCGACCGCGCCGAGCGTGACCCCGACGGTGGGGCGCCCGGTCGGTGGTAAGACGGGTACCACGGA
Source organism: Asanoa sp. NPDC049475 (assembly GCF_040676915.1). Lineage (NCBI taxonomy): Bacteria > Bacillati > Actinomycetota > Actinomycetes > Micromonosporales > Micromonosporaceae > Asanoa > Asanoa sp. NPDC049475. Next base: position 175,495 of record NZ_JBFAPY010000006.1, on the reverse strand, counting down.
CAGCACCCGGTCGGCCTGGTTCGTCGGCTTCACCCGGGAGTTGGCGGCGGCGAGCTTCATCGCCGACCCGGACAACCCGTTCAACGCGGTGGGTGACGCGCAGTCGCAGAAACCGATCGACTCGGCGGCACAGACACTGCGCGACGCGCTGAAGGGCCAACCGATCCAGAACTTCCCACCACCGTCACCAGCGATCGTCAAATGAGGAAAGGGCCCCCACCGGGGGCCCTTTTCACGTCGGACGGGATCATGGGCACATGACCCTCCTCGCCGAGACCGTGGCCGCGATCAGGCCGCTCGACGCCGCCGCCATGGCGGCCGCCGACGCGCGGCACGCCACGCTGACCAAACCGCCGGGCTCGTTGGGGGCGTTGGAGGAGTTGGGCGTACGCCTCGCGGGGCTGGCCGGCACGAACCCGCCGCCGCTGCCCGAGCCGGCGGTGGTCGCGGTGTTCGCCGGCGACCACGGCGTGCACGCGCAGCGGGTCAGCCCGTGGCCGCAGGAGGTGACCGCGCAGATGGTCGCCAACTTCCTCGCCGGCGGCGCGGTGGTCAACGCGTTCGCCCGCCAGGCCGGCGCGGACGTCGTCGTGGTCGACGTCGGCGTCGCGACCCCGCTCATCAGCCCCGGGGCAGAGGCCGGAGCCGCCGGGGACGACGCGGCGTCGGCAGGGGCCGCCGGCGGCGAGCCATTGATCGTGGGCCAGCCGGACCGTGCCGCGCAGCCGCGGCTCGTCCAGGCGAAGGTCCGCAGCGGCACCGCGGACCTCAGCGTCCAGGAGGTCATGACCCGCGACGAGGCGGTCGCCGCCGTCGAGGTCGGCATCCGGGTGGCCAACGACCTGGTCGACGCCGGCGCCGGCTGCCTGCTGACCGGCGACATGGGCATCGGCAACACGACGCCCGCCGCCGCGCTGATCGCCGCGTTCACCGGCGCCGCGGCCGCCGACGTGACCGGACGCGGCACCGGCATCGACGACGAGACCCACGGCCGCAAGGTCGCCATCGTGCAGCGGGCGCTGGCCCTGCACCGGCCGGACCCGGCCGACCCGATCGGTGTGCTGGCCGCGGTCGGTGGCCTGGAGCACGCCGCGCTGGCCGGCCTCGTGCTGGGAGCGGCGGCGCGCCGCGTACCCGTGATCCTCGACGGGGTGATCGCCGACTCCGCCGCGCTCGCCGCGGCGGCGCTGGCCCCCGACGCGGTCGGCGCGATGGTCGCCGGGCACCGCTCCGCCGAGCCGGGCGCGGCGATCGCGTTGCGCCACCTCGGCCTCGGCCCGCTGGTCGACCTGGGCCTGCGCCTCGGCGAGGGCACCGGTGCGGTGCTGGCGTGGCCGATCGTGGCCAGCGCGGCGCGGGTGCTGCACGACGTCGCCACCTTCGACTCGGCCGGGGTGGCCGAGAAGTGAGCGACCTTTACCCCTTGGCGCTGCGGCTCGACGGGCGGCCGGTGCTGGTCGTCGGCGGCGGCGCCGTGGCCAGCCGGCGCGTGCCGGCCCTGTTGACCGCCGGCGCGGACGTCACCCTGGTCGCGCCGGAGCTGACCCCGACCCTGCACGGCCTGGTCGACGCCGGCCGGATCCGCTGGGAACGGCGCCGGTTCGAGCCGTCCGACGTGGACGGCGTCTGGCTGGTCCAGGTCGCGGTCGACGATCCGGAGGCGGCGGCCCAGGTGTCGACGGCCGCCGAGGAGCGCAGGGTGTTCTGCGTCCGGGCCGACGACCGAACCGCCGCGACCGCCTGGACCCCGGCGGTGACCCGCCGTGGCCCGGTCACGGTCGCGGTGCTCGGCGGCGGCGACCCGCGCCGGGCCGTGGCGACCCGCGACGCGATCGCGGCGTTCCTGGCGGGCTGGACCGGGGCCGCGGCCAGCGCCACCGCGGTCGGTGCGCCGCCGGTGCCGAAGGGAGGCCAGGTCGCGCTCGTGGGCGCCGGCCCCGGCGACCCCGAGCTGATCACCGTCAAGGGCCGGCGGCTGCTGGCCGAGGCCGACGTGGTGGTGGCCGACCGGCTGGCGCCCGGGCTGCTGCTCGACGAGCTGAGGCCGGACGCCGAGCTCGTGGACGCGGCGAAGAACCCGTACGGGCCGGCGCGTACGCAGGACGAGATCAACGAGATCCTGGTCGACCGCGCCCGGCAGGGCCTGTCGGTGGTGCGGCTCAAGGGCGGCGACCCGTTCGTCTTCGGCCGCGGCGGCGAGGAGGTCATCGCGTGCGCCGAGGCCGGCGTCCCGGTCGTGGTCGTGCCGGGGGTGACCAGCGCGGTGTCGGTGCCGGGCGCGGCCGGCATCCCGGTCACCCACCGGGGTGTCGCGCACGAGTTCACCGTGGTCTCCGGGCACCTCTCGCCGGACGACCCGGAGTCGCTGGTCAATTGGCCGGCGCTGGCGGCGACCAGCGGGACGTTGGTCGTGCTGATGGGGCTGAAGAACCTCGCCGCGATCACCGCGACGCTGGTGGCGCACGGGCGCCCGGCCGGGAGCCCGGCCGCGGTGATCCAGGAGGGCACCACCGCCAACCAGCGCGCCGTCGAGGCGACCCTCGGCGAGCTGGCGGAAACGGTGCGGGAGGCCGGAATCCGGCCTCCCGCGATCGTCGTCGTCGGCGACGTGGTCTCCGCCCTTAGGGCTTGAGCAGCCCGGAGAGCAGCAGGGCGCAGCGGACCAGACCCAGGTGGCTGTACGCCTGCGGGTGGTTGCCCAGCCCACGTTCGGCCAGCGGGTCGTACTGCTCCGGCAGCAGGCCCGTCGGGCCGGCCGTGGCGATCATCTGCTCGAACAGCTCCTCGGCGTCGGCCCGGCGCCCGGTGCGCAGGTAGGCCTCGACCAGCCAGGACGTGCAGATGTGGAACCCGCCTTCGCGCCCCGGCAGGCCGTCGTCCCAGCGGTACCGGTAGACGACCGGGCCGCTGCGCAGGTCGGCCTCGACCTTGAGGACGGTCGCCAGGAACCGCGGGTCGTCGTCGGGGAGCAGCCCGGACAGGCCGATCCACAGCGAGGACGCGTCCATCTCCTCGTCGCCGTACGCCACGGTGTAGGCGCCGGCCTCCTCGTGCCACCCGTGCTCGAGCACGTTGTGACCGATCCGGTCGCGCAGGGCGACCCAGTCCGGCCGGTCCTGCCCGGCGTGCTTGCGCACCACGTGCAGTGCCCGGTCGACGGTCATCCAGCACATGACCTTGGAGTAGACGTGGTGCCGCGGCTGGAGCCGGGCCTCCCAGAGCCCGTGGTCCGGCTCGTGCCAGCGGCGCTCGACCGCCTGCACCATCGCCTCCAGCACCCGCCACTCCTCGTCGCGGACGGAGCCTCGGGCGTCGGCGACGGCGGCCAGCAGGTCCGCGACCGGGCCGAAGACGTCGAGCTGGAGCTGGTGGTTCGCGAGGTTGCCGACCCGCACCGGGCGGGAGCCCGCGTAGCCCGGCAGCGTGTCGATGACCGCCTCCGCGCCCAGCTCGTACCCCTCGACCGTGTAGAGCGGGTGGAGCCGCTCCGGGTGGCCGCCGGTGCGCTCGACGCAGCCGTCGACCCAGCGCAGGAAGCCCTCGGCCTCGTCGAGCGAGCCCAGGTCGACCAGCGCCCGGGCGGTCATCGCCGCGTCGCGCAGCCAGCAGTAGCGGTAGTCCCAGTTGCGGACCCCGCCCAGCTCCTCGGGCAGCGAGGTGGTCGCGGCCGCCAGGATCGCGCCGGTCGGCTCGTGGGCGAGGCCCTTGAGCGTGAGCGCGCTGCGGGCCACGAGCTCGCGGCCCTCGCTGGGCAGGTGCAGCCCGCGCACCCAGTCCTTCCACGGCTGCTCGGCCGACTCCTGCCGGTCCTGTGCCGCGGTCGGGTGCGCGTGCAGGCTGTGCGTGCCGAAGCGCAGCTCCAGCAGCTGTTCGCCGTCGAGGGCGGCGAGGTCGACGGTGGCGCGCGCCGTGTCGTACCCGCCGTCCTCGCTGATCTCCCAGGCGACGCCGGGGGAGTAGAGCGCGACCGGCTCGTTGGAGCCCAGCACGAGCAGGCCGTCGCCGAGCGCCTGCAGCCGCACCTGGACCTGCCCGAACTCGGGCCGCGGCGCGAACTCCAAGCCGACCTTGGCGTGGCCGGTCAGGCGGCGGACCAGGGCCGCGTCGCCGGTCGGGGCGCGGTCGAGCCAGTCGGTGACGGTCAGGCCCGACCAGCGGGTCTCGACGGTCATCGTGCCGGGCCGGTAGCGCTGGCCGAGCGGGAGGCCGCCGCGTTCCGGCGCGACCGCGAAGTGCCCGGCCGGGCCGCCGCCGAGCAGGTCGGCGAAGATCGCCGACGAGTCCGGCCGCGGGTGGCACAGCCAGGTGACCTTGGCCTCGGGGGTGACCAGCGCGACCGTCTCGCCGTTGGAGAGCATCGAGTGCCGCTCGATCGGCACCGCCGCCTCGCCGAACAGCCAGTGCCGCCGGGTCTGGAGCAGCAGCCCCAGCAGCCGGGCGGCGTCGATCGGCTCGGCGACCCGGTGACCGGCCTTCGTCTCACCCGGGCCGATCTTCACGCCGACGTCGGGGCCGTGCAGGTTCGCGAACGCGTTCTCGTCGGTGATGTCGTCGCCGATGAACAGCACGGCGCTGGCCGACAGCGAGGTGCGCAGCTGGTCGACCGCGGTGCCCTTGTGGGTCGGCACGACGGAGAGCTCGATCACCTCTTTGCCGTGCGTGACCGTGACCTCCGGCCACGTGGCCGGCCCGGCCGCGACGCGCGCCTTGACCTCCTCGGCCACCGGCCGGTCCGCCGTGCGGTAGTGCACCGCGACGCTGGCCGGCTTGTTCTCCAGGCGTACGCCCGACTGGCCCGAGACGATGTCGCGCAGCGCCACCTGGAGCCGGGTGCGGACCTCGACCAGCTCGGGCGTCAGCCGCTCGACGAAGCCGATGTCGAACTCGGAGCCGTGGCTGCCGACGAGGTGCACCTCGCTCGGCAGCCGCGACAGCGTCGCCAGGTCACGCAGCGCACGCCCGGAAACCACGGCCACCGTGGTCTGCGGGAGCGCGGCCAGGGCGCGCACCGCCGCCACACTCTCCGGCAGCGGCACGGCCAGGGTCGGGTCGGCGACGATCGGCGCCAGCGTGCCGTCGTAGTCGCACGCGATGAGAAGCTGGGGAACCCGCGCGATGCGGCCGATGGCCGCGCGGAGCTCCGCGTCGATCTGGCCGGCGGCCTTCTGATCGACCTCGATCACGTTGGTCACGCCGGGTCAGCCTCCACCTCAGGCACGCCCAGCTCGTTGAGGAACGAACGGGCCCAATGGCCGACATCGTGGGTGCGCAGGTGCCGCTGCATGAGCCGCATCCGGCGGCGGGCTTCCGGATGTTCGACATGTACCGCGCGCAGCAGCGCCTCCTTGACTCCGTCGGGGTCGTGCGGGTTACACAGGAACGACTGTCGTAGTTCCGTCGCGGCGCCGGCGAACTCGCTGAGCACCAGCGCTCCGCCGGTGTCGGCACGCGCCGCCACGTATTCCTTTGCCACCAAATTCATCCCGTCTCGCAGCGGGGTCACCATCATGACGTCGGCCGCGCAATAGAGCGCGGCCAACTCGGTGCGACTGTACGACTGGTGAAGGTAGTGGACGGCGGGCACGCCTACGCGACCGAACTCGCCGTTGATCCGGCCGACCTCGCGCTCGACCTTGACCCGCAGGGTCTGGTAGTGCTCGACACGCTCCCGGCTCGGCGTGGCGACCTGCACCATGACCGCCTCGGGCACGCTCAGCTTGCCGTCGGAGAGCAGCTCCCGGAACGCCTTGAGGCGCAGCTCGATGCCCTTGGTGTAGTCGAGCCGGTCGACGCCCAGAATGACCATCCGCGGGTCGCCCAGCTCGGCCCGGATCTGCTTGGCCCGCGCCTGCACCGCGGGGTCGGCGGCCATCCGCTCCATCTCGGCGACGTCGATCGAGATCGGGAACGCGCCCGCCTTGACCGGCCGGCCGTCGACGTCGATGACCTGGCCCTCGTAGCGCAGCCCCAGCAGGTGCCGGGCCAGCCGGACGAAGTTCTGCGCGGCCAGGCGCTGCTGGAAGCCGATCAGGTCGGCGCCGAGCAGCCCGCGCAGGATCTCGGCGCGGAAGGGCATCTGCATGAACAGTTCGATCGGCGGGAACGGGATGTGCAGGAAGAACCCGATCTTGAGGTCCGGCCGGCGCTCGCGCAGCATCGCGGGCACGAGCTGCAGCTGGTAGTCCTGGACCCAGACCGTCGCGCCCTCGGCGGCCACCTCGGCGGCGGCTTCGGCGAAGCGGGCGTTGACCTGCCGGTACGACTCACGCCAGCGCCGCTTGAACACCGGCGTCTCGACCGCGTCGTGGTAGAGCGGCCAGATGGTCGCGTTGGACATGCCCTCGTAGTAGCGCTCGAGGTCGCTGGCGGTCAGGGGCACCGGGTGGATGTGGATGCCTTCGAGGTCGAACGGCTCCGGTGCCTGCTCGCTGGTCCCGCCGGCCCAACCGACCCACGTGCCCTTGTGCTCCGCCAGCACCGGGTGCAGCGCCGTCACCAGACCGCCGGGGCTGCGTCGCCATTGGCGCCCCTCGTCGGTGGTGACCTCGTCAACCGGTAGTCGGTTCGCTACAACGACAAAAGAGCTACGAACCGTCACGCTCCGCACACCTCCGGTGATCACGGGTCCGCCGTCGAGCCTACCTGCGTGGCGTTGCGGCGGTTGCGGGCCTGGTTGCCCCCGATGAACGGGATACCCGTACACCCGAGGTAATGATCCTTCCGTTCGGTTGCTGTTGGATGTCAGGCTCATAGGCGTGTCGACACCGGGGCCGAAACCACGCGTGGTGGCCTTCCTGGCCGCCCTGGCGCTGCTGGCCGTGATCGGCGGCGCCGGCGGATGGATCTACGGCGCCCGGGTCGCGGACGAGCGGGCGGCGAACCGGCAGGCCCAGGAGACGCAGAACACGCCGGTGGTGATCGACACGCCGGAGTCGCAGGAGCCGCCGCGCGGCGAGGACTGCCCGCGGGCGACCCAGGTGGCGGCGGAGGCTGTCGGCTCGCCGGGAGGGCTGACGGAGGTGCTGTTCATCCGCACCGAGGACGACCGCCAGGTGTGGATCTGCCGCGACGAGGCGGGGACGCTGTTCTACCAGGGCTACATCGGCCCGGCCGACGGCGATTTCATCCAGGGGGAGAACGCCCTTTTCCTGACGACTGTCGAGGAGACGGACGGCGGCTACCTGGCCACGAACCGGACGGACGACGGCACGACCACCTACAGCGTCACCCCGTACCGCCTGACCCAGACGACGAACGGAAAAGACTCGACCTTCCCGGTAACGGAGCGCCGCCCCGACTAGTGCCTGGGGTGATGTGGGCGTTCGGCTGGCTACCTGTCAGGATTGACGACGGCGTTCTGCCGGTATCGACAATTACTCGGAGGTAGGCCGCACCGTGGCCCAGTACATCTACGTCCTGGAGAAGGCGCGCAAGGCGCACGGCGACAAGGTCGTGCTCGACAACGTGACGCTCAGTTTCCTGCCGGGCGCCAAGATCGGGGTCGTCGGTCCCAACGGCGCCGGTAAGTCGAGCCTGCTCAAGATCATGGCGGGGCTCGACAAGACGAGCAACGGCGAGGCGCGGCTGATGCCCGGCTACACCGTCGGCATGCTCGCGCAGGAGCCGCCGCTCAACGACGCGAAGACCGTGCTCGGCAACATCGAAGAGGCGGTCGCCGAGACCAAGAGCAAGCTCGAGCGGTTCAACAAGATCGCCGAGCAGATGGCGACCGACTATTCCGACGAGCTGATGGAAGAGATGGGCAAGCTCCAGGAGGAGCTCGACCACGCCGACGCGTGGGACATCGACTCCGCGCTCGAGCTCGCCATGGACGCGCTGCGTTGCCCGCCGCCGGACGCCGACGTGACCACCCTCTCCGGTGGTGAGCGCCGCCGGGTCGCGCTGTGCAAGCTGCTGCTCGAGGCGCCCGACCTGCTGCTGCTCGACGAGCCCACCAACCACCTGGACGCCGAGAGCGTGCAGTGGCTGGAGCAGCACCTGGCCAAGTACGCGGGCACCGTCCTGGCGATCACCCACGACCGGTACTTCCTCGACAACGTGGCCGGTTGGATCCTCGAGCTCGACCGCGGTCGCGCGATCGGCTACGAGGGCAACTACTCGACGTACCTCGAGAAGAAGGCCGCCCGGCTCGCCGTCGAGGGCCGCAAGGACGCCAAGATGAAGCGGCGTCTCTCCGAGGAGCTCGAGTGGGTGCGGTCCAACGCCAAGGCGCGGCAGACCAAGTCGCGTGCCCGGCTCGACCGCTACGAGGAGATGGCCACCGAGGCCGAGAAGACCCGCAAGCTCGACTTCGAGGAGATCCAGATCCCGCCGGGCCCGCGCCTGGGCAACACGGTGATCGAGGCCAACAAGCTGACCAAGGGCTTCGGCGACCGTACGCTGATCGAGAATCTCTCGTTCTCGCTGCCCCGCAACGGCATCGTCGGCATCATCGGCCCGAACGGCGTCGGCAAGACCACGCTGTTTAAGACCATCGTGGGCCTGGAGCAGCCGACCGACGGCTCGGTGCGCGTCGGTGAGACCGTTTCGCTGTCGTACGTGGACCAGAACCGCTCGGGTCTCGACGGCGACAAGACCGTCTGGGAGGTCGTCTCCGACGGGCTCGACCACCTGATGGTGGGCAAGGTCGAGATGCCGTCCCGGGCGTACGTGGCGGCGTTCGGTTTCAAGGGTCCCGACCAGCAGAAGCCGACCAAGGTGCTGTCCGGCGGCGAGCGCAACCGGCTCAACCTCGCGCTGACGCTGAAGATCGGCGGCAACGTGATCCTGCTCGACGAGCCGACCAACGACCTCGACGTCGAGACGCTCTCGTCGCTCGAGAACGCGCTGCTGGAGTTCCCCGGCTGCGCCGTGGTCATCTCCCACGACCGGATGTTCCTCGACCGCGTGGCGACCCACATCCTCGCCTGGGAGGGCGACGAGGAGAACCCGGCCAAGTGGTTCTGGTTCGAGGGCAACTTCGAGGCGTACGAGAAGAACAAGATCGACCGCCTCGGCGCCGAAGCCGCCCGGCCGCACCGGGTGACGTACCGCAAGCTGACCCGCGACTGACGTCGTGGCCAGGTTCGTCTACGAGGCCGCCCTGCGGTGGTCCGACATGGACGTCTACGGGCATGTCAACAACGCGCGCTTCCTCACGCTGTACGAGGAGGCGCGCGTTGCGCTCATGTTCGTCGCGGCGCGCCGGCACGGGCTGACCTCGCTTGAGGAGGGCGTGGTGATCTCGCGGCACGAGGTCGACTACGTGCGCCCGGTCGACTACGGCGACACCGTGCGGATCGAGATGTGGGTCGAGGAGATCCGGGCGTCCCGGTTCGTGATCGCGTACGAGCTCTTCGACGACGACGCGGTGGCCAGCCGGGCCAGGTCGGTCTGCGTGCCGTATGACCTGGCCGCGGGTCGTCCGCGGCGACTCTCGGCGGAGGAGCGGTCGTTCCTGTCGCCCTACGGCCCGGAGCCCGCCGGTGCGGAGCCCGCCGGTCCGGAGCCCGCCGGTCCGGAGCCCGCCGGTCCGGAGCCCGCCGGTCCGGAGCCCGCCGGTCCGGAGCCCGCCGGTCCGGAGCCCGCCGTGGCGCCGGCTCAGGGCGGTCCCGCTCGCGAGTCGGTATGACCGGCGCACACGGGCTGGCGTCCCGGTCGGACGCGGGCGCGTTCCTGAGCCGGCTGATCCGCCTGGACGCGGCGACGGTGGTCCGGCTGCGTCCGGTGGACGGCCGCGTGCAGCTCTGGGCGCCGCTGCCGTGGGGCGTGCTGGTCGGGCGCACGGTGCCCGGGGATGGTGCCGGCGACGCCACGGTGTCGGCCGCGGCGCTCTTCGAGGAGGTCGCCCGCGGCGGTGCGGTGCTGCCGCCACGCCGGGACGCGGACTGGCGCTGGCCGCTGCCGCCGCTCGCCGGTGGCCGGGTCGTGGAGTCCGTGCCGGGCGAGGAGGTGCGCCGGGTCGCCGCGGCCGCCGCGGGCACGTTGCGCACCGCGACGGCGGAGGGCGTGGGCGGGCGAGCGGTCGGCCAACGGGCGCTTCGGGACGCCCTGCTCGACCATGTACCGATCGTCGTCTCCGATGGCCAGTCGTCGGTCGATGTCTCACAACGGTTGATCCAGGCAGTAGTCCGGATGGGCTTTCTGGGTCAGCCGGACGTATCGGTTGCCGCATTCATTGATGTGCGTGTATCCGGGAGATGGATAGGCCTCTCTGCACCGTACGGGGTCGCCTGGCTACCACCCGTTCAGCAATTCTCCCTAAAACCGGCATCGCCTCGTACTTTCGGCTGATACGCAGCCGGCCGTTCGGGTCCGGCCTGTCGTTGGGGGGATGCCCTCCGCCGACCTTCCGGGTACCGTCACCCCGGGTCCAACGCAACGTACGCGGACGGATTCGCTGGGGAGTGAGGTGCGCGAGCGATGCCTTGGTGGTCATGGCGTCCCGGCCACGCCGGTGGGGTTGAGTCCGAGCTTCGGTCGGAGGACAGCAACGTCCGATTGGGAGTGCCTCCGCAACGTGATCCCAACGCCGTCGTGCTAGAGCCACTGGCCGCGCTCGCCGTGCCCCGGGAGACCCCAGACCGCCCCGCCGCGGTCGAGACGGTGACGCTGCCCCGCCTGGGCAACGCGCTCGACCTGCTCGACATCCGCTACCTCGCCGACGGCGACGGCAGCCTGCTGGCGATGTGGGAACGCCACGCGGTGCTGTTCACCCTCGAGGGTCCGGAAGACGAGATCCTGGTGATCCGCGCCCGCCCACACTCGACAGTGCCGCCGGACTGGGCCGACCGCGCGTACCGCGTCGTCAACGAGTGGAACCACACGCGGCGCTTCTGCAAGGCCTACGTGGGAGACCCGACGGAGCGCGGCCAGCTACCGATCTACGCGGAGATCCAGGTGCCGCTGGGCGCCGGAGCCCACGACGCCCTGCTGGTCGAAATGCTCGACTGCGGAGCCGCCGTCTCCAGCACCTTCGTCGACTGGCTACACGACGAAGGCGCGCTCCTCTAGACCGACGATCGGATCTTGTCCCGGGTCCGCCGGGGGCACGACCGTTGCTCCCGCCGGAGACCGCTCCGCTTCGCTCCGCTGCCACCTCCGCCGTGGGTCGCGCGGCGACACGCGGAGCAGCCGGACCGGTGACCCACCGCGACCCCGGGACCGCTCCTTGCTCTTCTGAACCAAGAATTTGATCGATTACGGGAGCGGGAACATGCCGATCCTGCCGTGGTACTCCTTGCCGAGTTTGTCGGTGTCGGAGCCTACGTAGAGGCCGGTTTTGGTGGCGACGATGGCTCGGGCGCCGATGCCTCGGCTGCGGGTCGGGTTCCAGGGCAGGGCTTTGCCGGTCTTCGGGTTGATGGCGCCGATGCCGGGGCGGTCGACGGCGCCGGGGCCTTTGCTCTTCTTGCCCTTCGGGTTGTCGAGCCACTGCTGGTGCCCGCCCACGTAGACCGCCGCGCCGGTAACCGAGACCGAGAACAGGGTGTTGCCGCCCGTGTGGTTGACCCAGGTCGGCTTGTGAGCCCCAGCGCCGGCGCTCTCGAAGCGGGCCGCTGAGTCGCACATCTTGCCCGGGCCGGTGAGGGCGCCGGTGGTGACGGTGACGAAGTACGCGCCGTCCGGCGAATAGTCGACACCGCGCAGGTAGGTGTCCAGCGACGTGTCGCACTGCGACCGGAACGCGTCCGTATACCAGTTGGCGACCACCGCCTTCGGGCCGGAGACGTCGAGCATCGCGAGCTGGTGGCGGGGCTGGCCGCCCGCGTGGGTGATCGCACCGACCGCTACCAGGCGGCGGCCGTCCGGTGACAGGGCCATGTCCTCGACCCGCACCCGGGCCATCTCGGTCGCCGCCAGCTTGGCGTCAAACCCGGCGTCGACCGCGCCGCTGACGCCGTCCAGACGGGCCAGGCCCGCCCGGTTGACGCCGTTGACCGCCGAGAACGGGCCGCCCGCGTAGAGGCGCTTTCCGTTGACCGCGAGGGTACGCACGTCGCCCCAGTTGATTTCCGCCTTGAACGGTGACACGCGGGCGCCGTTGGTGACCGACAGGCGGGCCAAGCCGCGCGATGAGACGCCGTTGACCGTGCGGAAGGCGCCGCCGACGTAGACCGTGTTGTCCGGGCCCGCGGCGAGCGCGTAGACCGCGCCGTCGACCGTCGGGGTGAAGGCCGTGCGGATCACGCCGGTCTTGGCGTCGAAGGCGAACAGGTACGGGCGGCGGACCGACCGGAAGCCGCCCTCGTTGGCGACGCTGCTGAACGTGCCGCCGACGACGATCGTGTTGCCGACCGCCGCGATCGCACGGACGGTGCCGTCCAGTGCGTGCGGGGTGAAGTCGACCGGGTCCGCCGTCACGACGGTCGGCTGGGCCGTGTCCGCCACGGCGGGCAGCGCACCGGCGATTCCGGCGGCGATGACCACGGCGGCGGCGATGAGTCGGCGGCGCATGCGGGCGAGGCTCCTCGGGGTGCGGCCCCCACGATCCTTCCGCGGCGGCGGTCGTCCGGATCAACGACCGAGAAGTGCCCTGCGATGCGTTTATGTCGGATTTGTGGCGGCTGGGTCGTCCATGGTGTTGACCATGAAGTACGCCGCCCGCTCCAGGTAGTCCCAGAGCGTCTTCTCCTGGTCGGCCGGCAGGTCGAGCGAGTCGACGGCGTCGCGCATGTGCCGCAGCCAGGCGTCCCGCTCCGCCGGGCCGACCCGGAACGGGGCGTGCCGCATCCGCAGCCGGGGGTGGCCGCGGGTGGCGGAGTAGGTGTTGGGACCACCCCAGTACTGCATCAGGAACAACGTGAGTCGCTCGGTTGCCGGCTCCAGGTCTTCCTCGGGGTAGAGCGGCCGCAGCAGCGTGTCGTCCGCCACGCCCTCGTAGAAACGGGCGACCAGCTTGCGGAAGGTCGGCTCGCCACCGATCAGCTCGAAGAAGGTCGGCTCACCGTTCGCCTGTGCAGTCACGCCTTCCATCCTGCCAGGCCGCGATCCGGGAGCCATTCACGCGGGACTGTGCCTGCCGCCACAGCCCACCCAAGCGAAAGGCCCGGCACCCTGGGTGCCGGGCCTTTCGTGGAGAGATCTAGGAGCGGCCCGCCCGGGTGGCGAGCTGGTCGAGGCCGCTGATGATGCCGCCTGCCAGGTCGCCGCCGCCGAACGCCGCCACCATCGACAGCGCGGCCAGCTTGGCGTCGCGGTCGGGGATGCGCCGGCGAGCGTCGCCGCCCGTGACGACCTCGAGCACCCGCTGGTTGGGGCTGACGGCGATCAGCACGGCCGACGCGACCTCGGGAAGCTGCTGGTGCATCCGCTCGGCGTGGCCGCGGACCGGCTCCTCCAACTCTCCGACGTAGACGGAGAAGACGAGCCCGGTCGCCCGGTCGGCGGTGCGCAGCGCCTCGTCGAGACGGAGCAGCTGGCGGGTGCTGAACGGTCCCTCGAGCACCTCGGGCTGGCCGTACTTGTGCTCTTCGATCAGCTCGGCGCGGTGCTGCGCGGCATCCGACGGTGCCTCGTCGGGCTCGCGGGCCAGCAGGGGACCGGACGTCTCACCAGCGGTCACTTGCGCCTCCAACCTTGCCCGCCGACGCCGCCGAGGGCACCGGCTCGATCGCGCCGACCGGGCCGCCGTAAGGCGTCGCCGCGGTGGAAAGCGCGCGGGTCTCGCCCGCCTCGATCATGTGGGAGTCCGCCTCTTCCGGCGCGTGGGAGAGCAACTCCGGAGCGGACAGGAACCAGACCGGCCGGAAGTCGTACGGCCGCCCGGGCCGGTAACGCTTCGGACGGGGTCCGCCGCCCGCGGCCGCCAGCCCCGCGATCACCAGTACGGCGGCCGCCGGGATGACGACGAAGTAGAGCACCGTCTCGGTAACTGACAACGCCAACGCCCTTTCAAAGCCGACCGGCTCAGACGCCGTTCACGGTAGCGGAGGGCGCGTCCGTCCAGATCGCCGGGTGGCGATCAACACGCCCGGCGATCCGCTCCAGCTGCGCCGCGGCGGCCAGCAGCCGCGCGTCGTCACCGTAGCGTCCGCTGCACAGGACACCGACCGGAAGACCGTCGTCGGTCGCGCCGATCGGCACGCTCACCGACGGTTGGCCGGTCACGTTGAAGATCGCACAGTACGGCGAGAAGCGCCGCTGGCGGTCGAAGTCCTCGCCCGGTTCGTCCGCCGAGGTGAACCAGCCGACCTCGGCCTGGGGCACCGCCAGTGTCGGGCTGAGCAACAGGTCGTAGTCGGCCAGCCGGGCCAGGCCCTGCCGCACCTGGGTCTGGAGCTCGGCCAGCACCGCGATCAGCTGGCCGGCGCCTACGGTCTCGCCGCGGGCGCGCAGGTAGCGGGTCAGTGGCAGCAGCGACGGTTCCGCCGCCGGGGGCACGGGTCCCAGGGACAGCACGTACCAGAGCGTCTCGAACAGCGGCCAGATCTCGGGTGTCAGCGGCGCCGCGACCTCCTCGACCCGATGCCCGGCGCCGGCCAGCGCGGCAGCGGCGTCGTCGACGGCCCGCACGCACGCGGGGTCGACCGGGGTGTCGACCAGCATCGGCGTGGTGAACCGGCCGATCCGCAGCGGGCCGGGTGCCGCCGTGCGCGCGGCGCCGAGGTAGCCGCCGCCCGGGGCGGGCGGCGCCAGGTAGGGCTCGCCGACGGTCGGCACCGCCATCGCGTCGAGGAAGGCGGCGGCGTCGGTCACCGTGCGGGCGATCGCGCCGTGTGTCGGCAGGCCGAACCCGGTGGAGCCCAGCGGGCCGCCGGAGACCACGCCGCGGCTCGGCTTGTAGCCGACCAGGCCGCAGATCGCGGCGGGTATCCGCACGGACCCGCCGCCGTCCGAGCCCTGCGCGACCGCCACGAGCCCGGCGGCGACCGCGGCCGCCGCGCCGCCGCTGGAGCCGCCCGCCGTGTCGGCCAGCGCCCACGGGTTGCGGGCCGGCGGTGCGACCAGGCTCTCCGCGTGGCACGAGGTGCCCAGCTCCGATGTGGTCGTCTTGCCCAGCGACACGGTGCCGGCCGCGCGCAGGTAGGTCACCACGTCGGCGTCGATCGGCGGCACGTAGTCGGCGAAGGCCGCGGAGCCGAACGTCGTGCGTACACCGGCGGTCAGGGTCAGGTCTTTGATCGCGGTCGGAACGCCGTGCAGGGGACTCTTCCGGGGCGCCCCGTCCAGGGCCGCGGCCTCGCTGCGCGCCTGGTCCGCGGTCACGGTGACGAAGGCGCCGACGCGGTCGCCGAACGCGGCCACCCGCGCCAGGTAGTGCTCGACGAGCTCGGCGCTGGTCAGCTCGCCGGCGGCGATCGCGGCACCCTGCTCGAGCGCGGTCAGGTCGTGGAGGTCCGCCATGCCTCTCATCCTGCCCGGCTACGGTGTCGGCGTGCCCGTTGATCGCCTCACCCAGGCCAAGCGACTCGATGCCGAGGACCCGCTGGCCGCATTCCGCGACGAGTTCGTCATCGACGAGCCCGATTTGGTGTACTTCGACGGGAACTCGCTGGGCCGGCTGCCTCGCGTGACCCGGTCGCGGTTGCGCGCCGCTGTGGACCAGGAGTGGGGCGTCGACCTCGTGCGCGGGTGGGACCGCTGGATCGCTCTGGCCCGCGAGGTCGGCGACGTGCTGGCCGGCGGCATCCTGGAGGCCTCGCCGGGTGAGGTGGTGCTGGGCGACTCGACCAGCGTCAACCTCTACAAGCTGGCGGTCGCCGCATGTGACGCACGGCCCGGGCGCCAGGTCATCCTCACCGACGACGACAACTTTCCGACCGACCGGTACGTGCTGGAAGGGGTAGCGGCGGCGCGTGGCATGACGCTTCGGGTGCTGCCGTCCGACCTGGACACCGGCGTGACGCTGGCGGCGGTGCGGGAGGCGCTCTCCGACGACGTGGCGCTGGTGTCGCTGTCGCACGTCGCCTACCGGTCGGGCGCGATCGCGGACATCGCCGGCATCACGGCGGCGGCGCACGCGGCCGGGGCGCTGGTGCTGTGGGACCTGTGCCACTCGGCGGGTGCGGTGCCGGTGCCGTTGTCGTCGGCCGGGGTGGACCTCGCGGTCGGGTGCACCTACAAGCACCTGAACGCGGGGCCGGGCGCGCCGGCGTTCCTGTACGTGCGGCGTTCGCTGCAGGACTCGCTGCGGCAGCCCATCTGGGGATGGTTCGGGCAGCGGGACCAGTTCGCGATGGGGCCGGCGTACGACCCGGCGCCGTCGGTGGACCGGTTCCTGGTCGGGACGCCCCCGGTGCTCGGCGGGTACGCCGCCTTGTGCGGGGTCCAGCTCTCGGCGTCGGCCGGCATCGACCGGATCTTCGCCAAGGGGACCGCGCTGGGCGACTTCGCGGTCGAGCTCTTCGACGAGTGGCTGGCGCCGCACGGCTTCGCGCTGGCGTCGCCCCGGTCCGGCCGCGGCGCGCACGTGACCCTGCACCACCCGGCGGCGTGGCAGATCAGCCAGGCGTTGCGGGACGCGTCGGTGGTCCCGGACTACCGCACGCCGGATCGACTCCGGTTGGGCTTCGCGCCGCTCTACACCAGGTTCGTCGACGTGCACGAGGGCTTCGCCCGCCTCCGCACGATCATGGAGGCGGAGTCCTGGCGCCGATTTTCCGCGAATCGTTCTCGGGTTACCTGACCGATTTCGGGTCTTTGACCCGATAGGCGGGGTTATCGTCTCCCCATGCGGAGGGGGGCTTTCGTGTCTGTCGTTTCGTTTGCCGCAGTTAGCCGGATCGTGGTGGCCGGGGTCGCTGCGGCCGCTGGGACCGTGCTGATCGCCGGTGTTCCCGCTCATGCCGAACCGCCGTCACCCGCCGCGCCGGCCTACGGGTCCGAGGGTTCGCAGCCCGGTGGCGGTGAGCGTCCCGGTGACGGCCAGGCTCAGGCCGAGGGCACCTGGATCGAGGTCAGCCCCAGCACCGTACAGGCCGGCGAGCAGGTCGAGATCAAGGCGAGTTGCAAGGAGAAGGTCGACGAGGCCAAGGCGCACTCGAAGGCCTTCGGCGAGGTCGTCCTGGTGCCGAAGTGGGGATTCCTGACCGGCTCGGCGACCGTGCCGGCCGACACCCGGGCCGGTGACTACGAGGTGAAGCTGAGCTGTGTCAAGAGCGGCCACGCGGAGACCAAGCTCAAGGTCATCGAGCGGTCGCGACCGACGCACGGCCCACACACCGGCGGCGGCGGCCTGGCCGGCTCCGGCAGTGACGGGACGGTCGCGCTGGTGAGCGGACTCGCGACGTTGACCGCGGGCGCTGGGCTGGCCGTGGCACTCCGCCGTCGCCGGCGACTGGTCTAGCCGCGATGTCCGATGGCCCGGAGTCGATCCCGGTCATCCGGGACCTGCTCCGTCTTCCGGGGGCAGGCGCACCCCCACCGGTAGCGCCGCCCCCGGACACCGCCTCCCCGACGCCGGCGACGGCCCCAGGCCGGGTCTCCCGGCCGGCCTCGGCCGCGCCGGCTCCGGCGGCCTCCGGCCTCGTCGGGGCTGGGTCTGCTGTCCCGGGTGCAAGCCCCGGTCCCGTCTCGGCCGGGCTTGTGGACCCGGCCCTGGCCTCCGGGTTCGTCTCGGCTGGGCCGACCGTCCCGGGCGCCGGCTCCGGGTTCGTCTCTGCTGGGCCGACCGTCCCGGGCGCCGGCTCCGGGTTCGTCTCGGCTGGGCCGACCGTCCCGGGCGCCGGCTCCGGGTTCGTCTCGGCCGGTTCTGACCCGTCAGATGCGGGCTCTGGCCTTGTGCCGGTCGGTTCTGCCGCGCCGGGCTCCGCCTCGGGCCTGGTGGCGACCGCGCCCGGTTCCGGTCTTGTCCCGGCTGGCTCGGCCGCGCCGGGTTCGGAGGCTGGGCTCGGCGCGGTCGGGTCTGTCGGTTCGGGCGCCGCCCACGGGGCCGGGTCTGCCGGAACCGCCGCCTCGGCTCGGTTGCTCGGGCTGTCCCAGCGCGCCCCGGCGCCGAAGCGGCGGCTGTTGGGCGTACCCGG
The DNA here is from genome assembly GCF_040676915.1 of Asanoa sp. NPDC049475. NCBI lineage: Bacteria > Bacillati > Actinomycetota > Actinomycetes > Micromonosporales > Micromonosporaceae > Asanoa > Asanoa sp. NPDC049475. The sequence continues at coordinate 157,532 of NZ_JBFAPY010000006.1, read as the reverse complement.
CGTGCTCGCCCTGGTCCTGCTCGGGGTGTTTCTGTCAGGGCTCGGGCTCGGTCAGGCGACCGGAGGCTTCTCGATCTCGATGCCGAACTGGTTCGGCTCGCGTGACAAGCCGCCGCCGCGGGAGTTTCCGGTGATGGAGCCGAGTCGGCCCACCCGGATCAAGATCGCGGCTATCGGCGTCGACGCCCCGGTCAACGACGTGGGACTGGCCGACGACGGCACGATCGCCGTGCCGCCGGTGGACGAGCCCAACGAGACCGGCTGGTACGAGGCCGGACCGACGCCGGGCGAGTTCGGGCCCGCGGTGGTCGTCGGGCACGTCGACACCAAGACCGGGCCGGCCGTGTTCGCCAAGCTGTCCACGCTGAACCCCGGTGACCGGGTCGAGGTGAGCCGGCGCGACGGCACCGTCGCGGTGTTCGAGGTCAACTCCGTCGAGCGCTTCGACAAAGGAGACCTGCCGGCCGACCGCGTGCACGGTGACTTCAGCCGGCCCGCGCTGCGGCTGATCACGTGCGGCGGGCGCTGGGTGGGCGGGGCGACCGGCTACGCCGACAACATCGTGGTGTTCGCGTCGCTGGTCTCCGCCCGCGACCGAAGCTGACCGGAGCTAAGCCGCCTCGGCCTTCTCGGCGATCGGCAGGTCGAGCCAGCTCGCCCAGCGCGGGTCGGGCGCCCGGTGGCCGAGCACGCGCCACGCGACTCCTTTGGGTGCCGCCGGCTTGGTGTGCAGCCGCCAGCCGAGCTCGGCCGGGGTCTTGTCGCCCTTGCTGTGGTTGCAGCGGGCGCACGCGGCGACCACGTTCTCCCAGGCGTGCCGGCCGCCCCGGCTGCGCGGGAACACGTGGTCGATGGTCTCGGCCGGGCCCTTGCAGTAGGCGCAGCGCCAGCTGTCGCGGGCGAATATCGCTCGGCGGGAGAGCCCGACGGTGGCGCGGTAGGGGACCCGGACGTAGCGGGTGAGCCGGACCACGGACGGCACCGGAAGCTCGTGGCGGACGCTGTGCAGGAAACCCTCGCCGTCGGCGACGCAGACAGCCTTGGCGGATAACACGAGGATCGCGGCTCTTCGCACTGACACGACGCACAGGGGCTCGTAGGTAGCGTTCAGGACTAATACCCCAGAGCCCACAGTTGGTCGTATGTCAGGCATCCCGCTCACCCTCTCGGTCGTTCTGTCGCCCGCTCCACAAGTCCGCGATGTGTGGTCGTGGTGCGCAGCGCCACGACCGGCGCCGGCGAGGTGCCTTCGCCCGTGCAGCAATCGTCCCTGATGGGGGACCCGATTGCACGTACTAATCGGGGGTCGGTAAGTGAAGCTTTGTTTTCGTGTGGTGAGATGGTCGGTTCCGTCCGGTTGCGGGCTGGCTCAGGCCGCCTCTTTGACCGAACGGCCCATGCGGTACGAACACACGTGTGACTGCCATCGACATGATCATGAACCTCGCCGAGGCATCCCCGTCCCCGTCGCCCACCCCCAGCTGCGCGAAGGATGACCCTTTCTGCGGCTGGATATGGGACGTGTCCGGTTCCGTCTGGGCGGCCGAGGGAAGCTACTACTTCCTGGTCAAGCCGCTGCGGATCGTCGCCATCCTGCTGCTCGCGATCCTGGCCCGCTTCCTCCTGCACAAGCTGATCAGCCGCCTGGTCCGGACCACCTCCGAAAGCTCCGTCCCCGCGATCCTCAAGCCGCTCCGCCAGCGGACCCCGACCGCCCCGGACGCGGACCCGGCCTCCGTCGTGCCCGAGCGGCGGCGCCAGCGGGCCGAGGCCATCGGCTCCGTCCTGCGCAGCCTGGTGACCGCCTTCGTCTTCTCGATCGCCCTGCTGATGGTGCTCGAGGAGTTCAGCTTCAACCTCGGACCCCTGCTGGCCAGCGCCGGCATCCTCGGTCTGGCTGTCGGCTTCGGCGCGCAGAGCCTGGTCAAGGACCTGCTGGGCGGCCTGTTCATGCTCCTGGAGGACCAGTACGGCGTCGGCGACACCGTCGACCTGGGCGAGGCGACCGGCATCGTCGAGTCGGTCGGGCTCCGGATCACCACCGTGCGGGACGCCCGCGGAGTGCTCTGGTACATCCGCAACGGCGAGATCATCCGGGTCGGCAACAAGAGCCAGGGCTGGGCCATGCTCATGATCGATATGCCGATCGGCTTCGCCGACGCCGAGGAGGCGACCGAGGTGCTGCGGACGGCGGCCGCCAGCGTGTACGCCGACCCGGAGCTCACCGAGCACTTCGTCGACGCGCCGGAGGTGCTCGGCGTCGAGACGGTGACCGTCGAAGGCACCGTCATCCGCACGATCGCCAAGACCACAGCGGACGGTCAGTACGTGGTCGGGCGGGAGCTCCGCCGCCGGCTGACCGAGGCGCTGGCCGGCGCGGGCATCACGGCACAGCTCGCCGCCAACCGGGTGTTCCCCCGTCCGGCCACACCGGAGGGTGGTTCTTAAAGCTCTCTTCGCCCATCCCGCACATCGAAGGTCGTGCCGGCCGGGGTCGCGCGCCGGTCGAACGGTCGGGTATCGTCCGATCGTTCAGTCGGACAAGCGACCCCCTGCCCGTTCGCCCTAGCCAGTTGTCAGACGATCGGGCAGAATCCGTCCCAAGCTCACTTCACCACCGACGTCTGACAACGTTGCTCGGTCGCACCGCCACAAGTGGGCTGGCCGAGGACGATGGAGGCTTACGCAGTGTCCGAAGAGACACGACCGTCCGATCGGCCGGCGACGTTTCGCGAGGTGTTCGGCGAGCGCGAATACCGGGCGGTCTTTGCGGCGAGTCTGCTCTCCTGGCTCGGCGACTACATCTCCAAAGCCGCGGTCACGGTCATCGTCTACCAGGAGTCGCAGTCCGTCGCCCTGTCGGCCGCCGCGTTCGCGATCAGCTATCTGCCCTGGTTGGTCGGCGGCCCATTGCTCGCCACGCTGGCCGAGCGCTACCCGTACCGCAATGTCATGGTCGTTTGTGACCTGGCGCGGATGGCGCTCATCGCGCTGATCGTGATCCCGGGCCTGCCGGTGCCGGTCATGCTGGTCATCCTGTTCGTCGCGACGCTGGCCAACCCGCCGAGCCAGGCGGCCCGGTCGGCGCTGATGCCACTGATCCTGCCGGGCGACAAGCTGGTCGTCGGCCTGTCGCTCAACAACAGCGTGGGCCAGGCGGCCCAGGTCGCCGGCTACGCCATCGGCGCCGGCATCGCGGCCTTCAACCCCCGCGCGGCGATCGTCGTCGACTCGTGCACGTTCCTCGCCTCGGCGCTGCTGATCTGGTTCGGCACGAAGCACCGGCCGCCGGCGATGCGCGAACACCTCCGGTCCAACCTGCTCCGCGAGACCGGCGAGGGCTTCCGCCTGGTCTTCGGCCGCCCGGTGCTGCGCGGCATCGCCCTGCTGGTCTTCTCCGCGATGCTGTTCTCGATCGTGCCGGAGGGCCTGGCCGCGGCCTGGGCCCAGGAGAGGTCCGAGGGTACGACGGCCGGGGTGTACCAGGCCCTGATCATGGCGGCCAACCCCCTCGGCTTCATCATCGGCGGCCTGGCGATGGCCCGCCTCGTGCCTCCGAACCTCCGCCGCCGGCTGGTGCGCCCGTTCGCGGTGATCTCCCCGCTGATCCTGGTGCCGTCGCTGCTCAACCCATCACCGGTCTGGGTCGCGGTGCTGGCGTCGATCTCCGGGTTCGCGGTGGCGGGCCTGATGCCGGTCGCCAACGGCCTGTTCGTGCAGGCCCTGCCCCACGGCTACCGCGCCCGCGCGTTCGGCGTGATGGCCACGGGCGTCCAACTCATGCAGGGCGCCGCGGTCCTGATCACCGGCGTCCTGGCCGAACACTTCGAGATCCCGTTGGTGGTCGGCGTCTGGAGCATCGGCGGGGTCGCCCTGATGCTGATCATGGCGAGCAGTTGGCCGAACACCGAGCAGTTCGACGTAGCGATAGCGGAAGCCGCCAAGTCGCACCCGGACGCGGAAGAACGCCCACCGGCCCAACGCGGCCCGTCCAGCCACCGCCCGGCGCACGCCCAACCCTGACGGCGCGGTCGCGTAGTCGACCCGTAAGGAAGAGCACACTCGACCAAGATCGAAAACTGGATAGGCTGGCCGGCGTGCGTAATGTCGCAATCACGGCCTTCGTCTTCTGGACCGTCATGCTCGGGACGACGGTGCCCACCCCGCTCTATCCGCTCTACGAGCAGTCGTTCGGCATCGTCCCGGTCGAGATCACGGTCCTTTTCGGCGTGTACGCGCTCGGCGTCGTCGTCGGTCTGCTCACCCTCGGCCGGCTGTCGGACCAGATCGGGCGCAAACCCGTACTCGCGATCGCACTGCTCCTCTCCGCCCTCGCCGCGAGCCTGTTCCTCGTCTCGGACAGCCTCGGCATGCTGCTCGCCGCCCGGGTGATCTCCGGCTTCTCGGCCGCCCTGGCCACCGGCGCGGGCACCGCCGCGATCGCCGAGCAACTTCCCGAGCGCCGCAAGTGGCTCGGTCCCGTGATCGCCCTGCTGGCCAACATGGGCGGTCTGGCCTCCGGCACGATGATCTCCGGCCTGCTGGCCCAGTGGGCGACCCATCCGCTGCGGCTGAGCTGGGTGGTCGACCTGGCGCTGATCGCGGCCAGCCTGGTCGGACTCACCGTGGTCGCCGAGACGGTCCGTCGCGGCCGCGCCACGTTCCACCTCGAACGGCTCCGCGTCCCGCACGAGATCCGCGGCGACTTCATCCGGGCGGCGGCCACCGGCGGCGCCGGGTTCGGTGTGCTCGGCGTGCTCACCTCGGTCACCGGCATCCTCCTCGGCGTGGAGCTCGGCAAGCACGACCCGGCGCTGACCGGCTTCGTGGTGTTCCTCGGTTTCGTGTCCACCGCCGCCGGTCAGCTCATCGACCGCCGCCTGCCGCCCCGGCTGTCCCTGCCGCTCGCCTGCGTGGCCCTGATCATCGGCGCGGCGCTGATCGCGTCCGCCGTGCTGGGTGCCGCGCTGCCGCCCCTGCTGGCCGCGGCGGTGGTGGTCGGCCTCGGCACCGGCAGCGCGGTCAGCGCGGGCCTGCGCGCGATCGCGACCGGCGTGCCGCCCGAGCGCCGCGGCGGGGCGTTCTCGGCCCTGTTCGCGATCCTCTACACGCTGCTCGCACTGCCGGCGATCGGCGTCGGCGTCGTCATCGAGTTCGCCGGGCTGCGCTGGGCGGGCGGCATCTTCACGCTCGTCGTCGCTCTCCTGGCCGCAGGGGTGCTGGTCAGCCTCGCCCGCCGCCGCCAACCGGTCCACGCCTGACCGGCCGCGGGCGCAGACGGCCGGGCGGCCGATCGCCGTCAAAATGCCGACGACCCGAGCGCGCCGACGGCGTACGTCGGCGCGCTCGGGTCGGTTCGTCAGCTCTTAGACCGAAGCCGTGGCGAGCGGTACGCCGAACTCCGAGTACGGCGGCAGCCCCTGCCAGGTGACCTGGGCCGAGTCCAGGAAGTACTGCTGGCCCGGGTCCCAGGTGTGTCCCTTGGCCCGGCGGTGGTAGATGTAGCCGAACGGGTGTGTCCGGTAGATCAGCCCGCCGTCGGCCTTGACCCGGGTGATGATGCCCAGGTCGACCGAGCGCGGCACCGGCCGCCAGCCGCCCGCGTTCTCCAGGTCGCCGCGGCCGATCATGATCGTGCCGCCGGCCACCGACTCCGCGAACGACTCCGGGTTGCCGAACTTGCGGCGGATCGTCTCGTTGCGGTCCTCGAGGTGGACGAACTCGGCGCCCTTGCCGACCATCGTCGCGCCGGAGTAGTGGCGGCCGAGGACCAGGTCCCACATGTGCTCCGGGCCGTACGTGTCGTCGTCGTCGACCTTGGTGACCAGGCTGCCGTTGGAGCGCGCGGTCACGATGCCGAGCCCCGTGCCGAAGTCGACGTCCGCCGGCACCTCGACCACGGTGACCGGTCGCGCGGACCGGGCCACCCAGGCGTTGAGCGCGTCCGGCGGCGGGCAGCCGTGGAGGCCGACCACGATCTCCAGCTCCGGGTACGACTGCTTCTCCAGCGCGTCTAGCACCGGACCGAGGATTTCTGGCCGCCGGGTCATCAGGATCGCGCTGACGCTCGGCAGCTGGCGCAGCATCGGGAAGCCGTCGGCGGCGAGGCGCGGCAGCACCAGCTCGGACGCGTGGCCGCGCAGTGCGGCCCGGCGCTGCCGGATGCTGTGCACCTCCAGCGCCACGGAGTCGGTGACGTCGGGTGCCGGCTCGGCCAGGATCGCGGCGAGCTCGGGTGCGAGCAGCTTCGCCACCGCCGGCTGCAGGTCGGGTGCCAGCAGCACCGCGCCGGTCGCCGCCACCTGCACCAGGATCGCGGCCGCCTGGCCGGGGTCGCCCTGGTAGCCGGCGAGGTCACCGACGTCGACGAGGGCCCGGCGCCGGACCATCTCGATGGTCAGCTGGTCGAGGCCGATCCCGTCGAGCCGGCCCGAGCGCACCGTCGGCCCGGACTGGGCGTCGCCGAAGACCAGTCGCTGGGTGCCCTTGGCGGTGCGGTCGGGACGACCCCGCGGGTTGATCCGGATGGCGTCGAGCAGCACCGCGCCACCGGCCTGGGCTGAGTCGCTGGTCAGCACGACGCCGGCCGTGCTCGGGTCGGCGGCCGGGTCGGCCGTCAGCAGCACGTCGGTCGGCCGGATCTCGTCAGGAGACGGCAGCTTGCCGACCCGCGCGCTCGGCGGCAGGTACGCGGGGGACAACCCGGTCGCGGCGATGTCGGCGCTGGCCGGCATCGGCATCCGGCGCACCGGCAGCAGCGCGCTGAGCCCGCTGCGCACGATCTCGCGCAGCGGCAGCGGCTCGTGCAGGCGGAAGGTGATCGACGCCACACCGCGCTTGCGCATCGGTAGGGACACCTGGTGCCGGCGCATCCGGGGCAGCGGGTCGACGGCGCCGGCCCAGCCGGGCCGGATGGTCTGCCAGATCGTCATGATCCGGACGGCGCGGGCCGGTGCCACCGACTCCGGCGCCGCGATCAGGTCACGCAGGTGACCCGGAGTGGCCGCGAGGATCAGCACCCGTTGCCGGGGCAACCGGATGACCCGCAGGCCGAGCAGGCGCTTGATCCGGTTGAGGCGGCCGCGCGGCCGGGGGCAGTCGAGCAGGGACCAGTATGACGACACGCGGCTAGGGTACGGCGTCCGGAACCCGCGGCTTAGCCCTGGCCGGCCGGGTGGCGCGCCGGATCATCCGGACCTGCATCTTGCGACCGGCCCGCAACGCCTCGAAGAGCAGGAATGCGTTGCGCGCGACCAGCCGGTGCTTGACACCCTCGTCACCGGCCGGCAGCGGGTAGCCGCCCGCGGGTCGTTCGGCCCGGTAGAACGCCACGACGCGGGCGAAGAACGGGCGACGCAGGTGCTGTGGCACCCGGGCGTAGTGGTTGAGCACGCGGAGCAGGTGCCAGATCGCCCGCTCGAAGATCGGCGCGCGCAACGCGGCGTCGTCCGGGCCACGGCCGTTCAGGAACTGGAACACGAACTCCCACTGCCCGATGACGTCCATGTGCCGGGGGCTGACGGTCCGGGTGATCGAGCCGGTCGGCCGCTGGCGGTACGCGTACGCGGTGAAGTCCAGCAGCGTGATCCGGTCGGCGGCGATCATCAGGGGCATCGAGAACGCGACGTCCTCGTACCAGCCGGGGCGGAACACCAGGCCCAGGTCGACCAGCAGTTGCCGGCGGATCACCTTGTTGCAGGCGATGTGGAGGAGCTTGACCAGCCCCGGCACCTCGGCGAGGCGGAACGTCTCCGGTGCCGGGCCGGCCTTGCGGACCGTCGACTCGGAGGTCTTCCCGGTGTCCCAGACCTTGGCGAAGCCGGTGATCAGCAGGTCGGCGTCGGTCTTCGCCAGCCGGTCGGCGACCTCCTGGACGGCACCCTCGGTGAGCCAGTCGTCACTGTCGACGAACCACACGTAGTCACCGGTGGCGGCGGCGAGGCCGGCGTTGCGGGCCGCGCCGAGCCCGCGGTTGGTCTCGAAGCTGAGCACCCGGACCCGGCTGTCGCGGGCGGCGTAGTCGGCCAGGATGGCCGCACACCCGTCGTCGGAGGCGTCGTCGACGGCGATCAGCTCCAGGTCACGGAAGCTCTGGCGGAGGATCGAGTCGAGGCACTCGGCGAGGTAGTCCTCGACCCGGTAGACCGGGACCACCACAGAGAGGAGCGCCATCCCGGGTCGCCTTCCTTCGACGGAAATGCGTGAAGTGTAGGGCGGACGGTCAAGCCCCGGCAGCCCGCGTCAGAACAGGCCCGCGAACCAGCTCCAGACGCTGACGACCCAGTCGATCTGCCGCAGGTACGCGACGCCGACGCCGACCAGGAACACGGCGGTGACCAGGTGGGCGCCGCGCGCGGACTTGCGTACCCGGCCGAGCTGTTTCTCCCACACGACCCGGCCGACCACCCGCGCCAGCGCGTACAGGCCGAGCGCGACCAGGCCCGTCAGCACGAACAGGGCGAACGGGGTGCCCAGGTTGCCGCCGTCGGAGATGGCCCAGAGACCCCAGCTGACGAAGGCGAACAGCGCGCCGGTGAGCATCAACCGGGCGCCGCGGCGGAACAGCCGGAGCTCCTCGGAGAACACCGGGCGCGGGATCGAGCCGGTCTCGCCGGGCCAGCCGGTCCCTGTCGGAATGTGCGGCTCGGCGGGTCTGGCCGGACCCACCTGCGCCCGCCCACTGCGGAACGGGTTCTGCCCGCCCGGCGGCATCTCGACGGTGCGCTCGGCCCACGGCTCGCGTTGATCGGTCATCACGCCCCCCTCCTGACGCCAGGGTAGCGAGCCGACAAACCGGTCGCCTCGGGGCCGACATTCCGGTACGCAGAACGCATGACTTCCCCCGACGTGGTGCTGCGGACGGCTACCGCCGACGACTTCGAACCGATCGCCACGATGCTAGGTGTGGTCTTCCACCACACGCAGGACCCGGCGGTGCTGGCCGTCGAACGGCCACTCCACGACCCGGCGCGCGGCCTGGTCGCGGTCGACGGTGACGCGATCGTCGGCGCGGCGGCCTCGTTCGACCGCGAGATGGCGGTGCCCGGTGGCGCGCTGCCGTGCGCGCACGTCACCGGCGTCGGCGTCCTGCCGACCCACCGCCGGCAGGGCATCCTGCGCCGGATGATGGAGCGCCAGCTCCGCGACGTGTCCGCCGCCGGGCGCGAGCCGATCGCCGCACTGTGGGCCAGCGAGACGGCGATCTACCCGAGGTTCGGCTACGGCGCGGCCGGCGGCCGGATCCGTTTCCAGGTCGACCTGACCAGCGCCGGGCTGCCGGCGCCCGCGCCCGGCCGCCTTCGCGCCGGCGCGCCCGAGACGCTGCGGCCCGAGCTGGTCAAGGTCTACGACGAGGTGCGGGCGCGCCGGCCCGGCTGGTCGAGCCGCGACGAGAACTGGTGGAGCTGGCTGCTCGCCGACGTGCCCTCCGAGCGCGACGGCGCCACCGAACGGCAGGTGGTGCTGCACGAGGACACCGACGGCACGGTCGACGGCTTCGCCCTGTGGCGGGTCAAGAACGAGTGGAACCAGGGCGGCCCGGCGGCCGAGGTCCGCGTAGACGAGGTGGTCGCCGCCGGGCCGGACGCCTACCGCGCGCTCTGGCGCTTCCTGTTCTCGCTGGACCTGACCCGGCAGCTGACCTACTCGTTCGCCACGCCTGACGAGCCCTTGCCGCATCTGGTGGCGGAGCCGCGCCGGCTCGGCGCGACGGTGGCCGACGGGCTGTGGGTGCGGCTGGTCGACGTGCCGGCGGCGCTGCGCGGGCGGGCCTACAGCGCGCCGCTGGACGTGGTGGTGGAGCTGACCGACGCGATCCTGCCTGGCAACGCGGCCCGCTGGCGACTGAGCACGGACGGTGGCACCACGACGTGCGAGCGCACGACCGACTCCGCGGACCTGGCCTGCGACGTGCTGGAGCTCGGAGCCGCCTACCTCGGCGGCACCTCGCTGGCGGCGCTCGGCCGGGCCGGGCGGGTCCACGAGTGGCGCCCCGGTGCCCTGGCCGCCGCCGACACCGCCTTCCGCTGGCATCAGGCGCCGGGCGGAGCGGAGGTGTTCTGACGGGCGAGCGGGTACGGTGCGCTGATGGGTGAGAACGAACGGCGCCGGCGGCGTCAGCGCCACCCGGCGGACCGGCCCGCGCCGGCAGCGCCACCGTCCGATCCCGACGACGGCCTGCCCTCGGCGACGACCGCCGAGGTGCACGACCCCGCGCCGCCACCCGCGCCGCGCCGCCCCGATCCCATCGAGAGCCGGCCGCGCCGCCCGGCCGGCCCGCGACCGATGGGTGGGCTGCCGCCGTCGGAGGAGCGCGAGGCCGAGCGGGGGTTGCGCGGGCTGGTCGGCTCGGGCGCGTCGCAGGTCGCCATCACCGCGGCGATGCGGGCGCGCGACGCGTCCCGGCCCAGCGCGGCGGACGAGGCGGAGGCGATGGAACGCCTGGTCGTCGTCCGCCGCAACTGGGTGCCCCGCGAGGACCTGCCCCGCGGGAGCGGCGGCCGCCCTAAGGGTTAGGCAGCGCCGGCAGCTCCTGGGCGACCTCGTAGTCGGCGACCTCGGCGATCCGGCGGGAGTGCCGCTCGGCGCCCGAGAACTCCGTCGAGAGGAACGCCTCGACCAGCGCCGTCGCCTCGTCGAGCGAGTGCTGGCGGGCACCGACGCCGGCCACGTTGGCGTCGTTGTGCTGCCGGCTTAGCCGCGCCGTGTCGAGGTTCCAGATCAACGCGGCGCGTACCCCCTTGATCTTGTTGGCGGCGATCTGCTCGCCGTTGCCGGAACCGCCGATCACGATGCCGAGGCTGCCCTCGTCGGCCACCACCTTGGCCCCGGTGTGCAGGCAGAACGCCGGATAGTCGTCCTCGGCGTCGTAGGTGTGCGCACCGACGTCGACCACGTCGTAGCCCACGGTGGCGAGGTGGTTGACGAGGTGGGACTTGAGTTCGAAGCCGGCGTGGTCGGAGCCGAGGTAGACGCGCATGGTCAGCAGTCTCTCAGTGGTCGCCGAGCTCGGCGAGCACCAGGCCACCTCGCGCCTTCGGGGTGAACCAGGTGCTCTTGCGCGGCATCTTGGCCCGGGCCAGGTTGACGGCCACGAAGTCGTCGACGGTCACCGGTGCGACCAGGATCGCCAGCTCCGCCCGGCCGGCGTCGACCTCGCCGGTCAGCCACTGCGCCGGGTAGTCGCCGCCGACGTACGTGATCCGCTTGTCGCCGGGCTCCAGGCCCAGTGCGTCGCGCAGGATGATCCGCTCGACGAGCGCGTGGTCGAGGTTCTCGACCCGGCTGACCGTGGGGTCGTGCGGGAGCGTGACCGCGTGCGCGGCGCCGGCGGCGTACAGGACGACCGAGGCCGGCTCGAGGTCCGTCGTCGGGGTGACCGACGCGCCCGCGGCGCGCAACGCGTCGAGCAGCTCCGCCGGGGTGCTGGTCAGCTCGCTGATCAGGCGGTTGTAGGGCTGGATCGCGACCGAGCCGGGGGTGGTGATCACGGCGAGGAAGCGCGGCAGCCCGCCGGTCTGCGCGGCCAGGCTGCGGTGGTTGCCGTCGGCGACGACGAGCTCGCCGCCGCCGGCCAGCGCGGCCAGGCGGTCCTGCGCCTCCCCGGGGCCGAGCGGCCAGATCGCGTGGGTGCGTCCCGCCTGGTCGAGGTCGGTCGCGGCGGGGGCGCCGGCCGCGTCGCACGCCTCGGCGAGGGCGGCGTGCAGCTCCGCGCCGCGCGCGGTCTGCAGCAGGAGTACGGGGGAGAGCAGGTGACCGACCGCCTCGGCGAGGGCGACGCGCTCGCGCACCTTCTCGATGAAGACGTCCTCGTTGCGGATCACGAGGCCCGGCTCGTCGGCGCTCGTCGAGATCTGGTCGGTGTCCACCATGGCCCACAGGCCGTACGCCGGCTCCTCACCGGGCGCCGTGATGCGGTAGAGCACCATCGCCTGTTCGGCCGGGGTGTAGCTGCCGTCGGCCTTGGCGTCCGCGAGCCGCTGGGCGGCTGCGGGCAGCGAGTCGCGGAAGGAGCGTCCGCCCGCGTCCGGAGCGCGGTGCGGCATCTCGATCGCGAGCGCGCTGCGCGGGTTGTCGGCGATGATCGCGGTGATCTCGTTGTCGTCGGCGAACTCGTCGTAGTTCTGCGCGCCGGTGCCGCCGGTGGTGATCCAGGCCCGGGCGATCGGGTGCACGATCGTCATGTCCGAAACGCTACCGATGGGCGTTCACGTGACGGCCGACACCCAGGTGCGTGTCTCAGGCTATGGCCACGGCCCGCGGCTCCCGGGCCGCCGGCACCAGCATGTCGAGCCGGTCGAGGGCGGTGGGCGGGCCGGTCGGGTCCGGCATCGGCAGCGCCGCGACCGCGTCCGTGCCGCAGGGGGCCGCGCCGACCAGGATCGGCGGTGCCAGCAGGTCCACGACGTGGTCGGGGAGAGCCGGCGCGACGGTTTCCCAGCGGCCTTCGTCGACCGACCAGTAGGCGCCGCCGATGCTCTCGGCGACCTCGTCTGACGTGTGCTCGGACATAGGTGATCCTTCGCTGCGAGGGTGCCCGTTCGACACCCTGCGCAACGAATCGATCAACCCAGTGGAAAGCGTCCGATCAGTCGAAAATCGGACCCACGTCGCGGGTCCGCTTGAGCTCGAAGAAGCCCGGCGTGCCCGCGACCAGCACCACGCCGTCCCAGAGCCGGCCGGCGGCCTCACCCTTCGGAGCCGGCGTGACGACCGGGCCGAAGATGGCGACCCGGTTGCCCTCCGGGCCGGGGGCGTGGATCACCGGCGTGCCGACGTCCATGCCGACCGGCTTCATGCCGGCGTCGTGGCTGGCCCGCAGGGCCTCGTCGTACTCGGTGCTCTCGCCGGCCTCGACCAGCGCGGGGTCGAGCCCGACCTCGGCCAGGGCGGCGGCGTAGAGCTCCGGGCCGCGCTCCTGCTTGCTCGGGTGGATCCGGGTGCCGAGGGCGGTGTAGAGGTCGCGCAGCACGGCGTTGCCGTACTTCTGCTCGGCGGCAATGCAGATCCGCACCGGAGCCCACGCCGTACGCAGGAAGTTCTTGTAGTTCTCGTCGAGCTCGTCGCGACCTTCGTTGAGGACCGCGAGGCTCATCACGTGGAAGCTGATGTCCAGGGGGCGGACCTTCTCGGTCTCCAGCAGCCAGCGGGAGGTGACCCATGCCCAGGGGCAGGCGGGGTCGAACCACATGTCTACCTTCTGACGGTCATTGCTTTCGGACACGGCAAGTCCTTGGGGGGAGAGGGGTACGTACCCTGATATTCACCCTCGCCCAACCCTTCTGCCACCGGCCGGGCACCGTGACGTGGGTTACCGTGGTTGGCCGCGGCCGGCATGGAAGACTCGAAAACGATGCCGCCGGTGTCGTCGGCGAAAATGCGAATGGGAGAACAGACCGTGGCTGGTGTGCGCAACCTGACCCAGGCCGAGGCGGCCGAACGAGCCCGACTGCTCGACGTCACCTCGTACGACATCAGCCTGGACCTGGCCTCCGCCGGGCAGGGTGACGCGCGGACGTTCCGCTCGACGACGACGATCGTGTTCGACTGCAGCGAGCCGGGGGCCACCACCTTCATCGAGCTCGCGGCCGCGTCCGTGCGCTCGGCCACGCTCAACGGCGCGCCGGTCGACATCAGCGGTTGGGCCGCCGACAAGGGCCTCGCGGTCACCGGCCTGGCCGCCGCCAACGAGCTCGTGGTCGACGCCGACTTCAACTACTCGACCTCCGGCCAGGGCCTGCACCGCAGCGTCGACCCGGTCGACGGCGAGACCTACCTCTACAGCCAGTTCGAGACCGCCGACGCCCAGCGCGTGTACGCGTCGTTCGACCAGCCCGACCTCAAGTCGGTCTACACCTGGCACGCGACGGTGCCGGCGCACTGGAAGGTCATCTCGAACTCGCCGGTGTCCGGGGTCGAGGCCGTCGACGACGAGCTCAAGACCGTCCACTTCGAACAGTCCGCGCGGATGTCGACCTACATCACGGCGCTGTGTGCCGGGCCGTACCACGAGGAGCGCTTCCAGCACGACGGCATCGACCTGGGCTACTTCTGCCGGGCCAGCATGGCGCAGTACTTCGACGCCGACGACCTGAACCTGATCACCACGCAGGGCTTCGACTTCTACCACGCGAACTTCGGTGTCCGTTACCCGTTGCCGAAGTACGACCAGCTGTGGGTGCCCGACTTCAACGCGGGCGCGATGGAGAACTTCGCCTGCGTCACCCACGCCGAGTCGGCGTACGTCTTCCGCTCGCAGGTCACGGATTTCGAATACGAGCAGCGGGCCAACACGATCCTGCACGAGCTCGCCCACATGTGGTTCGGCGACCTGGTCACCATGCGCTGGTGGAACGACCTGTGGCTCAACGAGTCGTTCGCCGAGTGGGCCAGCCACTGGTGCAACACCAACGCCACCCGGTTCACCGACGCGTGGACGACGTTCCTGTCGATCCGCAAGAACTGGGGCTACCGGCAGGACCAGCTCAGCTCCACCCACCCGGTCTACTGCGAGATGCCCGACCTGGAAGCGGTCGAGGTCAACTTCGACGGCATCACGTACGCCAAGGGCGCCTCGGTCATCAAACAGCTCGTCGCGTACGTGGGCATCGAGCCGTTCCTGGCCGGCCTGCGCGCCTACTTCGCCCGGCACGCGTGGGGCAACGCGACCTTCGACGACCTGCTCGGCGAGCTCGAGTCGGCGTCCGGCCGTGAGCTGCGCAAGTTCGCGGCCCAGTGGCTCGAGACGGCGCAGGTCAACACGCTGCGCCCACAGGTGGTCATCGGGGCTGACGGCACCTACGAGTCGGTCGTCGTGCTCCAGGAGGCGCCGGCGGACTACCCGACGCTGCGTACCCACCGGATCGGGGTCGGCCTCTACGACCTGACCGACTCGGGCTCCCTCGTGCGGCGGGAGCTGCTCGAGATCGACGTGACCGGCGAGCGGACGCAGGTCTCGCAGCTCGTCGGCGTCCGCGCGCCGGACGTGCTGCTGCTCAACGACGACGACCTGACCTACGCGAAGCTGCGCCTCGACGAGCGCTCCATGGCCACGGTGGTGCAGCACATCGACGGCTTCGAGTCGTCTCTCTCACGCGCCCTGTGCTGGGCCGCTGCCTGGGACATGCTGCGGGACGCCGAGCTCGCGGCCCGCGACTACGTCGCCCTGGCGCTGACCGGCCTGCCGGCGGAGACCGACATCAACCTGGTGACCGCGACGCTGCGCCAGGCCGCCGGCGCCTTGTCCTACTACGCCGACCCGGAGTGGGCACCGACCGGCTGGGCACAGCTCGCCGACACGGCCCGCACGGCGATGCTGTCCGCGGCGCCGGGCAGTGGCTTCCAGCTGGCGTGGGCGCGCACGTTCGCGTCGGCGGCCCGCTCGGACGAGCACCTGGCGGTGCTGCGGGGTTGGCTGGGCGGCGACAACATCCCGGACGGCCTGCCGATCGACACGGAGTTCCGCTGGTCGCTGCTGCGCGCGCTGGTCGCCAACGGAGCCGCGGACGCCACGGAGATCGAGGCGGAACTGGCCCGCGACCGCACGTCGAGCGGCGAGCGCGAGGCCGCGGAGACCCACGCCCTGATCCCGACGGCCGAGAGCAAGGCATCGGTATGGCGGACGCTGACCGAGTCGAAGGAACTGCCGAACTGGCGCAACCGGGCGCTGCTGATCGGCTTCCAGCACCCGACGCAGGTCGAGCTGACAGCCCCGTACGCCCCGAAGTTCTTCGAGTCGGCGGCCGCCGTGTGGTCGATGCGCGACTCGGAGCCGGCCCAGGAGTTCGTGGTCTACGGCTACCCGACCCACACGATCACGGACGAGGTCGTCGCGGCCGCGGACGCGTGGCTGTCGCAGACGGGCCACCCGGCGGCGCTGCGCCGCCTGGTAGCGGAAGGCCGCGACACAACCGAGCGCGCCCTCCGCGCCCGCCTCCGCGACATCGCCGCCTCGCAGTCCTGACCCTCCGCACGTCGATGCCTGGGGAGGCCGAGCCAACGGCCCAGCCTCCCCAGCGGTCATCGGGCGCCGCGCTTACGGGCGCTGGCCAGCAGGACCGAGGCGTAGCCGTGCGCGGTTTGCTGGCCTGTCGAGCACACCTCGACGGAGTCGTCCAGCACCTCGAAGTCCGGGCGTAGGGACGCTCGCAGGTCGGCCTCGCTCACGTTCGCGCTCGGGAAGCGGCGGTCTCCCACCGTGTACGCCGTGCAGCGGTGCAGGGCTGCCGTGATGAACAGACCCCCGGGTGAGACCAGGCCGGTGATGTTGCGCATGAGCTCGCGCCACGTCTCCAGGTTGTCCGTGGCCGAGTCCGCGCAGTACGGGCTGATCACCGTCGCGTACCGGCGGTCGGTCGGGCGATGCACGCGGGCGTCCACCTGGATCAGATCGGTGATCTTCTTGCGGGTCAGGTCCTCGCGGAGCGTCACCTCGTCCTCCGTCGGCTCGCTGACTCCCTCACAGCGCAGCGTGTAGCGCACGAACGGCCGCCAGTCGTGCGCGTCCGGCGCGCGGTCGATCCAGCGTTGGAGCTCGGCGAGGTTCGAGTGCAGGAAGTCGCCCAGGTGGATCTCCGAGGCCACCTCCGCCGCGGCGAAGACGTGGTGCAGTGTCGGGCCCACGCCGAAGTACAGGATCGGTTCGTCGCGGTCCGCCGACCGCAGCGCCTCGACCAGGAAGGCGATCGTGGCCAGCTCGTCCGGCTCGACGGTGCGGTAGTAGTCGGCCAGGTAGCGACGCGGCACCCAGTCCCGCTCGAACGACGCGAAACGGCGCCGCAGGAACACCGTGGTCAGGCGGCCCAGGCCGTACTCGTACACCGCGGCTCCGAGGTTCGCTCCTGCCAGGAAGACCAGCGCGTCCGCCGAGGTGATCGCGTCCGTCGCGGCCGCTGCCCCGAACGCCGCCGCGTAGTAGGGCAGCTCCTTGACGACCTCCGTGCCCGCATAGGCGACCGCCGCCGCCACGCGTGGCGCACGCCCCGCACGCGAGAAGCGTCGGGTCAGGTCGTGCGCCGCCTTCGACAGGACGTTCGTGCTCGTGCCCGTCGCGGCCAGCAGAGCGCCGTTCGCGCGCAGGTTCGTGCGCAGTCCGGCCGCCCAGACCACATAGCTGGCGACCAGGATCACCACCACCCACTGGTACGCGAGCCCGTCGAGCACGCCCGACGTCACGACCAGAGCGCCCGCCGCGGCGGCGAACGCGTCCAGCGCGTAGGTCGACACGACGGTGGCGGCGGCGCTCACAGTCCATCTCATGCACGCAGGGTCGGGTCACGGGCCGCTCACCCACCACGTCAGATAGTGGCTAATCGCTGTCCAAACCCACGCTGCCGGGCGGACAGTAGGGCAACCGAAGGAGAAGGGTGTGACCACGAGCCTCGGCGACCTGCTGGACACCGCGCGGCGCGAACGATTCGTCGGGCGCCGCCGGGAGCTCGCCTGCTTCGACGACGCCATCGCCGGGCGCTCGTCGCACCGGGTGCTGTTCGTGCACGGCCACGGTGGCATCGGCAAGACGACCCTGCTGGCCGAGTTCCGTGCCCGTGCCCGCGCCGCCGGGCGCACCGTCGTGCAGCTCGACGGCCGTGAGGTCGACCCGTCACCCGACGGGCTGACCGCCGCCGTCAACCACCACGACCTCGACGACGCGGTGCTGCTCGTCGACGGCTACGAGGAGCTCGGTGCGATCGACGACTGGCTGCGCGACGCGTTCGTGCCGGGCCTGTCCGCCGACACCGTCGTCGTGCTCGCCGGCTGCGACCCGCCCGCCGCGCCCTGGCGCACCGACGCCGGGTGGCGCCGGCTCGTCGCCGTACACCAGCTCGATCATTTCGACGCCGCGGAGAGCACGGACCTGCTCGCCCACGCCGGCGTCCCGCCGGAGATCCGGTCGCACCTGGCGCGGCTCGGCCAGGGGCATCCGCTGACCATCGCCCTGCTGGCCGACCTGGCGGCGACCGGCACCGTGCCCGGCTCGTTGGCCGACGCGCCGGACCTGATCTCCGCGCTGCTCGGGTCGTTCCTGCGCGACGTGCCCGGCGACGCGCACCTGACCGGCCTCGCGACGTGCGCGATCGCCTGGCTGACCACCGAGGACCTGCTCGAGCGCATGGTCGGCGCCGACGCGCCCGAGGTGTGGCGCTGGCTCGCGCGACGCCCGTTCGTCACCCGGGGACCACGCGGGCTGTTCGTCCACGACCTGGCGCGCGACGTGCTCGACGCCGAGTTCGAGCGCCGGATGCCCGAGCGCTACCACGCGCACCGCAGGGTGATCCACGCCCACACGGTCACCGGCCTACGGGCCACCACCGGCCCCGACCGGCAGCGCCACGCCCAGCAACTGCTCTTCCTCCAGCGCAACAGCCCGTACGCGACCGCCTTCTCGGCCCTGCGGGCGTTGGGTTCCGCCGCGGTGGTGCCGGGCCGGGCCGACGACCACGACCAGGTCTGCCGAATCGTCGAACGGTTCGAGGGACCGGCGGCCGCCGAGCTGACCCGGGCCTGGCTGCACGAGCAACCCGAACATCTTTACGTCGTGCGTACGCCCGACGGTGTCGCGGGTTTCGCCCTGCACCTGTTCTGTCCCAGCGGGTCCGCGCTGGAGGAGCGCGACCCCGCGGTCCGGGCCGTCCTCGACCACGTCGCGCGGCACGGCCCGACGCGGCCCGGTGAGCTGGTCAACATCGTGCGGGTCGTCGCGGGCGCGCGGGAGTACGAACGCGACCCCTACGCCGTGCTCGCCGCACCGGTCTCCAGCGTGATCGAGTGGTTGACCCGGCCGCTCGCCTGGTCGGTCGGGGTCACCTCGGACCCGGAGTTCTGGGCGCCCCGATTCGAGCACGTCGCGTTCGCGCCGCTGGTCTCTGTCGAGGTGGACGGGCAGCGGCGCGTCGGCTTCGGCATCGACTGGCGGCGCCTCCCCGTCGACGGCTGGCTCGACCTCATGCGGGAACGCGGGCACTCGGGGGAGACCGGCCCACCCCCGGCCGCGCTGCTGCGCCCACCGCCGATGGGCCGCGACCGGTTCGGCTCGGCGGTCAAGGCGCTGCTGCCGGTGCTGCACCGCCCTGACCAGCTCGCCGCCAGCCCGCTGATGGGCTCCGCGCTGGCGTCCACGCCCGAGGGGCCGACCGCGGCGCAACTGCGCGCCACGATCGAGGCCGCCGTCGCCCGGCTCGCCGACGAGCCCAAGGGCGAGCAGCTGCGGGCCGTCCTGCACCGCACCTACCTGCGCCCCGCGCCGACCCAGGAGGCGGCCGCGCAGGTCCTGGACCTGCCGCTGAGCACGTACCGCCGTTATCTGGCCCGGGCGCTCGAACACCTCACCGATCTGCTGTGGACGGTCGAGATCGGCGATGTGCGCCTTCAGCCCCCGATGGCGGCCAGCAGCTCCCGGCGCCCCGGGCCGGGCAGCGGATAGTTCGGCGCGCCGGCACCGAGCTTCATGATCTTCTCGGGCAGTCCGGGCCGGGCGCGCAGGTCGTCGGGCGTGCTCAACAACGAGCTCAGCGACTGGTACGCGCGGGCGACCTCCTCGTCACCCAGGCTCGCGGCGAACGTGGCCAGGCCGAACGCCCACCTCGGGTCGCCCGGCCGGTACGGCACGCCCTCCGCGTCGGCGTCGAGTTCGGCCAGGCGGTGGGCGTCGAACCACAGGGTGCCTCGATAGAGCGGCTCCACGTTGGCCATCGTCCAGTCGTGGAAGCCCCGGACCAGCTTCTCGTGCTCGCCCGCGTCGGTGTCGCGCAGTACGTCACGCAGCCCGATGGCGTGCAGCAGGCCGATCGCGGCACCGCGCCCCAGCGAGGGGTTCGTGCACGCCCACGCGTCGCCGACCGCGACGACGCCGGTCGCGACCGGCTCGCCGTCGACGACGAACGAGCGGTGGCGGTCCTCGATGCCGGCCATCACGTCGACGCCAGGGGTCGGTTCGCCGTCACACCAATGAGCGGCCAACGGGTACAGGGCCACCGCGGCATCCCAGCGCGCCGGCTCACGCAGGCCGCGCATCACCCGGTCGCGGGCGCTGGTGATCACGGCGACGCTCCATGTGCCGTTGTCGCCCGGCAGCGTCAGGATCGACGCCGACTCGTGCCGTTGCACGACGTTCGTGCGCCCCTCGGGCATCGCGCCCCTGAAATGCCGGCCGTAGTAGACGAAGCCACAGTCGGCCCGCTCCTCGGCGGGGGGCCGGGCACCGGCGGCGACCAGCCACGACGCGACCGCCGAACGGCGACCACCGCAGTCGACGACCAGGTCGGCCCGCAGCGTGTGGCCGCCTTCGGCGAGCACGCCCGTGACGCGCGTCCCCTCGGTGAGCAGCCCGCTGACGGTGATGCCCCGCCGGATCGTGACGTCCGGCGTGGCCGCGGCGGCCCCGGCCATCACGGCTTCCAGGACCGGCCGGCGGGC
This sequence comes from Asanoa sp. NPDC049475, assembly GCF_040676915.1. Classification (NCBI taxonomy): domain Bacteria; kingdom Bacillati; phylum Actinomycetota; class Actinomycetes; order Micromonosporales; family Micromonosporaceae; genus Asanoa; species Asanoa sp. NPDC049475. The sequence continues at coordinate 137,120 of NZ_JBFAPY010000006.1, read as the reverse complement.
GGTGACGGTCTCGAAGATCTCGTCGCCGGACCGCCAGTCGCCGCGCTGGGCCGACGGCAGCAGCCCGAGCAGGTTGGTCCGGAGCCCGCCGACGGCGACCAGGTCGTCGAGCACGTGCGGCAGCTCGCGGGCCATCTCGACCCGCCAACGGGCCGCCATCAGATGCGGCAGCCGGAACTGGTTGACACCGGGCCGCTGCCACGCCTCCCAGGCGTCCGCGACGGGTGGTGGTTCGGCGGGGTCGCGCTCGAGCACGGTGACGTGGTGACCGTCGCGGGCGAGCAGCATCGCGGTCGACAGCCCACACAGGCCGGCGCCGAGAACGAGGATTCTGGACACTGTGCACCTCCGGACCCGAGGATCGAGCCCGCGGGTGCTCACGCGACAGGTCAGTTGGTTACTAATCGCTGTCCACTAGAGCGACGTCGTCAGGCCGCCGTCGATGATGTGGTCTGTGCCTGTGACGTTGCCCGGTAGGGCGCTGGCCAGGAAGACCACCAGGTCCGCCACCTCCTGCGGGTGGGTGAAGCGGTTCGTCGCCGACTGGCCGGCCGCCGCGTCCTTGACGTCGCCCGGGTTGGCTCCCGTCGCCGCGCCCATGGTCTGGGCCATGCCGTGCTCGCCCAGCCAGAGGTCGGTCTCCACCGGGCCGGGGCTGACCGTGTTGACCCGCACGCCGCGTGGACCGACCTCCTTCGACAGGGCCTTGGAGAAGTTGAGCAGGGCCGCCTTGGCCGCGCTGTAGTCCATGACCAGCGGGTCGGGCAAGGTCGCGTTGACCGAGCACACCGTGACGACCACCCCGCGCCGCTCCAGCAGTTGCGGCAACGCCGCGCGCGTCGCACGTACCGCCGTCAGGAAGTTGATCGTGATGGTCTGGAGCCAGTCGTCGTCGGTGATCGAGGCGAAGCCGTCCGGGCGCGGCCGGGTCGCACCGACGTTGTTGACGAGGATGTCGGCGCCGCCCTGCTGCTCCGCCTCGGCGAGGAGCCGCACCGGCCCGTCGGGCGTCGCGAGGTCGAGCGCGATCGGGCGGACTCCCTCGAGCTCGCTCAGCTCGGGGGTGATCGTGCGTGAACCGGCTATCACGCGTACGCCTTCGCGGGCGAGCGTGCGGGTGATGGCGAGCCCGATGCCTTTGCCGGCCCCGGTGACCACCGCTGTCTTTCCGTTCAGACCCAGATCCACAACCCATCTTCTCGCCGATCCCGCCGCCCGCAGGTGGATTCGGCTGACATTTCGTCCGTCGCCGTCGAGCAGGGGCGCGCGTTAATCGGGCTCGTGCGCGATTCATGGTCGGAATGGTTTCTCCGCGGCGGTGAGGCCGACTCGGTCGTTGGACTGGATGACCGGATTGGGAGTATTGCCGTGGTCTCACGTCGCATACAACGGGTGCTGTTGCTGTCCAACGGGTTCGGCGGTGCCACGATGGCCGCCTACTGCTGGCTGCGGGACCGCGGGATCCAGACCGCGTTCCAGCCGGTCGGCTCGCCGGAGGCCATGGTCGAGGCACACCGGTGGTACGGGCCGGACCTCGTCTTCGCGCCCACGCTGACCACCCGGGTGCCGGACGAGCTGCTCGGCCGCGTCGTCATCAACCACCCGGGCCGGCTCGGCGACCGCGGCGCCTCGTCGATCGACTGGGGACGGTGCCGCCGCGAGCCGTTCGGCGGCACGACCCTGCTGCTCGCCGCGGCCGGCTGGGACACCGGCGACATCGTGCACACCAGCACCTTCCGCTATCCGGCCGGGCCGGCCACGAAGAGCTGGATTTACGCGTACCAGAATCGGGCCGCCATGTTGGCCGGGCTCGAGCGGGTCGTGGCCGACCCGCCGCCGGACCCGCGGCCCCTCGACTACGAGCACTCGGACGTCCTCGGCCGCTGGAACGACGTGCTCCGGCAGGACGACTGCACCGTCGACTGGTCGCTGCCCGCCGAGGAGGTCGTCTGGCGGGTGGCGGCCCGCGACGGCGCCCCCGGCGTCCGCACGGCGCTGCTCGGGCATCCGGTCCACGTCTTCGACGCGCACCCCGCCGGCCCGTGCCGGGGCGACCAGGGCGAGGTCGTCGGCTGGCTCGCGGACAGCGCCATCCAGGTCGCGACCGGCCCGGTGCGCGGCGACGGCCGGCGCGACAGCGTCTGGATCGGCCACGTCAAGACCGACTTCAAACAGCCGGCGGCCTGGTGGCTTCGCGACGTCCTCGGCTACCTGCCGGCGTGGCAGGGCGACCCGGCGTCGTACCGTCCGGTCGTCACCCGCCGCCGCGGTCCGGTCGCCGTGATCACCGCGGCCGCGTACAACGGAGCCTGGTCGACGGGTTTCTGCCACGCGGTCGCCAGCAGCATCACCGCCGCGGCGCGCCGCACCGACGTCGACCAGATCGTGCTGCGCGGCGGGGGCGGCGGCCCGTTCGGCAACGGCATCAACCTCAACCACGTGTACGCCTCCCGCGCCGGCCTCGTGCCCGAGGCCCAGGCCAACATCCGCGCGATCAACGAAGTGGCCCTGGCGATGTTCCAGGCCCGGCGCGACGGCGTCTCGGTCATCGCGCTCCTGGACGGCGACGCCGGCGCCGGGGGCGCGTTCCTGTCGCTGTGCGCGGACGTGGTGGTCGCGGTGCCGGGCCGGACCTTCAACTACCACTACGTGGGCATGGGCGGCCTGACCGGTTCGGAGTTCCACACGCTGACGCTGCCGGCGCGCCTGCCCGACGAGCAGTCCCGGGCCGACCTGCTGCTCGACTGCCTCCCGCTCAGCGCCTACCAGGCGCACCGGCAGGGCCTGGTCGACTACCTGGCACCCGACGGCCTGGCCGGCGACGACCTGACGGAGTGGGTGCACGAGCTCGCGGTGAACCACCGGGACGTGGGCAAGCGAGCGGGGCGGGCACGGTGGCGGCCTCTGCCGACGGAGGCCGAGCTGGCGGCCACGCAGGCACGGGAGCTCGCCCGGATCGACCGGGACTTCGCGAGCCCGGAGTTCCAGTCGGCGGTGGCCAACTTCGTCCGCAAGCGCGCCACGGCCCCACCGACGGCGGCGATCGAGTACCGCGGCGCGTACGCCTGACCGGTGTGCTGCGTCACGTCGTGAGCGCGTGGGTGTTGCGCTGTACCTACTGGTATGTACAGACTGGCCGCATGGACTCGCGAGAACTGTTGGTCGAGACGATGAGCGAGCTCATGTGGGAGCGGGGCTACGCCGATACGAGCCCGCGTGACGTGCGCGAACGGTCCGGGGTCGGCCAGGGCAGCATGTACCACCACTTCCCGGCCAAGCGCGACCTGGCGTTGGCGGCCCTCGAGCGCAACGTCGCCGACCTGCTGCCGGCCGCGTCCGAACTGGACGGTCCCGGCGACCCGATGGCCCGGATCGAGGCCTACCTGATGCGTCCCCGCGACGCGCTCAAGGGTTGCAAGGTCGGCCGGATGACGCAGGACCCTCAGGTCCGCGAGGACCCCGTGCTGCTCGCCCCGGTGGCGAGCGCGTTCGCCCAGGTCCACGTCAGCTGGGTCAAGGTGCTGAGCGAGGCGGTCGCCGCCGGCGAGCTGCGGGCCGACCTCGACGCCGAGCGCCTCGCCCACACCCTGATGGCCGTGTTGCAGGGCGGCTACGTGATCGCGATCGCGCAGCAGGACCCGGGACCGTTCGAGGACGCCCGCGCCGGCGTCCTCGACCTGCTCCGGGCGGCCGCGCCCGCGCCTGACAAGAAGAAGAGGAACTGAACGCCATGACGGTACGCATCGGCATCAACGGGTTCGGCCGCATCGGGCGCAGCTACCTGCGCGCGGCCCTGGCGAACAACGCCGACGTGCGGGTGGTCGCTGTCAACGACCTCACCGACGCCCGCACGCTGGCCACCCTGCTCGAGTGGGACTCGGTCTCCGGCCACCTCGACGGCGTCGCCGTGGACGGCGACACGATCACCGTCGCCGGCAACAGCATGCGGGTCTTCGGGCAGTCCGACCCGGCCGGCATCCCGTGGGGTGACGTGGGCGCCGACGTCGTCATCGAGTCGACCGGCCACTTCACGAACGCGGTCACGGCTGCGGGACACCTGCGGGGCGGCGCGCGGAAGGTCCTCATCTCGGCGCCGGCCAAGGGTGACGTACCCACCTACGTGCTCGGGGTGAACGACGACACGCTCGACCCGGACAGCCACGACGTCTTCTCCAACGGCTCGTGCACCACGAACTCGCTCGCGCCGCTGGCGAAGGTGCTCAACGACGCGTTCGGCATCGAGTCCGGCCTGATGACGACGATCCACGCGTACACGGGTGACCAGCGGCTGCACGACGCCCCGCACTCCGACCTGCGCCGCGCCCGTGCCGCCGCGGTGTCGACCATCCCGACGTCGTCGGGCGCGGCGAACGCGATCGGCAAGGTCATCCCGGAGCTCGACGGCCGGCTCACCGGTGCCGCACTGCGCGTACCGGTCCCGGTGGGCTCGATCACCGACCTCACGGTGGTCCTGCGGCGCGGCGCGAGCGTCGACGAGGTGAACGCGGCCTTCCGCGAGGCGGCCGCCTCCCCGCGACTGCGGCATTACCTCCAGTACTCGGAAGCGCCGCTGGTCTCGGCGGACATCGTGGGCAACCCCTACTCGTCGATCTTCGACGCCCCGCTCACGGAGGCCGTCGGCAACCAGGTCAAGGTCTTCGGCTGGTACGACAACGAATGGGGTTTCGCCAACCGCCTGGTCGAGTTCTCGGAACGGCTCGCCTGACCGCGATACTGATGCCGTGGACACGGTGGGCATCGTCCGGGAATGGCACAGCGACGAGGGGTGGGGCGTCATCGACTCCGCCTCCACCCCTGGCGGATGCTGGGCTCACTTCAGCAGCGTCCGCATGACGGGCTACCGCACGCTGCACCCGGGCCAGCACGTCTCGTTCGACTTCGAACCGGCGGAGCAGGACGGCTATGCCTACCGGGCGGTCACCGTCCGAACCGGCGACGACCACCCCGAGCCTCCCGCGGACCAGAGCCCGTCGGCGGCGTACGGCAGCACCCTGCGGCTCGACGTCGACCCGCCGGACGAACCCGCTCGAATGTGACCGCGGCAACCCACTCCTCGCCACGATCGGCGACGGCTAAGTTCACACCGTGCTTAAGCAGGGGAGGAACAAGTTCGGCCAACTCCTCGTATGGCGCCTGGGCCGCCGCCTTGCCTGGCGTCCCCGGCTGCCCGCGCCGGACGGCGGAGACGGCGGACCCTTCGAGATCATCGTCCTGGCCATCCTGGCGGTCCTGGTTATCGCCCACCTACTCAACTGGCTCGCCGCACTCCTCGCCACGGCGGTCATTTGGCCCTACCAAACGGTGACAGGCCGCTGGCTGGTCATCGCCCACGTGGTCTCGTCCACGTCGAGACCTACGACCATGACAGCGCCCGTCCACATCGGCGACGGGTGACGTCCCGCTCCGCCGCGATGGCACTGATTCACCAGGGGACGAGCGACATCGAAGAGTTCGGCCACCCTCAGCCCGCGCCCCACGACAAGACTCCCGATCCCGCGATCCCTGCCTCCGAGGACACCTGAGCCAGGCTGCCGACCGGCGCGCCGACCCTCGCTGTGCGCGAACCGGGCCGCAGCTCTTCCGCTCTGCTCCGGCACAGCAGTGGTGTGGCAGTGTGGGCCGCCGGTTGGCGGTCCGCGTAGCCGCTGGGGTCAGCCACCGCGCCCAGTTTGGGCTAGGTTCCGCCCGGTGCGGACAAATCTGCCGAGAAGGATTCGCGCGTGGCTGTTGGGGGCGCAGGTCGTCACCACCGTCGCGGCTGTGGCCTTGGCGGTCACAGCCCTGATGCCTTCGTCCAGGGGCGTCTCGGACGGGCAACCGACGACAATCGTAGGCGCTGCCGTTTCGACGCCCTTGCTGGTCGTTTGTGTCGTCCTCCTGTGCGGCGCCGGCCTCGCGGCCGCGGCACTGCGTCACGGGACCCCCACCTCCCGGCTCCGGGCAGGCCTGGTCCTCATCGCGCCCGCGGACACACAGACTCGCCTTCCTGGCGATGCTCCTGGCGACCGCGTCCGCCGTGCTCGTCCTGTTCGGCGGCCAGAGGATGGCGTGGCCCCCTGCCCCGAGCTAGCGGAGCGGCCGTCGGCTCGCTGATCGAGGAGCCCTCGGCGACCGTGGTCGTCCGGCGCGGGTTCCGGGATCAGAGAGCTCGCGCCATCTCGATCTCAGGCCCCAGCGATCCGTGGCACTCCCTCCCAGTGGACGTGAACCCGACCTTCTCGTAGGCGCGTCGCGCGCGGACGTTGTCCGCGTGCACGTAGAGGCGCACCCTCGTAAGGTTCCGCTGACGCATCCAACCCACTGTCCCGTCGAACAGGCGCCCGATCACACCCGTGCCGCGGTGCTCCGGCTTCAGGAAGACCCCGGTGCGGTCTGGCAGGGCCTTCCGGTCTTCTCCGCCGGGTTCGGCGACCCCGACGACGGGGCCGAGGGACAGCGCGGGGTGGCGGCCGCGGAGCCTTCCCACCGACGGCCGATATCATGAAACCCACTTCACCGGCTTAACGGGCAGCGTCGCCGGCCGGCTTGCCTGACCGAGGTGGGGGTGGGACGCGACGAGCGGCGCGAACGTCGGGGCGTGGCGCTGATGTTCGCGGCCAGCGGGGTTGTGCAGGCATCGTGGATCTCCCGGTTGCCGACCCTGTGGGACAGGCTCGACACAGGCACCGCGGGTCTGGGCCTGGCGCTGTTCGTGCTCGGTGTCGGCACGCTGCTGCCGATGGTCGCCGCCAGCCAGGGCCGATTGTCGTTCGACAGCGGCAACGTCCTGCGCCTCGCGGCATGCTTCGCGAGTGTTGCCCTGATCGCCATTTCCCAGGTGGCGACGGCCGTCCAGTTGGCCAGCGTCCTCTTCGTATTCGGGCTGGCCGCCGGCGCCTGGGACACGGCCATGAACGTCCTTGGCACGACGGCACAGGCCCGGGCCGGCCGCGACTGGATGTATCGCTTCCACGGCTGGTGGAGCGTGGGCACTGTCGGCGCGGCCGTTTCCGGCGTCGTCGCCGCCGCGGTGGGCGTGCCCTTGACCGTCCATTTCAGCACGGCCGCGGGCGTCGCCCTGATCATGTGCCTGGCCGGCTCCGTGAAAGTGCCCGGCGAAGTCATTCTCGCCGACGACCGCACCGACGTGACTCGCCACCGGCTGCTGGTGCTCGGCGCGTTGATCCTCATGGGAGCGGTGCTGGAGGGCATGGCCAGCGACTGGCTCGCCGTCTATCTGCGCGATGTACGCCAGCTCTCGCAGGTTGACGCGGCACTGGGCTATGCGCTTTTCGTCGCAGCCATGGCAGCGGGGCGCTTTCTAGCCAACGGGACCAAGCGGTGGATCGGCCCGACGCAGACCGTACGCCTCGGTGTAGGTCTCGCCGCGGGTGGCGCGCTTTTGGCCGTGCTTTCGGAACAGCTCGCCGCCGGCTATGCCGGCGCACTCTGTTGGGGCTTCGGCATCTCAGTGATCTTCCCGGCGGCGCTGAGCGCCAGCGGTCGCATGGGCGACATGCAAGCGGTGGTGTCGCGGATGACGCTGGTGGGCTATGCCTCGGGGTTGGCCGGCCCGCCGACCATTGGGTTACTCGGCCACTGGGCGGGGTTCAGGACGGCGCTCGTCGTGATGGTCCCGGCGCTGGCCATCGGCGTGGTCCTGCTCGCGCCGGAGTTGGGGAGGCGCACCGTGCGGTGAGCCGGCGTGTTCAAACGGCGGCGGGCCGTGCGCAAGTGGGGTTCGCGCGGCATCTCTCCGGTGCGATTGAAGCGGATGGTCGTCCTCTTGGTCAGCCCGAAGCGACCGATCGCCTCCTCCGCTGAGATCGGCCCGTCGACGGCCCTCCAGCGCTCGGACCAACCGTTCTTGTCGTCCTCCCAAGCAGCCAGGAAGGCGACGCAGAGCTCGGGCGCGATCAGCAGCGATCGGCCCAATGCCGCCGTGAGCGACGCGACGATCCGGTCACGGTCGCGCCGGTCGGAGCCACGCGCGTCGCCGAGAAGGCCGTTGATCAGGCGGCGTCGCGCGGCGAGAAAGTCCTTCCAGTAGGCGCGGTCGGCGTCGTGCATCCGGCCGCCTTGGTCGAGCAGTGCGAACAACCCCTCGGCCAACACGTCGCCGAACTCCTCGCGGCGGGCCCGTTCGGGATTGGCATAGGGGTCGTAGTCGTATTGCGTCGCCGTGCCCATCCGCGCGACCGGCCGGAGGCCGTCGTCGCCTTTGAGCAGAAAGAACCAGTCTTCGTTGTAGACCTCGGGAAAGAACCCGTCGACGCGACCGGTGGCCACGGCCAGAGCGCCGGCGCCGAGAAAGCTACCTTGGTCGCCGCCTGTATCGCGGATCGCGTGGCAGACGACGGAGTTGTCGAGACAGCCGACGATCTCAAGCCCCACGGCATCATGGGTGTCGAGCAGGGCCGCCGCACGGCGCAGATCGGTGGGGTCGTCGACCCGGATATCGTCGTCGAGGAACACGGTCCGCTCCCACCCCACCGCACGGGCCAGCAGCAGAGCCAGGTTGCGCTTGAGGCTCACGTCGGTGCGCGGCCAGAACGGCGTGTCGCGCAAGAGCTCCGAGGCCCTGAACGACGGTAACGACGACATCCACGGCGGCATGTCGACCGCGATCACGTCGGCGACGATGGCGTGGTCTTCGATGTCGCGCAGCACCTTCGCCCGCTCGGCGCGCTTGCTGCACAACACAAGAAGAGTGCAGTTGAGTTCCATGGCGAGCCCGGCCGCCTCACGCAGGTAAGGAGCGGTGCGCGCGCTGGGCACCACGATGGCGTCGACCCCGCCCTGGTCCGTGCGCCGCGGTGGAACCTGACGGAGGAGTCCACTGTGGTTGCCGATGTGTGCGGTCGGGCGGTCAGTCATCGCCGTCGAGCCATTCGTGGAGCCGTTGACCCGGATCGGTCCAGTCGGGCGTCAACGCCTCGCCCTTACCTGCGATGGTCACCCGGGTAAGAATGCCGTAAGACGAACTCCCCGGGAACCGTTCTGCTAGAAATTCCTCGTTACGATCCCGGAACCGGGCATCGGTCAGCGCACGCACCGCCCCGTAGGTGCCCCGGCCGAAACTGCCGCTGCAGATGGTCACCGTTCGCAGGCGGTTGTAGGGATTGCGTCCTCGGTAGAACAACGCGACGTCCTCGAGCAAGGTGACGGTGGCACCCTCTCGCGCGACGACCGGCTCGTGGCGGGCGTCTGATACGTCGAACCCGCCGAGATCTTCATCGGTCTCCCGATGTAACTGCCGGACCGGGAGGATCAGGCGGCGGGTCATGTCCCGGAAGGCAGGATTCCAGTCGACGCCACCGAGCAGCACAAGATGGCCGGTGTAGTCGTCTTCTTCGAGATCGTCGGCCGTCCGGATGTGGACCTCGACGGTCGGGTTCACCGCGCGAACGTGGCCGTGGACCTCGACAAGCGCGTCGAGGTCGGTCCAGCTGTAGGCGCGGACGTAGTCGGGCTTTGCCGGATCGGCGTAAGGGATCCTGCTGCGGTGCTCGCGCGGTGCTGGCGCGACGGCGATGATGACCGGCTTCTCATCGGCGAAGTGCCAGAGCCCGCCACCGATCTCGTCGGTGGAGCCCGCCAGCCGCAGGCGACGCGGATCGCCGGACGCGCCGGACCTGTCATCGGGAAAACGCAACTGAAGGAGCATTTCATGCAGCTCGTCGCGAGCGGCGCGCTCCTCGTCGGTCAACTCGTCGTCGGGGATCAACCGGGCGTGACGGCCCTCGACAGAACGCCTGGTGGCGAAGAAGGTGGCGTAAGCGGCCATCCGCTGCGGCGGCGGCATAACCGCACTGTCGGGCGACTCCCAACCGGAGATCAGGGAAACACTCAGCGGCTTGCCCTCGCTGCCGAACGCCTCGGCCAAGTGGCGCTGGGTGACCTTCAGGTCGGGCCAGTGGCGTTCGCGAAGCGCACGGAGCTGCTTTGCGAGCCCGCGGTTCGGCTGCTCCGGGTTCAAGACCCTTCACCTTCCGACGAGTGAATTTCATTGAACGCGACCGCAGAGATTGTAAGGCACCGGACCATGCCTGCGGGAGGCCTTGCGAATAACTGATATCGGTCCTTGTTGTTCGCATCACGCGAGACCAGCTCGTTGCTTCAAACTCGGTCGTGGCGCAAACTTCAAAGAAGTTCATAGTACTTCCTTGAAGAGGGGATCAGGCCATGAACACACCCCAATCAGCCGCCCGGGGCGACCGCCCGCAGCGCCGCATCCTGGCCATCGCCATCGCGACGGGCCTTCTGTTCTCGCTCGGCGGTTGCTCAAGAGGCGCGTCGGGCGACGACATCCTCTTCGGACTCGCTGTCATCGTCGCCGGCTTCGTGGCCACGCAGATTCCGAGCATCGTTCGAGACATCGGAATGGCGATCGAGGCACTGACCCGCGCGGTCTGGTCGATCGCACTGATCGGGCTCGTCGTGTTCAGCGGCATCATGGCCGCCATCGCCTTCGTCCTCACCCGCTGAAAGAACTTGGACGGTCACAAGACCTTAGCCGGCCTCGTCACAGAGGCCGGCGAGGATCGCCACAGAACACCTAGACGCCCGGAATCCTCGTCATCGGCCGACGTCGTCGGGCGGGATGTCGACCGCGATCTCCTCGCCCAGCTTCGCGTTGCTCTCCAGCTCGAGCTCGTCCCCGCTCCAGAAGCGCCCCGGGTCACACCAGTTGGGCTTGCGACCGCCTTGCAGCAGCCCCATCGCCTCGTAGGTCACCGCCATCACCTCCGCGCAGTAGACCGTCGGGGACGGGAGGTTAAGCCGAACCCCCGACCCGGCGTCATCAACCACATTCGCCAGAAGGGGAGGGCTGACCATGGCCGCGTTAGTCCGTGCTGCCCGCGTTTCCCGGGTTCTGTGGCGTGAGTGCGTCGGCTGCGGCCGGCTGTTCCCCGCTGGCCCGGCCGAATCCCTATGCCTGCCGTGTGCGGGGTGGTCGTGATGCGTGTCGTCGCGTTCTGCCGCGCCGTGGCCGACTCGACCGTGATCGTCGTCGGCGCGGCCTCGGCGACTGTCGTCGAGATCCGCTGTCCGCGTTGCCGCCGCTGGCACAAGCCGCGTCGCTTCGACATCCACACCAACGCTTGCACCCGGTGCAAGGCCACGCTCGCGCGGGAGGTGTGGCGGCCGTGACCTGTACCCGCCGGCGCACAGTCGTCGAGATCGCCGTCGCGGCCGGCGCGAACACCAAAGAAATGATGACCCGTTTCTGCCAGTCGAGCACGCGCGCAACCTTCGGCGGCCAGCACGCCGCCAGCGAACGCGACCGAGAGATCGCCCATGTCATGGACAAGCGGATCAAAGAAACGGCCGGCTATCGAGGACCGCAACCACCGGACCGTGGGGTGTCCGGGGCTCGGCCCCGGAATCGGAATGGCTCCATATCTCATGACCGGAGGTCAAGAGATATGGAGCGGGCGACGGGAATCGAACCCGCACCGTCAGTTTGGAAGACTGAAGCTCTGCCATTGAGCTACGCCCGCGCGGATACCTCCGACAGGATACTGGCTACCTCACGACGCCACGCGGAGTGGGGGTGTGGTGATCTCCAGCAACGCGGCTTGCGACGTTACCGACGTCACCGAGACCTGAAGGCACCCGGGCCGCGACCGGATCGACGCCGTGCCGCCCAGCAGCCGCGCGCTGCGGACCAGCACCGCTGCCATCTCCTGGTCGGCCAGCCGCACCCCGAACAGGTCGCCCCGTCGCTGACGGCCGGCAGCCAGCGACGCTGCCTGCCACGCCCGCCGGGCCAGCGCCTCCCGCCGTGCGTTGTGCGGTGACGACGCCCCCACCGGATCAGTCCGGAGCAGGAAGTGTCGGCCCTGCCGCCATCCCAAGCCCAGCTGGCCCACCGTCTGCATCCAAGACGCCCCGGGGATCGTCACCCGGTGCACGAAGTACTGCCGCCGGCCGCCGCCCACCAGGGTTGCCCAGGTCGCGGAGACACCCAGGTCCGAAAGCAGCCGCGACAGCCGCTCCGCGGCTTCCGGTTGGTTGAACTCCGCCAGGACATGGCCGGCCCGCGGCGCCGCGCCGGCCGAAACCGGCGCGGCGCCCGGGCCTGGCAGCGCCGTGTCGCCCCCCGACAGGAAGGACGCTCCTGGTGTCAGCGTCCCGATGGCGCTGCCGGGCGTGGGTCCGGGTGCCGGCCCGGGCCCAGGTCCGAAGTCGTGGCTCGGCGGCCGCGCACCGGTGGGGGATCGACCGACCCCTGTGCACCGGATCAGGCAGGCCGCCTCGAAGATCGAGGGCAGTGAGCGCATGGCCGCTTCCCCGGTGCTGTCCCACAAAATGGCCATCGTCATCGCCTCCGCGTTCAGCGTGGCCGGTCCGGCCTTTCAGGGGGATGCGCCGGCCCCGGACTTGAGGAAAACTTGCGCTCCGTGCGGAGGCGGAGGCGGACACGAACCAGAGCGCAGACGGCCGGGTTGGCCGTGCTGGTGCTGCTGCTCGTCGCCACCGGGGTCTACGCGGAGGGCAACCCGCCGGTCACCCACATCCGGATCGCCACCGGCAGCCAGACCGCCGTCTACTACGCCTTCGGGCGGGCGCTCGGCCAGCTCGTCGACGACAACCTGCCCGACGCCGACGCCGAGGTGCTGGTCACGGCCGCTTCGGCCGAGAACGTGCGGCTGGTCGAGAACCGGGGCGCCGAGATCGGGTTCACCCAGGCCGACATCCTGGTCACCGGCACGGAGCCGCCCGACCCGCGCGTCAGGGCACTGGCGCGCGTCTACGAGGACCTGCTCCACCTCGTCGTGCCCACCAACTCCACGATCAAGACGCTCGAGGACCTCAAGGACCGCAGGGTCGGCACCGGTGCGGCCGGGTCCGGGACCGAGATCACGGTGGGCCGGCTGCTCGAGGTCGCCGGCCTGCAGAACGCGATCCAGCGGCAGCGGTGGAACCTCGACGACTCGGCCGCCGCGCTGCGGGACGGGCGGATCGACGCCTTCTTCTTCTCCGGCGGGCTTCCCGTGCAGGCGATCGAGGACCTCAACAACAGCCTGGGCATCCGAATCGTCGACCTCGGCAAATGGGTCGAGCCGATGAGAAAGGCCCATTCAGCCGTGTACGTGCGGCGCGAGGTGAACGACTCCGTCTACGACCTGCCGGCGGTCAGCACCCTCGCGGTGCCGAACTTCCTCGTGGTGCCGACGGAAATGCCGGACGACATCGCGTACGACCTGACGAGGCTGCTGATGGAGCGGCACGAGGCGCTGGCCCGCGCGCACCCGGCGGGGGAGCGGTTCGACGTCCGCTCGGCGATCGGCACGATGCCGGTGCCGTTACACCCGGGCGCCGCCCGCTACTTCCGCTCCGTGAAGCCGTAGCCGCACCCGCGCCTCCAGCCCGTGCGGTGACAGCGGGGCCAGCACCAGCGACCCGCCCGACGCCTCGACCAGGACCGTGGCGATCGACAGGCCGAGCCCCGCGCCGTCGACGTTCTGCGTGTTGGGCGCCCGCCAGAACCGCCGCGTCGCCAGCCGGCACTCCGCGGCGGTCATCCCGGGTCCGTCGTCGCGAACCGTGACCACGACCCGGCCGGGCAGCGTGCTGACCGACACGGACACGTGCCCGCCCGCCCCGGCGAACTTGAGCCCGTTGTCGATCAACGCGTCGAGCGCCTGGTCGAGGGCCGTGTCCGCCGCCGACGCGAAGACCGCGGAGGGAGGCACCGAGGCCGTCAGGGTCACGCCGCGCTGCGCCGCCAGCGGCAGCCAGGCCTCGACCCGAGCGGCCACGAGCGAGCCGGCGTCGACGACGACCGGCGGCCGGCCGTCCCACTCCGCGCGCGCCAGCGCCAGGAGGCTGTCCAGCACCCGGGCCAGCCGGTCGGACTCCTCCAGCGCCAGGTGGTGCTCGGGCCGCGCCTCGGTCGGCAGCATGTCGCCCAGGCCCTCGACCCGCAGCCGCAGCACCGTCAGCGGGTTGCGCAGCTGGTGGCTGGCGTGCGCGACGAACAGCCGCTGCCGTTCCAGGGCGTCGGTGACCGTGTCGGCCATCTCGTTGAAGCTGGTGGTCAACCGGCGCAGCTCGGGTGGTCCGAGGGCGTGCGGCACCCGCGCGGTGCTGTCGCCGGCGGTGATCTCGTGCACGGCGGTGTCCAGCGAGAAGACGGGCCGCAGCACCCAGCGGGCGAGCCGGACCGCGGCCACCAGCGAGCCCACGAGCGCGACCAGGCCGACGATGCCGAGCATGGCCCACGCGAACAGCATCGAGCCGCGGGCACGCTCGGTCGACGAGACGGTCAGGATGCCCCCGAGCACGGCGCCGCCCTCGTAGATCGGCACCGCGACCAGGAGCTGGCTCTTCTGCCAGGGCCAGACGTTGGTCGGCGAGCTCATCTGCCGGCCGGCGAGGGCGCCGCGGATGACGGGGTCCGCCAAAGGGCCGGGATGCGGCCCGGCCGCGTTCACCACGTGCCGGTTCTGGTCGACGACGATCACGTCGATCCCGTAGAGCTCGTGGTAGCGACCCAGCTCCGCCGCGACGGGGGTGAGGTCGCCGCCGCGGATGGCCGGTGCGGCCAGGGCCGCGAACCGGGTCGCGTCGGCCAGCCGGTCGGCCAGCAGCGCCTGGGTGGTGCGCCCGCTCATCACCAGCGCCAGCGGCACCTCCAGCGCCAGCAGCACCAGACAGAGCAGCAGCAGGTACGTGGTGACGAGCCGGCGCCGCACGTCACTCGGCCTGCAGCCGGTAGCCGACGCCGCGCACGGTGCGGACCAGGTCGGGCTGGCCGAGCTTGGCCCGCAGGGAGGCCACGTGCACCTCCAGCGTGTGCCGGCCCGACCAGGTGGTCTGCCAGACGTCGAGCAGGATCCGCTCGCGGGTGACCGCCACGCCGGGCTGCCGGGCCAGCGAGGCCAGGATGTCGAACTCCTTGCGGGTCAGCGCGACCGGTTTGGCGTCGACGCTGACCTCGCGTGCGGTGAAGTCGATCCGCAGCGGGCCGATCTCCCGGGTCTGCCGCGCGGCCACCCCGCGGGCGGCCCGGCGCAGCAGGGCCTCGATGCGGAGCTGGAGCTCGGCCATCGAGAACGGCTTGACCACGTAGTCGTCGGCGCCGACCCGGAAGCCGTTGACCTTGTCACGCTCGTCGGAGCGGGCGGTCACGGCGATGATCGCCAGGTTGTCGTCGCGGGTGCGCAACGCCCGGCACACGTCGATGCCGTCGCCGTCGGGCAGGCTGAGGTCGAGCAGCACGAGGTCACAGGGCGCGGCCTCGACCGCGGCCTTGGCGGTGGACGCGTGCTCGACCTGGTAGCCCCGGCGCACCAGCATCGACTTCATGACGGACGCCACCCGCAGGTCGTCCTCGACGAGCAAAATACGCATGGCTCCGCCTCCTCCCCGGGCTATTTCCGCGCATCCTAACCGGGGTGCGCGGCAGAAAAGGTCGCCCAAGTGACGCGGAGCTTGCAGCGACGCGAAGCGAGCGGTCCCCGGCGGGAGCGACGGTCTGGGCCGTCGCGGACCCGGGCAATATGCTTTGTCCGGTTTATCCGTCACCCACCGTGCGGGAATGGGACGCCGGGCGCGGACGGTGCGCCGGTACCGCATAGACTTCGGTTCGCCACGGGGTGTGGCGCAGCTTGGTAGCGCACTCGCTTTGGGAGCGAGGGGCCGTGGGTTCAAATCCCGCCACCCCGACTGTGATCACCGAGGCCGGTGCCTGCGGGGGTTGGCGCCAGCGCGCCTACACTCGGGTCTGATCACCCCAAAAGACATTTCGAGGAGTACGCCTGTGAAGAGCACCGTCGAGACCCTGAGCCCGACCCGGGTGCGGCTCGCCATCGAGGTGCCGTTCGTCGAGCTCGAGCCGAGCCTGCGTAAGGCGTACCGGGAGATCGCCCAGCAGGTGACCGTGCCCGGTTTCCGCAAGGGCAAGGTGCCGTCCGCGGTCATCGACCAGCGGGTCGGCCGTGGCGCCGTGCTCAACGAGGCCGTGCAGGAGGCGATCCCCGAGAACATCGTCGCCGCCGTCCGTGAGCACGAGGTCAAGACGCTCGGTCGCCCCGAGGTGGAGATCACCGAGTTCGGTGACGGCGAGCCGCTGAAGTTCACCGCGGAGATCGACGTCCGTCCGGAGATCACCCTGCCCGACCTGTCGACCATCGAGGTCACGGTCGACGAGCTGGCCATCGGCGACAACGAGATCGACGACCAGGTCAAGGCGCTGCGTGAGCGGTTCGCGACGCTGAAGACGGTCGAGCGTCCCGCCGCCGAGGGCGACTACGTGCAGATCGACATGAAGGCCACCGTCGACGGCGAAGAGGTGCCGGGCGGTTCCGCGACCAACATCTCCCACGAGGTCGGCAGCAAGCAGCTGCTCCCGGGCCTCGACGAGGTGCTGGTCGGCCTGGCTGCCGACGCCGAGACCTCGTTCAGCACGCAGCTGGTCGGCGGTGACTTCGCCGGTCGCGACGCCGACGTGGCGGTCACCGTGCGCACCGTCAAGGAGAAGCAGCTGCCCGAGCTGGACGACGAGTTCGCCCAGCTGGCCAGCGAGTTCGACACCCTCGACGAGCTCCGCGAGGACCTGCGCAAGCGGGTGACCCAGGCCAAGCAGGCCGAGCAGATCTACGCCGCCCGCGACAAGGCGCTCGAGCAGCTCGTGGCGGCCGCCGAGGTGCCGGCGCCCGAGGGCGTCGTCAAGGAGGAGGTCGAGCACCGCAAGCAGGCGATGGCCGACCAGCTCGAGCGGATCGGCGCCTCGTTCGAGGAATACCTCGCGGCCGAGGACAAGACCGAGGAGCAGATCGACACCGAGCTGACCGACGCGGCCACCGAGGGCGTCAAGATCCAGCTCGTACTCGACACCCTGGCCGACGCCGAGGACGTGCAGGTCTCCGACGACGAGTTCGGTCACGAGATCATGCACCGTGCGCAGCGCGCCGGGATGCAGCCGCAGCAGTACTACGACCAGCTCGTCCGCTCGGGTGCCGCGGGTGCGGTGTTCGGCGACGTGCGGCGGGGCAAGGCGCTCACCCTGGTGATGGAGCGGGTCAAGATCACTGACACCGCCGGCAACCCGATCAGCCTGGACGCGGTGCGCGAGGTCACCGAGCACAACCACTGATGCGCCCGCCTGCGCTCTGAGCGAACACGCTCTTGGGCGGGAAGTCAGCGCACAGGTCTGCGGTTAATGTCGGGCGTAGAACGGAAACGAGCGAGAGGCTGCCATGACCGATCTGCATATTCCAGCGACGCCCATCCGGGCGCACGAGGCGCGCGGCGACCAGCTCGCCGGCGGGCTCGACGACTCGGTCTACAACCGGCTGCTCAAGGAACGCATCATCTTCCTCGGCAGTGAGGTTACCGACCAGGTGGCCAACCGCATCTGTGCACAGCTGTTGCTGCTGGCCGCGGAGGACCCGGGCCGTGACATCAACCTGTGGATCAACTCGCCGGGTGGCTCGGTCTACTCCGGCATGGCGATCTACGACACGATGCAGTTCATCGACAACGACGTGTCCACGGTCGCCATGGGCATGGCCGCGTCGATGGGCCAGCTCCTGCTCTGCGCGGGCACCAAGGGCAAGCGCTACGCCCTGCCGCACGCGCGGATCATGATGCACCAGCCGTCCGGCGGCATGGGTGGCACCGCGTCCGACATCGCGATCCAGGCCGAGCAGATGCTCTACACCAAGCGGATGTTCCAGGAGCGGGTCTCGCACCACACCGGCCAGAGCCAGGACCAGATCGAGGCCGACTCCGACCGCGACCGCTGGTTCACGGCCGCCGAGGCCAAGGACTACGGATTCATCGACAAGGTGATCACCGGAGCCGCCCAGGTTCCGGAAGGCGCCGGGACACTGGGCTGAGGAGGCCAACCATGACTGATCTGACGCTGCCTCCGCAGTTCGCTCCGGTGCACAACCGCTACGTGCTGCCCTCGTTCGTCGAGCGCACCTCGTACGGGATCAAGGAGTCGAACCCGTACAACAAGCTGTTCGAGGACCGGATCATCTTCCTCGGCGTCCAGGTCGACGACGCGTCGGCCAACGACGTGATGGCGCAGTTGCTGACGCTCGAGGGCACCGACCCGGACCGCGACATCATCATGTACATCAACTCGCCCGGTGGCTCGTTCACGGCGATGACGGCGATCTACGACACCATGCAGTACGTCCGTCCGGACATCCAGACGGTCTGCCTGGGTCAGGCGGCCTCGGCCGCGGCCGTCCTGCTGGCCGCCGGCACGCCGGGCAAGCGGATGGCGCTCCCCAACTCGCGGATCATCATCCACCAGCCGGCCACCGAGGGCGGCTACGGGCAGGGCTCCGACATCGAGATCCAGGCGCGCGAGATCCTGCGCATGCGGTCGCAGATGGAGGAGATCATCTCCCGGCACTCGGGCCGGGCGCGGGAGCAGGTTTCCCGCGACGTCGACCGTGACAAGATCATGACGGCCGACGAGGCCCGGGAATACGGCCTGGTGGACACGATTCTCACCAGCCGCAAGAAGGGCCTGCTGGCAGCCGCTGCCGCCAGCTGAGATGGCAGAGTGTCGGGGATCGGCCAGCTTGGTTACAGTGGCCGTTCCCTGACACACCCATTTTGGGGGTCGGAGATAACGCCCCTAGCGGGTAACGTCGAGTTTGCACACAACCCCGGAGGCGGTCCGCCGCGGCCGACGAGCGCAGGGAGAACGTAGGTGGCACGGATCGGCGACGGTGGCGACCTACTCAAGTGTTCCTTCTGTGGCAAGTCGCAGAAGCAGGTCAAGAAGCTCATCGCGGGACCAGGGGTCTACATCTGCGACGAGTGCATCGACCTCTGCAACGAGATCATCGAAGAGGAGCTGGCCGAGTCCGGCGAGGTGAAGTGGGAAGAGCTTCCCAAGCCGATGGAGATCTACCAGTTCCTCAACGGCTACGTGGTGGGTCAGGACCAGGCGAAGAAAGCACTCTCCGTAGCGGTCTACAACCACTACAAGCGGATCCAGGCCGAGTCCCACACCGGGTCGGGCAACGAGGTCGAGGTCGCCAAGTCCAACATCATGCTCATCGGCCCCACGGGCTGCGGCAAGACGCACCTCGCGCAGACCCTGGCCCGCATGCTCAACGTGCCGTTCGCGATCGCCGACGCCACCGCGCTGACCGAGGCCGGCTACGTCGGTGAGGATGTCGAGAACATCCTCCTCAAGCTGATCCAGGCGGCCGACTACGACATCAAGCGCGCCGAGACCGGCATCATCTACATCGACGAGGTCGACAAGATCGCGCGCAAGTCGGAGAACCCGTCGATCACCCGCGACGTCTCCGGCGAGGGTGTCCAGCAGGCACTGCTCAAGATCCTCGAGGGTACGGTCGCCAACGTGCCGCCCCAGGGCGGTCGCAAGCACCCGCACCAGGAGTTCATCCAGATCGACACCACCAACGTGCTGTTCATCTGCGGTGGCGCGTTCGCCGGGCTCGACCGGATCATCGAGTCCCGCACCGGCCAGGGCGGCACGGGCTTCGGCGCCCGACTACGCGCGGTGTCCGAGCGGTCGACCGATGACGTGTTCAGCCAGGTCATGCCCGAAGACATGCTCAAGTTCGGGCTGATCCCCGAGTTCATCGGCCGGCTCCCGGTGATCACCAACGTCCGGTCGCTCGACCGCGAGGCGCTGGTCAAGATCCTGACCGAGCCGCGCAACGCGCTGGTGAGGCAATACCAACGGCTCTTCGAGCTCGACGGGGTCGAGCTCGAGTTCGACCCGGCGGCCCTGGAGGCCATCGCCGACCAGGCCATGCTCCGCGGCACCGGCGCCCGCGGCCTGCGGGCCATCCTCGAAGAGGTCCTCCTCTCCGTGATGTACGAGGTGCCCAGCAACCCCGACGCCGCCCGCGTCCTGATCACCCGCGCGGTGGTCATGGAGCGCGTCAACCCGACGATCGTGCCTCGCGAGTTCGCCGGCCGTCGCCGGCGCGACCGCGAGGAGAAGTCGGCCTAGGTTCCCGTGCGCGTCGCGGTCTGCCAGCTCAACGCGCGGGACAACCGCGCCGACAATCTCAAGGTGGCCCGTTCCCTGCTGGAGCGGGCTGCCGCGCTCGGCGCCGACATCGCCGTGCTGCCGGAATACACCGACTATCTCGGGCCGTCGTCGGGGATGCCGGCCCCTGAGCCGGTCGACGGCGAATACGGGTCGTTCTTCGCGGCCACCGCCCGGGACCTCGGGATGTGGGTGCACGCGGGGTCGTTCCACGAGGTCGGGCCGACGCCGGCGCATTCCTACAACACGTCTCTGCTGTTCGACCGTTCCGGGACGCTGGCGGCGACGTACCGGAAGATCCACCTTTACGATGTAGATATTCCGGGCAAAGTCTCTTATTTGGAGTCGGCATCGATCGCGCCGGGCACGTCGACGTCGGTCGCGACGGTCGAGGGCGTGCCGTTCGGTCTGACCATCTGCTACGACCTTCGGTTCCCGGCCCTGTATCAGTCGCTGGCGCTGTCGTCGGCGGCCCAGGTGCTGGTGGTCCCGGCGGCGTTCATGCTGCACACGGGCCGCGACCACTGGGAAGTCCTGCTACGCGCCCGCGCGATCGAGAACCAGTGCTACGTGGTGGCGGCCGGTCAGATCGGCGACCACGAACCGGGCCGTTCCTGCTTCGGCCGCTCAATGATCATTGACCCGTGGGGGACCGTCGTGGCGCAGGCGCCCGACGAGGTGACCGTGGTCGTGGCCGACCTCGACCTGTCGCGGCTCGCCCGGATCAGGCGCGAGTTGCCGTCGCTGGCCAACAACCGCCCGTTCGACGTCGGCTGATCGTTGGGGTCACGCTTCGACGAGCACGAGCGTGCCCAATGGTCCGGTCGTGGGTCGGTCTACCGGGACACCCTCGCGGCCCTGTGCGCCGGTCCGGCGTCGGCGTTGCTGTCGGCGGCCGGGGTGTCCGCGGGGGCCACGGTGCTCGACGTCGGCACCGGGTCCGGGACGGTCGCGTCGCTGGCAGTCGCGCGTGGTGCGTCGGTGGTCGCGGTCGACGCGGAGCCGAGCATGGTCGCGCTGGCAGCGTGCCGGGTGCCTTCGGCTTCCTTCCACCTGGCGGCGCTGCCTGCGCTGCCGTTCGCGGCCGGCGCCTTTGACGCGGCGGTGGCCAACTTCGTGGTCAACCATGTCGGTGATCCGCTGGCGGCGGTGGCCGAGCTCGGCCGGGTGGTGCGGCCCGGTGGCCGGGTCGCGGTGACAGTCTGGCCACATCCGCAGCCGGTCGCGCAACGCCTGTGGACGGACATCTTCGCGGCTGCCGCGGTGGCGCGGCCTCCGGACCTGCCGCGTGTCGACGCTGCCCATGATTTCGCGCGGAGTGTCGAGGGGTTGAGCTCTTTGCTGCATCGCTGCGGTTACGCGGATGTCGCGGGCGCGGAGATCTCCTGGGTCCACAAGACCACGTCCGAAGCCTGGTGGGACGGCCCGGCGGCAGGGATCGGCGCCACAGGGGCGGTCCTGGCCGCCCAGGACGCGGAGACCCGCGCGCGGGTGCGCTCGGAGTTCAACCGCCTCACGACGCCGTTCACGGAGGCCGACGGTCAGCTGGCGATGCCGACGGCGGCGGTGCTGGCCCGCGGCCGGGTGGCCTGACCACCACCGCCCTCGCTGTCTGCGTTCCGGCCTGTCCGCGGCCGAGGCTGCGGTCCATGCTGGCGCGACACGAGGCCTGGATGCCCTCGGAGCAGGCTACGACCTCCGCCGGGCGGCGAGACACGTGCGTGGTCAGAAGCCGCCTGCGAGGTAGCTCAGGACCGCGATGCCGACCACCGCCGCCCCCGTGACCAGCATGGCCGTCGTCATTCGGGACGGGCCGCGGGCAGCCAGCCGATACGCGGCCGCGCCGACCGCGAGCACCACGCAGACTCCGATGACCAGTTGCCAGAACGAGACCAGCATTCCCAGCAACGCGTCTCCGGCCAGCACATGGCTCCCGTCGGGCATGACCCACTCTCGCACACCCGGCGTGACCTGCTCACTTCACCGAGCCGTCTCCACCTATGCCGAGTGCCTGGAGCTCGCGGCGGCCGGTGATCCCGTTGCTCGGCGGGTTCGAGGATTGGGCCAGGGGTGCCGCCGTGACCGCCATCCCGTCGTACACCGCCCCCGGGGGCAGCGGATTGGTGCACCGTTAGTGCATAGTGGACGCCGACGCGGTTCGACGAGCTCGAGCGGAGGACGCGACGTGGTCGAGGCTCCACCCGATCGTGGCTCGAAGCCGGCCACGGCCGCCCGGATCTACGACTACATCCTGGGCGGCACCTTCAACTTCCCGGCTGACCAGCAGGCCGGTCAGAAGATGATGGAGATGTTCCCGATGGCGCGGGCGGCCGCTCGCGACAACCGGGCCTTCCTGCGCCGGGCGTCGCGGCACGTCGCCGACGCCGGAGTGACCCAGTTCCTCGACGTCGGTTCGGGCATCCCCACCGAGGGCAACGTCCACGAGGTGGTGCAGCAGGTCACGCCCGACGCCCGCGTGGTCTACGTCGACATCGACCCGGTCGCCGTGTCGGAGAGCCTCGACCTGCTCCGCCACAACGCCACCGCCACGGCGATCAACGCCGACCTGCGCGACCCACGAGCGATCCTCGAGCACCCGCAGGTGCGGGAGACCATCGACTTCGAGAAGCCGGTCGGCCTGCTGCTGTGCGCGGTGCTGCACTTCGTCCCCGAGGACGAGGTCGCGACCGGCGTCGTCCGCACGCTGCTCGAAGCCCTGCCGTCCGGCAGCCACCTCGTGCTGTCACACGGGTCCGTCGAGGGCATGCCAGAGCGTTCGGCGCAGCTCGAAGACGCCAAGGACCTCTACCGGCGCAACACCTCGAGCCAGCTGTTCACGCGTACGCGTGACGAGGTCCTGCGTTTCTTCGACGGCCTCGACCTCGTCGAGCCGGGCGTGGTGTGGGTGCCCCAGTGGCGCCCCGACCCCGACGACCCGAGCAACTTCGAGGACAACCCGCCTCAGAGCGCCTCGGTGGGAGGCGTCGGCAGGCTGCCCTGACGCTCCTTCGGCAGGACCAGCCAGGTGCCGAGGGCGTACATCGCCAGCCCGAGCACTACGAAGCCGATCGCGACGGGATAGCGCAGGCCCGGTGACAGATAGGTCGCCACGAACCACGACTGCCGTGTCAGGCCCTTGGAGACGAAGACCGCTGCGACGATGCCCTGCGGGAACAGCGGGATCGCACCGAGTCCGAAGCACACCCACGCGATCGCCTTGCGCCCGGTGGGGAGCTGGTCGAAGCGCGTCTGGACAGACGTCGAGCCCGTCGCCTTGCGGCCCGTGCGCATCTCGTGGAGCAGTTCCGGCCCGTGGCTGTGCAGCCGCCGCTCCGCCAGGGCGCCGAAACCCCAGTAGCTCAGCACCCCGGTCACGACGCCGACCGCCGGCCCGGCCCAGCCGAACCAGTGAGCGGCCAGCGCAGCCGGCACGCCGGTGGCGACCACGCCGGCCAGGGCCGCGTACGCCTGACCGGTCAGCCCGCCGTCGTCCTCGCTGGTGCGCAGCGGGTTGTTGGCCCGGCGGTGTGGGTCGGTGCCGGGCACCAGGCTGTACACGGAGATCAACGGCACGAGGCCCACGGCGCCGCCCAGGAGAGCCGGCAGCAGCGCCAGGACCAGCGGCCACGGACCACCCGCGATCGCGGTGCAACCCACGGTCAGCACCACCGCGATCGGCGCGTGCACCGAGAGCCATGCCAGCTGCCGGCCGCGCACGTCGTGGGCGCCCGGTGTCATCAGGCTGAGCCAGAGCGCGGTGCCATCGGTGCCGTACATGTTGGCGGCCAGCCCGGCGGCCATCACGATGAAGATCGGCCCCGCGTACGGGAGCATGCCGTCCCACCCGATCAGCAGCGGGCAGGCCGCGAAGCCGACGCCGTACGCCAGCGCGAAGGTGAGTTGGTAGTTCCGCACCAGGTCACGTGACCAGGTCCGCAGCTCCTTGGCGACGATCGCGCCCGCGGGCGAGGCGGCCCGGATCGGGTGACGGCCGCCGCCGGACGCCCGGCTGGCACCCAGCCGCCGGGTCAGCAGCGCGGCCCACGTGGCCAGCAGCACGAGCACCAGGGCGACGAGGGCAGGGATGGCCCACCACACGCCGCGCACCGCCAGCAGCCCCCAGCCGGACGGCAGATATTCGACCGCCGTCGGGATGCCGGTCTGGCCCAGGGCCAGGAAGACGACCCAGATCTGGCCCAGGCCGGCCAGGATGGTTCCGTTGACCAGGCCCGTCCCGATCGCGCCGAGCCGGCTGCGCAGGCCCAGCCCTACCAGTGCGACGCCCACTTTGGACAGCAGGACGAACACGGCGAGCTGCAGGAGCATCGCCGGCACCGCGACAAGCGCGTTCCCGGCGCCGAGGCGGACGCCGGCGGTCAGCAGCCCGGTCAGGGCGACGACGCTGACGAGCGGCGCGAGGCCCACGAACGCGGCGAACAGCAGGCCGGTGGCCAACCTGCGGGGAGGCAGGCCGAGCAGGGTGAAGTATTCCGGCCTCAGGGTCTCGTCGCCGCCGCCCATGAAGACCGGGCCGAGGAGCCAACCGAGCAACCACACGGCGTACGCCGCGGCCAGCAGATCGAGCTCGCCCAGCGCGAGGTAGATCGTGCCGCCGGCGAGCACCGCACCGAGGACCGCACCGGTGCCGGCGAGCTGGGCGCGAGTTCCGCGCAGGGAGTGCCGGAGCGCCGCGACCTTCATCGCGGCCATCGTCATCGCGACAGCCACGACAGCTCCTTCACGCCGCCGTCCTCGTCGCCGACCAGCGCGACGAAGGTGTCCTCGAGGGAACGCCCGCCGCGCACCTCGTCGAGCGTGCCGGCGGCGGCCACCGTGCCCTGGTCGATCACCGCCACGTGGTCACAGAGCTGCTCGACGAGCGCCATCACGTGGCTGGACAGCACGACCGAGCCGCCTCCGACGACGAAGCCGCGGAGAATCGTCTTGATCGTGGCGGCGGACACCGGGTCGACGGCCTCGAACGGCTCGTCGAGCACCAGCAGCCGGGGCGCGTGGAGCAGTGCGGTGGCCAGGCCGATCTTCTTGCGCATGCCGGTCGAGTACTCGACGACCAGGGTCCGGTCGGCGCCGTCGAGCTCGAGAACCGACAACAGCTCGTCGGCCCGCCCGACCACGACGTCGCGGGGCAGGCCGCGCAGCAGGCCGAGATAGGTCAGCACCTCGCGGCCGGTCAGCCGCTCGGGCATCGCCAAACCGTCGGGCAGCACACCCACCAACGACTTGGCCCGGTCGGGCGCGGACCAGACGTCTTCGCCGAAGATCCGGGCGTGGCCGCTGTCGGGACGCAGCAGCCCGACCGCCATCGACAGCGTCGTCGTCTTGCCGGCGCCGTTCTGGCCGACGAGCCCGAAGAAGGATCCCTGCGGGACCCGCAGGTCGATCGCATCGACGGCGAGCTTGGCTCCGAACCGTTTGGTCAGTCCGTCGATCTCCAGGGCCGGTGTCATGGCCAAAGGTGTACCGGATCATGGCTCGGATCGCCACGTCTATCTCATGTAGGCGGTGCGGCTGCTGCCGGTGTCCCGCCTTCCGATGGCCGCAACGTCCGGTCGAACGTCGTCCTCAACGGCCTGGTGCGGTGGTGTTTCTCGCGATCCCATTGGCCGGTCGCGTGATCGGAATGCTCGCGACCCTGTCCCTGCCCCCTCGACAGAAGAAGAGCGATGCACCCCTTCTCGAGAACGACGGCGACGCCGAAGCGTCGCACGCCACGGTCGCGACGCGCGTTCGCCGTGCTCGCACCGCTGGTGGTGCTGTCCGGCATCCTCACCGCACCGGTCCCGGCGAACGCCGCGGCCAACCCGAACCCCTCCCGGATCACCGATGCGTCCTGGTGGCTCATGGAGCAGCTGCTCGCTCTCCAACCTGGATCGCGGAACGGCGGCATCTACGCGAACAAGCCGGGCTACCACAACACCCGGGCCAACAACTCGTCCTCGAACTACTCCGTCAGGGACGCCGAGGACCAGGGCGGCCCGTCGGACAAGGCCGCGGCGTACGACTGGACCTTCCCGGAAGCGCAGGGCTTCGCCGGCACCTTCGACGCGCACTCGGACGAGCCGATGCCGTTGCGGACCCTGGCGGTCGACAACAGCAACATCGCCCGGTACTCCAGCCGCCTGCTGGCATCCGCGCGGGACTCGAACGACCCGCGGCTCGACGGATGGCGGGAGTTCTTCGGTCAGGCGGACAACGACGACACTGTCGAAGGTTGGGACTTCCGTTACGGCCGAGCCGCGACGTCCGACGACTCGCACCTGTGGCACATCCACCTGAGCGAGGACCGCGACAAGGTCACGAGCCTCGACAACAAGAAGGCTCTGCTGAGCGTGCTTCGCGGCGAGACCGTGGACCAGTGGCGGAACGTCCGCACGGAGGACATCCCGATCTCCGGTGACTGGAACAACGACGGTGCCGACACGATCGGCGTGTTCCGGCCGAGCAACTCGACGTTCTACCTGCGCGACGTCAACAGCGGCGACGCGACCACCATCTTCAAGTTCGGCCACGGCCCTTCCGGTGACATCCCGATCGCCGGCGACTGGGACAACGACGGCTTCGACACCGTCGGCGTTTTCCGGCCCAGCGAGTCGACGTTCTACCTGACGAACGGCACCACCAGCCTGGACAAGAAGTTCATCTTCGGCCATGGCCCGTCGGGCGACATGCCCGTGGCCGGTGACTGGAACAAGGACGGGATCGACACCGTCGGGGTGTTCCGGCCCGGCAACTCGACCTGGTACCTGACCAACAACGCCGGCAGTCTCGACAAGACTTTCATCTTCGGTCACGGCGCTTCGGGCGACCAGCCGGTCGCCGGTGACTGGAACCAGGACGACATCGACACCGTCGGGGTGTTCCGGCCCGGCAACTCGAACTGGTACCTGACCAACAACGCCGGAAGCCTCGACTACAACTTCATCTTCGGGCACGGCCCGTCAGGTGACGTCGCGGTGCCGGGCGACTGGAACAACGACGGCATGGACAGCCCGGGCGTGCGCCGTCCCGGCAACAACACCGTCTACCTGCGCAACGCCAACAGCAGCGGCCCGGTCGACGAGGACTTCCTCTACGGCATCTGACCCGATCGGCGGCGGGCCCGAACTCCGGGCCCGCCGCCCTTGGCGCAGGCAGTCGATCAACGCTGGTAGATCAGCCCCGCGGTGTTGTCCCAACCGGTCGCGGCCGCCAGTCGGCCGCTGGTGACCATGCTGGCGGGCACGTTGAACCCGTATCGTTGCTGGGCCGCGTGGCCGCCCGGGCGGCGGTCGAAGGCCTGACAACCGACCATCGACGTCTCCAGGCCGCCGATGACATAGAAACCGTCGGCGGTGTTGGTCGTGCCTTGCACGTCGTACATGGCCGCAGTGTCGGCTACGCAGCCGACGAAGGTGTTGCGGTCCCATTCGACGTACCAGCCGTGTGCCCGCGTGTCCTGTGACTCGCATGCCACGAACTTGTTCCGGGTGGACTTGACGTGCCAGCCGTAGCCGCGCGTGTACCAGGCCTTGCAGGCCTGGAAGAAGTTGTTCGCCGCGCTGCCGCCGATGTAGAAGCCGGCATTCGCCCCCGTCGAGTCCCTGGTGGTCGCCTCGCACGCTGTCCACCAGTTGTCCGGAGCCTCGACCCGGAAGCCGTACTGCCCGGCGCCGCGTACCCGGACCCGGCTCGTCGAGGTGGCCTGGGTGTCGGTGCCGCGGTAGCTGATTCCGTCCTGCACCGGGCTGTACACCCAAAGGTTGTCCAGGCGGCACATCGAGTCCGGCTCACCCTTGTAGTTGCCGGTCGTGCCGACGATGTTGACGTCGATGCCGATGACGGCCTTCGTCGCGCAGTCGAGCACCAGGTCGCCGACGTAGACGCCGTCGATGGCCGATCCGTTGCCGATCGCGATCATGGCGGGCATCGCGGCCTGTGCGACGAGCTCCGTCAGCCGCCCCACGCCCCGGATGGTG
Source organism: Asanoa sp. NPDC049475 (assembly GCF_040676915.1). Taxonomy (NCBI): domain Bacteria; kingdom Bacillati; phylum Actinomycetota; class Actinomycetes; order Micromonosporales; family Micromonosporaceae; genus Asanoa; species Asanoa sp. NPDC049475. Next base: position 109,136 of record NZ_JBFAPY010000006.1, on the reverse strand, counting down.
CATCCCCGGCTCGGAACGACCGGCGCGGCCAGGTCGTAGCGGCCTGGGCCGAGCTGGATCGCTTTCGCGCCCGCCGTGATGGCGGCCTGGATCGAACCGCCCGGAGCGACGTATTCCCAGGGGCCGACCACGGCGGCCGCCGCGGGAGTGGCGGCGGTCGCGCTTGCCGCGACGCCGGCGAGCCCGGCGAGTGCGAGTCCTCCACCGCGCATCAAGGCTCGCCGGGAGCTGCTGGTGGGCTCAGGGGCCGCCGGTGGGATAGCTGGAGTTGGCATGTCTCTCCCCGATCGAGCTGATTGGCAGGTCCCGATCATGGGATCGCGACGAGCCGGCATCGCACCAGAACGTTGAGGGCGACATTCGACCGGACGTTATGGGCTTGTTCAGGTCTTCCGCACGGCGCTGGTGAAACCGGCGATGAAGAGGGTCGCGAACGTCCAGGCCAGCAGTTGCAGCAACCAACCGGCGACGGTGAGGATCTCGCCGGCGGTGGTGGCCGTGGGTTGGCAGCGGTCGCGCGCACCGGTCTTGAGCAGCGGGGTGCCGAGGTCGAGGCCGACGCCGATCTGGTCGACGGTCGAGCAGGCCGCGGTCCCCGGCTTCTGCGTGAGGCCACCGTGGTGGCCGCCGACGACGCTGAGCGCGACCGCGGCGGCGAGCGTGGCGAGCAGCAGGAGCAGGGCGCGCCAGGGTTGATAGCCGTAGCCCAGGGTGAAGCCGGTGACCCGGCTCCAGGCCCGCTCGGAGCGCGACAGCCCGGCCCGCTGGACCTGGTCGCGGCGTTGGGCGATGAGGATGGCGCGGGCGTCGCGGTCATGCCCGGCGCTGCGGTACGCGCCGGCGAGCTGCTGATAGGCCTGCGCGCTGTAGGCGGGCGTGTGGGTGCGCAGCACGGTCAACCAGCGCCGTGCGGACGTCGGCCACGGCAACCCGGTGTAGGTCAGCCCGTCCAGGTCGACCAGCGGCCCCTCGCTCGTGACCCCGTCGACGTCGAGGGCGAAGGTGCCACCGACGCGCGCGAAGGTCAGCTCGAGCACGGCCCGGTCGCCGGCGCCGGTCGCGGTGAAACCCCAGTCGAGGGTCAGGTCCCGGTCGACGCGGAGGCCATCGCCGACCATGGCCGGCCCGGCGTCGATCGTGATCCGCGCGCCGTCGCAGGTCAACGAGCCGAGGTAGGCGCCGATCAGCCGCACGGCGCCGTGCTCGGTGGTGGCGACGGCGCTGAACCCGTCACGGAGGAGCACCTCCTGGGCGACCCGGGCGTTCCCGACGTCGAGGGCGGGTCCGGCGGTGTTCTCCAGCCGCGCGCCGCGACAGTTGAGCTGGCCGGCGACGTCGGCACCGACCAACCGGACCGTGCCACGCTCGCTGGCGCTGACGGCGGTGAAGCCGTCGTGCAGGAACACGCTCTGGTCGGTGTGCAGCCCGTCCGCGTCGAGTGCCGGCGTTGTCGTGCTGTCGAGCCGGGCGCCGCCGCAGTTCAGGGTGCCGACGCGCGCGGCGAGCAGTCGCACCCCACCGGTCACGGTGCTCTTCTCCAACGAGAAGGTGCGCGCGGCGAGCCGGGTGGCTTCGATCGGCTGCTCGACCCGGCATCCGATCAGGGCGACCGCTCGAAGCTGGGCGTTCTGCAGCGTCAGGCCGTCCGGCAGCACGCAGTCCCGCAGCTCGACGGCGATGTCGCTCGTGATGTTGTCGAGGTCGATCCGGCCCTCGACGCGCGCGCCGCGGATCCGCACGCCGTGGGGGTCCGGCTCGTCGGCGAGCCGACCGCGGACGAGGTCGCGGATCACCTCGGCGGAGATCGTGCGGTCGTCGGCCGACCCGGTCAGTTCGAGCACGTCGCCGGCGACGACGGCTTCGACGAGCCGCCGCTCGACCTGCCCGGTGCTGGACAACGAGGTGACCTCCTGAGATCGCGTTGGAGTGTTTCACAATGGACCTTGCCCCGGCGAGCGCCGATTGACCGGATCGCGCAGCCCGGACTGTGATGGCTCGGTTGCTGGCTACGGTGGCCGGATGGCACCTTTGTTCGTCGTTGCCGACGTCCACGGACACCGGGACGAGCTGGCGGCTGCGTTGCGTGCGGCCGGTCTGGTCTCCAGCGCTGGTCGGTGGGCCGGAGGGGATGCCCGACTGTGGCTGCTGGGCGACTACGTCGACCGCGGCCCTGACGGGATCGGCGTCATCGACGACATCCGCGCCCTGTCGGCGACCGCCGGTGGGCGGGTGCGGGCTTTGCTGGGAAACCACGAGGTGCAGCTGCTGGCCGCGCATCGGTTCGGCAGCGCACCCGTACCCGGCTGGGAGGAACCCGGCGGCTTTCGTGGCGGCTGGGCGCGGTTCGGCGGCAGGGAGGCGGATCTGCGTCGCCTCACCGCTGACCACATCGACTGGATCACGGGGCTGCCCGCGGTCGCCGTGGTCGACGACCACCTGCTGGTGCACTCGGACACGCTCAGCTACCTGAGGTTCGGCTCCACTGTCGCCCAGATCAACGCCGGCGTGGCCGCGGCCTTGCGAAGCACGGACATCGCCGGCTGGCTGACGCTCTGCGGCCGGATGAGCGACCGCGGCGCGTTTCGCGCCGCCGAGCCGTCCCACCCGAACGACGCGGTCGCACGAATCCTCGACACCCTCGGCGGCGCGGTGCTCGTGCACGGCCACAGCACCCTCACGAAGCATTTCGGGGTCGAACCCGAAAAGGTCGAGGAGGCCCTGCGGTACGCGGACGGTCGAGTCCTCGCTGTCGACGGCGGAATCTACGAAGGCGGCCGCCTCCTACTCACGCGACTGACCTGAGGGTCGGGCTCGTCCCACCGCGACAGTCTCGATCCTGTCGCGGTGGGACGTCGCCGGCTTTAGAGGCTGCGCGCCGTGATGTCGCCGTGGGAGGTGGTGGCGCGGATGTCGAGCTCGGCGTTGCCGTCGTTCTTCAGGGTGTTGTTGGTGCGGCCGTAGCCGGTGCCGGCGTCCAGGGTGGCCGAGACGCCGGTCGCGGCGGCGACCGAGATGTCGCCCAGGTGGGTGGAGAGCACGACCGTCCCGCGTGCCGCCTCGGCGATCTGGATGTTGCCCCGCGCCGTGGTGATCTGGGCCGGGCCGCCCAGCCGACCGACCTGCACGTCGCCGTCGATGGCGGTGAGGTGCAGGCTCGCGGCCTCGTCGATCGTGATGTGGCGGTACGCGCCGTCGAAGGTGACGTCGCCGAGGCGGCCGACGCCGCGGACCTCGCAGGCGGCGGTCTTGGCCTCGACGCGGGACCCGGCGGGCAGTTCGACGGTCACCTCGACGGAGCCCGTCGAACCGATGATCTTGCTTGCCGCGGTCGGGTCCGTGATGCGCAGGACGCCCTCCTCGTATTCGACCGTGGTCCGTTGCGCCGCCTTCACGTCGCGGTTCTTCGCGGCGTCCGCCGGCACGATCCGGACCGTGGTGTCGGCGCGGTCCGCGGCGACGAACTGGACCCGGCCGGCCGGGACGGAAAGGACGACGGAGATCGGGCCGGTGGTCTCGAACTTCTGCATGACGCTCTCCTTCAGGTGGCTGTTGTTCGTCATGCGTCGACTATCGGCAGCGGTCCTGCCATGCCCCCGCCACCGACCTGACACGGCCGCTGACACGACGGTGCGGGCTGGTTCCCCCGCGCGGGGGAGGCGGTTCCCGCCGCCAGGGGAAGGTTGCGCGCCGGCGGCTTGCGACCGATCGCCGCAAGCCGTGGGTGATCGTCCTCGCGCTCGCCGGCCTCGGACTCTCACTCGTCCTGGCCGCTACGGGCCGGCGGCGTCGCGGACAGGACGAACTCCGTACGATCTGACCAATGGGATGGGAAGCGCTCGCCGCGTGGGGTGACGACGTCGCTCGCGTCGAGCGCCTGGCCGGCGGAGTCGCCAACGACGTGTGGAGCGTGCGTGTCGACGGGCGCCTCGCGGTCGGCCGGCTCGGCACCAGGAGCGACGCTGATCTCGCCTGGGAGGCCGAGCTTCTCCGGCATCTCGACCGGCACGGTCTGACGGTGCCCGTTCCCATCCCGACGAGGGACGGCCGGCTGTTCGTCGACGGTCTCGTGGTGATGACCTATGTGGACGGTGGGCCGCCCGGGACGCGGGCCGACTGGCGTCGGGTGGCCGGCACGCTCCGGGAGCTGCATCGGCTGACGCGGGATTGGCCGCAGCGCCCCGGGTGGCGGTCGTCGACCGAGCTGCTGACCGCCGAGACCGGGACCAAGGTCGACCTCGGCGCGATGCCCCCTGAGGGCGTCGTCCGCTGCCGGGCGGCGTGGGCGCGGCTCACCGGGCGGCAGACCTGCGTGGTCCATGGCAACCCCAACAACCCTGGGAACGTACGCGTGACCGCGCACCGCGTCGCCCTGATCGACTGGGACGAGGCGCACGTCGACGTCCCGGACCTCGACCTCGTGCTGCCCGACAACGCCGCGGACCTCGGCGACACCGCGTACGACATCGCCGCCCAGGCCTCGGCCGCGTGGGAGGCCGCTGTCTGCTGGGACGACGCGTACGCGGTCAAGCGGCTCGCCGAAGTGCGACCGGTCTGAGGACCGGGCCACTATCGTTCTGACGTGCACATCCGTTTTGACGTCCCGGCCGATCCGGCCTACCCGGGCCGCGTGGCCGCCGTGCTCAGCAGCGTCGGGCTCCGCAAGTACGCCTACGTGGGCGCGGTGCTGACGTTGCTCGGCGTGATCGGTCTCGCCGTCTCACAGGCGTTCGACTGGGCCGCTCAGATCTCGCCGCTCTACATCGCGATGATCGTGGGTGGGCTGCTGGCGATGGTGTACGCGCCTCTGGTGCGGCTGCGTGCCCGCCGTCGCTCGGGTCAGTACGCCGTCGAAGGCGGATACGACATCGACGACGACAACATCATGATGCGCAGCGGCACGGAGTCCGGCGGCATCGCCTGGGAGGGCGTCGCGCAGGTGACGGAGACGCCCGAGTTCTGGGTCGTGTTCGTCGGCCGCATGCCCGCCACGGTGATCCCACGCCGCCTGATGTCCGCCGAGGACGACGAGACGCTGCGCTCGTTCATGGCCGAGCGGGGGCTGCTCCAGCCGAGCTGAACGGCGGCCCGCTACTCGGCCTGCGGCGTGCCCACCCGCAGCATCGGGGCGTACCTCGGCACGTACTCCTGGCCGGTCAGCTCCTGGATCGCGACCATGACCTCGTCGGTGATCTGGCGCAGCGACGAGCTGTCGCTGCCGCGGCCCGTGACCTCGATCGGCTTGCCGAACTTGACCGTGGCCGTGCCGCGCTTGAAGCGGGGCACGCGGTGGCCGATCGGCTGGAGCTCGTCGGTGCCGATGAAGCCGACCGGGATGATCGGCACGTCGGCGGCCAGGGCCAGCCGGGCCACGCCCGTGCGGCCGCGGTAGAGGCGGCCGTCGGGGGAGCGGGTCCCTTCCGGGTAGATCGCGACCAGGTCGCCCGACTTGAGCACCGGGATCGCACCGTCGAAGGCGCTCAGGGCCGCACGCCCGCCCGCGCGCTCGACGCGGATCGCTCCGATGCCGGTCATCACGGAGCGGCTGAACCAGCCCCGGAGGCCCGTACCGGTGAAGTATTCCGCTTTCGCCCAGAATGCGATGTGGCGCGGGATGACCGAGCCGAGGAAGAGCTCGTCGGCGACCGAGAGGTGGTTGCCGGCCAGGATCGCGCCGCCGTGTGGCGGGACGTTCTCCAGGCCTTCGACCTTCGGCGCCCACCCCCACCGCATGCTCACGCCGATGGTGAGCTGGCCGATCGTGTAGAGCAGCGGCACGGGTCCTCCGGATCTCGCGGCGTGGGCGGTGTCACCGTAACCGACACCGCCCGCCGCCGCGAGTGGACGAACAGGCGCTAACTACGCGTGACCGTCACTCGGACGGGTTCGCCGTCACCGACCTCGCCTTCGAAGCCCGTGGAGCCCGCACCAAAGGTGATGTCGTCGGCCAGGACCTCGCGGGCGACGAAGTCACGGTGCGTCTCGACTGCCGCCCGCACCCCGTCAGATCCGTTGAGATCGACAGTGATCCGGTCCGAGACGTCCAGGTCCGCGTCGCGGCGGGCCTGCTGGACCACCCGGACCACGTCGCGGGCGACGCCCTCCGCGGCCAGTTCCGGCGTCACCGCGCTGTCCAGCACGACCACGCCCTCGCCGCCCGGCAGGGTGGCCGAGTTGTCCGGATCCGCGGCCACCAGCTTCAGGTCGTACTCGCCCTCCTGAAGGGTGACCCCCGCGGCGACCGGCTGGCCCTCGACCAGCGACCAGTCGCCGGCCTTGACCGCCTTGATCACCTGCTGCACCTGACCGCCGATCCGGGGACCGAGCGCCCGCGGCACGACCGTGAGCACCCGCTCGCAGTGCGCGGCCACGTCGTCGGTGAACTCCACCGACTTGACGTTGACCTCGTCGGTGACCAGGTCGACGAACGGCCGCAGCACGGCGGCGTCCGGCGTGGCCACGGTCAGCGACGGCAGCGGCAGGCGGACCCGCAGCCCCTTGGCCTTGCGCACCGAGAGTGCCGACGACACGAGGTCGCGCACGGCGTCCATCGCGGCAACAAGCGAGTGGTCGGCCGGGAACTCGTCCGCGACCGGCCAGTCGGTCAGGTGCACCGACCGCTCACCGGTCAGCCCACGCCACACCTCCTCGGCCGTCAGCGGCGCCAGCGGGGCCATCAGCCGCGTCAGCGTCTCCAGCACCGTCCAGAGCGTGTCGAAGGCGTCCCGGTCGCCGGCCCAGAACCGGTCGCGGGACCGGCGGACGTACCAGTTGGTCAGCGCGTCCAGGAACGTGCGCACGCTCAGGCAGGCACCCGAGATGTCGTACGCGTCCATCTGCCGGGTGACCGTCTCGACCAGTTCCCGGGTCTTGGCCAAGGCGTACCGGTCGAGCAGGTGCGTCGAGTCGACCCGGCGCACCGCCTCGTAGCCGTCGGCGTTGGCGTAGAGCGAGAAGAAGTACCAGACGTTCCACAGTGGAAGCAGCACCTGCCGCACGGTGTCGCGGATCGCCGGCTCGGTGACCGGCATGTCGCCACCGCGCAGCACGGGCGACGACATCAGCATCCAGCGCATGGCGTCGGAGCCGTACGAGTCGAACACCTCGTACACGTCGGGGTAGTTCTGCAGGCTCTTGCTCATCTTGCGGCCGTCGGACCCTTGCAGGATCCCGTGGCTCACGCAGGTGCGGAACGCCGGCCGGTCGAACAGCGCGGTGGCCAGCACGTGCATGGTGTAGAACCAGCCGCGGGTCTGTCCGATGTATTCCACGATGAAGTCACCCGGGTAGTGGTGCTCGAACCAGTCCGCGTTCTCGAACGGGTAGTGCACCTGGGCGAACGGCATCGAACCCGACTCGAACCAGCAGTCGAGCACCTCGGGTACGCGTCGCATCGTCGACTGACCGGTCGGGTCGTCCGGGTTGGGGCGGGTCAGGTCGTCGACGTGCGGGCGGTGCAGATCGGTGACCCGCACGCCGAAGTCGCGCTCGAGGTCCTCCAGCGAGCCGTAGACGTCCACCCGCGGGTAGTTCGGGTCGTCGGACTTCCACACCGGGATCGGCGAGCCCCAGAACCGGTTGCGGCTGATCGACCAGTCGCGGGCGTTGGCAAGCCACTTGCCGAACGAGCCGTCCTTGACGTGCCCGGGCGTCCAGTCGATCTGCTGGTTGAGCTCGACCATCCGGTCCTTGAACTTGGTCACCTGCACGAACCAGGACGAGACCGCCTTGTAGACCAGCGGGGTGTCGCACCGCCAGCAGTGCGGGTAGGAGTGCGTGTAGGTCTCCTGCCGCACCACGACGCCGCGCTCCTTGAGGTCGCGCGTCACCGGCTTGTTGGCCTCGAAGACCTGCATTCCCTGGTACGGGGGAACGAGCGCGGTGAACCGGGTGTGGTCGTCGACCGTCACGATGGTCGGGATGCCGGCCGCGTTGCAGGCGTTCTGGTCCTCCTCACCGAAGGCGGGCGCCATGTGCACGGCGCCGGTGCCGTCCTCGGTGGTGACGAACTCGCCGCCGAGGATCTGGTAGGCGTTCGGGCCGGCCTGGTCGACGAGGAAGTCGAACAGCGGCGTGTAACGCTTGCCGACCAGGTCAGCGCCGCGCCGGCTGCCGGTGCGGGTGAACCCTTCCAGCTCCTTGGCGTAGTAGTCGGTGCGGGCGGCGCCCACCAGGTAGACCTGGCCGGCGTCGTCGGTGAACTCGGCGTACTCGATGTCGGGGCCGACCGCCACCGCGAGGTTCGACGGGAGCGTCCACGGCGTGGTGGTCCAGACCGCCAGCTTCTCACCGCTGTCCAAGGTGAACCAGACGGTCAGCGAGGGGTCGTGGCGGTCGCGGTAGACGTCGTCCATCCGGGTCTCGGTGTTGGACAACGGGGTCTCACAGCGCCAGCAGTAGGCCAGCACCTTGAAGCCCTCGTACACCAGGCCCTTGTCGTGGAGGCTCTTGAACGCCCACATGACGCTTTCCATGTAGGACAGGTCGAGCGTCTTGTAGTCGTTGGTGAAGTCGACCCAACGCGCCTGACGCGTGACGTAGCGCTCCCAGTCCTGGGTGTACTGCAGGACCGAAGTGCGGCACACCTCGTTGAACCGCTCGACGCCCAGATCGACGATCTCGGCCTTGGTGGTGATCCCGAGCTGCTTCTCGGCGACGACCTCGGCGGGCAGGCCGTGGGTGTCCCACCCGAACCGGCGCTCGACCCTCTTACCGCGCATCGTCTGGTAGCGAGGAACGACGTCTTTCACATAGCCGGTGAAGAGGTGGCCGTAGTGAGGAAGGCCGTTGGCGAAGGGGGGACCGTCGTAGAAGACGAACTCGTTGTCGCCGTTGGTCCCGGCGTCCCGGAGCTCGACGGAGGCCTCGAAGGTCTTGTCGGCCGTCCAGTGATCCAGCACACGCCGCTCGACCGCGGGCAGGTCGGGGCTCGCCGGGACGCCCGGCTTGCTCTCGTGCTTGGGATAGGCCATCGGTGGTCAATCTCCTCGAACAGCTCACAAAGGTCGTGGACTGCGAGGACGACCCAGAGGGCCGCGGTACCACCCCGCTTGATGATCAAAGAACGACCACCCGCTCGTTGGCCGGCTGTAACGGGCCGAACCCGTCCGGTTCTACTGAGATCCGAAGATCCGTTCTTCCGGAGGCTCACCGGTGATGGCCGGGTCATCGCCAATTGCAGACAAGGCTACCTGACCGGTAACAACGAGCGCGCGCGACTTATTCTGCGGCGGCGCGGGTCAGAGCGCCGCGGCGCCGAGCACCCACGGCTCCGTCTGGGCGATGAAGTCGGTCGGGAATCCGAGGCTGAACCCGGTCGCGTCCTCCATGCGGGTGACCAGCTCGGGCGGCAGGGTGACCTCGGTGCAGCCCAGGTTGTCCCGAAGCTGTTCGACGGTTCGTGCGCCGATGATCGGCAGCACGTCGCCGCGCAGGCGGGTCCAGGCGAGGGCAACCTGGGCCGGGGTGACGCTCAGCTCGGCGGCGACCTCTTCGACGACCTTGGCCACCGCGAGGTCGCCGTCGTCGATGCCGGCGTGGCCCAGTCGGGTCTTCCCGGCGGGTTGACCGGAGTTGTATTTCCCCGAGAGCACGCCACCGCCGAGCGGGCTCCACGCTGTCACGGTCAGGCCGGACGCCTCGGCCATCGGCAGCAGCTCCCGTTCGGCGTCGCGGTTGACCAGGCTGTACGGCACCTGGAGGCCGGCGAACGGGCTCCAGCCGCGCCACTCGGCAACCGTGTTCGCGCGGGAGATCACCCAGGCCGGCGTGTCGGAGACGCCCACGTAGAGCACCTTGCCGGCGGTGACGGCATCATCGAGTGCCCGCATCGTCTCGTCGATGGGCGTGTGCCGGTCCCAGATGTGCATCCAGTAGACGTCGACATGGTCGGTACGCAGCCGGCGAAGGCTGGTCTCCAGCGACAGCCGCAGGTTCTTGCGGTGGTTCCCGCCGCCGTTGGGGTCCGCCGGGTCCCGGGTCACCGTGTATTTCGTGGCCAGCACGAACCGGTCACGCCGCCGGCCGAGCAGGTCGCCGAGGATCTCCTCGCTGGCACCGCCGCGATAGTTGATCGCGGTGTCGACCATGTTCCCGCCGGCCTCCGCGTACGCGTCGAGAATCCGTCGGCACTCCTCGACGGGCGCACCGACGCCGCCCTGCTCCCCGAACGTCATCGCACCGAGCACGAGCTCGGACACCCGTAGGCCGGTCGGCCCGAACGTCGTGTACCTCATGCGAACATCGCCGCCACGCGCTCGGCCAACTCCTCGGCCGGCACGTCACGCACGTGTCGGTCGACCGCCCAGCGGTGCCCGGACGGGTCGAGGAACTGGGCGGTGCGGTCACCCCAGAACGCGTCGTGCGGCGGCTCGAACGCGGTGGCCCCGGCGGCGATCGCGCGGTCGTAGGCGGCATCGACGTCGGGCACCGCCACGTGGAAGGCGGCCGGTGAGCCGCCCAGCGCTGCCGGCGTCCGCAGACCGCGCTCCGGGAACTCACCGGCGACGGCCAGCACGGTGGTGCCGATGCGGAGCTCGACGGTGAGTGGACGGCCGTCGGGCAACGGGACCCGACTCGTTTCCTCGGCGCCGAACACGTCCTGGTACCAGGCGGTTGCGGCTTCGGGATCGTCCACCACGAGGTGGAGGTCAACCTGGATCATGAGGTGACCATACAAGCTGTCTGGTCAAGCTGTCTAGACATGGGATACGGTAAGCTGGCGGCCGTGATGGCGCGACGTGACGATTCCCCGCAAACCAACGCGGCGCTGCGGGAACGCATCCTCGACGCGCTGCGGGAGCTGTTGCGCGAGCGCACCTTCGACACGCTCAGCGTCGCCGAGATCATCACGGCCGCGGAGATCTCCCGCGCGAGCTTCTACTTCTATTTCCCGGGCAAGCAGGCCGTGCTGGCCGAGCTCGTCCGGCGGGCCGTTGGCGCCGGCCACGAGGCCGCGCAGCCCTGGGTGCGGGCGACGGCGGACCCGCGCGAGACGCTGCGGATGGGTGTGGACGCGGGGGCAGGGCTGTGGCTCGCCAACGCCGCCGTGCTGCGCGCGATCGTGGAGAGCTGGGCGTCCGACCCGCAGCTACGCGAGTTGTGGCTGGCCCAGATGGCGACGTTCACCGAGGCCGCGATCGCCCGCATCGAGGCCGACCGACGCACCGACCCCACGGTCGCGGCCCGCCTCGAAGGAGTCGACGTGCCGGCCCTGGCGGCATCGCTGACCTGGACCGGTGAACGCCTCTACTACCTGGCGGCGAGCGACGTGCCGCCGTTCAACGACCGGAAGATCCTGGTCGACACCCTGACCCACCTGTGGGTCACAGCGCTGTACGACACGTCAGCGTGACTCGGGGTCCTGGCCCTGGGCCGCGCGGCCACCGTCGACCGGGATGACCGCGCCGGTGATCAGGCTGGCGGCCGGGGAGAGCAGGAAGGCGACCGCCTCCGCCACCTCGTCGGCTCGGCCTATCCGGCCGATCGGGTGCAGGCGGGCCATCTCGTCCTCGACCTGGCTCACCGCAGCCGCTGGCAGTCCGGCCAGGTAGCCCGCGTACCGGTCCGTTTCGATCGAGCCCAGTGCCACCGCGTTGGCCCGGATGCCCGCGGGGCCGTAGTCGACCGCCAGCGACCGGGTCAGGCCTTCGACCGCGGCCTTCGCCGTCGCGTAGGGCAGGGCGCCGCGAACTGCGCGTTGGGCCTGGTGGGAAGAGACGTTGACGATCGCTCCGCCGGTTCCGGCCGCCAGGAAGTGGCGGATCGCGACCGAGGAGCCGACCACCGCCGGTGCCAGGTTGAGGGCGATTAAGGCCACCACTTCGGCCGCCGGGGCCGCGTCCAGCGAGAGGTCTCGGAAGACCGCGGCGTTGTTGACCCAGCCTGCCAGCGGTGCCGCCGCGCTGGCGGCGTCGGCCGCCGCGGACGCCGCCGCCTCGTCCGTGGCGTCGCCGGTCACCGGCACCATCCGGGGATGGGACCACCTCACCGGGGCCAGGTCCAGGACGACCACCGTGGCGCCGTGCACGGCCAGCAGGCGTTCGGCGATCGCGCGACCGACCCCGCCCGCGCCGCCGGTGACCACATAGGACGTCGTCACGGTGCCTTGTCGCCCCTGTCGCGTTCCTGCTCCCGCACTGCGCCCAGGTCCTCCAGCCGGTCCAGTTGGCGCATCGCCTGGCCGATGCGGGCGTTGCCCAGCAGGCGACCCCGGTTGCGGTCGAGGAACGACCAGTAGCCGGCCGTGTAGGGACAGGCGTTGACGCCCAGCCGCGACCGGGGGTCGTAGCGGCAACCCCGGCAGTAGTCGCTCATGCGGTTGATATAGGCACCGCCGGCCGCGTACGGCTTCGTGGTCATCGCACCCAGGTCCGCGTACTGGCTCATGCCGATGACGTTCGCCGTCATCACCCACTCGTAGCCGTCGACGAAGCTTCGGTGGAACCAGTCCACGATCTCCGCCGGGCGCCAACCCCGTTGCAACGCGTAGTTGCCCAGCACCATCAGGCGCGGGATGTGGTGCACCCAGCCTCGGTCCCGGACGCCGGCCAGGACGTCCGACAGGCAGCGGGCCTCCAGAGCGTCCGCGTCCAGGTCGCGGAACCACGACGGGACGTGGCGGGTCGCGCGCAGGCCGTCGGCGGCGGCATAGCCCGAGCCGAAATACCAGTACAGATGCCAGATGTAGTCGCGCCAGCCGATCAACTGCCGGACGAAGCCCTCCACCGACGACAGGGGCGCCGCACCGGACCGGTACGCCGCCTCCGCTCGGTGCACCGCGTCCAGCGGGTCGATCAAGCCCAGGTTCAACGGCGCCGACAGGAGGCTGTGGGCCATCCACGGGTCGGCGGCCAGCATCGCGTCCTCGTACGGGCCGAACGCGGGTAGTCGGTGTTCCACGAAGTGCCGCAGGCGGGCCAGGGCCTCCCGGCGCGTGGCGGGGAACAAGCGCGGACCGTCCCGGCCGACGAAGCGGATGCCCTCGCGCTCCCAGCGATCGAGATCAGCGCGTACGCCCTCGTCGATCTCGTCCTCGACCGGCATCGGCGGCGATGGCACCTCCAGGCCCGACGCGGGCGGCGGGAGACGGTTCGACGCGTCCAGGTTCCACTTGCCCCCGGCCGGTGCGTCGCCGTCCATCAGCACGTCGAGCCGTCGCCGGGCGTCGCGGTAGAAGTCCTCCATCCGCAGCCGCCCGTGGCGACCGTCGGCCCACGCCACGAACTCGGCGGGGGAGGTGGCGAAGCCGCGCGGCGGCAGGACGGTCACCCCGTCAAGGGATCGGACGAAGTCGCGCGCTCGGCGAGAGGTCGGATGGCATACGTCGAGTGGCTCGCCGCTGACCTTGCGTAATGCCTCGCCGTACGTGTCGGTGCGCAGGAAGATCGCTTGATCGCCCAGTTCGGCCGCTCGGTGTCGCAGCGCGGAAAGGACGAGGTGGGCCTTTTGCCGGTGGAATGCTCGGCGGCGGAACACGGCCTTCGACTCGACGAGCAGGACGGGTTGTCGGGGCGCGTCCAGGAAATGTGGCCCCAACTGATCGGCGAACAACCACCGACGGATCATCCGATCATTGTGCCCCTCTAACGGGTAGATCAACCGTCCGATTTGCGGGTCACGATCGTGTCGCGTAGTTGACTCAGCCGCGCGTTGCTGTCGTCGATGCCGAGTCGCGTGAACACTCCGGTGCCCAGACTGCCGTGGTCGGCCCACGAACACACCACGACGTCAGCGCCGTTGTCGGTGCCGACGCCGCAGCGCCGGCTCTCGCCGCGTTCGGTGGCGTCGACCGTGCGTACGTCGCGCAGGCGGTACTCGCTCGTCACCCGGGTGATCTCGTCGACCACGTCGCCGTCGGGGGAGAAGTGGAAGCCCGTCGTGCCATACACGGTGGCCCGTTTGTTGTCACCGTCCACGTAGATGCCGGCGAACGTCGACTCCCGCCACAGGTACGCCTTGCTCAACTCGTTCTTGAGGCTCTCGGCGGCACGCTGGCTCTGTGGGTCGTCCCGCAGCGTCAGGCTGCCGACCACGCTGGGCATGACCGAGCTCGACGGATACTGCGCGAAGATCGGCTGGCCGAACCACGCCGGACAGCCGCAGCAGCAGAGCAGCGAGAGCAACGCGAACCAGGGCCAGCGCCGGCGCCGGCGGACCGGGACCGCGACGTAGCCGGGCGGCGGCCGCCACCCCGGCGGCGGACCGGCGGGCTCGGGCCGCTTCTTCGCCTTGCGCGGCTTACGCACCTCGACCGGCGCGGGAACCGGGAGCGGCGGCGGCGCCGGCACCGGGCGGGGTGGCGGCGGCGGAGGGGGTGGCACGGCCGGTTCCACCGTGGTGGGTGGATAGGAGATCTCCACCGGGTACGCCGGCAGCGGGTCCACATCGCCCCAGGGGTCGACGGGAGTGTCCGGCTCGAACGCCCGCCCGGTGGGCAGGTCCAGCGTCGGGTCGGGCCGGTCGGCAGGTGGCGGCGGAGGCGCCGGAAAGGCCGACTCGTCGTCGAGCCAGCGCTCGCGCTTCGGCGTAGGCGGCGGCACCGGCGCGGCGCCGCTCCAACGCGGCTCGCCCGGCTCGGTCGCGTCGCCCGGACGCTCCCGCTCCTCCTCCGCCATCGCGGCGCTCCTCTCCCAGCCCGACCCGAGGTTAGACGAGCCGGGCTAGTCTTCCCCACCATGCACATCGAACTAGCCGCGGTGGTCGTCGACGACTACGACGAGGCGATCGGCTTCTTCGTCGACGCCCTCGGATTCGACCTCGTCGAGGACAGCCCGTCGACCACCAACGACGGCAGGCCGAAGCGTTGGGTGGTCGTCCGCCCGCCGGGCGCCGCGACCGGACTGCTGCTCGCCCAGGCCGACGGGGACGACCAACGCGGCGTCGTCGGCAACCAGCTCGCCGGCCGGGTCGGCTTCTTCCTGCGCGTCGACGACTTCGAGGCCGCGTACGCCCGGATGCGCGAGGCGGGCGTCACCTTCCACGGCGACCCGCGGCACGAGCCCTACGGCTCGGTCGTGGTCTTCGAGGACGTCGCCGGCAACAAGTGGGACCTGCTCGGCCCGCGCCCTTAGAAGGCCCGGTACACCGCCCAGGCGGCCAGGCCGACGATGAGCAGAGCGCCGGCCCGCCGCGTGTGGATGAAGGCCAGCGGTGCCCACCACAGTGGCCAGACCGGATTGTCCGGCGGCGGGTCCACCGGCTTCGGCTCGCGGAACCGCCGCCACACCCAGACCATCGTCGGCAGCCCACCCAGCGTGAGCAGGGCCGGCCACGGCAGCTCACCGAGCACGACCAGCACCACCACGCCCACGTAGTAGAGCAGCATCATGCCGACCGTGGCCGCCTTGGCCGCCGGCTCACCGAGCACCACCGGCAGGGTCCGGGTGCCGCTGCGGCTGTCGTACGGCAGCTTGTCGATGTGCTTGCCCATCAGCACGGTCGTCGGCAGCAACGCGTAGACGAGCGCGGTGACCACGACGGCCCAGGGCAGCGTGCCGGTGCCGGCGTAGTAGACCCCGCCGACCATCAGCGGACCCCAGGTGACCAGCACGTCCGCCTCGCCCAGGCCGATCTTCTTGAGCCGCAGCGGCGGCGCGGTGTAGGCCCACGAGAGGAACAGCCCACCGAGCGCGAACGCGGCGATCCACCAGTCCTGCCGGACGATGAGCGTGATCATGATGGCCAGGTCGACCACCTGGCAGAGCAGGATGCCGACGAGCAGCTGCCGGCGGGTGACGAGGCCGGCCAGGATGGGGTGCGGCGCGTAGAGCGCGCGGGGGTAGTCGGCGGTGTCGTTCCCGACGTCGGTGTCCGTCAGGTCGTTCATCAGGTTGTTGGCCAGGTGGGCGACGACGATCCCGATCACGGCCAGTGCGATGTTGAGCCAGTCGACGGGCACGACGGCGACGGCAGCGAGCAGCACGGCGATCAAACCCGAGACGAAGGTCATCGGGAGTACGCCGGCGCGGGTGACGACCAGCCAACGGGTGACCGAGTCGACGACGCCCTGTTCGGGCGGGTTGGTGGTGGCGAACGCGTATCGCCAGGCCGACAGCCGGTCGGCAACGCTGAGCGTGGACACGCCATCGATGCTACGCCGATCTTGAACCCGTTCAACTCGAGCGTCGTACGCGCGAAAAGGGAGCACCAGGCCGCCGCGTACCCTGGTTGGTTGGGATTGAAGGAGGGGTCGATGACCGTCGCAACCGTGTGGCCGCAGCTCGAGGAGCTGCTGCCGCGGGTCAGCAAGCCGATCCAGTACGTCGGCGGCGAGCTGGGCGGGGTGCGCAAGGAGTGGGACACCACCACCGTGCGCTGGGCCCTGATGTACCCCGACGCGTACGAGGTGGGCGTGCCCAACCAGGGCGTGCAGATCCTCTACGAGGTGCTCAACGAGCAGCCCGACGTCCTGGCCGAGCGCACGTACGCCGTCTGGCCGGACCTCGAGGCGCTGATGCGCGAGCACGGGGTCCCGCAGTTCACGGTCGACGCGCACCGCCCGGTCCGCGCCTTCGACCTGCTCGGCGTCTCCTTCGCCACGGAGCTCGGCTACACGAACCTGCTCACCGCGCTCGACCTGGCCGGCATCCCGCTGCTCGCGCGGGACCGCACCGACGAGGACCCGATCGTGCTGGCCGGCGGGCACGCCGCGTTCAACCCCGAGCCGATCGCCGACTTCCTCGACGCCGCCGTGCTGGGTGACGGCGAGGAGGCCGTCCTCGAGGTCACCGCGCTGGTCCGGGCCTGGAAGGAAGAGGGCTCCCCGGGCGGCCGGGACGAGCTGCTGCTGCGCCTGGCCAAGACCGAGAGCGTCTACGTGCCGCGCTTCTACGACGTCGACTACCTGCCCGACGGGCGGATCCAGCGGGTCGTGCCGAACCGGGCCGGCGTCCCGTTCCGGGTGCACAAGCGCACCACCATGGACCTCGACCAGTGGCCGTACCCGAAGAAGCCCCTCGTGCCCCTGGCCGAGAGCGTGCACGAGCGCTACGCGGTGGAGATCTTCCGTGGCTGCACGCGCGGCTGCCGGTTCTGCCAGGCGGGCATGATCACCCGGCCGGTACGCGAGCGGTCGATCACCACGGTCGGCCAGATGGTCAAGGAGGGCCTGGAGTTCTCCGGCTTCTCCGAGGTCGGCCTGCTCTCGCTGTCCAGCGCCGACCACTCCGAGATCGGTGACATCTGCTCCGGCCTGGCCGAGCAGTACGAGGGCACCAACGTGTCCCTGTCACTGCCGTCCACCCGGGTCGACGCGTTCAACATCGAGCTCGCCCAAGAGCTGTCGCGCAACGGCCGGCGGACCGGTCTGACCTTCGCGCCCGAGGGCGGGTCCGAGCGGATCCGCAAGGTGATCAACAAGATGGTGTCGGAGGAAGACCTCATCCGCACCGTGGTCACCGCGTACACCAACGGCTGGCGCCAGGTGAAGCTCTACTTCATGTGCGGGCTGCCCACCGAGACCGACGAGGACGTGCTCCAGATCGCCCGGCTCGCGCACGAGGTGATCAAGGCCGGTCGCGCGGCCACCGGGTCCAAGGACATCCGGTGCACGGTCTCCATCGGCGGGTTCGTGCCCAAGCCGCACACGCCGTTCCAGTGGGCCTCGATGGAGACGCCCGAGGTGATCGACAACCGGCTCAAGCTGCTCAAGCAGGCGATCAACAGCGACCGCTCGCTGGGCCGGGCGATCGGCTACCGCTACCACGACGGCCAGCCGTCGCTGATCGAAGGACTGCTGTCGCGCGGAGACCGCCGGGTCGGCGCGGTCATCCGGCGCGTGTGGGAAGAGGGCGGGCGGTTCGACGGCTGGTCGGAGCACTTCTCCTACCAGCGCTGGGTCGACGCGGCCGGCGCGGTGCTCCCGGACTTCGGCCTCGACCTCGACTGGTTCACCACCCGCGAGCGTGACGAGCTCGAGGTGCTGCCCTGGGACCACCTCGACTCCGGTCTCGACAAGGACTGGCTGTGGCAGGACTGGCAGGACTCGATGAGCGAGTACGAGCAGGACGACTGCCGCTGGACCCCGTGCTTCGACTGCGGCGTCTGCCCGTCCATGGACACCGAGATCCAGATCGGCCCGACGGGCCGCAAGCTGCTGCCGCTGACGCCGGTCGGCAGCGGTCGTGACTGACCTGCGGTTCGCTTTCCCGGGCGACGATCCGGCGCTGGAGGACTGGCGCCGGATCCACAACACCGTCGTCCCGCCCTGGCCGCTCTCGCTGCCCGAGGTGCGCGAGCGGGCCGGGCGGAACCGGCTGGAGCTCGCCTACCTGGGTGCGGCCGCGGTGGGCAACTCGACCGTGCGGCCGCCCGACGCCGACGGCGTGGCCACCGTCATCGCCCGGGTGCTACCCGAGCATCGGGGGCGGGGGTTCGGCACGCTGATCCACTCGCGGGCGTTGGACGCGGCCCGGGCGCTCGGGGCCGCGGCGATCGAGACGCTGGTGCTGGCGGCCAACGTCGACGGAGTGCGCTTCGCCGAGCGCCAGGGGTACGTCGAGGTCGAGCGCTACGAAGTCCACGGCGCTCAGGAAGTCAGGCTGCGCCTGCGGTAGGCGGCCAGCGCCAGCGGCGCGAACACCGCGACGAAGCCGATCATCCACGCCAGGGTGATCAGCACCGGCCGGGCCACCGGGCCGCCGAGCATCAGCCCTCGCAGGGCGTCCATCAGGTGCCGCACCGGGTTGACCTGGACGAACGCCGCCAGCCAGCCGGGCATTG
This sequence comes from Asanoa sp. NPDC049475, assembly GCF_040676915.1. Lineage (NCBI taxonomy): Bacteria > Bacillati > Actinomycetota > Actinomycetes > Micromonosporales > Micromonosporaceae > Asanoa > Asanoa sp. NPDC049475. Next base: position 90,419 of record NZ_JBFAPY010000006.1, on the reverse strand, counting down.
TGTCGGTCGGCACGAAGATGTTGCTGGCGAACGAGAGCGGGAAGATGATCACCGCGCCGAGGCCCTGCACCGCCTGGGCGTTGGGCAGCGACAGGCCGAGCAGCACCCAGACCCAGGACAGCGCCAGCGCGAAGCCGAGCGCCAGGGCACAGGCCGCGAGCACGGGCAGGGGACCGGTGCTGAAGCGGAAGCCGAGGGCCAGGCCGAAGCCGAGCAGGGCGATGATCGCGACCACCTGGCGTACGACGTCGGCACCGATCGCCCCGACCAGCGGTGCGATGCGCAGGGTCGGCAGGCTGCGGATGCGGTCGAAGACGCCCTTCTCGATGTCCTGGTTGAGCGCCGTGCCGACGCCCATGGTGGCCAGCAGCGTCATCAGGCCGAGCATGCCCGGCAGCACGAACTGGAGATACTCGCGCGTGCTGCCGGCGATCGCCCCACCGAACACGTAGACGAACAGCACCAGGAAGATGGCCGGACCGAAGACGACGTCGGCGAGCGACGCGGGATGCCGACGCAGCTTCACGATGCCGCGCCAGGTCAGGGTCAGGCACTGGCTCATGCCGCCAACTCCTTCTGTGTCGTGAGTGCGCGGAAGACGTCGTCGAGGCTGGGCAGGTGCAGGGCGATCTCGGCGATCTCGGCGCCCGCGTCGTCGAGCCGGCGCACCACGGCCGGCATCATCGCGCCGTCGGTGACCGGCACGCTCAGCCGCTCGCCGACCCGGGCCGGCACGGTGCCGACGACGGCGGTGACCAGCGCGGCAGCCTCGTCGACCCGGGCCGGGTCGGCCAGCCGCAGGTCGAGCGTCTGGGTCCCGAGGCGACGCTTGAGAGCGGTGGGGGAGTCGTGGGCGGCGACGCGCCCGTGGTCGAACACCACGATCTCGTCGGCGAGCGCGTCGGCCTCCTCGAGGTACTGCGTGGTGAGCAGCACCGTGGTGCCCTCGGCCACCAGCGCGCGGATGCGGTCCCAGAGCGCGCCGCGGGCGACCGGGTCGAGGCCGGTGGTCGGCTCGTCGAGGAACACCACGCGGGGTCGGTTGACCAGGCTGGCGGCCAGGTCGAGCCGGCGCCGCATGCCGCCCGAGTACGTCTTGACCGGCCGGTCGGCGGCGCCGTCGAGGCCGAACTCGGCGAGCAGCGCGGTCGCCCGGGCCGCCGCGTCCTTGCGGGAGAAGCCGAGCAGCCGGCCGACCATCCGCAGGTTGTGCCGGCCGGTTAGGTCCTCGTCGACCGAGGTCTGCTGGCCGGCCACGCCGATCAGCTGCCGCACCTGGTGGCCGGCCGTGGTCACGTCGTGTCCGAGCACCGCCGCCGTGCCCGCGTCGGGGCGCAGCAGGGTGGCCAGGATCCGCACCGCGGTCGTCTTGCCGGCACCGTTCGGGCCGAGCACGCCGATCACCGTGCCCGTCCGCACCGCGAGGTCGACCCCGTCTAGGGCGGTGACCTCCCCATACCGTTTGACCAGGCCGTACGCCTCTATCGCCAATTTTTGCATCACGACTGTAATGTAAAACGTGATGATGCTCCGCGTCAATACGACCGCAATGTGACAGCATTGCCGCATGCCGAAGCGGGTCGACCCCACCGAGCGGCGCACCCTGATCGCCGACGCCCTGATGCGGGTGGCGGCGGAGCGCGGCCTCGAAGCGGTGAGTTTGCGCCACGTGGCCGCCGAGGCGGGCGCGACGACGGGGCTGGTGCAGCACTACTTCGGCACCAAGGACGAGATGATGCTGTTCGCGCTGGAGGTGGTGAGCGGGCACATCGGCGCGCGGATGGAGGCGGCCGTCGACGCGCTGGGTCCGGCACCGGCGCCGCGCGAGGTGATCCGGGCGATGTGCGCACAGCTCCTGCCGCTCGACGAGGCGCGGCGAGCCGACGGGAAGGTCGCGTTGGCGTTCTTCGCGTACGCGGCCACCCGGCCCCACGTCGCCGAGGTGCAGCGGCGCGGCTCCGAAGGGCTGCGCGACTACTTCGCGACGATGATGCCGGAGCCCGCCGCGACCACATTGCTGGCGCTGGTCGAGGGGCTCGCGCTCTACCTGCTGACGGACACCTACCCCGCGGCTACCGCGCTCGGGGCACTCGACGGCTATCTGGACTCGGTGTTCGGCCGACCGGACTCCTTGGTGTAGCCGCCGATTAATGGGTGGGAGGATGGAGCCGAAGCGGTCGAACAGGCGAGGAGCACAGCGATCAGCAGGAAGCCACAGCCGGAAGGTGGGCAGGCGCCCGTCGTCCAGCGCATCCGGATCAGGTACGCCAAGCGGGGGCCGTTGCGGTTCACCTCGCACCGTGACTTCGCGCGCGCTTTCGAGCGGGCGTTGCGGCGGGCCGGCGTACCCATCGCGTTCTCCCAGGGGTTCACACCGCACCCCAAGATCTCGTACGCCAGCGCGGCGCCGACGGGCACCGCGAGCGAGGCGGAGTATCTGGAGATCGGCCTGCAGCGGGTGGTCGACCCGGCCTGGGTGGTCACTTCTCTGGATGCGGCGCTCTCTCCGGGTCTTGACGTGCTGGACGCGGTCGAGGCCGTACCGGGGGAGAGCCTGGCCGACCGGATCGACGCGTCTCGGTGGCGGCTGGAGCTACCGGGCGTTACTGATGCCGTCGTGTCCGAAGCTGTCACGAAATTTCGGGATTCGTCCGAAGTGCTGGTCGAGCGGCAGACGAAACAGGGTCGGCGCACCTTCGACACGCGGGGCGCCGTGGTGTCCATCGAGGTGATCACTTCCGGTCCGGCCGCTTCCGGAGCCCCCGACGTGCCGTGTGCGATACTCGACGTAGTCGTGCGGCAGGTCACCCCGTCCGTACGACCCGATGACGTCCTTGCCGGCCTCCGTGTGGTGGCCGACCTGGAGCCGCCGGTCCCGCCACGGGCAATCCGGCTGGCACAGGGCCGGCTGACCGCGCAGGGGGCGATCGCGGATCCGTTGGAGGCGGACCGCGACGGGGCTGTTGTCGGTGAACGCTGACCGCGGCGACGCGATCAGTGTTTAGCCCGCCAGACTTCGGTCTGCCCGCCGCTTCCAGCAGCGGGCGTGGCCGGAAACACTTTGCGGCGACCCTGCGTGGCAGCGCTCACCCGCGCCCGGGGTTGCCAGAACTGGAGAACGTCCATGCTCGAGAACGAGCCAACGGGCGGCGAGGTGCAGGGCAACGAGCCCAACGCCGAGACCGAGGCCCCGGCCACGCCCGTCAAGCGCACCCGCGCCCGTAAGTCGACCGCGGCCGCCGCCGCTGCTGACGCTTCCGACGAGGCCACCCCGACCCGACGCCGGCGTAAGGCCACAACCGCCGCCAAACCCGACACCGAGGGCGAGTCCCCGGCAGAGGGTACGAACGAGGCGCCGCCCGTGAAGCGGACCCGGCGCCGCAAGGCCGCTACCGAGGACGCCGCCCCGGCCGCCGCCGCCGTCGACGCCGTGGTCAACGCCGAGTCCGACGACCCGGCCGCCGAGCCCGCCGCCGGTCTGGGCGACGTGGAGCCCGCTCCGGCCCGCCGCCGCTCCACCCGGCGCGTGATCGCGGCCGAGTCCGACGACCCCGCCGCCGAGCCGGCCGCCGGCCTCGGCGACGTCGAGCCCGGTGCCGCCGGCGCCGGCCCCCGCGACGCCGACCCCGGCCTGGTCGACAGCCAGGCACCGGGCGTGCCCGGCGAGCCGGTCGACGACGAGGAGACCGAAGAGGCCACCACCGAGCCGCTGCGGCTCGACGCGGACGAGGAGCCGGCACCGAGCCGTCGCCGCCGGGCTGTCGCCGCCCCGCTGCTGTTCATGGCGCCCGAGCCGGACGACGAGGCGGCCGCGCCGGCCGCGCCGGCCCGCCGCACGCGGCGCACCCGGGGTGCCGCGGCTGAGCCCGCCGAGGCTCCGGAAGCGCCCGCCGCGCCGGTCTCCGCTTCGGCTCCTGCCTCTGCCTCGGGAGACGCTGACGCGGACGGCGCCGAGACCACCAGCCGGCGGCGCCGGCGCGGGCGGCGTACCGGTGACGAACCGGCTGTCGTCGAGGTCGAGGAGACCGACGAGGCCGCGCCCACCGCGAGCGACGAATCCGAGGAATCGGACGACGACGACCTCGACGAGAACGGCCGCCGCCGGCGGCGCCGTGGCCGCCGTGGCCGGGGTCGCGGCAAGGGCCCGGTCGACGAGGCCGACGAGACCGAGGAGCCCGCGGCCGCGTCCGCCGACGACTCCGACGACTCCGAGGACGGCGACGGGGTGACCCGCCGGCGCCGGCGTCGCCGCCGCAAGGGCGACACCGACACGGGCGCCGACGACGGCGTGCACACCGTGGTCCGGATCCGCGAGCCGCGCACCACCTCCGACGAGGTGCAGGGCGTCTCCGGTTCGACCCGGCTGGAGGCCAAGCGGCAGCGCCGGCGCGACGGCCGTGAGCAGCGCCGCACCCGCCCGCCGATTCTGAGCGAGTCGGAGTTCCTGGCGCGGCGCGAAGCCGTCGACCGGGTGATGGTCGTCCGGCAGCGCGCCGACCGCACCCAGATCGCGGTGCTCGAAGACGGCGTGCTCGTCGAGCACTACGTGACGCGGGCGTCGTCCGGCGCGATGGCCGGCAACGTCTACCTGGGCAAGGTCCAGAACGTGCTGCCCTCGATGGAGGCGGCGTTCGTCGACGTCGGCCGGGGCCGCAACGCGGTGCTCTACGCCGGCGAGGTCAACTGGGACGCCTCCGGCCTGGAGGGTCGGGCGCGCTCGATCGAGCAGGCGCTGCGCTCCGGCGACTCGGTGCTGGTGCAGGTCACCAAGGACCCGATCGGCCACAAGGGCGCCCGGCTGACCAGCCACATCGCGCTCTCCGGCCGGCACCTGGTCTACGTGCCCGGCGGCAACGCGTCCGGGATCAGCCGCAAGCTGCCCGACACCGAGCGCAAGCGACTCCGCGACGTCCTGAAGAAGCTGATCCCCGAGGGCGCGGGCGTGATCGTCCGTACCGCCGCCGAGGGTGCTTCCGAGGACGAGCTCGCGCGCGACGTCAAGCGGCTCCAGGCGCAGTGGGAGGACATCCAGGAGAAGGCGGCGGCCGGTGGCGCGCCGACCCTCCTCTACGAGGAGCCCGACCTGCTGATCCGGGTCGTCCGCGACCTGTTCAACGAGGACTTCCGCGAGATCATCGTGCAGGGCGACGACGCGTACGAGATGGTCGACACCTATCTCGGCCACGTCTCGCCGGACCTGGTGCCGCGTCTGCACCGGCACACGTCGACGGTCGACCTGTTCGCCGAGAAGCGGATCGACGAGCAGATCCTCAAGGGTCTCGACCGCAAGGTGTTCCTGCCCTCCGGCGGCCACCTGGTCATCGACCGCACCGAGGCGATGACCGTGGTCGACGTCAACACCGGCAAGTACACCGGCGCCGGCGGCAACCTCGAGGAGACGGTCACCCGCAACAACCTGGAGGCGGCCGAGGAGATCGTCCGCCAGCTCCGGTTGCGCGACCTCGGCGGCATCGTCGTCATCGACTTCATCGACATGGTCCTGGAGAGCAACCGCGAGCTGGTGCTGCGCCGGCTCACCGAGTGCCTCGGCCGCGACCGCACCAAGCACCAGGTCACCGAGATCACCTCGCTGGGTCTGGTGCAGATGACCCGCAAGCGGATCGGTGCGGGACTGCTCGAGGCGTTCTCCGAGACCTGCGAGACGTGTAAGGGCCGCGGCCTGATCATCCACACGGAGCCGGTGCCGGTTAAGGGTGCCGGGCATTCGCACGGGGCCAACGGCTCGGGTGGCGCTGGTGGCTCGGGTGGCTCCGGCGGCGACAAGGTCAAGGCGGTGGCGTCCGCGGCGGCTGCCACCACCACGTCGGCGTCGTCGCGGCGGCGCGGCCGCAAGGCGGCGCCCGCGCAGGCCACGGCTCCGGACACGGTCGAGCCCACGGTGGTCGAGGAAGACGACACGATGGGGTACGACCTGTCCCGCTACGACGACGTCGTGCTCGACCCGGTCGACGAGGTCGAGGCACCGACCGACATCGCGCCGGCCACCAACGGCCGGCTCGCCGGCAGCGACGACCCGGACGCCGCTGGTGACGACGAGGACGGCGAGCTGGCCGAGGCCAGCACCGGCCGTCGGCGTGGTCGTCGGGGTGGCACGCGCCGCCGCACCCGGCCGTAGTCCATCGCTTCAGCACTGCCCGGCCACCTTTGTGGAGGCCGGGCAGTGCTGTGTCCGGGGTCGGGGTCCTGTCCGGGGCCGGGCGGGCGGCGGTTGTGAATGCGCGTTAGGGTCGCGGCAGCGTTCCGCCGCCATCCCCGGAGGACACCCCCCATGCGCCTGCGTCGTCACCTTGCCGTGCTCGCCGTATCCGTCGCGTTCGTCGCGACGGCCGGTTGCTCCGCGGATGTGGAAGGCCGCGGCGACCCGACGCTCGGCACCCCGTCGGCGGCGCCGTCGGCTTCCGGTGTCGCGCCCTCCTCCTCACCGGCTCTGCCTGGCTCTTCGGCCGCGCCCGAGCTGTCCTTGGGCCCGCAGCCGACCGCCCGGGCGGGCGGCAACGCGACGCAGGTCTGCGCCGACGTCAACAAGGCCAGTGAGAAGGGCACGACGGCGTACGTGCAGGCGCTGACCGCCGTACTCGAAGCGCAGGGCAGGAACGACAAGCAGGGCGAGCAGGCGGGGGAGAAGCGACTCGGCGCGGTGATGGCCACCTGGGCGGGCGAACTGCGAAAAGCGTCGTCCGCAGCGACGGATCAGCAGCTCAAGACGACGCTGACGCAGATGGCCGGTCAGATCTCCACGATGACGTCGAACGTGGCGACGATCGACGACGCGGCATTGGGTGCCATCCAGGATCGGCTCGAGACGCTCTGCCCGACGTCCTAGCCGGTTGTGGTGCGTGGGGCGACCGCGCCGTCGACGGTGCGGACGAGGAGCTCGAGGACCTCGTGCCGCGACGCGCCCTGGTGGGAGACGTAGCTCCAGCCCGCGTAGAGCTGTGACCACATCAGACTGGACAGCCACGGAGCGGGCAGGGCGACGTCGATCGTGCCGTCGCGATGCCCCCGGTCGATCATCGCGGAGAACCGGTCGTCACAGCCGTCGTCGAGGATCGGCGTCGCGCCGCCCAGGCACTCCGGGTCGGTGAAGATCAGCGAGAGCAGGCTGCCGAGGTCGAAGTACTCCCGGCAGAGGCGCAGCAGCGCGTCCGCACCCGAGCCCTCGTTGAGCTTGGCGCTGGCGGTGGCGCGGTCGAGCCGGGCGGAGCCCTCGGCGGCCACGGCGCGGAGCAGGTCGGACCGCTCCGGGAAGTAGCGGTGCAGCGTCGTGCGACCGACCTCGGCCGCTGCGGCGATCTCGCTCAGCGCCGCCGCCGGGTTCTGCCCCAGCACGTCGATCGCGGCAGACAGGATCGCCTGCCGGGTGCGGGCCCGCGCACCCCGTTCATTTTCCGGCACATCGTGAGGTTAGCAGTCTCAAATCGGATTAACACTTGACTGAAGTGGAACACCTCCGTTCCACTAGAGCGCATGACCGACCCGCCACCCCTGGCCCGGCTCCGCACCCTCGTCTCCTTCGTGGTCCCGCACCGGCGGGTGCTGGTCGCCGGGTTCGTGCTGGGCCTGCTGGGCAGCGCGCTCGGCCTGGCCCTGCCGCTGGTCACCAAGTGGGTGATCGACACGCTGGGCCCGGGTGACACGTCCCTCTGGCGGCCCGTCGGGGTGCTGCTCGCTCTGGTCGTGGTCGGCGCCGCCATCTCGATGTGGCAGTGGGTCATCATGGGCACGGTCTCCGAGAAGGTGGTGCTGGACGCCCGGGTGTCGATGATCAGCCGCTACTTCTTCGCCCGGGTGCGGGAGATCACCGGGCGCCCGAGCGGTGAGCTGGTCACCCGGGTCACATCCGACGCGGGCCTGCTGCACAACGCCTCGGCGAGCATCGTGGGCCTGCTCAACAGCACCCTGGCCCTGATCGCCACGCTGATCCTGATGGGCGTGCTCGACCTGGTCCTGCTCGGCCTCACCCTGGCCTCGGTGGTGGTGATCGCCGCGGTCATGACCGCCCTGATGCCGGCCATCGCCCGCGCGCAGGAGGCCGCGCAGGAGTCGGTCGGCCGGCTCGGCGGCGCGCTCGAGGGCACGCTGCGGGCGATCCGCACGGTCAAGGCGAGCCGCGCCGAGCGGCGGCAGACCGACCGGATCGTCGCCGACGCCCGAGACTCGGCGGCCCACGCGATCCGCGCGGCCCGTCGCACGGCGACGGTCTGGACCATCTCGTGGACGGGCATCCAGCTGGCCATCATCGTGATCCTGGGAGTGGGCGCCTGGCGGGCCGACCGAGGCCTGATCGAGGTCTCCAGCCTGATCGCGTTCCTGCTCTACGCGTTCCAGCTGATGGGCCCGGTCACCGAGCTCACGCAGAACATCACGAACCTGCAGGCCGGCATGGCCGCGGCGGCCCGGATCCGCCAGGTGGAGGCGATGGAGATCGAGCCGTCGCACCCGGCCCTGCCCGCCGCTGAGTCGTCGACCGCCGACCCGACTCCGGTCCTGGAGTTCCGGGGTGTCACGGCCCGCTACGCGCCCGGCACCGAGCCGGCGGTGCGCGGCATCGACCTGGCGATCCCACGCCGCGGCCACACGGCGATCGTCGGCCCGTCGGGAGCGGGCAAGACGACGCTGTTCTCGCTGATCCTGAGGTTCCTGGAGCCGGAGAGCGGCGAGCTCCTGCTGGACGGACGACCGTACCGGTCCTTCACCCACGACGAGGTGCGCTCCCGTCTGGCATACGTCGAGCAGGAGACCCCGGTCGTCCCGGGCACGATCCGCGACAACCTGCTCTTCACCCACCCGGACGCCACGGAAGCCGAGGTCCTGTCGGTGCTGGCCGCGGTCCGCCTGGACGACAAAATCGACTCGCTGGCGGACGGCCTCGACACGTCGCTGACGGAGAACGAGGTGAGCGGCGGCCAGCGCCAGCGGATCGCGCTGGCGCGGGCGATCCTCCGTACGCCGGAGGTCCTCCTCCTGGACGAGGCCACGGCCCAGGTAGACGGCCTGACGGAAGCGGCTTTGCACGACTGCATCCGCGAGCGGGCCGCGGTGGGCGCGGTAGTCACGATCGCCCACCGACTATCCACGGTCCTGGACGCGGACACCATCGTGGTCCTGGAAGAGGGCCACATCCGAGCCCGCGGCACCCACCAGGAATTGCTGGCCACAGACGCCCTCTACCGCAGGCTGGTCGAGGCCTTGCGAATCGCGGAAACCAACCCCGAACCCATCGGCGCGGCCTAAGGCATTCCGGCGGGTCTGATCAAGCCCGCGCGGCGGCTCGTCCGCGGCCAGCCACGGCTGCGGGCGCGGGCCTAGGCGACCGTCCCGGCGAAGACGCCGGGTCGCCGCAGAGCGGCTTTGCCCGCCCCTGGCCCTTGCGTCGGCGTTGCGTCCTCTGGCTCCGCATTTCGGCTGGCTCCACATTTCGCACCGCGTCCGCGCTGCCTCCGCCTCCGGGCTCTGCCTCCGGGCTCTGCCTTCGGCTCCGCGCTGCCTCCGCCTCCGGCTCCGCCTTCCCTCTGCGCGGGTCCGCGTTGGCTAAACCGGGCGGTCCGAACCGCGCGCGCGGATTTCGTCCTTTTGGGCCGGAGTGCATCGTGTTGAGGATGCGGCAGACGGGGTTGTCGTGACAACCGTCGGTCTTAGGCTGGGCCGCGTGAGTGAGATCGAGCGGCGATTGGCCGAGCTTGGGTTGCGGCTTCCGGAGCCGATGCGGTTGCCGCCGGGTGTGACCTTGCCCTTCCCTTGGGTGCGGGTGCATGGCAGCCGGGTCTTCGTCTCCGGGCATGGGCCGCTGCTGGCCGACGGGTCGTTGGCCGGGCCGTTCGGCAAGGTCGGTGACCAGGTGACGCCTGAACAGGCGTATCAGGCCGCCCGGCTGACCGCGTTGGCCGTCCTGGCCAGCCTGCGCCGGGAGCTCGGTGATCTTGATCGGATCACGGCCTGGCTGCGGGTCTTCGGCATGGTCAACACGGCGCCGGGCTTCACCGGTACGCCGATGGTGATCAACGGGTTCTCCGACCTCGTCCTGGAGCTGTGGGGCGAGCGTGCCGGCAGCCACGCGCGGTCCGCGGTTGGGCAGGCTGAGCTGCCGTTCAGCATCCCGGTCGAGATCGAGGCCGAGGTGGCCATCGACGGCTGACCCTGGCCTGGCGTGCCGGTAGGGTTGGCTTGGCCCCCCATGGGGTGAGCGTGCTCCCCGGGGCTGGTTTGGGGAGCCGGGCGGGGATGCCGTACGCTTGCCTGTGGCGCACTCCCGTGCGCCGCGTTCACGTGTGCCCGCCGATTGATCCGGCGCCGCGTGCAACGCCGAACGACCCGCCACGCTACGACAGGAGTCCGCGTCCCATGTACGCGATCGTCAAGACCGGCGGCAAGCAGTACAAGGTCGCCGAGGGTGACGTCATCGAGGTCGAGAAGCTCGTCGGCGAGCCCGGCGACGCGGTCTCGCTCGCCGCGGTGCTCCTCGTTGACGGTGCCGACCTGGTGACCGACGCGGCGCAGCTTGCCAAGGTCTCGGTGTCCGGCGAGATCGCCGCGCACACCAAGGGACCGAAGATCCGGATCCACAAGTTCAAGAACAAGACCGGCTACCACAAGCGCCAGGGTCACCGCCAGAAGCTGACCCAGGTGAAGGTCACCGGCATCACCAGCGGGAAGTAGGCGTTAGGCGATGGCTCACAAAAAGGGTGCGTCCAGCTCGCGCAACGGTCGCGACTCCGCGGCTCAGCGCCTGGGCGTCAAGCGGTTCGGTGGCCAGGTGGTCAGCGCCGGCGAGATCCTGATCCGCCAGCGCGGCACCAAGTTCCACCCGGGCGACCTGGTCGGCCGCGGCGGCGACGACACGCTGTTCGCGCTCGCCGACGGTGCGGTCCTCTTCGGCACCAAGCGCGGTCGCAAGACCGTCAGCATCGTGCCGAGCGAGCACTGAGGCGGGGTAACCCCACACCAGCAGTTGCCGAAGCGGGCCGTGGACCAGGTGTCCCGGCCCGCTTCGCATTGCTGCTGACCCGCCTCGCGGCGGCTCCGCTTCGTCGCGAGAACGACGTCCGTCTGTCGGCACGGCCTGCTACAACGCCAGAGACGCTGCGTGCCGAGCGACCCGCGGGTCGGCGGGGATGTGTTGACCTCGGTGGCGGCAAGGCCGGCTCGGCAAGCGGGTCTGATCGCGTCCGTTCCGCGTCGCAGCGTGCCGGTCTCGCAAGCGCGCGTGGGGGTGCGTCCACTTCGCGGGGCGGCACGGCCGGTTCGGCGGGTGGATGTGATCGCGTCCCACCTGGTCGTGGCGGCAAGATCGGCCCGGCGAGCGGACTGGACCGTGTCCGCTGCGCGCCGCGGCCGGGGCAGCAAGCAGGTCCGACCACGCGTTTGGCGGCGTGGAACGGTTGGTCCCGATAATCCGGGGCCGACCTGACGGACGTCACGTTCGTGGCAGGTTCGGGGCGTCCGTTTCGGGCATAGCGGTCGGTCACAATGGAAGAAGGTCGGTGACCGGCGGCGGACCTGGCAGCGAAGCGCAGCGAGCGGTCCCTGGCGGGAGCGGCGGTCGCGCCCACGGCGGGCCCGAGCAATGAGATCGATCTGAAGTTTTGAGATAGACGGGAAATGAGGAGTCGTGGCGACGTTCGTTGACCGGGTCGTCCTGCATCTGCGGGCCGGCGACGGCGGGCACGGCTGTGTGTCGATCCATCGGGAGAAGTTCAAGCCGCTCGGCGGTCCCGACGGCGGCAACGGTGGGCACGGCGGCAGTGTCTCGTTCACCGTCGACCCGCAGATCCACACGCTGCTCGACTTCCACTTCCGGCCGCATGTGAGCGCGTCGAACGGGGTGGGCGGCGCCGGGTCGAACCGCGACGGTGCCCAGGGCGACGACCTGGTGCTGAAGGTGCCGGACGGCACCGTGGTGCTCACCACCGACGGCGAGGTGCTGGCCGACCTGGTCGGCGCGGGCACGACCATCGAGGTGGCCCGCGGCGGCCGCGGTGGCCGGGGCAACGCGTCGCTGGCCAACTCGCGCCGGAAGGCGCCCGGGTTCGCCGAGCTCGGTGAGCCGGGGGAGCGGCTCGACGTCGTGCTCGAGCTCAAGAGCGTCGCCGACGTCGGTCTCGTGGGTTATCCCTCGGCGGGCAAGTCGTCGCTGATCTCGGTGCTCTCCGCGGCCAAGCCGAAGATCGCCGACTATCCGTTCACGACGTTGGTGCCGAACCTGGGCGTGGTGCGGCTCGACGAGCACACGTTCACGATCGCGGACGTGCCGGGTCTGATCCCGGGCGCGGCCACCGGCAAGGGACTCGGGCTGGAGTTCCTCCGGCACATCGAGCGGACCGCCGTGCTGGTGCACGTGGTCGACGCGGCCACGCTGGAGCCCGGGCGCGACCCCGTCTCCGACATCGACGCGATCGAGGCGGAGCTCAGCGCGTACGGCGGCCTCGAAGACCGGCCCCGCCTCGTAGCGCTGAACAAGATCGACGTGCCGGACGGGCGCGACCTCGCCGAGATCGTCCGGCCTGATCTGGAGGAGCGCGGCTACCGCGTGTTCGAGGTCAGTGCCGCGACCCGCGAGGGGCTGCGCGAGCTGACGTACGCGATGGCCGAGCTCGTCGCCGAGGTGCGGGTGACCGCTCCGGAGGCCGAGGCGACCCGGATCATCCTGCGGCCCCGCGCGGTCGACGACGCCGGCTTCACCATCGAGGAGACGCCGGACGGCGCGTTCGTCGTGGTCGGTTCGCAGCCCGAGCGGTGGGTCCGCCAGACCAACTTCGACAACGACGAGGCCGTGGGCTACCTCGCGGACCGCCTCAACCGGCTCGGTGTCGAGGAGAAGCTCGCCAAGGCCGGCGCCGTGCAGGGCAGCCTGGTGCGGATCGGCGACCGCGAGTTCGACTGGGAGCCGACGCTGGGCACGGGCATCGACCCGACCGCCGGCCTGCGCGGCACCGACCCGCGGATCACCGAGCGGTCGACGCGCCCAAGGGCATCGGACCGGTTGGCCGCTCGCAAGGCGCGTCGCCAGCCGACCCCCGACCTGCCCGAATACGGCACCGACTTCGAGGACGACGACGAGTCGTAACAGCCCGGAAACGGGACCTCGCTACCGTTCGGCCGGTGAAGGTCGAAAGCCGGCAGGGCGACGAGCCGGACCTGGTCGCGCTGGTCACCGCCCAACAGGCTGAGCTGAGAGCCGCGGAGCGCGCCAGCGACGCGATCGACGGGTCGTTTCCTCTGCACGACGACATCCGCTACCTCGTGGTCGTCGTCGACGACGAGGTCGTGGCCTGCGGGGCGCTCCAGGCGATCGATGCGCGAGCCGTCGAGATCAAGCGCATGTACGTGCGCCCGAACCGACGCGGCGACGGCTTCGGCCGGGCGATGCTCGCCGTGCTGGAGGAGCGCGCGGCCGCGGACGGCTTCACTGTCGCGCGGTTGGAGACCGGCAGCTATCTGCCGGCGGCGTTGGGCCTCTATCGCAAGGCGGGCTACCGCGAGATCCCGACCTACGGCGAGTACGTCACCAACCCGTACAGCCGCTGCTTCGAGAAGGCCCTCAAGGCGTCGGCTCCGGCCCAGGGCGTGTCGTAGACGGCTCAGGCTTGCGCCGGCTCCTCCGCTCGCAGGGGGTCGGCGGGCGGGGTGGTCTCGGTCGGACGGGTGCGGACGAAGAGGCAGCTGACCGCCGCGATCGCGAGCACGATCAGGGGCAGCAGCAGCGTCGCCTTCATCGCGTTCGTGAAGCCCTCGTGGAACGTGCGCGTGGCGATGTCGGTCAGCGCCTGCCGGTACTGCTCGGGCACGCCCGAAGGCAACGCCGCTCCCGACTGGCCGGTGCCGATGTGCAGGCTGCCGCCCGTCGCGCCGGCGACCGCGTCGACGAACGGCTGGCGGACGTCGGGCGGCAGGTCGGCGGCGTTGGTGCGCGCCGACGCGGTCAGCTTGTCGGCCAGTTGAGCCTGTAGCAGCGCACCCACCGCGGCCGAGCCGATCACCCCACCGAGCTGTCGGGCCGTGTTGATCAGCCCGGACGCCGCTCCTGCCTGCTGTGGTGCCACGTTGCGCATCGCGATCGTCTGGAGTGGAGCGAAGACCATGCCGAGGCCGGCTCCCGCGATCAGCAGGCCCGGTAGCAGCCCCCACTGCCCGGTGCCGACCTTCGCCAGCCCGACGACCGTCGCGTTGCCGGCGCACCAGAGGGCGAGCCCGGCCGTCAGCACCCATTTGCCGGCCGGGCGGTCGGCGGCCCGGCCCGCGAACGGTGCGATCACCATCGACAGGAGCGACAGCGGCGCGACGGCGATGCCGGCCTGGAGGGCGGTCAGCCCGAGGACCGACTGCAGGTAGATCACCAAGGGTAGGAACAGGCCCAGCATGCTGAAGGCGATCGCCGCGCTCACCCAGCTCATGACCGCGAAGTTGCGGTCCTTGAAGATGGTGAAGGGGACGAGCGGCTCGCCGGCCCGGCTGACGTATTGGTGGTAGAGGAAGACGGCCAGCACCAGCACCCCGGCGCCGATCACCTCGATGATCGTGATCGGGCCCCAGACCCGGCCCCAGTCGTGGGGCTCGCCTTCGATCAGGCCGAAGACCAGCAGGAACAGGCCGACGGTGGCCAGGCCCGTGCCCGTCCAGTCGAGCCGGTGCCGGCGGTTGAGCCGTAGGTCGGGCATCGCGACCAGGGCGAGTGCGATGGTCAGGATGCCGACCGGCACGTTGACGAAGAAGATCCACTCCCAGCCGAAGTCGGTGACCAGGTAGCCGCCCAGGGTGGGGCCGGCGACCGTGGCGATGCCGGCCACCGAACCCCAGATGCCGAACGCGACACCACGTTTGTCCGCCGGGAAGATCACCGTGATCGTCGACAGGGTCTGCGGTGTGAGCAGGGCGCCACCGACGCCCTGGATCACCCGGAACACGATCAGCTGCTCTGGCGTGCTGGCCAGGCCGCACGCGGCCGACGCGGCCGTGAAGACCACGAGCCCGAGCACGAACAGGCGCTTGGGGCCGAAGATGTCACCCAGCCGCCCTGCGGTGATCAGGAGGACCGCGTAGACCAGCACGTACGCGTTGACGATCCAGAGGATCTGATCCAGTGACGCGTCCAGGCTCGTGCTCATGTCGGGGATCGCGATATTGACGATCGTCGTATCGAGCAAGATCATGAAGAAGCCCAGGCAGAGCGTCGCCAGGATCAGCCACGGGTTGCCGGGGCGTTCCTGCGGCGGTGCGCCGGTCGGTGCGGTCATCACATGACCCCCTCGGACGTGGATGTGCGTCCATAGGTCTAACACGCGCGTACGACAGGATGGTCACGTGAGTACCCCGATCGCGCGCTTAGCACGGAAGACCGTCTCGGCGGTTCGGGTCCGCGCCCGCTCGGCCCCCTCGGCGAGCACGCGGCGCACATAACCGGGGTCCCGCGCCAGCGTCTCGAAGCGCGACGCGAGCGGCCGCAGCAGGCCCAGCACCGCCTCGGCGGTGGCGCTCTTGAGCTCGCCGTACCCCCGTAGTCCCGATCCGACCTCCGTCGGCGACCCGCCGACGCACGCGGCCATGATCTCCAGCAGGTTGCTGACGCCAGGTCGCACCGCCGGGTCGTACGCGATGATCCCGTCCGAGTCCGTGACCGCCCGGCTTATCTTGCGGGCGACCAGGTCAGGTGGGTCGAGCAGGCCGATCGCGCCGGATGCCGACGACGTCGTCTTGCCCATCTTGAGCGTCGGGTTGGCGAGGTCCATCACGCGTGCGGCGACGGTCGGCGTGACCACCTCCGGCACGACGAAGGTCGGCCCGTACCGCCGGTTGAATCGGTTCGCGATGTCCCGGGTGAGCTCGACGTGCTGCCGCTGGTCGTCGCCGACCGGCACCTGGGTGGCGTCGTGCAAGAGGATGTCGGCCGCCTGCATCACCGGGTACGTGAGCAGGCTCAGCCGCACGTTCTGCCGGTCGACGGCCTTCTCCCGGAACTGGATCATCCGATGCGCCTCGCCGTACGCGGTGGTGCATTCCAGCAGGTAGTGGAGTTCGGAGTGGTCCGGCACCTGGGACTGCACGTAGAACAGCGTGCGGTCGGGGTCGAGACCGGCCGCGAGCAGCACGGTCGCCTGGCGCAGGGTGGTCTCCCGCAGCGTGCGCGGCTCGTGCGCGACGGTCAGCGCGTGCAGGTCGGCGAGGAACACGGTCGAGTCGGTCGTGTACTGGTCGCGGATCATCGGCGCGATGGCGCCGAGCAGGTTGCCCAGATGCAGCTCACCGGTGGGTTGGAGACCGGTGAGGCGACGGGTCGCGACGGTGGTGGTCATGGCTGCCTCCGTGATTCGAGAGGAGCCGCGCGAGCCGGGTGGAGGCATGAAGAAACGGCCACCCGAACTCGGGCGGCCGTTGACGTGGGCACGCGGATGCGGGGCCGCCCTTAGGGCGACCACCAGCCGAGGAAACTCAGCGTCCGCATCCCTTGAGACTAGCAGCCGGTACGCGGGCGACGGTACCGCCGAGGCGCGGTCGCTGGCCCCCTCCGCTGGCTCCTCCCGGGGAGCCGGATGGCGGCAAGAGTCATCCACGAGCGGGTGCACGGGGCGCCCGACGGGGGAGGCGGCGATGCGAGTCCAACATTTCCTGCTGGTCGTCGACCGGGCACCTGGCCTCATCCAGCGCCGCGGGTTGGCCACGTTGCCGGCGCCGCCGATGCCCCAGGCCGGCGACGACGGCACGCACCGGCTGGCGTTCGACCGTCCCGCGGCCGGGTTGGCCGACGCCCTCGCGACCGCGATCAACGAGGTGGAGACCAGGACCGATCTGCACGTCGTACGGGTGGCCGACCGCGACTGGCTGACCCTGGCCGAGATCGGCGCGCGGATCGGCCGCTCGCGTGAGATCGTCCGGCTCTGGGCTCTCGGCCGGCGCGGTCCGGGTGGGTTCCCGGCGCCGCTCGAACCCGACCGGGACACCAGCTACTACAGCTGGGCGCAGGTGTCGCCGTGGCTGCGTGAACGAATGGGCTACGACCTGCCCGACGACGAGCCGATCCTGGCGGCCACCAACCTGGCGTTGCAGTTGCGGGCGCTGGCGCCCCGGATCAGCGACATGCGGCTCATCCGCGACCTGCTGGCCGCGGCATGAGCAGGTTCGTCGTCCGGCCGGCGTCGTCAGGCCAGGTCGAACTCGCCGTCGCGGGCACCGGCGACGAACGCGTCCCACTCGGCCTGCGTGAAGACCAGCACCGGCCCCTCCGGGTCGGCCGAGTTGCGCAACCCGATGAGATCGTCGACGAACGCGACCTCGACCGCGCCGCGCTCCGCCGATACCTCGCCGTAGCGTTGCCAGTTGGCGCGCGTCAGGTCGAAGTCTCCCTTGGGATGGTGTGCCATCGCGCTGCTCCTCGGATGCTCGGGCCGCGGGGGCGGACAGTCAGGCTATACCGCATCAGGGTGGGGTCGCCCGGCCTGCACGCGTTCGTGCACGATAGGCGGATGCGCAGCCTGACGCAGCAGGAAGCGGCCGACCGGGCGGCCGCGATCACCGTCGAGTCGTACGCGATCGATCTCGATGTGACCAGCGACGACCATTTCCGGTCGACCACGACGGTGCGATTCCGCGCGACCGAGCCCGGCTCCGCGACGTTCGCCGAGGTCAAGCCCGTTCGTCTGCATGCGGCGACGCTCAACGGCGCGCCCTTGGACCCGGCCTCGCTCGACGGCAACCGGCTGGCGCTGACGGACCTGCGCGCCGACAACGTGCTGACGGTCGAGGCCGACATGGCGTACTCCAACAGCTCCGAGGGTCTGCACCGGTTCGTCGACCCGGCCGACGGCGGCGTCTATCTGCACGCCACGTCCTTTCTGGACGAGGCGCAGCGCATCTTCGCCTGCTTCGACCAGACCGACCTCAAGGCGCCGGTGACCATGCGGGTGACGGCGCCGGCCGGGTGGACGGTCGCCGCCAACGCCCCCGTCGCGTCTTCGACGCCCGCCGGCGTGACCACCACCTGGGAGTTCTCCCCGAGTGAGCCACTGGCGACCTATTTCGTCACGGTGATCGCCGGCCCGTACCACGTGGTCCGCTCGGAGCACGACGGCATCCCGCTGGCGCTCTACTGCAAGGCGTCGTCGGCCGAGCACCTCGACAAGGACGCCGACGAGATCTTCGAGATCACCCGGCAGTGTCTCGACAAGTTCCACGAGCTGTTCGGCTACCGCTACCCGTTCGGCAAGTACGAGCAGGCCTTCGTGCCCGAGTTCAACGCCGGTGCGATGGAGAACCCGGGCCTCGTGGTGATCCGCGACGAGTACGTCTTCCGGTCGGCGGTCACCGACTCCGAGCGCGAGTTGCGCGCCATCACGATCGCGCACGAGATGGCCCACATGTGGTTCGGTGACCTGGTCACGATGCGCTGGTGGGACGACCTGTGGCTCAACGAGTCCTTCGCGGAATACATGGGAATCCGGGTGACCGCCGAGGCGACCCGGTTCCGCACCGCGTGGAGCAGCTTCGGCATGCGGCGCAAGGCCTGGGGGTACGAGACCGATCAGCGGCCGTCGACCCACCCCGTCGCGCCGACGAGCGTGCCGAACTCCGCTGACGCGTTGGTCAACTTCGACGGCATCTCGTACGCGAAGGGCGCCTCCGCTCTGCGCCAGCTCGTCGCCTGGGTGGGCGACGAGGCGTTCCTGGCCGGCCTCCGCGCGCATTTCCAGACGCACGCGTTCGGCAACGCGACGCTGGCCGACCTGCTCGACGCGCTGACCACCGCCAGCGGGCGCGACCTGTCGGCATGGGCCGCGGTGTGGCTGCGCGAGGCCGGCGTCAACACCTTGCGAGTCGAGGCACCCGCCGGCGGCGGCGTGGCGGTGGTCCAGTCCGGCGACGTGCTGCGCCCGCACCGGGTCGCGTTCGGCCTCTACGACCGCGGCGACGGCGGTGCGACGACGCTGCGGCGCCGGGTCGAGATTGACGTCGACGGCGAGCGCACGGAGGTGCCGGAGCTGCGCGACGAACCGGCCGCCGACCTGCTGCTGCTCAACGACGGTGACCTGACCTTCGCCAAGGTCCGGCTCGACGAGACGTCGGCCGCGGCGGTGCCGGCCGTGTTGCCCGGGCTGCGCGATCCGCTCAGCCGGGCCGTCGTCTGGACCTCCATGATCGACGCTGTGCGCGACGCCGAGCGTCCCGTCACCGACCTCGTCGACCTGCTGTCGGCGGCGCTGCCCGCGGAGTCCGAGGTCATCGTCGTCCAGGACGCGCTCCTGCAGGGGCGGGCGCTGATCGACCGCTACCTGCCTGCGGCCGGGCGCGCGGCGGCGCTGGCCCGGGTCGCGTCGGTGTGCGAGGAGCTGGTCCGCATGCCCGACGCCGGAGCTTCGCGGCGGCTGGCCGCGATGCGGGCGCTGGTCGACGCCAGTGTCGACGCTGGGCGCCTGCTCGGCTGGCTCGACGGCGCGGGTGTGCCCGACGCGATCGAGGTCGACGCGGACCTCCGCTGGCGGATCGTCCTGCGGCTGGCCGTGCTCGGCGCGATCGACACCGACCGGATCGAGGCCGAGCTCGCCGCCGACCGCAGCGCGGCGGGGGCGGAGTGGGCGGCCCGAGCCCGGGCGGCACGCCCCGACCCGGCGGCCAAGGCGGCCGCCTGGCACGCGGTGATCAACGACGACCAGCTCTCCAACCGGCTGCTGGAGGCGAACGGCCGGGGGCTGTTCCAGCCGGAGCAGGTGGAGCTGACCGCGCCCTATGTCGAGCGGTACTTCCTGGAGATGCCGGCTGCCGCCCAACGGCGCACGCCGTACGCCGCCGAGCGGCTCGCGGACCTGGCATTTCCCCGGTACGCCGTCGAACCCCACACCCGCGAGCTGGCGGCGGCGATGCTCACCCGCGACGATCTTCCGCCGGGGCTGCGCCGCATAGTGATCGACAATGATGATGACCTTCGTCTCGCCCTGGCCGCCCGGGCGAGGTGACAGGCATACGATCCGGTCATGAACGCGAACGACGATCTCGGTGTGCGCCGGGTCGGGATCATGGGTGGCACGTTCGACCCGATCCACCACGGCCACCTCGTCGCGGCGAGCGAGGTCGCCGACAACTTCGCGCTCGACGAGGTGGTCTTCGTGCCCACCGGCAACCCCTGGCAGAAGGACCACCGCGAGGTGTCGCCCGCCGAGGACCGCTATCTCATGACTGTGATCGCCACGGCGTCCAACCCGCGGTTTCACGTCAGCCGGGTCGACATCGACCGCGAGGGCCCCACCTACACCGTCGACACCTTGCGTGACATCCGTGCCATGTACGGACCCAAGACGCAGCTCTTCTTCATCACCGGCGCGGACGCGCTGCAGCGCATCCTGTCGTGGAAAGACACCGACCAGATGTTCGAGCTGGCGCACTTCGTCGCGGTCACCCGGCCGGGCTTCACGCTCAACAACGACCATCTGCCGGCCGACGCGGTGTCGATGATCCAGGTGCCGGCGATGGCCATCTCCTCCACGGACTGCCGCACGCGGGTAGCTGCCGACAAGCCCGTCTGGTACCTGGTGCCGGACGGAGTCGTCCAATACATCGCGAAAAGGCATCTTTACCGCGCCTCCTGACGGGGTCGAGGACTGCCGGCGTGGTTGTCGTGGCTGAGGTGACGACCGAGGCTGGCTGGACGTCGAGCCGGCGCCGCGGTGCGGGCGGGTCACCCTCGCCGAGGACGCTTGGGTGGACCACGTTGCGGCATGTGAGAGGCTTGAAGGGAATGTCGTCGACCAGAGGAGCACGGTGACCGCTTCCGACCGCACGCGCGAGCTGGCGCTCGCCGCCGCGCAGGCCGCTGCCGACAAGAAGGCGCAAGACATCGTCATCATCGATGTCGCCGACCAGTTGGTGATCACAGATGCCTTCCTTATCGCCTCCGCGCCCAACGAGCGCCAAGTCCTCGCCATCGTGGACGCGATCGAGGAGTCGTTGCTGAACCTGCCCGAGAAGGCCAAGCCCGTCCGCCGCGAGGGTGAGCGGGCCGGCCGTTGGGTGCTGCTCGACTACGTCGACCTGGTGGTGCACGTCCAGCACACCGAGGAGCGCGAGTTCTACTCGCTCGACCGGTTGTGGAAGGACTGCCCGACCATCCCGTTCGTCGACCGCGATCTGGTGCCGGCCGCCCCCGCCGCCGCTACCGGCGACGAGGCGAGCCCGGCCGAATGACCAGACTGCTCGTCTGGCGGCACGGCAACACCGATTACAACGCGGGCGGCCGCGTCCAGGGCCAGACGGACGCGCCCTTGAACGCCCGTGGCCGCGACCAGGCCGCGGCCGCGGCCGCCGTGTTGGCGTCCTTCCATCCCGACGTCCTCGTCAGCAGTGATCTCTCACGGGCGCACGACACGGCATCGGCGCTCGCGTCGTTGACCGGCCTGTCGATCACCCCGGACCAGCGCCTGCGCGAACGCCACTTCGGCGAGTGGCAGGGCGCCCTGCTGACCGACATCGAGGAGCGGCACCCCACCGAGTACGCCCGCTGGCGCGCCGGCAACCCGTCGCCCGGCTGCGGCATCGAGAGCCTGGACGACCTGGCCAAGCGCGTCCTCGAGGCCTTCCAGGACGCGGCTGAGCTCGCGCCTGGCGGCACGGTGGTCGTGACCACGCACGGCGGTGCCGCCCGACAGGGCTGCGGAGCCCTGCTGGGTTGGCCCAACGAGGCGACCCGGACGTTGGGGTCCCTGCGTAACTGTCACTGGACGGAGCTGACCGACCGCTCCCGCCGCGTAGGCGGAACCGGTTGGCAGCTGACCGCGCACAACGTCGGCGCACCGAGCCAGAGCTGACCGCCCGCCGGCTCGGCGCCCGCCGTCCACCGGCTCGGCGCCCGCCGCCCATGCGGTTAGACCAGGGTGGTTGAGCTTTGTCGGATTCGTCTTCGGTCACCGCGAAACCTTCTTCCTCGCATCGTCGGCGTCGCCGGCTGATCTCGGCTAACGTGCCGGCATGTCCGTAGCGGTCGTCACCGACTCCACCGCCTACTTGCCACCGTCCGTGAAGGCGGCGGTGTCGGTGGTGCCGTTGACTGTCGTGATCAATGGCGTCGAGGGTTTGGAGGGCGTCGACGTCTCGCCCGCCGAAGTGGCCCGCGCCCTCGGCGGCCGCCGGGTCTCGGTCAGCACCTCCCGTCCGTCACCAGCCGCGTTCGCGGCCGTGTATCAGCAGTTGCTCGACAACGGCGCGTCGGCCGTGGTCTCCGTGCACCTCTCGGCGCACCTGTCCGGCACGATCGAGGCCGCCCGGCTGGCCGCGGCCGAGATCGGCCCCGTCGTCTCCGTCGTCGACGCGAAGTCGACCGGTATGGGCCTCGGCTTCCCCGCGCTCGCGGCGAGCGCGGCGGCCGACACTGGTGCCGACGCCGAGGAGGTCTGTCGCGCGGCGGTCGAGACCGCGGACCGCACCTCGACGCTGTTCTACGTCGACACCCTGGAGTTCCTCCGTCGAGGTGGCCGCATCAACGCCGCGTCGGCGTTGCTCGGCACCGCGTTGTCGGTGAAGCCGATCCTCAACATGGTCGAGGGCAGCATCGTCCTGCGTGACAAGGTGCGCACCGCCAGCCGTGGCCTCTCCCGCCTGGTCGACCTCGCCGTGGAAGCCGCCGGCGACGCCGATGTGGACCTGGCGGTGCACCACCTCGGCCGCGCCGAGCGCGCGGACGAGCTCGCCGCGACGCTCACGGAGCGGCTCGGCGCGCGCCTGCACGACTGCTACGTGACGGAGGTCGGTGCCGCCGTGGCCGCGCACGTCGGCCCTGGTCTGGCCTCGGTGGTCGTGCACCGCCGTCCGTAGCCCCCGCCTCGTGGCCGCCGGTCGGCCGGCCCCGCGGTATCGATCGAACTCATGATCTGGCTCCCTCCTCGTGCCGCGTTGGAGACCCAGTGTCGAAGAGGACGGCCAAGATTTTTCGGTTATCCACAGGGACGGAGTTATCCACAGGCTGCGATGGACGGCGCACATCGAGTGATGCGTTCGCCCTAACGTCGCCCGCGTGTCCGATGACGAGACGCTCGTACGCCAACGGTTGGCACGGCTGCGCGCCGAGCCGAACCCCGCTGACCCCTACACGGCGCTGACCCGGCCGCTACGGTCGCCGTTCGAGGGCCTCGACGACCCGGCCTCGCTCGCGACCACGTGGCCGCACCTCACGCCGCCGGAGAGTCCCCGCCCCGAGGGGTTCGGCCCGGAACCGACGCCCGAGCAGCCGCGTGCGCGCGGTGGCCCGGGTCCGTTCGACCCCGGCCGGCGCGGCGTCAAGGCCTTGGCCGTCGTCGCCGCGGTCGTGGTGCTGGTGGCCGCGTTCTTCGCCTATCGGGCACGCCCGAAGGTCGAGCCCGTCGCGGCCGTGTCCCCGCCACCGGCGGTCGATGCCGTCCCTCCAGCGACCAGCGGAGCCACGGAGATCGTGGTGTCGGTAGCGGGCAAGGTCCGAAATCCGGGCCTCGTGCGCCTGCCGGCCGGCGCGAGGGTGGCCGACGCGGTCGAAGCGGCCGGCGGCACGTTGCCCGGCACCGACCTGGCTTCGGTCAACCTCGCGCGCCACCTCACCGATGGCGAACAGGTCCTGATCGGCGTCACGCCACCACCGGGCGCGGTGACCGGTGCTCCCGCCGGCGGCACCGGGTCCGACAGCGGTGCCGGCGGCAAGGTCAACCTCAACACCGCGACATTGGCCGAGCTGGACAGTCTGCCCGGCGTCGGTCCCGTTCTGGCCCAACGCATCCTCGACCACCGCACGGCCAAAGGCGGTTTCAAGTCCGTCGGCGACCTTCGCAACGTCGACGGCATCGGAGCGAGCCGCTACGAGGACCTCAAAGAGCTGGTGACGGTGTGACCAGCCGCCCGGAGCATGCGTCGGCTGCCAACGAGCGCCCGCCGCCGGACCTGCGCCTGGTCGGCATGGCCCTGGGCGCCTGGCTGACGGCCCTTGCCGCGCTCTACTTGACCGCCAGGGCCGGCGTTGTGATCGCGGCCGTGGCCGCAGTGCTCGCGACGCTGTTGCACCTGACCCGCGGCCGCGCTCCAGGCCCGCGCGACGGGTCGCAGGAGCGGCCGGTCGCCGGGATGCGTCGGTGGCTGCGCGCTCCCCATCCCGCCGCGCTGGCTGGCGGCAGGCGGGGTAGCCACCCCTCCGGGGTAGGTGGCGGCAGGCGGGTTACCCACCCCGGCGCGTTGGGCGGCGGTATGCGGCGCTCCCGCGCCGCCGCTGACGGGCCTGCGCCACGGCGGATCGCGGCAATGGGTGCCACGCGACTTGGGCGTCTGCCGCGCGCGCTGCGATCTGCGGGGGACGGGCCGGTGCGGCGGCGGATCGCGGTCGCGATCCTGCTGGGAGCCGTCTGCGGCGCGGGCGCGACCGCGGCGCGGGTAGCCGTGCGGGACGCGCCGGCCCTCACCGACCTCGCCGACGAACGGACGTCGGTGATCGCCGAGATCGTCGTGCGCGACGACCCGCGGCTGATCGGGGGTGCGAACAGACCGATGTACGCCGTCGCAGCCGAGCTCCGGCGGCTACGACCGGTCACCGACGACCATCGGCAGCTCGAGGTCCGGGCGCGCGTCCTCGTGCTCGCTACGCACGATGCGTGGGGTGCGCCGTTGCCAGGCCAGCGCGTACGGGTCGAGGGGCGGCTCGACAACCCGCGCGGCGGTGACCTGACCGCGGCGGTCATCTCCAGCGGTGCCGCTCCGGAGCTGGTCGGTCGACCGTCGTGGGCGCAGCGGGCCGCAGGTTCCCTACGGGCCGGCCTCCAACGGGCCTGTGCGGGCCTGCCCGCCGATTCGGGCGGTCTGCTGCCCGGCCTGGTCCTCGGCGACACCAGCCGACTCGACCCGGCGGTGGCCGACGACTTCAAGACCACCGGCCTTACGCACCTGACCGCGGTTTCGGGGGCCAACGTCGCGATCATCATCGGCTTCGTGCTGCTCGTCACCCGCTGGTGCCGGGCCGGTCGGTGGACCTCCGCGATCCTGTGCGGAGTCGCGCTGGTCGGGTTCGTGATCCTGGTGCGTCCGTCGCCGAGCGTCGTGCGGGCCGCGACCATGGGCGCGATCGGGCTGATGGCGCTCGCGAGCGGGCGGTCCCGTGCGGCCGTGCCGGCACTGGCGGCCGCGATCGTCGTGCTGGTGGTGGTCGACCCCGAGCTGGCCGGCGACGCCGGCTTCGCGCTGTCGGTACTCGCCACCGGCGGTCTGCTCCTGCTCGCGCCGAAGATGCGTGACTGGCTGCGCCGGCGGCGGGTACCGCCCGGCATCGCAGAAGCGCTCGCGATCCCCGCCGCCGCCCAGGTGACGTGTGGCCCGGTGGTCGCCGGCCTGTCGAGCGCGGTCAGCCTGGTGTCGATCCCGGCGAACCTGCTGGCCGCGCCGGCCGTCGCGCCGGCGACCGTCCTCGGGGTCTTCGCCACCATCGATTCCGCGGTCTGGCCGGCCGGTGCCAGCTTCCTCGCCTGGGTCGCGCACTGGCCCGCGCGGTGGCTGGTGCTGATCGCGCGTCACGGCGCGAGCACCCCGATGGGCAGCCTGCCCTGGCCGGGTGGCGTCGGCGGCGGGCTGCTGCTGGGCGCCCTAACCGTGGTGTTGCTGATCGCCATGCGGCGCCGGCTGGCTCGGCGGCTGGTCGCCGTCGTGACGGTCGCGGCGGTGGTCGGTGCTCTGCCGGTACGGGTGCTCACCAGCACCTGGCCGCCCGCCGGTTGGGTGGTCGTGGCCTGTGACATCGGCCAGGGCGACATGGCGGTGCTCGCCGCGGGCTCGGCGACGGCCGTGGTGATCGACGCCGGGCCGGATCCGGCGTCCGCCGACGGCTGCCTCGACCGGCTCGGCGTGCGCACCGTGCGCCTCTTCGTCGTCAGCCACTTCCACGCGGATCACATCGGTGGCGTCGAGGGGATCGGCCGTGGCCGCCGGATTGAGGCAGTCGCCACACCGCGGCACGCCGAGCCGGCGGCCGGGCGGGACCAGGTCGTCAACGCCGCGGCGGAGGCCGGTGCCACCGTCGCCGTGATCGACGCGGGACGGCGACTAACGGTGGGCGCCGTGGACCTCGTCGTGTTCGGGCCGCCCGTGGAGATGGCCGGAACACGGTCCGATCCCAACAACAACTCACTCGTTCTCCGGGCGACAGTCGACGGGGTGGGCGTCATGCTTCCCGGCGACGCCGAAGAGGAGGAGCAGCGGGTGATCATCGACCACTTCGGCAGTTCCGCGCTGCGTGCCCAGGTGCTCAAGGTCGCCCACCATGGGTCGGCGTACCAGGAGCTGTCGTTTCTCGACGCCGTCGATCCGGCGGTGGCGCTCGTGTCGGTGGGCGTCGATAACGGTTACGGCCATCCGAACCCCGCGCTGCTGGCGCGGCTGACGCGGGGTGGCGCTCGGGTACTGCGTACCGACCAGGCCGGTGACCTGGCAGTCGTCCGGAGGGGAGGTGGTCTGGCGGTCGTGGCAGCGGGCGGGCCTCGCGGGGACCATTGATCCCGTGTACGGGATGATCGGCGCAACGTGGCACACGTCATGTCGCACAGTAATTTGTCGTGATTTGCGGTTGATGAGTGATCGACAACTCATATGGGTGAGGACGTTCGGTCCGTCAGGGGCGCATGCGAGTATGGCCCGGTGACCGGCAGCCTTCCCTCAACTCAACTCGTGCTCGGCGACGAGGAACTGCTGGTGACGCGTGCCGTCGACAAGGCGATCGAAGCCGCCCGGGCGGCGGACGCGTCGACCGATGTCCGGCAGTACGACGCCAGTGCGCTCGCGGCCGGTGAGCTGGCCGAGATGATCAGCCCGTCGTTGTTCGGCGGTCGTCGCCTGCTGGTCGTCCGAGGTGGCCAGGACGCCCGCAAGGACGTGGTGACGGCGCTGCTCGACTACGTGAAGCACCCTGATCCCGACGTGACTCTCGTCGTCACCCACACCGGCGGCGGGCGGGCCAAGGCGCTCGCCGAGGGTCTGCGCAGTGCCGGCGCCGACGTGGTGACCGCGGCCAAGCTCAAGTCGCACCGCGACCGGGTGGCGTTCGTCCGCGAGGAGCTTCGGCGAGGGAGCACCCGCGGTTCGGAGGAAGCCGCGGAGGCGTTGCTCGCCGCGGTCGGCAACGACCTACGCGACCTGTCGGCCGCCTGCTCGCAGTTGCTGGCCGACGTCGAAGGCCGGATCGACGCCGCGACGGTTGCCCGTTACTACCGCGGGCGGGCCGAGGTGAGCGGCTTCACCGTGGCCGACGCCGCGATGGTCGGCGACGTGCCCGGCGCTCTCGAGGCGCTGCGCTGGGCGCTGCACGTCGGTGTCGACCCCGTGCCGATCGCCGACGCCATCGCCGACGGCGTCCGCACGGTGGCACGGGTCGCCTCGGCGGGGCGGGGCAACGCCTACCAGATGGCGAGCACGCTGGGCATGCCCGCGTGGAAGATCGAACGCGCGCAGCGCCAGGGCCGAGGCTGGTCGCCGGAGGGCCTGGTCGTCGCGATGCGCGCCGCCGCCGACTGCAACGCGGCGGTCAAGGGCGGCGCCGACGACCGCGGCTACGCACTGGAGCGCGCCATCTTCGCCGTAGCCGCCGCGCGGTCCGCCGACGGCGGCAACAACTCAGGCGACACGCACGGCGGCCCGACCCGCCGACCGGACCCGGCCGGCGCGGACTCCGGACGGCCCATGGACGGTCGTGCGGCTGCTCGCGCGGCGGCCGCGGGCCGCGGCGGTTCGGCCACGGCCAGCCGGCGACCAGGCGGTGGCCGGTGATGGCCCGGCGGGCCGCGACAGGCGGCCTGTCCGGGGGAGACTTCGGGCGGCTTGTGAACGGTCGTGCAGCGGTGGGTCGGCGACGAGGCGGTGGCCGATGATCGCGCGGCGGTTAGCGGCCCAGTTCGCCCCGGCCGGTGCCGAGAGCGGAAGACCCTTCTACGCCCGCGCGCTGCGCCTGCGGCACCTCAACCCCAGTTCCACGGTCTGCTTCGTCTTCCTGGAGGGTGCGACCGCTTTCGCGGTGATCCTCGCGCTGGCCGAGCTCATCCCGATGTGGGGCGTCGTGCTCCTGCCCATCTGCATCGCCGCGATGGTCAAAATCAACGACCTCGTCGCTGGCGCCGCCGTCCGGGCCGCCGCGACGCGCACCGGAGGCGCGTCCGCCCGTCGCCCTATGCGACCCTTCCGCACGATCGGCCGCGCCACCGTTCCGGGCGGTGCGGGCACCGACAATGTCGGGCGCGTCTACCGCTCCGCTCTGCCGGAGACGGTTGCCACAGCCGACGCGGCAACCGTCGGCGCCGACAGCGGAACGACCGGATTCGACGACGACTGGGCCGACGACGACGACGAACCCGAGCCGAGCCAAGGAGCCCGCCGCGCGCCGCACGGTGGCGCCATCCCCGCCGCCCGACCGGCCAACTCGGCCGCGGCCGTCAACTCACCACCGGTCGACCTCGACCACGGCAAGCCGGCCCGCACCACCACCGCCCGCGAATGGGCGGCAGACGTCTTCGACACGCCAACCCAACGCGCCCGCCACTCGGCGAGCCGCCGCTACGAATAGCTCCGGCCGCTCAGCCCTTGATCGCCCCCGCGGCCAGCCCACTGACCATCCTCCGCTGCACGACCAGGAAGAAGATCAGCACCGGGATGGTCAGGATCGTCGACGCGGCCATCACCGGGCCCCAGGCTGTGTCGTCCCGGCCGAAGAAGAAGGTCATCGCGACCGGCAACGTATACCGCGTCTGATCGTTGAGGAACGTCAGCGCGAAGATCAGCTCGTTCCACGCCACGATGAACGAGAAGATGCTCGTGGCCGCCAACCCGGGCGCGACCAACGGCAGCAGAATCCGTCGGAAGATCTGAGCCCGGCTCGCCCCGTCGATCGCCGCCGCCTCCTCGAGCTCGACCGGCACGGCAGCGACGAAACCCCGCAGCATCCAGACCGCGAACGGCAGCGAGAACCCCACGTACGTCAGCACCAGGCTGGCCAACGTGTCGTACAGCCCCAACCGCTGGATCATCAAGAACAACGGGATGACCAGGGCCTCGAGCGGAATCATCTGTACGACCAGCAGCATCACCAGGATGCTCGTCCGACCCCGGAACCGGAACCGGGAGACCGCCGTCGCGGCCAGCAGGGCGATCAGCCCGCTGATGACCACCGTCGCGAAAGCCACCAGCACGCTGTTGCGGAAGAAGTCCACGAAGGTCACGCCGGGGATGAGGTCGCCCGTCAGGATCGTCCGGTAGTGCACCAGCGTCGGATGCCGCGGGAACGGCACCGGGCCGCCCGAGAAGATCTCCGGCGTCGACTTGAACGACGTCGCGACCATCCACACGACCGGGAACACCGCGAACGCCGCGACGAGCAGGCCCAGCAGGTTGAGCGCCGACCGTCTCACAGTTCCTCCTGCTTGAGCAGGGACCGCACGTACACGCCGGTCACGATCAACAGGATCACCGTCAGCACGACGGCGATCGTCGCTCCCAGGCCGTATTTCGGCGGCGGCGAGAAAGCCGTGGCGTACGAGTAGATCGAGAGCATGAAGGTCGGGCGGTCCTGCGTGCCCCCGGCCAGCACGTACTGCTGTGTGAAGACCTTGAAGTCCCAGATCGTCGAGAGCACCACCAGGATGCCGAACACCGGGCGCAGCAGCGGGAACGTGATCGACCAGAACGACCGCCACGGCCCGGCGCCGTCCACCCGCGCGGCCTCCAGCAACTCGCCAGGGAGGCTCTTCAGCCCGGCCAGCACCGACACCGCGATGAACGGGAACGAGTGCCAGACGATCACCAGAGTCAGGATCGAGAAGAACGACAACGGCGCGTTGAACCACCCGTACCCGGTCCAATCGGACCGACCAAAGAGCCACGACGAAAACCCGTCAGGCAGAGCATTGAACAGCCACGTAACCAGCCCGTTGGTGTCGTCGAAGATCCACTTCCAGGTGATCGTCCCGGTCAACGCCGGCGTAGCCCAGGCCAACAGCACGCACCCGCCCACGAACGCCGCCATCCGCCGCCCCAGCCGGTGCAGCAACAGCCCGACCAGCGTCCCCAGCACCATCGTCAGGACAACGTTGGCAACCGCGAACAGCACCGTGTTGCGCAACACCGTATGGAAGAACGGGTCCGTCAGAATCTCGCGGTAGTTCGCCAGCCCCGCGAACGGCCACGGCCGATCGCCGCGCACCTGCCGCACGCTGTCCAGGTCGTACAGCGACATGACCGCGACCTGTCCCAACGGCCAGAGCAGCAGCGCCGCGATGACCAGAAGACAGGGGAGCAGCAAGAGGTACGGGACCCGGCCCGCCCCCCGGCGCGCGGAGCGAGCCGGAGAAGCGGGCCGGGCAACAGGTGCGTCAGGGGCGACGCGCGTCGACGTCGTCACTTCGCGTTGAGGATGCTCTCGATCTCGGCGGCCGCGTCGGTCGTGGCCTGGTCGACCGTCTTCTGGCCCTTCATGACCGCGCTGTTCATCGCCTGGGTCACCGTCTTGGTGCGGCTGACCTCGACCCACTTGGGCGTCATCGGGGTGAGCTTGGTGCTCTTCATGCTCGCCGCGAACGCCGCCATGATCTTGTCGTCGTTGTAGCCGCTGGCGACCAGGTCGGTGTAGACCGGGAAGAACTTCAGGCTGTCGGCGTACTTCTTGTTGTTCTGCTTGTCGAGCAGCACCGTCATGTAGTCCCAGGCCGCGTCCTTGGCCTTGCTGTCCTCCCAGATCGCGATGTCGGACCCACCGGCGAACGCGGGCGACTCACCACCGGTCGGCCCGGGGATCGGGAACGTGCCCCAGACCTTGTCGAGGTTGGGGTCGGCCTCGAGCATCGCCGCCTGCTGCCAGCTTCCGCCGAAGGCCATGGCGGCCTTGCCGGTGGCGAACTGGGTTCGCGCGTCGACCTCGTTCCAGGCCGCCGCCGCGGGTGGCGCCACCTTGTGCACGGTGACCAGGTCGGTCCAGAACTGCACCGCCTTACGCGACTCCGCCGACGTGTATCCGGACTTCCAGGTGCCGCCGTTCTCCGTGGCGATCTCGCCGCCGGCGCCCCAGAGGAACGAGTAGAACGGCAGCTCGGAGTTGCCCGGCACGGCGATGCCATACGTGCCCGGCTTCTTCGCCTGCACGGCCTTGGCCACGGTCACGAGCTCGTCCCAGGTCTTCGGCGGCTGTACGCCCGCCGCCTGGAACCAGTCGGTCCGGTAGTAGATCGCGCGCACGCCGGCGTACCAGGGAATGCCGTACTGCTTGCCGTCGAGCTGCGCGTTCTTCACCAGGTCGGGCAGGATGTCCTTGCCCGGTGCCCAGCCGCCGAGCTTGTCGGTCAGGTCGGCGAGCGCCTCCTGTTGCGCCCAGCCCTGCGTCTCGGTGTTGCCGAGCTCGGTGACGTCGGGGCCTTCGCCGCCGGCGAGCGCCGCCTGGAACTTCTTCGGCGCCTCGAGCCACGGGATGTACTGCACGACCACGTCGGTGTTCGGGTGCTTCTGCTTGAACTCCTGCTCGACGCCGTCGAGGAAGGTGTTCTGTGCGTCGCCGCCCTCACCCATCATCCAGACGGTGAGCTTGGCCGGGTCTGCCGCTTTCTCCTCATTGCCGCTATCGTCGCTGCCGCACGCGCTGGCGAGCATCGCGGCGGTCAGGATCACCGTGACAACCTGGAACGGTTTCCGCCTCGTCTTCACGACGCATTCCCTTCCGCGATGGGGGTTCGGGTGATGTAGGTAACCTTCTTCGCGGCAGACTAGTACGAAAATTTCTTTTACGACAGTGGTGTACATCGTTTCGTGCCCCGGCCGTGGGCACAACGAAACGGGCGCCCCGAAGGGCGCCCGTCTCTAGTTACCGTGCGTCAGTAGCGGCTCACCCGGCGGCGGCCACGGCCGTACATGCTCACGGTCAGCAGCACGCCGACGGCGGCGAGAGCGATCTGCAGCAGCAGCTCGCGCCAGTCGACGAAGCCCCCGGTGTCCGCGAAGCCGCCGGCGCGGGCGATCGCGGAGCCCAGCAGCGCGGCGACGACACCGATGACCAGCGTCAGCCAGATCGGGATGTTCTGGCGACCCGGGACGGCCAGCCGACCCAGGGCACCGATGACGAGACCGATAATCAGCGCGGTGATGATCCCACCTGCGGTCATGGCCCTTCCTCCTCCTCGGGGGGTGTGTGACAACCCGTAAATAACCGAGGTGGTCGAGCGCCAAACCGGATCTATCCTCCGGATGGGAAGTTTATTTCGCCGATGGCAAGGATTCGGCTACGGCAGTACGCATGACCAGGTGTTTCGCCGCATCGGCCAGGGCGGCATCCATTGTCGAGAACGCCATTTTCGGGGGATCGGACAGGTCGAACCAGGCCAGATCGGTGGACTCGGCGGGGTCGAGCCGGATCGCCGACGGGTCCAGGGTCGCGAAGTAGAAGCAGTCCAACACCGGCAGAAGCTCGTTCTGGAACTCGTACGCGCCGACGTACATGCCGATGAAGCCTGTGATCTGGATCTCGACGCCGAGCTCCTCGCGCCCCTCGCGGATCGCGGCCTCCAGCGGGTGCTCGAAGCCGTCGCAGAACCCGCCCGGCGTCTCCCAGAGTCCGGCCATGGGCTCCATCGCCCGGCGCAGCGCCAGGAACCGGCCCGCGTCGTCGAGAATGACCAGGCTCGCGGTCGGACGGGCGTTGACGTAGAGCTGGTACCCGCAGGCCGAGCACGCCGTCGGCGGCCGACTGGCCAGCGCCGCCCCGCACCGAGAGCAGAAACCGGCGGTCGGACCGGTCGCGAGCGGCGCCCGGTCCGACGACCCGGTGCTCACTTCTTCGCGGCCTTGGCGTCGCCGGCGGAGTCCGAGGTGGACAGGGCGGCGATGAAGGCCTCCTGGGGCACCTCCACCCGGCCGACCATCTTCATCCGCTTCTTGCCTTCCTTCTGCTTCTCCAGCAGCTTGCGCTTGCGGGTGATGTCACCGCCGTAGCACTTGGCCAGCACGTCCTTGCGGATCGCCCGGATGGTCTCGCGGGCGATGACCCGGCTGCCGATCGCGGCCTGGATCGGCACCTCGAACTGCTGCCGGGGGATCAGCTTCTGCAGCTTCGACGCGATGTTGACGCCGTAGTTGTAGGCCTTGTCCTTGTGGACGATCGCGCTGAAGGCGTCGACCGCCTCGCCGTGCAGCAGGATGTCGACCTTGACCAGGTCGGAGTGCTGCTCGCCCGAGGGCTCGTAGTCGAGGCTCGCGTACCCCTTGGTGCGGCTCTTGAGCTGGTCGAAGAAGTCGTAAATGATCTCCGCCAGCGGCAGCGTGTAGCGCAGCTCGACCCGGTCGGTCGAGAGGTAGTCCATGCCGAGCAGCGACCCGCGCCGTCCCTGGCACAGCTCCATCACCGCGCCGACGTAGTCGTTGGGTGTCAACACCGTCGCCCGCACCACCGGCTCGTAGACCTCGGCGACCTTGCCGACCGGGTACTCGCTCGGGTTCGTCACCGTGATCTCACTGCCGTCGTCCATGATCACGCGGTAGACCACGTTGGGCGCCGTGGAGATCAGGTCGAGGGCGAACTCGCGCTCGAGCCGCTCCCGGATGATCTCCAGGTGCAGCAGGCCCAGGAAGCCGCAGCGGAAGCCGAAGCCGAGCGCGGCGCTGGTCTCCGGCTCGTAGACCAGCGCGGCGTCGTTGAGCTTGAGCTTGTCGAGCGCGTCGCGCAGCGCCGGGTAGTCGGAGCCGTCGATCGGGTAGAGGCCCGAGTAGACCATCGGCCGCGGGTCCTTGTAACCGCCGAGCGCCGTGGTGGCCGGCCGCCCGTTGATCGTGACCGTGTCACCGACCCGCGACTGCCGGACGTCCTTCACGCCGGTGATCAGGTAGCCCACCTCGCCGACGCCGAGGGCCGGCGACTTGACCATCTCGGGCGAGATGACGCCGATCTCCAGGAGCTCGTGCGCGGCGCCGGTCGACATCATCTTGATCCGGTCGCGGGCCTCGATCCTGCCGTCGATCACCCGGACGTACGTGATGACGCCGCGGTAGATGTCGTACACGGAGTCGAAGATCATCGCTCGGGCCGGCGCCGCCGCGTCGCCGACCGGCGGCGTGAACTGCCGGACGATCTCGTCGAGCAGGTGCGCGACGCCCTCGCCGGTCTTGCCGGAGACCCGCAGGCAGTCCTCGGGCCGGCCGCCGATCAGGTGGGCGAGCTCCTCGGCGTACTTGTCGGGCTGCGCCGCCGGCAGGTCGATCTTGTTGAGCACCGGGATGATGTGCAGGTCGTTCTCGAGCGCCAGGTAGAGGTTGGCCAGCGTCTGCGCCTCGATGCCCTGCGCGGCGTCGACCAGCAGCACGGCGCCTTCGCAGGCGGCGAGGCTGCGGGACACCTCGTACGTGAAGTCGACGTGCCCCGGGGTGTCGATCATGTTGAGGACGGCCTGCTCACCGGCCTGCTCGCCCTCGCGTACGGTCCACGGCATCCGGACCGCCTGCGACTTGATCGTGATGCCGCGCTCGCGCTCGATGTCCATGCGGTCCAGGTACTGGGCACGCATCTGGCGCGGGTCGACCACCTCGGTCAACTGCAGCATCCGGTCGGCCAGCGTCGACTTGCCGTGGTCGATGTGGGCGATGATGCAGAAGTTGCGGATGCGCGCCGGGTCGGAGGAGCCAGGCTGGTTGGCGCCGGGGTCGAGCGTCGGTGGCACGGTGGTCCGTTCTGGTCGGCGTCGGTCAAGGTCGCTCTCTATGCTCCCATGTCCAATTGGGTTGGCCGGCAGGGCGCGGTCCGGCAGCATGCTGGCCATGCTCGCGCCACCGCCGTTCGCCTACGACGCGACGGCCAGCCGTCCGTCCTGGGGGTCTTTGTCCGCAGACCTGCGGGCAGCGATCGAGGACCGGCTGGGCGCGCCGGTGGTCGCGGCTTCGCCGGCCGGGGCCGGCTTCACCACCGGCTTCGCCGCGCTCCTGTCGACGGCCGCGGGGGACCAGGTCTTCGTGAAGGCCGCACGCTCCGCGGACCAACGGCATCTGTGCGACTGGTACGCCCACGAGGCGCTGGTCTCGGCGGTGTTGCCGGCGGCCGTGCGCGCACCGCGGCCGCTCTGGACCCTGGCCACGCCGGACTTCTTCGTGCTGTGCGCCGAGGCGGTCCCGGGCCATACCCCCGCGTTGCCCTGGTCGCCCACGGAGCTGACGGCAACCCTGGACACCTGGGCCTCGGCGGCCGCGGCCCTGGCCGACCCGCCCCAGGCGCTGCTCGACCTGCGGCTGCCCGCGCTGGCCCCGATGCTGGCGGACGAGTTCGGGGGCTGGCGGTGGATGGCCGAGGGCCGCGTGCCGGTGCCGGCGGCGGCTTCGCCGGCCCGCGACCGCCTGCGCGCGTTGGCCGCCCTGGAATCGCACGCGCCGGCGCTGGTGGCGTCCACGAGCCACGAGCTCACCCACTGCGACCTACGCCTGGACAACGTGATCATCGACGGCGCCGGCCAGGCCTGGCTGTGCGACTGGAACTGGCTCTGCCACGGTCCCGCGTGGTTCGACACGGCGGTACTGCTGATCACGGCGCACGCCGGCGGCCTCGACGCCGATCGGCTCTGGTCGTCGCATCCGACGACGGCTGAGGCGCCGGCGGGCGCCTTGGACGCGGCGTTGGCGGCGCTGTCGGGCTATTTCCTGACTCGCGGCGCCGCGCCGCTCAACGACGCGGCCCCGACGGTCCGCGCCCACCAGACCTGGCACGGCGAAGTCGCCCTCGACTGGCTCTACACCCGCCAAGGCTGGAAATAACTGGGCGCAAGCTGGGTCCAGGGGACGAAAGACCAGGATCTGGACTCGGGTCCGTCGGGGGCGCGACCGTTGCTCCCGCCAGAGACCGGTCGCTCCGCTCCCTGCCAGGTCCGCGGAACCAGCCCGAACAACCAACCGCCTCGCGGCCCGGCGGTCGGACACGCTGGCCCAGCCGAGTGGGCAATTGCTTCGCGGCCTTGGTGTCGGCAGCCGCCGGCCCGGCCCCGGCGCTCACGCCTCGCGTGTTCGGTTGACCTTGACATCGTGGCAAGGCCTTCACTGGGTTGCGGAGGTGGTTCTGATGGTGGTGCCGACAGAAGAGACGGAAACCACGCGCGCTCGTCGGGCCTTAACGCACGGCGATCCGTCCGTGCGGGTGCGGGCGGCCATGGCCGTGGGGACCGCGCCGGATCCGCGGCTCGTCGACGACCTGGTCGAGCGGTGCGCGGTCGAGGCCGAGTTCTCCGTGCGCGAGATGCTCACCTGGGCACTCATCCGCTACCCACCGGCGGTGACGGTGCCCAAGCTCGTCGGCGAGCTTCGGTCGCGGCGGCCGCAGGCGCGGAGTCAGGCTTTGCACACCCTTTCCAAGATCGGAGATCGGCGGGCGTGGCCGGCGATCAGCCGGGAGCTACTCACCGACCCCGACGACGAGGTGGCCCGGAGTGCCTGGCGGGCGGCCGTCGTGCTCGCCCCCGATGACGCGAGGTTCGAGTTGGGTCAGGTGCTGGCCACGCAGCTCGGTCGTGGCGGCAAGGACATCCGGTTGAGCCTCAGCCGGGCGTTGGTCGCGCTCGGTGAGGTGATCACGCCGATCCTGCGGGCGGCCGCGGAGGCTGCGGATCCTCTGGTACGCCAGCACGCGATCGCCACCGAGCGGCTGGTGCTCGACCC
This sequence comes from Asanoa sp. NPDC049475, assembly GCF_040676915.1. Lineage (NCBI taxonomy): Bacteria > Bacillati > Actinomycetota > Actinomycetes > Micromonosporales > Micromonosporaceae > Asanoa > Asanoa sp. NPDC049475. Next base: position 53,780 of record NZ_JBFAPY010000006.1, on the reverse strand, counting down.
GGATGCCGGGTTCGAGTTGGCGATCGAAGAGGCGAAGCGGATCGTGGCACTGGGCGGCGGCCGGGAGGGGTCTTAGGCGGTGTTGATCGGCGATGTGGCGCGACGGTCGGGGGTCAGCGCCCGCATGCTCAGGCATTACGACTCGCTCGGACTGGTACGGCCGACCGGGCGCAGCACTGCCGGCTACCGCGAGTACTCCGACGCCGATATCCGCCGGATCTTCCACGTCGAGAGCCTGCGGTCACTGGGGCTGTCGTTGCGCGAGGTAGCGCGTGCGCTCGACGATCCCGCCTTCACGCCCGCGGGGCTGGTCGACGACCTGGTGCGCCAGACGCGGGAACGCATCGCGGCGCAGACGGCGTTGCTCACCCGGCTCCACCGTATCGGTGACGCGGAACCCGCTGACTGGACGGACGTACTCCAGACCGTCGCCCTCCTCCAGGAGTTGGGGTCGGACAGCGCCGCGCGGCGCCAGCGGGCGGCTCTGACCGCGGATGACGAGGTGCCGGTCGCGGCGCTGGTCGAGGCCGCACTGAGCGAGACGGACCCGAACGTCGCGGGCGCCCTGCGCTGGGCGCTGGCGCGGGCGGGCGACGGCGCGATCACCCTCCTGGCGGAGGGCCTGAAATCACCGGCACCCGAGGTACGCGAACGCGCCGTCCGATCCGTCGCCGAGGTCCCCGGGGACGCGGCGACCGACGTGCTTCGCGGCGCGTTGGCCGATGACGACGTCGCGATCCGGGGATACGCGGCCCTGGCACTCGGAAACCGTGGCGTGGCAGCCGCGATCCCGTACCTGATCGACATGATCGTCGATGAGCGGTCCGACGCTGACGCGGCCGACGCGCTCAGTGGGTTGGCGGGCGAGCCCGCGGTGGCGGATCAGATCGCGACCGGCCTGGTGGCGGGCCTCGCCCACAACGACGCGGGCGTACGTCGCCGGCTCACGCAGGCACTCGTGGACATCCCTGGGGACTCCGCGACCCGTACCCTCGAAGCTCTGTCCCACGACGCCGACGGGGTGGTCGCCGGGACCGCGAAGTACGCCCTCGGGCTGCGCGCCGCGCCCTGATGGATCTTGGATGCCCGGGGGCGTTTTGGCCCGTCAATGGGTTCCTGGTAATCTGGTTTTTCGCGTGTGGCGACGGTTCGCCTGCGCCCCATTCAACCAACGAAGAGCAGGACGAGGCTGTCGCGTGGCGAACATCAAGTCCCAGATCAAGCGCAACCGGCAGAACGAGAAGCGCCGTCTGCGTAACAAGTCGGTCAAGTCGTCGCTGAAGACCGCGATCCGCCGCTTCCACGAGGCGAGCGCGGCCGGCGAGACCGAGAAGGCCGCCGAGCTGATGCGCGAGGCGTCCCGCAAGCTGGACAAGGCTGTCAGCAAGGGCGTCATCCACAAGAACCAGGCTGCGAACCGCAAGTCGGCCATCGCCAAGAAGGCCAGCGCGACTGCCGCCTGATCCACCCGGATCCCCGCTGAGGGCCGGCCGCAACCACCGCGGCCAGGCCCTCGCGCCATTTCCAGCGGCCCTGCACCGAGGCCGTCCACGCACTGCCGCCACCGGCCGCTCGCGCTGTTTCGGCGGTTCCTCCCTGCAGGCCGTGCGCTCGGTCGGCCGCAGGCAGCCGCTCGCGCCCTTTCCACGAACCCATGGCGCATGCGCCGCCAGAGCGGGTGCCGTCCTCGGCCGGGCGCTGCCGGCGTCCGTGCCGGCCGCCGGCGAAGCTCGTTGCGGTCGCGCCGCCCGCCCAGGATGACCGGGGTCGGCTCCTTGGCTGCGGCCACGTAGCGTGGGCGCATGACAGGGCGCGTTCTCTCGGTCAACACTGGTCGGCGCAAGATCACGGATTACGCCGATGGGCCTGGTGGGCAGACCGGTATCGACAAGCAGCCGACCATCGACCGGGTTTCGGTGTCGGATGCTGGCGTCGACGGTGACTACATCGGCAACCGGCGGGTTCATGGGAGTCCGGAACAGGCCGTTTACGCCTATGCCGTCGAGGATGCTCGTTGGTGGGCCGACGAGCTCGGCCGCGAGCTGTGGGCCGGCTCGTTCGGCGAGAACCTCACCACCGAAGGCATCGACGTCACCGGCGCGCGGATCGGTGAGCGGTGGGCGATCGGGTCCGCGGTCGTCCAGGTGACGAAGCCGCGCGAGCCCTGCATGACCTTCGCCGGGTTCTGGGGCGTCCCCGACCTCATCAAGCGCTTCAGCAAGCGCGGCGCGCCCGGCGCCTACTTGCGGGTGCTGACGCCCGGCCAGATCGGTGCGGACGACACCATCGAGGTGATCCACCGTCCCGACCACGACGTCACCATCGGCCAGATGTTCCGCGCCTTCAACGGTCACCCGGAACTGCTCCCGACCCTGCTGGCCGCCACGGACATCCCGGAACCACTACTAGCGAAGATCCGCCGCCGCGTGGGCTCCAAGACGATCTGAGCTGAACCGACCGCGCAGGTGGCAGGGCCGGGCCCCCAAGGGCCTGGCCCGGTCTCCGGCGGGAGCAACGGTCGTGCCCCCGGCGGACCCGGGCCAGGTCGAGGGTCTTGACGTCAGGTCAGCGGAGCCAGGGGATGTTGCGGTCGAGGAGGCCCCGCGTCTTGAGCTCCTTGCGCAGCGGGATCTCGTCGTCGATGTAGCCGTCCCAGTTGATGCCCCAGTAGTTCGCCGTGTGGGTGCCTTCGCCGAGAAGCTGGCGCTGCACCGGCGTGCGGTTCTGCCACCACTGCGACGCCAGGTCCGGGTGCAGTTCGTCGAGCGGGCGGATCCACCGGTACGTGTAGCCGACGAACAGCATCTTGCGCGTGATGGTCGACAGGTTCGTCGAGCGCGAGTGCCACTGGCGGCGGTCGAAGATGAACGCGTCGCCGGGGTTCGCGGTGATCTCGACCGTGCCCTCGGGGTCCGGGTTGTGGACCGTCAGGTCGGCCGGGCGGGGCAGCGAGTTCCAGAGGTGGCTGCCCGGGATGACCTTGGTCGCGCCGCGGCCGGTCTCGGACAGGTCCGAGAGGACGTACGCCACCTTCAGCGAGAACATCGGGCGCGGGAGGTTCGGGTCCATCGTCTCCGGGTCGGAGTTCTGGCGGTACCCGTCCTGGTGCCAACCCCAGTACGGCTTCTCCGGCTCCAGCGCCGGCGGCGTCACGTCGAGGTGGTTGTGGTGCGTGTAGATGTTCCAGCCCGCGAGGCCCCACATGTACGGGAAGGCGATCGGGTGCGTGAGCAGCTCGCCGAACAGCTCGTCGCGGTCGAGGAAGCCGAGCAGGTGGAGGGTGCCGTCCTTCGTGGTGTTGCCGGCGGCCCTCTCCTCCGCGTACACGCGGTCGACCGCCTCTTCGAGCGCGGCCCGGTGGTCCTCGGTCAGGACGTTGCGCAGGAGCATGAAGCCCTGCTCGTGGAACTCCTTGCGGTCGACCTCGCTGATCGGCTCATAGCCGGTGCGGCCTCCGTAGTCGAACACGTGATTCCTCCTCGTGACGTCGCTGGGGCCGTCACTCGACCGTCGTTCGGGCCGTCGCCGGCCCCTGATAACGCAAAACCCGAGGGGATTTCGCGCACATCCGGCGATGCTAGAGCCACTTGTCGTCCCGAAAACACTTCTTCCGGCTGAGAATCTGCGGCGTTCGGGGGATCGGCACGATCCGGAGGGGCGCCATTACGACGGGCGATGATAGGTCACCCTAAATGTCTGCAAAAAGGGCGCAAGATCGCACGGAAAGTGAGATAGAACTCAGTTCGCGCCTGGTGAACGACGGGCGATTCGCACCCAACGGGTCAGGCGTCCGCGAAGACCTCGGCCAGGACCTGGGTCGTGCCGGCGCCCTCGACCTTGGACCAGCGGCCGCCATCGGCCGACCATTCCAGCCCCGCGAACCGGACCGTCTTCACCCCGTGGTCCGTCGCGTGGGAGACCAGCCAGTGCGCGTAGCGCCAGCCCGCGGTCGCGTCGGCGGCGGCCACCGCGAACCCGGCGCCCTCCGGCACCGTCTCGACCTTGCCCCAGTCCAGGTTGAGCACCTTGGTCAGCGACGTCGCGGCCAGCACGCCCCGCATCAGCGGCTCGCCCGGCACCGTGCAGGCGACCGCCCCGGTCGCCCGGCCGAGCAGCGCCGCGGCCAGCACGCCGGCCTCGTCTGCCCACTTCTCGTAGGCCTCCGGGTACGCCGACCGCTGCACCGCCTGGGCCGCGTCCGTGACCCGCATGTCCTGCCAGCCGCGCACCTTCTTGAGGCCGGTGTAGAACTTGCCGGCCGCGTAGCGCGGGTCGCGGATCTGCTCCGGTTTGCCCCAGCCCTGGCTCGGGCGTTGCTGGAACAGCCCGAGCGAGTCGCGGTCGCCGCCGGGCAGGTTCTCCAGCTTCGACTCCTGCAACGCCGTCGCGAGCGCCACCACCACACCGCGTTCCGGGACCTTCCGGCGTACGCCCACCGCGGTGATCGTGGCGGCGTTGGCCATCTGGGCGGCGTCGAGGGTGACCGGCGGGCTGTCCTCGCCGGCGCGCACCGTGCAGTCGCGGGACGGGGCCGGAAGTGTGATGTCGGGCGCCTTGAAGTCCTGCTTGCTCAGCCAGACGCCGAACGCCGCGACCAGGAAGAGCGCGACGATCCCGACAATGACGCCACGACCTCGCACCGACACCTCCGCGCTCCTGTTGTGGCAAAGGTTACGACGACGGGGCGACAGCGGGAAACGACATCGCGGCTACGTGGCGTCAACCAGGGATCCAGGAAGGGTCGCGCTTCTCGCGGAACGCGGCCACGCCCTCGCGACCTTCCTCCGACAGGAAGTAGCCGACCGAGCGGGCGCCGAGCTCCGCGGCGTCGTCGCGGACCGAGGCCAGGGGAGTACGGGACAGCAGCTCCTTGGTGCCGGCCAGGGCGCCGGGCGCGCCGCGCACCAGGGCCGCGCAGTAGGACCGGACCGTCGCGTCCAGCTCCTCCACACGCACGGAGGCGGTGACCAGGCCGATCTCGGCCGCCCGGGCGCCGTCGAACAGCTCGCCCGTCAGATACAGGGCCTGCGCCGCGCGGGGCGACAGCCGGCGGAGCACGGTCGACGAGATCACCGCCGGGATCACCCCGAGCCGGACCTCGGTGAAGGCGAACGTCGCCTCCGAAGCGCACAGAGCGATGTCGGCGGCGGCGACCAGGCCGAGCCCGCCGGCCCGGGCCGGGCCGCCGATCCGGGCCACGACCGGCTTCGGGCACTCGACCACCGCGGCCAGGACGTCGCCGAGCATGCCGACCGGGACCTGGCCCGAGGCGTACGCGGCGGCAGTCTCCTTGAGGTCGGCGCCCGAGCAGAACACCGGCCCGGTGTGTGACAGCACCACCACCCGCACCGCGGGATCGGCCACAGCCGCCGCCAGGGCGTCCAGCAGCTCGGTCATCAACGGTGTCGACAGCGCGTTGCGGTTGTGCGGGCTGTCGAGGGTGAGGGTGGTAACCCCACGGTCGGTGTCGACCCGGACGAGAGTCATGGGGCGCACACTAGTGGAATGCCCGGTCCACTTCCCGACGGCGAAGCCGTGCCGTCCGACGGCGCGCTGCCCGACTCCGCCCTTCGTGCGGTCGGCGCGCGCGGCTTCGGCGTCTACGTGCACGTCCCGTTCTGCACCTCACGGTGCGGCTACTGCGACTTCAACACGTACGCGCCGGGCGACCTGCCGGGCTGGCGCACCGACGGCTACGCCGACACCGTGCTAGCCGAGCTCGAGCTCGCGGCGCGGACGCTGGGCACGGCTCCGGCCGTCGACACGGTCTTCGTCGGCGGCGGCACGCCCACGCTGCTGCCCACCGACGACCTGGCCCGGATCCTCGAGGCGATCGACAAGACCTGGGGGCTCGCGCCGGACGCCGAAGTGACCACCGAGGCCAACCCCGAGTCGGTCACGCCGGAGAGCCTGCGTGGGCTGCGTGCCGCCGGCTACACCCGGATCTCGCTGGGAATGCAGTCGGTCGCGCCGGGCGTGTTGCGCGTGCTGGACCGCAAGCACTCGCCGGGGCGGGCGGCCCAGGCCGCCATGGAGGCGCGCGCGGCCGGCTTCGACCACGTCAACCTGGACCTGATCTACGGGACGCCGGGGGAGACCGCCGACGACTTCGCCGCCTCGCTGGCGACCGCGATCGGCGCCGAGGTCGACCATGTCAGCGCGTACGCCCTGATCGTCGAGGACGGCACCCGGCTGGCCACCCGGATCCGCCGCGGCGAGCTGCCGCAGCCGTCCGACGACGTGGCCGCGGACCGCTACCTGGCGGCCGAGGCGGCACTGAGCGCGGCCGGCTTCGACTGGTACGAGGTCTCGAACTGGGCCACCACCACGGCCGGGCGGTGCAGGCACAACCTGCTCTACTGGACCGGCGGCGACTGGTGGGGCGTCGGCCCGGGGGCGCACAGCCACGTCGGCGGCGTGCGGTGGTGGAACGTCAAACATCCCGCCGCGTACGCGCAGCGCCTGGCCGAGGGCCGCTCACCGGGCGCGGGCCGGGAGGTGCTGACCGCCGGCGACCAGCACACGGAAGACGTCATGCTGCGCCTGCGGCTGGCCTCCGGGCTGCCGCTGGACGTGCTCGACCCGGCGGGCCGCCGGGCCGCGGAGCGAGCCGCGGCCGACGGTCTGCTGGAACTCGACGGCGGCGTCGCGGTGCTGACCCTGCGGGGCCGCCTGCTCGCCGACGCCGTGGTCCGCGACCTGCTCGACTGAGAAGCGAGCCGAGCAGATCGCGAACCGGGGAACTACTTGATCATGTTGACGCTCATGGGGTAGCGGTAGAGCTGCCCCTCGTTGGCCTTGACGCCCGCCACGATGCCGAAGATCACCTGGAGCACCAGGACGATCACGCTGGGGATGAAGAGCAGGCACCAGCTCACGAACACCAGCACGAACGCGATGATCGACCAGAGCAGCTGGAAGTTCAGCGCCGCGACGGCGTGCGCCCGGACCGTCGGCGACTGCTGACCCTTGGCCAGGTAGGCGACCAGCGGGCCCACGAAGCCGAGCACGCCGAGGCTGACGAACGCGCCGAGCGCGCCGCCGAAGTGCGCGACCATCGCCCAGGTCTTCTCTTCACTGTTGGCGAAGCCCGCCGGGGCCGCGCCACCGTAGTAACCGCCCTGGGGCGGGTAGCCGCCGCCCTGTGGTGGGTAGCCACCGCCCTGGGGCGGGTAGCCGCCACCCTGCGGGGGATAGCCACCGCCCTGGGGCGGGTAGCCACCACCCGGCGGCGGGTAGCCACCGGCGGGCGGGTAGGCGCCGCCACCCGAGGTAGGCGGCGGGTAGGCGCCGCCACCCGAGGTGGGAGGCGGTGCGGAGTTGGGATCCGGGTAGCCCTCGCCGGGCGGCCGGGGTGGCTCAGTCATGCCTGCACCGTAGGGGTATCGATCAACCCGCGCCAGATGGGAGTTCTGACTTGTTCTGGACAGCTTGGCCACGGCAAACACCGATCATCGCCAGGCGGACGGGTGCGTCGTAGACTGGCACTCGCTACAGTCGAGTGCCAAAGGGCGCAAGGGGGTGACGCATGGCTCTCGATGACCGCAAGCTCGACGTGCTGCGGGCGATCGTCGAGGACTACGTCGCCACCCAGGAACCGGTCGGCAGCAAGTCCCTCGTCGAGCGCCACCAGCTGGGCGTTTCCCCCGCCACGGTGCGCAACGACATGGCGGTGCTCGAGGACGAGGGTTACATCCGGCAGCCGCACACCAGCGCCGGCCGGGTGCCGACCGACCGGGGCTACCGGCTCTTCGTCGACCGGCTCTCGACGGTCAAGCCGCTGAGCCCGGCGGAGCGCCGGGCGATCGAGCGGTTCCTGGTGGGCGCGGTCGACCTCGACGACGTGGTGCACCGCACAGTGCGGCTGCTCGCCCAGATCACCCGTCAGGTGGCGGTCGTCCAATACCCCAGCCTGGCCCGCTCGACGGTTCGCCACCTCGAGCTGGTGCCGATCTCCACCACGCGGCTGATGGTCGTGATGATCGCCAACACGGGGCGGGTCGAGCAACGCCAGGTGGAACTGCCGGCGCCGCTCGACGAGAGCCAGGTCACCACCCTGCGTCGGCTGACCAACGAGAAGCTCTGTGGCAGCAAGCTCTCCGACACGCCGCCACTGGTGCAGGCGCTGGTCGACGAGGCTCCCCAGGAGCTGCGCGCGGCCACCGTCGCCCTGTCGACGGTGCTGCTGGAGACGCTGGTCGAGCGGCACGAGGAGCGGGTCGCGCTGGCCGGCACGGCCAACCTGACCCGCGGCGGGCTGCTCGACTTCCAGGGCTCGCTGCGCCCGATCCTCGAGGCGCTTGAGGAGGAGGTCATCCTCCTCAAGCTGATCGGCGAGGTGGAGCCGATAACCCGGGTCCGGATCGGCGACGAGAACGAGATCGACAACCTCCGCGGCACCTCGATCGTGAGCACCGGCTACGGCCCCGGCGTCACGATCGTGGGTGGCCTGGGTGTGCTCGGACCCACTCGGATGGACTACCCCGGCACCATCGCGACCGTGCGCGCCGTGGCACGCTACGTAGGCGAGATGCTGGCCCAGAACTGACACCACCCCCCACCTGATCACCGGCGGCCGGCACAAGCGAGACGACATGAGGACTCAGAACACAGTGGCCAGGGATTACTACGGGATTCTCGGCGTCGCCCGAGACGCCAGCGACGACGAGATCAAGCGCGCCTACCGCAAGCTGGCGCGTCAGTACCACCCGGACGTCAACCCCGATCCCGCGGCGGCCGAGAAGTTCAAGGAGATCAACGCCGCGTACGAGGTGCTCTCGGACGACCAGAAGCGGCAGATCGTCGACCTGGGCGGCGACCCGCTCGCCCCGGGCGGCGGTGGGCCGGGTGGTGGCCCGGGTGCCGGCCCGTTCGTCGGCTTCCAGGACATCATGGACGCGTTCTTCGGCGCGGCCGGCGGCGGCGGAGCGCGTGGCCCGCGCCCGCGCACCCGGCCCGGCGCCGACGCGATCCTGCGGCTCGAGCTCGACCTGCTGGAGACCGCGTTCGGCGTCGAGGCGCCGATCACCGTCGACACCGCTGTGCTCTGCACCACCTGTGCCGGCGCCGGCACCGCGGCCGGCACCCACCTGGCCACCTGCGAGACCTGTGGCGGCCGCGGCGAGGTGCAGTCGGTCCAGCGCACGTTCCTCGGCCAGGTCGTCTCGTCCCGCCCGTGCACCGTCTGCCAGGGCTACGGCACGGTCATCCCGCACCCCTGCCCGACCTGCGCCGGTGACGGCCGCGTGCGCACCCGCCGCTCGCTGACCGTGAAGATCCCGGCCGGCGTCGAGGACGGCATGCGCATCCGGCTCGCCCAGCAGGGCGAGGTCGGTCCGGGCGGCGGCACGGCCGGCGACCTCTACGTCGAGATCCACGAGCGGCCGCACGACGTCTACTCCCGCAAGGGCGACGACCTGCACTGCCGGGTCACCGTGCCGATGACGGCGGCGGCGCTCGGCACCCGACTGACCATCAAGACGCTCGACAGCGAGGAGACGGTCGACGTCAAGCCGGGCACCCAGCCCAACTCGACCCTGCGGCTGCGCGCCCGCGGCGTGCCGCACCTGCGCGGCGCCGGGCGTGGCGACCTCTACGTGCACCTCGACGTGCGCACCCCGGCCAAGCTGACCGCCGACCAGGAGCGCGTGCTGCGCGAGTTCTCCCGGTCCCGGGGCGAAGAGGTGGCCGAGCTGACCAAGCAGGGCGGCTTCTTCTCCCGGGTGCGCGACGCGTTCAACGGACACTGACGCCTTGCGTCCAACAGCACAGTGAGCAGATCTCAGTTTTTGGTCGACGCGCTGCCTAACGGCGACGAGTTCGTGCTCGACGGCCCTGAGGGACGGCATGCCGCCGCCGTGCAACGGATCGGCCCCGGCGAGGAGCTGCTCCTCGCCGACGGCCGGGGCGCGACGGCGGAGGCGGTGGTCACGGGTGCCGGCAAGAACAGCCTGACCCTGACGATCCGATCCCGGGCGTACGAGTCGGCGCCCGACCCCCGCCTCGTCGTGGTGCAGGGCATCGCGAAGGGCGACCGGGGCGAGCTGGCCGTGCAGGCGATGACCGAGGTCGGCGTCGACGAGATCGTGCCCTGGGCCGCGACCCGCTCGGTGAGCCGGTGGCGGGCCGAGCGCGGCGACAAGGCCCGCGACCGCTGGGTCGCGACCGCCCGCGAGGCGGCCAAGCAGTCCCGGCGCGCCTGGTGCCCGACGATCGCCGGCGACCCCGACGAGTCGACCCGCGTGGTCGCGGCGCGGCTCGGCGCCGCCGCGGCCGCGTTCGTGCTGCACGAGGAGGCCACGACCCCGCTCGCCACGGCCGCGCTGCCGACGCACGGCGACGTGCTGCTCGTGGTCGGGCCGGAGGGCGGAATCACGCCGGACGAGGTCGCCGCGTTCGAGGAAGCGGCTGCCACGCCGGTGCGGCTCGGACCGACAGTGTTGCGGACCTCGACGGCGGGCGTCGCCGCGCTGTCGGTGCTCAGCGCCCGGCTGGGCCGCTGGGGCTGAGGGTCAAACCCGCGCCGGCTCCGGGCCGTTTGCGGCCGACACCGCGGTGGCCCGCGCTGCGTCCGGGCCGTTGCGCCCGGCACAGCACCGAGGCACGGCGCTGACCGGGCATAGATACGAGTTGACGGCCGGCACCCACGGGGGAAGGCGCCGGCCGTCCCATATACGAGACCACATCACCCGGTCTTCAGCAAGTCCGGCCTCCCCGTTCGAGCGAACGTCGAACGTGCGCCATTTGCCGACCAGGGCAAGATCGTCCTTAGCTCACAGATCGACCGTGGCCGTGACCTTCAGGTCGGCCACCGAGGCCCCCGCCTCGACCCGGTAGGTGCCCGGGACGGTCTGCCAGCCGCCGTCCGCCCAGACCTGGAACGTCCGCTCCGGCAACGGGATCCGCACGGTCACGGCCTCGCCCGGCTCGGCCGTCACACCCGCGAAGCCGGCGAGCCAGCGGGCCGGCCGCACCGGGCCACCGTCGGTGGTCGGGGCGACGTACACCTGGACGACCTCGCGGCCCGCTCGCGCGCCTGTGTTCCGCACGGTGACCACCGCGGCGCCCTCCTCGACGGTCATCGAGTCCCAGGACCACGTGGTGTAGCCGAGGCCGTGGCCGAAGGGGAACAGGGGTTCGCGGTCTCGGGCCTCGAGACCGGCGGCTGGCCCGGCGGTCCAGCCCCGGTAGCCGATCAGCACGTCCTCGTCGTAGGTCAGCGTGCCGTCGGTCGGCGTGGTGGACAGCACCGGCAGGTCGGCCATCGTCCGCGGCCAGGTGGTCGGCAGCCGGCCGCCCGGCTCGGCCACCCCGAGCAGCACGTCGGCCAGTGCGGCGCCGGCCTCCTGCCCGGGGAACCAGGTGAGCAGCACCGCGGCCACGTCGTCGACCCACGGCATCAGCACCGGGGAGCCGGCGTTGACCACGACCACGGTGCGCGGGTTGGCCGCCGCGACCCGCGCGACCAGCTCGTCCTGCCGGCCGGGCAGGGCCAGCGTGGTGCGGTCGAAGCCCTCGGACTCGACCTCCTCCGTCGTGCCGACGACCACGACCGCGACGTCGGCCTCGGCCGCGACGCGGGCCGCCTCGGCCAGCAGCGTCTCGTCGTCGGCGACCGGGCGGCCGTGGCCGAGGGTCAGCGTCACGAAGCCGTGCCGGCCGGGGTAGATCTTGTGCGTGAGCACGACCTCGACCGGCTTGCCGGCGACCGCCTCGACCGGGAAGCGCCGCTCCACCGGGGTGAGGAACGCCGTGGTCAGCGGGTCGTCGCCGGTCCAGTAGACGGGCTCGTCGAGCAGCGTGTCGCCGCCGACCTGGAACACCAGGTCGCCGAAGCCGTTGGCGGCCAGCTGGTGGGTGCCGGTGACCGCGGGGGTGAACGTCGCCGAGATCTCGACGGTGGCGGCCGCGGCCGGGTCGACGCCTTCCGGCAGGTCGCCCATCCAGCGCACGTCGGCGGCGTCGATCGACGCCTCGTAGAGCGGGTTGCCGGCCGCGTCGCGCAGCGTCGTCGCGATCGGTGTCCACTCCAGGCCGGTGGCGGCGGCGAGCTCCGGGCGGGGGTCGGCGCCGACGGCGTAGACGACCTCGGTGTCCGGCAGCGCGGCGGTCAGCCCCGCGAGCGGGGAGATGATGTGCCGCGGCAGCACCCGGGCCGAGCCGCCGCCCTGGATCCGGGCGTCGTCGGCGAGCGCGCCGAGCACCGCGACCCGGCGCAGGGCACCGGCGTCCAGCGGGAGCATGTCCGCGTTGCGGGCCAGGACGAACGAGCGGGTGGCGATCTCCCGGGCCGCGCTGTCGAGGTCGAGGCCGGTGGCCACCGCGTCCGACGGCACCGCGGGCGGAACGCGGTCCCAGGCGCCGACGCGGCCGGCGAGCAGCAGGATCCGGCGCACCTTGTCGTCGATCACGTCCTCGGCCACGTCACCGGCGCGGACGGCGGCGAGCAGCTTGTCGCCCCACGGCGCGGCGAAAGCCGGCATCACCACGTCGAGGCCGCCGTTGGCGGAAGGCACCGTGGTGCGGGCGGCCGTCCAGTCGGAGACGACCGCGCCGTCGAAGCCCCACTCGCCCTTGAGCAGCCCGTTGACCAGCTCGTCCTGCTCGGTCATCGGCGAGCCGTTGACGCCGTTGTACGCGGCCATCAGGCTCCACACGCCGGCGGCGACGATGCGCTCGAACGGCACGAGGTAGAGCTCACGCAGCGCGCGCTCCGAGACCCGGACGTCGACCGTGAACCGCTCCGTCTCGGAGTCGTTGGCGACGTAGTGCTTCACCTGTGCGCCGACCCCCTGCTCCTGAAGCCCGGCCACGTAGCCGAGGCCGATCTCGGCCGTCAGCAGCGGGTCCTCGGAGTAGCACTCGAAGTGCCGGCCGGCCAGCGGGCTGCGGTGCAGGTTGACGGTCGGCGCGAGCAGGATGTGGATGCCCCGGGCGCGGCACTCCTGGCCGAGCACCCGGCCGGCCAGCCGGGACAGCGACGGGTCCCAGGTCGCGGCCAGCGCGGTCGGGCTGGGCAGCGCGATCGATGGGCGATCGGGCGACCAGCGCACGCCGCGGACGCCGATCGGGCCGTCCGACATCGTGAGGTTGGCCAGGCCGATCTCGGGGACGGCCGGCAGCCGCCAATAGTCCTGACCAGTCAAAAGCCGGACTTTGGTCTCGAGGTCGAGGGTCGCGAGAGCGCTCTCTATCGCGGCCCGATGCGTCGTGTCCACCACGCCGGTCATCATGCCCTATGCCCGGAGGGCACGGGGCTGCGTCAGCAGCCACGTGGCCGAGGACCCATTCCTGACGTGCGCGCCCTACGATCGCCCTCGTGACTGACTGCCTCTTCTGCCGCATCGTGGCCGGTGACATCCCCGCGACCGTGGTCCGCGAGACGGATACCACGCTGGCCTTCCGCGACATCGACCCGAAGGCCGCGGTGCACGTGCTCGTCGTGACCAAGGAGCACTACGTCGACATCGCCAGCCTGGCGCAGGCCGACCCCGAGCTGACCGGCGAGCTGATGGACACGGCGGCCACCGTCGCCGAGACCGAGGGCCTGCTCGCCGACGGGTTCCGACTGATCTTCAACACCGGTGTGTACGGCGGCCAGGAGGTCGACCACGTCCACGCGCACGTGCTCGGCGGGGAGCCGCTCGGCCCGATGGTCTGCAAGTGAAGGCGCTCGACCGGCTGGTCCGCGAGGCCCAGGCCAAGGGCCGCATCCCGGCGCTGTCCGCCGCCGTGCACCGCGCGGACCGTCCGCTGTGGACCCTCGCGGTCGGCGCGGAGCCCGAGGCCGCGTTCCGGATCGGCTCGGTCACCAAGACGTTCACCGCCGTGCTGGTCATGCGCGCCCGAGACGCCGGCCTGCTCGACCTCGACGACCCGATCGGCCGGCACCTCGACGTGCCCGCACACGGCGAACTGACCGTCCGCCGGCTGCTCTCGCACACGAGCGGGATCCAGCGCGAGCCGCACGGCGACGTCTGGGACACACTGGTCGCCCCGGACGCCGCCCAGCTCGTCGCCGACCTGGACCGGGTCGAGCGGGTGCTGCCGCCGGCCCGCCGCTACCACTACTCGAACCTGGGCGTGGCCCTGCTCGGCCTGACCGTGGCCCGGCTGCGCGGCGGCACCTGGGGCGAGGTGCTCGCGGACGAGATCCTCGGCCCGCTGGGCCTGGCCGGCACCTCGGTCGCCCGCCCGGCCAACGCGACCACCGGCTACCTGGTCGACGCCTACTCCGACGCCGCCCGGCCGGAGCCGCCGCTGGACTTCGGCGCCGTCGGGCCGGCGGCGCAGCTCTGGAGCACCGCGGCCGACATGGCGAAATGGGCGGCGTTCCTGGCTGATCCGGCCACCGTCGACCCGGCGGGCGACGTGCTGGCGTCCGCGTCGGTCGACGAGATGAGCTGGCCGGTGACCACCACCGACCAGGGACTCTGGGCGGTCGGCTTCGGGCTCGGGCTCATCCTGGTGCCGCGTGGCGACCGGGTGGTGCACGTGGGGCACGACGGCGCCATGCCCGGCTTCCTGGCCGGCGTCTACGGCCGTCCGCGGGCGGTGAGCGGCCAACCCGGCCCGGCCGGCTTCGGCGCCGCCGTGCTGGGCGCCTCGGGCACGGCGCTGGAGACCGTGGAACTGCCTCACCAGCTGCTCACCGCTTCCGCCGATGGCGACCCCGCCGAGATCCAACCGTGGACCCCCGGCGAGCCGGCCCCGGAGCACTACCGGTCGGTCCTCGGCCGCTGGTGGGGTGAGGGCTTCGAGTACGTCTTCAGCTGGCACGACGGCGCGCTGCGGGCGCGCGGTGCCGGGGATCCGGCCGGCCGGCCCCCGTCGACGTTCCGGCCGTCGGCTGACAATCCAGACATTCTCCGTACCGTGTCCGGTCGTGAGGTTGGGGAGTTGCTCCGGTTGACCCGCGACGCCGACGGGCGGGTGGTCCGGATGCACTGGGCGACCTACCGGTTCACCCGGGACCAGCAGACGTTCGAGGGGCAGTCGTTCACCGTGTGAGGCCCGGGCCGCTGTGACGCGAGGAAATGCGCGCGGTGGGCACAGGGTTGAACCGATACGATTGACGCCTAACGACCGGCACGAGATGAGAGCAGGTGGCGCAGGGCCCACGGGTCCGACTTATGACCGGCACTCCACCCCCCGGACAGCCCCGGGTGCAGACCAAGATCACGGTCCCTGACCCGCAGATCATGGTCAACCTCGTCGGCGCAGGAGACGAGATCCTGCGGCTCGTCGAGCGCTCGGTCGCCAGCGACGTCCACGTGCGCGGCAACGAGATCACCATCACCGGCGCCCCTGCGGAGAACGCGCAAGCCGAGCGCCTCTTCACCGAGCTTCTGGAGCTGATCCAGAAGGGTGAGACGCTGACCACCGACGCCGTTCGCCGCACGGTCGGCATGCTCGAGCAGGGCACCGCCGAGCGCCCCGCCGACGTGCTCACGCTCAACATCCTGTCCCGCCGCGGGCGCACCATCCGCCCGAAGACGCTGGGCCAGAAGCGCTACGTCGACTCCATCGACGAGAACACCATCGTCTTCGGCATCGGCCCCGCCGGCACCGGCAAGACCTACCTGGCCATGGCCAAGGCGGTCCAGGCGCTGCAGGCCAAGCAGGTCAACCGGATCATCCTGACCCGTCCGGCGGTCGAGGCCGGCGAGCGGCTGGGCTTCCTGCCCGGCACGCTCTACGAGAAGATCGACCCCTACCTGCGCCCGCTCTACGACGCGCTGCACGACATGCTCGACCCCGAGTCGATCCCGAAGCTGATGGCGGCGGGCACGATCGAGGTCGCGCCGCTGGCCTACATGCGCGGCCGCACGCTCAACGACGCGTTCATCATCCTCGACGAGGCCCAGAACACGACGCCCGAGCAGATGAAGATGTTCCTTACCCGGCTCGGCTTCGGCTCCAAGGTGGTCGTCACCGGCGACATCACGCAGGTCGACCTGCCCGGCGGCTCGACCAGCGGTCTGCGCCTCGTGCGCGAGATCCTCGACGGGCTCGACGACATCCACTTCGCGACGCTGAGCAGCAGCGACGTGGTGCGCCACCGGCTCGTCGGCGAGATCGTCGACGCCTACGGCAAGTGGGACGAAGAGCGCGAGAGCCGCCAGGCCCAGGGTGTGCACGCGGTCCCCGGCCGGGGTGCCGCACAGGCGACCGGCGGCCGAGCCGGCCGGCGCCGATAGCCAGCTTTTGAAAGAGGCAGTGTTGTCCATCGAGATCGCCAACGAGTCCGGCGTCGCCGTCGACACCGACGCGGTGCTCGCCGTAGCCCGCCACGCCCTCGAC
Organism: Asanoa sp. NPDC049475; assembly: GCF_040676915.1. Classification (NCBI taxonomy): domain Bacteria; kingdom Bacillati; phylum Actinomycetota; class Actinomycetes; order Micromonosporales; family Micromonosporaceae; genus Asanoa; species Asanoa sp. NPDC049475. The sequence goes on along the minus strand of NZ_JBFAPY010000006.1, from coordinate 37,478 downwards.
GAGATGGGTGTCAACCCGCTCGCCGAGCTGTCCGTGCTGCTCGTCGACGTCGACTACATGACCGAGCTCAACCACCGGTGGATGGGCGGCGACGGCCCCACCGACGTGCTCGCCTTCCCCATGGACGAGGGCAGTGTCGACCACGGGCCGGGCGAGGTCAGCGGCACCGAGCCGGCGCTGCTCGGCGACATCGTGCTGTGCCCCGAGGTCGCGGCCAAGCAGGCGACGACCGCCGGCCACACGGCGGCCGACGAGCTGCACCTGCTCACCGTGCACGGGGTTCTCCACCTCCTGGGCTACGACCACGCGGAGCCCGACGAGGAGCGGGAGATGTTCGAGCTGCAGTCGCGGCTCCTGACGGGCTGGCGGGCGGCGCGGGCGCGGTGATCCACTTAGCCGCCTCCGCCCAAGCGATCCAACCGGGGCTGCCGGACATCCAGCTCCTCCTGATCGCCGCGGGGCTGGTGGTCCTGGGCGGGTTCTTCGCGATGACGGACGCCGCGCTCGGCGCGGTCTCCCCGGCCCGGGCCGGAGAGCTGGCCCGGGAGGGCGTGCGTGGTGCGCGCACCCTCCAGATCGTCGCCGCCGACGCCGTGCGCCACATCAACCTGCTGCTGCTCCTGCGGCTGCTCTGCGAGCTGACCGCCACCACCCTGGCCGCGCTGGTCGCCGTCGACACCTGGGGTGCCGGTTGGCGGGCGGCACTGGTCACCGCCAGCGCGATGACCGTGGTCAGCTTCGTCGTGGTCGGCGTCGCGCCGCGCACCATCGGCCGGCAGAACGCGTACGCCGTCGGTCGGGCCACCGCGCCCCTGGTGCGCTGGCTGGGCCGGGCGCTCAACCCGCTCGCCTCGCTGCTGATCCTGATCGGCAACGCGGTGACGCCGGGGCGCGGCTTCCGGGAAGGCCCGTTCGCCACCCAGGTCGAGCTGCGGGAGCTGGTCGACCTGGCGGAGCAGCGCGGCGTCGTGGAGAGCGGCGAGCGCCAGATGATCCACTCGGTGTTCGCGCTCGGCGACACCATCGCCCGTGAGGTGATGGTCCCGCGCACGGACATGGTCTGGATAGAGGGCACCAAGACGCTGAGCCAGGCGCTGGCGCTGTTCCTGCGCTCCGGCTTCTCGCGCATCCCGGTGATCGGCGAGAACGTCGACGACGTGCTCGGCATCCTCTATCTCAAGGACGTCATCCGGCGGCTGGACGGCGAGGACGAGCAGGAGGTGCCGGTCGCCGACGTGATGCGCGACGCCACCTTCGTGCCCGAGTCCAAGCCGGTCGACGACCTGCTCTCCGAGATGCAGGCGGCGCGTACCCACCTCGTCGTCGTGGTCGACGAGTACGGCGGCACCGCCGGCCTGGTCACCATCGAGGACATCCTCGAAGAGATCGTCGGCGAGATCACCGACGAGTACGACAACGAGCGCCCCCCGATCGAGCACCTCGAGGACGGCGCGGTGCGGGTCGCGGCCCGCGTGCCGGTCGAGGACCTCAGCGAGCTCTTCGACGTCGACCTGCCCACCGACGAGGTGGAGACGGTCGGTGGCCTGCTCGCCCAGGCGCTCGGCCGGGTGCCGATCCCGGGCGCCGAGGCGACCGTCGACGGACTCCACATGGTGGCCGAGGGCGTCGTCGGCCGCCGCAACAGGATCGATACCGTACTGGTCCGGCGGGCCCACCAGGACCCGGACGGAGCCAGCGATGACAGTGACGAGAGGCAACACGCGGATGTTTGAGTCGCCCGACCTCGGGCCACCCGCCCACCTCGACGCCGAGGACACCAAGCTCGTCACGCTGGCGCGTGGTGCCCGGGCGCGGGCCGGTGCGGTGGAGGGCGCCGCGGTGCGCGACCAGGACGGCCGCACGTACGCGGCGGCAACCGTCGCCCTGCCCTCGCTGACGATGACGGCGCTCCAGCTCGCGGTGGCCTCGGCGGCCGCCGCCGGCGCGACCAAGCTCGAGGCGGCCGCGGTGGTCACCGAGGCCAGCACGCTCGACGGCGCCGGCCACGCCGTGGTCCGCGACCTCTCCGCCGACGCGCCGATCCACCTGGCCGCCCCGGACGGCACCGTGCTCGGCACGGTCGGCGCATGAGCGCGGCCTATCGTGCCGGTTTCGGGTGCTTCGTCGGGCGGCCCAACGCCGGCAAGTCCACGCTGACCAACGCGATCGTCGGGCAGAAGATCGCGATCACGTCGAGCAAGCCGCAGACCACCCGGCACGTCATCCGGGCCGTCCTGCACCGGCCCGACTCCCAGCTCGTCCTGGTGGACACCCCGGGGCTCCACCGGCCGCGGACCCTGCTCGGCGAGCGGCTCAACGACCTCGTGCGGTCGACCTGGAGCGAGGTCGACGTGATCGGCCTGTGCATCCCGGCCAACGAGGAGGTCGGCCGCGGCGACCGCTTCATCACCGGCGAGCTGGCCGAGCTGAAGGCCACCGTGCTGGCCGTGGTCACCAAGACCGACCTGGTCGACAAGGCCACCCTGGCCAAGCAGCTGGTCGCGGTCGGCGAGCTGGCCGACTTCGCCGCGGTGGTGCCCGTCAGCGCCACCACCGGTGACCAGGTCGACACGCTGGTCGACGTGATGACCGGCTTCCTGCCGAAGTCGCCACAGCTCTACCCCGACGACATGATCACCGACGAGCCGGAGCAGATCCTCATCGCCGAGCTGGTCCGCGAGGCGGCCCTCGAAGGTGTGCGCGACGAGCTGCCGCACTCGATCGCGGTCGTGGTCGAGGAGATGTTCGACGAGGGCGACCTGACCAAGATCTACGCGGACGTCTACGTCGAGCGCCAGAGCCAGAAAGCTATCGTGATCGGGGCTCGGGCGAGCCGCCTCAAGGAGATCGGCATCCGCTCGCGCCAGGAGATCGAGGCACTCCTGGGTCGCCGGGTCTACCTCGACCTGCACGTCCGCGTCGCCAAGGAATGGCAGCGCGACCCCAAGCAGCTGCGCAAGCTGGGGTTCTGAGCTGGGAGGTTCGATGCGGCGGGTGCTGATCACCGGTGGCGCCGGCCGCATCGGCGGGTTGCTGAAGACCCGGCTGGCGGGCGACTACGCCGTGCGTTCGTTCGACGTGGCCGTCCAGGAGCCGATGCCGGGCGTCGAGGCCGTCCGGGGCGTGATCGGCGACCTGGACGCGCTGGTCGAGGCGTGCGCCGGCGTCGACGTGCTGATCCACCTGGCCGGCATCCCCGTCGAGGCGCTCTGGGAGGACCTGGTCCGGGTCAACCTCGACGGCACGCGCACCGTGCTGGAGGCGGCGCGGCTGGCCGGCGTACCCAAGGTGGTGTTGGCGTCCTCGATCCACGCTTCGGGGTTCCAGTCGCCGACCACGACCCCGCTGCCGGCGTCGTCGGCGCCCCGGCCGGACACCTACTACGGCTGGACCAAGGCGGCCATGGAGTCGCTCGGCAGCCTCTACAGCGACCGGTACGGGCTGACCGTGTTCGCGGTCCGGATCGGCGCCTTCCAGGAGACGCCGTGGTCGGAGGTGGACGTGCCGATCTGGCTGTCGCCCGACGACTGCGTGCGCCTGATGCGTGCGCTGGTGGACACCCCGGTCACCGGTTTCCGGGTGGTCTGGGGCGTGAGCGCCAACGCGACGGGCTGGCTGGAGCTCGACGCCGAGGTCGGCTACACGCCCGCCGACGACTCCGCGACCGTCGCCCACCTGGCCGCACCCAGTGACGCGGCCGCGCACGCCCACCTCGGCGGGGTGTTCTGCGCGGTCCCGCTCGGCAAGCCGTTCTGGTGATGTGGGATTGCTCACCGGCCCCTGAGGTTTGATGTTGAAAGAGCACAGGGTACGGCTTGACCCGATGCGGAACCGTTACATAGACCTGCTGCGCGCGGTGGCCATCGCCCGGGTCGTCGTCTACCACACCTCCGGCTGGACGCTGCTCTCGTTCGTACCCGCGATGTCGTTGATGTTCGCCCTCGGCGGCTCGCTGATGGCGTCCTCATTGGACAGAGCCGGGGTGCGTGCGGTCGGCCGCCGCCTCCGCCGCCTCCTTCCGTCGCTCTGGGTGGTGTCCGCGGTCTTCGTGCCCGCGATGTGGCTGACCGGCCTCGACGCGCACTGGAAGCTGCTGCTGTGGGTGGTGCCGCTGGCCGATCCGCCGGCCAACCACTGGGGCGCGCTGGCGCTGAGCACGATCTGGTACCTGCGCGACTACCTGTGGTTCGTGCTCGTCTCCCCGCTCGCGCTGTGGCTGTTCCGCCGCTCGCCGGTGCCCATGCTCGTCGCGCCGTACCTGCTGCTGGTCGTCTTCGAGCTCGGCCTGCTGACCGGCCCGCCGGTGCTGCGCGACTTCGGCCTCTACCTCGGCGCCTGGATGCTCGGTTTCGCACACCACGACGGCCTGCTGCGCCGCTGGTCGCGCCGGACGCTGTCGGTGGTCGCCGTGGTGCTCTGCGGCTTGGGCCTGGCCTGGATCCTCACCCATCCGGGCTTCCGGGGGTACGACCTCAACGACATCCCCATGGGCAACGCACTCTGGTCGGCGGGCGTGATCCTGGTGGCGCTCGGCTTCCTGCCCGCGACGGCCGACTGGATCACCCGCTGGGGCTGGTTCGACCGGCTCGTGACGCTGCTCAACTCGCGCGCGCTGACCATCTACCTGTGGCACATGCCGGGGGTCATCCTGGTCGCCGCGGTCGCGGCCCCGCTGGGCTACGAGGGCCTTCAGGTGGACCGGGCGGCGGTCCGGCTGGCCTTCGTCGTGCTGCTGGTGGCGGTCGCGGTGGCGGCGTTCGGCTGGGTCGAGGACCTGGCCGCGCGGCGCCGCCCGGTGCTGCTGCCCGGCGCCCGCCGCCGGCCCCCGATGCCGATCCCGGTGTCGCCGGCGCCCGTCGGGGCCTCGACCGCTCCGGACCGGCCTGTCCTGGTCTGGCGCTGGGACCAGGCCGGCGCGCCGGCCCAGCTCGAGGAGCGCCGGCACGTCGCGGTGGTCTCCCGGTGGACCTCGGCGTCCGGTCCGCACGTCTGACGAATTGCCGGCTAGCAGGGATGCCGGCCTACCTACGGCGGGGTCATGGTGGTGGGGTGAACCTGCGGTGCCTCATCGTCGACGACAGCGAGCGGTTCGTCCGGTCCGCCCGGCGCCTGCTGGAGCGCGAGGGCGCCGTCGTGACGACCGCTTCGAGCTCGGCCGAGGCGCTGGCGGCGGCCGCCGCGCTCGAGGTCGACGTCTCGCTGGTCGACGTCCAGCTCGGCGCTGAGAGCGGCGCCCGGCTCGCCGACGAGCTGGCCGCCCAGGGCCTGGGCGGTCGGATCCTGCTCATCTCGACGCGCGGCGCCGACGACCTGGCGGACCTGGTGGCCGGTTCCGCGGCGGTCGGGTTCGTCCCGAAGTCGGACCTGTCGGTGGCCGCGATCCGTGCTCAGGCCTGGAGGTAGCGGACCACGGCCAGCACCCGCCGGTGGTCGGCCTCGGTCTCCGGCAGCTCGAGCTTGGTCAGGATGCTGCGGACGTGCTTCTCCACGGTCCCCTCGGCCAGCCAGAGCCGCTGTGCGATGCCGGCGTTGGACCGGCCCTCGGCCATCAGCGCGAGCACCTCGCGCTCGCGGGGGCTCAGCGGCGCCAACGGGTCGACCCGGCGGCGCGTGTTGACCAGCTCACGGACCAGGTCGGGGTCGACGACCGAGCCGCCGGCGGCCACCCGCTGCACCGCCTCGACGAAGCTCGCCACGTCGGTCACCCGGTTCTTGAGCAGGTAGCCGACGCCGCCCTCGGCGCTGAGCAGCTGGAGGGCGTGCTCGACGGCGACGTGCGCCGACAGCACGAGAACGCCGGTGCCGGGGTGCCGGGCGCGGATCGTCTCGGCCGCGGTCAGCCCGGCGGTGCGGTCGGGCGGCATGCGTACGTCGAGGATGGCGATGTCGGGTTTGGTCTCGGCCACGAGCCCGACGGCGCCGGGTCCGTCGCCCGCGGTGCCGGCCACCTCGATGCCGGCCCGCTCCAACAGCCCGGCCAGCCCCTCCCGGAGCAGCACGTCGTCGTCGGCGAGCACCGCCCGGATCACCATCGTCGCCCCTGTCATCGGCCGCCTGCAGGCCGCACCATGGTACGCGTGCGAATGGGGCTGCTAGGACGTGTGCTCGTCGGGGCCGGCGTGCCCACGCTGGTCGCGGCGGCCGCGTTCGTGACGATGCTCGGCTCGATCTCCGCCGTGCGCGACGCGCAGGGCCGCGTCGCCAACTCCCAGGAGGCGGTGATCGCGGCCGAAGGGCTCTCCCGCGCGGTCGGCGACGTCGCGCTGGTCCAACGCGGCCGCTTGCTCGGCGTCGCGGACAGCGCGTCGGCCGAGCTCGCCGCCGCCGACCGGGTCCGTGCGCAGGCGTCCGCGCTGGCCGACCTCGACCTCGCGGGTGCGGGGGAGCAGAGCCGGGTCGCCGACCTGACGGCCGCGGCCGACGCTTATCTCCGCCGCTCCCAACGCGGCGCCGACCCCGCCGCGGTGCTGCTGGCCGCCGTCGACCACCGGCTCGACGCGTTCCTGGCCCAGGAGCGGGTGGTCGCGGCCGAGCAGGAGCGATCAGCCTCGGCAGCGACCACCCGCGCCGTCACGGCCGCCGGCATCGGGCTCGCCGCGTCACTGGTCGCGGTGGTGCTGGTCGGCATCTACCTGACCCGCACCGTCTCGCTGCCGATCCGCCGCGCCGGCGCGGTGGCGGGACGCTTCGCCGGGGGAGACCTCGACGCCCGGCTCCGCGTGACCGGCGTGGGCGAGGTCGGCGACCTGCAACGGGCACTCAACGCGATGGCCGCGGGGCTGGCGTCGACCCGCGCGGAGCTGACGGCGTCGCGCGCCCGCATCGTCGCCGCCGACTTCCGGGTGCGCCGGTCGATCGAGCGTGACCTGCACGACGGCCTCCAGCAGCGGTTGGTGGCGCTGGCGCTGGACCTGCGCGCGCTCAGCGCGGACGCGCCGTCGTCGCTGCGACCGCAGGTCGACGAGGTGACGACGGGCCTGGTCGAGGCGACAGAGGAGTTGCGGGACTTCGTGCATGGCATCCAGCCGGCGGCTTTGACCGAGAGCGGCCTGGGCGCGGCGCTGCGGACGCTGGCTCGCCGCGCGGCGCTGCCGGTCGAGGTGGGTGGTGACCTGGCCGACCGGCTGCCTGCCGACGTCGAGTCGGCGGCCTATTACTTCGTCTCGGAAGCCTTGACCAACGCGACGAAGCACGCCTCGGCGTCCTATGTGGAGGTCTCCGTTGCGGCTGCCGACGGGATGCTGGACGTGGTGGTCCGCGACGACGGCGTCGGCGGCGCCTCCCCTGCCGCCGGCACCGGCCTGGTCGGGCTGGCGGACCGGATCGAGGCGCTCGGCGGGCGTTTCACGCTGGTCAGTCCGCCGGGCGAGGGCACGACGCTGACGGCCACGATGCCCAGCCAGCCGGGTGGGGCGGTTACCGGCTAGCCGGTAGCACGGATGGCGGCTGGCATCGAAGCGTCGCGGGACCCTTGCGCGGCACGCTCATCTCATGACGACGCTCTCGCACCCCATCGCCTTCACCGCCCGCCGCCACCTGCCATCGTGGGCCCGAATCCTGCTGGGCGGCGGCGCCCTATGGCTGGCCACGGTGGTCATCACCTTCGTGACGGGCAACGTCAACCTGGTGCCAACCATCATCCTGGTAGGCGCGTTCCTGGTCCCGGTCGCCTTCGTAGCGTGGGCCTTCAACCGCGCGGACGCTCTGCTCACCCCATCAAAGATCTTCACCGCCTTCCTGTACGGCGGAGTCCTGGGCGTCCTGGGCGCCTCGGTCCTCGAGGCGGCCTTCGTCCACAACACGTCGATGCTCGGCTTTCTGGGCGTGGGCCTCATCGAGGAGGGCGTCAAGCTGGCGGTGCTGTTCCTGATGGCCCGCGGTTTGGGCCGCTGGACGATGCGCGACGGCCTGGTCCTGGGAGCGACGGTGGGCTTCGGCTTCGCGGCTTTCGAGAGCGCCGGGTACGCGTTCCAGGCGCTCTTCAACGGCCAACAGGGCTTGTCCCTACTGGGCGTGGTCCAGACCGAGCTGTTACGCGGCATCCTGACCCCGTTCGGCCATGGCCTGTGGACCGCGATCGCGGGAGCGGCCCTGTTCGCGGTGGCCGCCCGCCGGGGCAAGGCAACCCTGTGGGCGCGTCCGGTGGTACTTGCCTACCTGGTGGTGACGGCACTGCATGCCCTGTGGGACGCGTCGGGCCTGGCCGCGGCGTGGCTAACCCTGCACCTGACGGGCACGCCACAGCAGTGGGCACAGGCGCGCCAAGGGATCGCGATCGCGGCAACCCCGACCCAACTCCACCTGGACGCGATCCTGAGTCTGGCCCTCCCAGCCGCGGACGCGCTGGTCGGTGTGGCCCTGGTGATCGTCCTGGCCGCCCGAGTCCCGCGCGAGGAAAGGACCATGTTCTGACCGGCTTTGCTCTGCACCCAGATACGCACCACCCTCGTCCCTAGGGTGGTGCGTATCTGGGTGCAGAGCAAAGCCAGTCGTGTCAACTAAAGCGAAAGTGGACTTTAAGTGCCTAGCGCTTACTGCGCACCGAGCGCTACATTCGCGCCAGGCCGCGATGGAGGTGACTCCGCTGAATGTCGATCTTGTTTCCGGTTCTTTCATCTGGGATGAGGCCGGTGGCAACCAGGACAGTGCGTGGACAATTTCCCACATCCTTGGCCGAGGTGATTTCGCCATCGTCTACCAGGCCGAACGCGACGGCCAGCAGGCAGCGATCAAGCTCACCTCCAGGGGCGGCAGCCCGGAGCAACGGGCGCAGATAGAGCGCGACGCTCTCAAGCAATTGCGACACCCAGCCATCCCAAGGGTTCTCGACGAAGGCACCTGGCAGAACAGCGACTTTTTCGCGATGTCACTGGCGCGGGGTGAGACGCTTCAGGCCAGGGTGACGCGGAAGCTGGTCGACGGCGAGCTGCACGGCGACATCACGACGCTCCGGATCCTCTCGCGCCTGCTGGACGCCCTCGCCCACGTGCACGCCCAAGACCTGGTCCATCGCGACATCAAGGACGCGAATCTCGTCTACGACGAGACGACTGGTAACGTCGGCTTGCTCGACTTCGGCTTCTGCCAGAAAAGCGGCGTCGCCGGCATCCGCACAGCGGACTCGTTCTGGCGCGTGGGGGCAGCGCGGTTCAGCCCGTTGGCGAAACTCCACGACTCTAGCCTGTCCCATCCGGCCCATGATGTGTTCGCGATGGGCGTCATCGGCTACCGCTTGCTGACCGGCGAATATCCGTGGAGCGTCAGCGAGAACGAGGGGCTGGAAGCCCTGAGGCAGCGACATAAGGATCAGCCGCTCGTCTCCGTCCTCGACCGCAACTCGTTCGTCGCTCCCGAGCTTTCCGGCTTCATCAGCCATCTCTTGGCCCGGCACGACGACCAGCGTCCGTCGGCTGCCACGGCGGCTCAGAAGGCGCGGAAAATACTCGACGATCTCACCGCACGACGTGCGGCCGGAGGACGGATCGCCCGTGGACGCCCGTGGGAGAGCCGGCCGCACGTCCTGCGCGATCCCATCCACGGCGACATCCGGCTGAGCGAGCACGAGTACAAGATTCTGAATACGAAAGAGATGCAGCGGCTGCGGTGGATCCGGCAACTCGGCCTCACCTCCCTGGTGTTCCACGGCGCCGAACACTCCCGGCTGTCCCACTCCATCGGTTGCGTCTTCGTGGTCGAGAAGATGCTCTCCACCATGGAAGACGCGGTCGGCGTCCGGATCGACCCGGAGCTGAGGTCGGTGGCGCGACTCTTCGCGCTGGTCCACGACGTCCCGCACATCGCGTTCGGTCATACGCTGGAAGACGAGTTCGGCATCTGGCCTCGGCACGACGCCAACATGAACCGCTTCGAGCGGCTGCTGCTCGCCCCGACGTCGCAGCTCGGCGAGCGGCTGAGAGCCGACGCGGTCGGCCGGGCGGTTCTCGACCTGATGAATCCGGAGCAGCAGGACAAGCCACCTGAGATCGAGGAACTCGTCTCGGGCGCGACCGGCGCCGACGTGCTCGACTATGTCGATCGCGACGCCGAGTTCTGCGGGCTCAACCACCGAATCGACACCGCCATCTACCGTCAGCTCCGGATCGAGTCGTTCTTGAAGCTCGAAGACCAGCACCTGGTCTCCAACATCGCCGGCAAGTACGGCGTGCGCGTTGACCGCGAACTCGCCGTCGAGTCGGTCCTCCAGCAGCGGTACGCGATGTTCCTCAAGGTCTACTCGCATTCGGCGAAGCTGGCGTCTTCGTGCCTGCTCGCTCGCGCCGTCTACGACGCCTCACGACAGGAAGATCCCCTTAAGGAGGACACCGTCGAGTGGCTCGGTGACGAAGGCCTGCTTCGTCATTTGCGCGATTTCCCCAGCGGGACCCAGGCGCACAAGTGTGCGAGCCTCATACTGGAGCGCAGCATCCCGCGCGGCGTTTACCGTGCAAAACTGCTGTCACGTGGTGCGAACACGGGCCTCACGTACGGTCAAATGCTGGATTGGGTGCGCGACAACAAATACGCCACCCCAGAGGGGAGACTGCGACTCGAGGCGGAGATCGGCCGGCGGGCCGAGTTCGATCCTGAGCGGATATTCGTCTACTGCCCGGCCAAGGCCCCGGGTTATCAGACGATCGAGCACTGGGTGATGCAGCGGAAGAACCACCTCGAACCCTGGGCACGCGAGAGTGGTATAACCGCGAGCCATCTGGATCTCTGGCAATTCTGGACCTTCGTGCGCGGTGGCACGGAAGAGGAGCGACGGCGCGTCGCCAACGTCTCGCAAGCGATCGTCCGACGGCCAAATACGATTGAGGACTACCGGCCGGACGCGTCGGCCTGAGGAGGACGTAGCGATGTCTGGCGACATGGTTGAGCAGGCCATCATCGCCGTCGGCGGCTACGGTTCCCGGCTTGGCGACATGACGGGCGGCAGACCGAAGTCGCTCATTGAGGTGCACGGCCAGCCGATCATCTACTGGACCTTGCGGGCACTCGGCGCGGCCGAAGTCCGCCGCATCCTCCTCGTGTGCGACCGGGTCGAGTTCACGGCCAGCATCGAGAGGGTGGCGGCGTCCATCGCGAAGCTTTTCGACTCCATCGATGTGATCGTCGACCACGGATACGGCGTGCACGGCATCCCTGTGCATATCGCCGACCGCCTCGAGTCGCGGTTCTTCTTCGAGGCCGGCAACAGTCTGCTTCCGCATCTGCACTATCGCCAAATGTCGGCCCGACACAAGCCGGGTCACTGGGTGATGTCGAGCTTTGTGCCGCGCAGTGACAACCCGACTCGCTATCCCTTGGTGGTGCCGGTAGAGTCGCGCACCGCGAGACCGCGGGTCGCCGCGCTGCCGTACCTGTTGGAGCCGGACTACTGCGCTGACATCCAGGCCGTCGGCTTCAGGGTTTGGCGTGCGATTGAGCGCCGGCAGTCCCAGCAGCGGATCGAGTTCGTCGACTCTCCGTTCGTCCCGGAGTTCGACCTGCCCGAAGAGCTTGGTGACGTCCGGTCCCTCGCCCGCTCCATTCTTGGCTCGTCCGCTGGTCAGCGTTTCGAGAAGGACTGAGAGGAGTGGGCATGGTCGCGGCAGTGCCCAGATACCTGGTGAGTCGGCCGGAAGTCATCTGCGGTCTTCCGTTCGCGATCGTGCGGTGCGGTTATCTCTTCATCGGCGACCAGGTGAGCGTTGGGGTGGAGCGGCGCACCGCGCTCGACCAAGACGGGCAGCCGTTCGGCGAAGGTATGGAAAGCCTGGTGGTCGTCGGGTCGCACGCGACGCGCATCGAGTTGTCGACGGAGGCGGCCGTGCAGATGTTCCTGACGGCGCGCGCCAAGACCTTCCGCATCGAGTACCGGCCGTTGACGATCTCGATGCCGTGGGTGCTCTGGGTCTACAAATTCGCCAACACGGGCCTGGTCATCGCCGAGTCGCAGCTCGAACCCGGCGGCCGAATGGCCGAGACACCAGAGTGGTGCGACGACGACGTCACCGACGATCCGCGGTTCAGTGACGCGCAGCTGGCACTGAACCCCTATTCACCGGCGGCGTTGGCCTGAGTTCAGCATCCAGGCCGCCGGCCAGGAGGACACGACGCCCTCCCAGCCGAAGACCTCGATCCCCACGAAGCCGGCGTAGGCCGCGAGGTCCGGCGCCAAGGACGACAGGTTGAGCTCTCCTTCGCCGAGAGGGAGGTGTGCGCGCCCTTTTGGTATGCCGTCGTGCAGGTGGATGTTGCTGATCACTGGACCATGGTCTCGGAAGAACGCCCGTGGGTCGATACCGCTCTGCAACGCGTGGCCGACGTCCAAGGTGAACCGCAGGTCCGGGACCCGGGCCAGCAGAGCCGTGAAGTCGGCGGGCTCGACCACCGGCTCGTAGGTCACGCCGTGCCGCACGGCCATGTTCTCGATGGTCATGATGGGTCCGTCGGTAATCGCCGCGCCTAGGCGGACCAGGCTCTCAGCGAGACGATCGTGTGCCTCGGTTCGGTCCGTTCTGAAGAATGCCGCTCCGGAATGCATCGTGATCAATTCCGCACCCAGATCGCACGCGACACTGTGGGCGCGCGACAGGCACATCTCGCTGGCCAGGCGCAATTCCTTGGCCGGGCCGACGAGCGAGAGGCCCACGAACGGTGCGTGGACGACGACGCGCATACCACTGAGGAGCTTGGCGAGCTTGCTGACCTGTGCCGGAGTTCCTGGAACCCATTCCAGCCAGACCTCCACGTGACCGATCCGGTCGAGGTCGGCGGAGCCGGCGAGCGCCTCAGCGACTGGCGCAGGATCGTCATCGACGACGTTGAGGAAAAAGCCTTGAGACCACAATTGCTTTCCCGCCATTCCGGTCCGCACCGGGCAACGTTGTCGACACAGTGTAGCGTCACGACTCCGCCGCGCAGCCTACTGGGAAAGGCCGATGCCTAGACTCGATGAGGCTGCCACAATGGCGCTCAGAGCGCGACGACCGCGACCGTGGATTCGGTGAGGCTGCCCAGGTAGAGGTGGCCCTCGTGTTCTCGGACGCCCGTCACCATGTGGTAGTCCGTGCCCTCGCGTTGTAGGTCCGCCACCACCGTGCCTGTCGCGTCCACCGCCTGCACCCAGATCGTTCGGGCCGGCGCCGGTTGCAGCGCCAGCGGTAGCGCCCACACCACCTTGCGCAGCGCCGGTGGGCGGGGGAGCAGCCGGTCCAGCCGCGGGTTGCGCGGCGTGGCCAGGGCGATCCAGATGCGGCCGTCGGTGCCCGTCGACAGGTTGTCCGGGAAGCCCGGCAGGTTGTCGACCAGGATGTCGTGCTCGCCCGCCCGCGGACCCGTCAGCCACACCCGGCTGATCCGGTACGCGCCCGTCTCCGCCACCGCCACGAAGGACTCGTCGGCCGCCAGCGCCACCCCGTTCGCGAACTGCAAGCCGTCGAGGACCACTGAGACGGAGCCGGACGGGTCGCGGCGGAGCAGGCGGCCCGTGCCCGTGTGCTCCAGGATGTCCGCCCGCCAGTGGGCCAGGTCGTGTCGCTGCGAGGAGTCGCTGAACCAGATCGTGCCGTCGCGGGCCACCGCGGCGTTGTCGCACAGTCGGTAACCGGACGACAGCACCTCGACGGCGCCACCCGCCGGAGCGACGCGCAGGACGCCCCGGTACGCGTCGCTGACCACCAGGTCGCCGTTCGGGTCGACCTCGATCCCGAGCGGTCGCCCGCCGGTCGTCGCGACCATCGACGGTGGGCCGCCGGCCAGCGGCAGACGCAGGATCCGGCCGTCGGCCACGCCCGTGTAGAGGTGGCCGTCCGGGTGGATCACCACGTCCTCCGGCCCTGCGGCGCCGACCGGCCAGAACAACGGCTCCGGCATCGGTGGGTCGCTGGCCGACAGGCGCGCCCGCGGCGGCGAAACAGGTGGCTGCCAGACGACCGGCTCAATCCGGGGACGCATGGCCAAGACACTAACCCATATCGATCTTCACAGAACCCGCCGAGACGTACCCGGAAAACAAGGACCACAATTGGCGGGTGCCGGGATATCGCCGTCAGCTCTACCGCGACGACGCGGTGGTTCTGCGTGTGCAGAAGCTGGGCGAGTCCGACCGGATCATCACGCTGCTCAGCCGGCGGCACGGCCGGCTCAGGGCGGTGGCGCGCGGAGTCAGGCGGACCACCTCGCGGTTCGGTGCCCGGCTGGAGCCGTTCGGCCACGTCGACCTCCAGATCGCCGGTGATCCCAATGGCGGCGACGGGCTGCACTCGGTCAGCCAGGTCGAGGCGATCGAGCTCTACGGGAAGCGGTTCCTCGACGACTACCCCCGTTACACGGCGGCCAGTGCGATCGCGGAGACCGCCGAGCGGCTCTCACCTGTCGAGCGGGAGCCGTCGCTGCGGTTGTTCCAGCTCACACTCGGCGCGATCCGGGCGCTGGCCGCCCGCGAGCACGCCGGGACGCTCGTGCTCGACGCGTACCTGCTGCGGGGCATGGGGGTGGCCGGCTGGGCACCGGCCCTGGTCGAGTGTGCGGTTTGTGGCACCAGGGGGCCGCACAAGGCATTCTCCGTACCCGCGGGTGGGGCCGTCTGTCCGGATTGTCGGCCGCCGGGTGCCGCTCATCCGGCTCCCGCCACGCTCGACCTGATGGTCGCCCTCTCGTCCGGCAACTGGCACGTCGCCGACGCGGCCGAGGCCGGGCCGCGGCGCGAGTGCAGCGGGCTGGTCGCCGCGCACCTCCAGTGGCACCTGGAACGCGGGTTACGCTCGCTGCCGCTGGTTGATCGCACAACGGGGGAAGAACAGAAATGATCAGGTCACGCAGTACGCGCCGCGAGGTGCGGCCGCCGACGCCGCACGTGTCGGGCGCCCGGCCGCCGGAGCTCCCCACCGGCGCCCTGCCCAAGCACGTCGCGATCGTGATGGACGGCAACGGCCGCTGGGCCAAGGAGCGCGGCCTGGCCCGCACGGCCGGGCACGAACGCGGCGAGCACTCGCTCTTCGACACGATCGAGGGCGCCATCGAGATCGGGATTCCCTACCTGACCGCGTACGCGTTCTCCACCGAGAACTGGCGCCGGTCGCCCGAAGAGGTCCGCTTCCTGATGGGCTTCAACCGCGACGTCATCCGGCGGCGCCGGGACCAGCTCGTCGACCTCGGCGTGCGGGTCGTCTGGTCCGGCCGGGCCGGGCGGCTGTGGAAGAGCGTGATCTCCGAGCTGCAGACGGCCGAGGAGATGTCCCGCGGCAACACGAAGCTGACGCTCCAGTTCTGCGTCAACTACGGCGGCCAGGCGGAGATCGCCGACGCTGCGGCGGCGATCGCCCGGGACGCGATGGCCGGGAAGATCGACCCCGACCGCATCTCCGAGAAGACGATCCAGCGCTACCTCTACCACCCCGAAGTGCCCGAGGTGGACATGTTCCTGCGGCCGTCGGGGGAGGAGCGCATCTCGAACTTCATGCTCTGGCAGTCCGCGTACGCGGAGCTGGTCTTCCTCGACACCCTCTGGCCGGACTTCGACCGGCGCCACCTGTGGTACGCATGCGAGCTGTTCGCCAAGCGCGACCGCCGCTTCGGTGGGGCGATCCCGAACCCGATCGCGCCGCCGCCCGCGTAATCACCTAGCCAACGCGCGCGGCGGCGGTGTACCGTCGTCGCATGCGTTACTGATGCCCTCAGGGATTTCTGTGTGCCGGTCCGCCCTTCGTCGGCGGTCATCGAGCGCCCGGGGCGTCATGCTTATTTCCTGATCACAGTGCGCCGCCGGGCATCCGTCTGTCTCTTCTCCGTTTTCGGAGGCCTTCGTATGCCTGCATCAGACAAGTTCACCGTCGACATCTCGGAGGTCCCGGACCTCGACCTCGGCGGCAACCGCGCCGCGCGACGCGCCAAGGCGACGCCGCAGCGCGGTCTCGACCGCACCACCACGTCCACAAAGGGCGGTCGTGGAAAGCCGGCAGCGCAACCGAAGCGCTACGCCTTCCGCCGCGCCTAAGGAGCAACTCCGGCCCTGGCCGCGGTTCACAACCGCGGCCAGGGCCGGCGCAGGTCGATGGCGTAGAACACCTTGTCGTAGCGCAGGTGCCCGACCGCCACGAAGTCGACCAGCCGCCCGTACTCGTTGAAGCCGAGCGTGCGATAGAGCGCCAGCGCCCGCTCGTTGTCGCCGCGCGCGTCGAGGGTCAGCACCTCGATGCCGGCCTTGCGGGCACTGGCCACCAGGCCCTCGGTCAGCGCGCGCCCGATCCCGCGTCCCTGGTGCGCCTCGGCCACCGCCACGCGCTCCAGGTCGGCGTGCGGCCGGTGGGTCTGCCGGCTGTAGCGGCGCCAGTAGCCGAGCCCGGCCACCGTGCTGCCGTCATCCAGCCGCGCCGCCAGCGGGTCGAGCCCGGCCGGCTCCGGGACGTCGTCGCCCGACGCGAAGGCGACCAGCAGCGCGGCCTCGCCGCCGGCGGCGCCCTCGACCACTCCGGTCAACAGCTCGCGCACCTCGTCCGGGCCGGGCGGCACGGCCCAACCCAGCGCGGCACCACGCGAGACCATCTGGAAGATCCGATAGACGTGCGGCACCAACGCCTCGACCTCAGCCGCGTCCGTCACTTCCCTCAGCACAACGCTCATCCGCCAC
Organism: Asanoa sp. NPDC049475; assembly: GCF_040676915.1. Taxonomy (NCBI): domain Bacteria; kingdom Bacillati; phylum Actinomycetota; class Actinomycetes; order Micromonosporales; family Micromonosporaceae; genus Asanoa; species Asanoa sp. NPDC049475. The sequence continues at coordinate 20,866 of NZ_JBFAPY010000006.1, read as the reverse complement.
CGCCTAAGAAAAACGTGTGCGTGAGACTAGCCCAGAACCGGGCGGAACGTACCTGTAGCGATGCTCACGGTAAGGATGGCCGCTGTGAGCAGCACCGCGCCGAGCAGGAACAGCCAGTCGGCGCGGGTGAAACGTTGCTCCCGGGCGTGCGTACGCGTGATGCCGCTGTCGAATCCCCGCGCGTCCATCGCCGTGGCCAGCCGGGTGCCCCGCCGGATCGCGCCGACCAGCAAGGCGAACACCGTCGACGCGAACAGCCGCGCCGCCGCCACCGGATTGCCGCCGGAGTCGACGCCGCGTGCCCGCCGGGCCATCCGCAGCGCCTGCCACTCCTGGCCGAGCAGCGGCACCAGCCTGAACGCGGCCAGCGTGCCGATCGCGAACCGGGCCGGGGTCTTGGCGTTCTGCACCAGCGCGTCCGCGAGGTCGGTCGGGTCCGTGGTCGTGAACACCATGATGCCGGGCAGCGCGAGCGCCACGAGCCGCAGCGCGAGTCCTAATGCGACGGTCAGCACGCCGGTGGTCACGTCGACGGGACCGACCGCGAAGACCAGGGACCCGTCGCGGTTGGCGCCGAACAGGATCGTGGTCAGCACGACGCCGAACACCGAGAGCAGCACCGGCCACCCGCGGCGCAGCAGGGTGCCGTAGCCGACGCCGAACAGCGGCAGCAGCACCAGCTCGACGGCGATCGCCAACGCCGGCGTCAGCGGGTCGAGGGTGGCCAGCACGCCGACCGCGAACACGGTGGCGGCGACCAGCTTCGCGACCGGGTTGCGCCGGGCCAGCGGCGCCGACGAGCGGACCATCACCGCGGAGAGCGTCATGGCGCCAGCTCCAGCCGCCGGTCCGCCAACGCCTCGACGAACGCCGGGTCGTGGGTGACGGTCAGCACGCCGTGTCCCTGGTCGCGCAGGTCGGCCAGCAGCGCGACCAGCTCGACCCAGGTGCGCCGGTCCTGGCCGAAGGTCGGCTCGTCGAGCACCAGCAGCCGGGGCGCCGACGCCAACGCCGTCGCGACGCTCAGCCGCCGGGCCTCACCACCGGAGAGGGTGTACGGGTTGGCCCGCGCGAGATGGTCGAGGTGCAGCCGGGCCAGCAACTCGTCGACGACCGCGAGCGGCCGACCCAGTCGGCGCGGGCCGACGGCCAGTTCCGCGTGCACGGTCGACGCCACGAACTGGTGCTCGGGGTTCTGGAACACCGAGCCGATCCGGGCGGTCAGGTCGGCGGCCCGCCATCGGTGCGGCGGTCGCGCCGCATCGGAGCCCGCCAGTGCCGCGGACGCCGCCACCCGGCCGGCTCCCGGTTTGAGAAGGCCGCCGAGCATGAGCGCCAGGGTGGACTTGCCGACGCCGTTGGGTCCGAGCACGGCGAGCGCCTCGCCGGTGCGCACCGACAGGTCGGTCGGTGCCAGCCGCGGTGTCAGCGCCACTCCGTCGGCCGTGACCAGCACTTCGCCGGGAGCGCCGGCCGCCCGACGGGGCGGTGGCAGTGGTTGCCCCGGCACCCAGATGCCGTCGGCGGCGAGGGCGGCGCCGTGCTCACCGAACACCTGTGCCGGCGACCCGGAGGCGACCACCCCGCCGCCGGCCGCCAGCACGACGACCCGGTCGACGAACGGGACGACCTCGGCCAGCCGGTGCTCGACCATGATGACCGTGGTCTCCCGTGACACGGCCGCACGCAGCGACGACCGCACGAGCTCCGCGCCGGCCGGGTCCAGGTTGGCGGTGGGCTCGTCGAGCAGGAGCAGATCGGGTCGCAGCGCGAGCACGCCGGCCAGGGCGAGCCGCTGTTGCTCGCCGCCGGACAGCGCGTGGGTGGGCCGGTCCAGCGGGTGGGTGAGGCCGACCGCGCCCAGCGCCTCGGCCACCCGGGGCCAGATGTCCGCGCGAGGGACGCCGCGGTTCTCCAGGCCGAAGGCCACGTCGTCGCCGACCCGCGACATCACCAGCTGGGTCGCCGGGTCCTGGAACACGATGCCGACCCGTTCGCGCGCCTTGCGGGTGTCGAGCCCGTCGATCTCGGCCGTGCCCTCGCGCTCGCCGGAGTCGTCGGCGAGCAGGCCGGCCAGCGCCGCCAGCAGCGTGCTCTTGCCCGCGCCGGACGGCCCCAGCAGCAGCACCCGCTCGCCGCGCTCGATGCTCAGGTCGACCCCGCGCACGGCCCACGCCTTGCGACCCGCGTGCCGCCAGCCGAAGCCGCGCAGTTCGACGGCGCTCACGACGGGTCAGACTGCCGTGCGTTCCCGGCCGGCCGGGAAGCGGTCGAGCACACCGGTGTTGACCAGCGCGCGCGTCAGCGCCCAGCCGCCGACGCCGGCGATCACCAGCGAGCTGGCCGCGGTGAGCGCGAGGTAGGGGACACCGAAGCTGGCCCACGAGTTGCCCGGGTACCAGTAGAGGACGTCGTAGAGCGCGGCCACCAGTCCCGCGACGGCGCCGGCCAGCGCGGCCACCGGCAACCGGTAGACGCGGTACGCGAACAGGGCGAAGACGAGCTCCGCGCCGAGCCCTTCGAGCGGTCCCTGGAGCACCAGCGTCCAGCCCCAGGTCGTGCCGAAGGCGACCGAGACCAGCGCGGCGACCGTCTCGGTGAACAGCGCCGCGCCCGGCTTGCGGATCACCAGCGCGCCGAGCACGGCGGGCAGCAGCCAGACGCCGTAGAGCAGCGTGCGCGCGGGCAGGGGGATCGCGTCGGCGGGTCCGTTGTAGAGCAGGCCCCAGGCCCAGAAGACGACGCCGAACGCGACACCCAGGACCGCTGCGACGACGATGTCGACCGTACGCCAACGATTGTTGCTCATAATGCTTGCCTCCCGAGCTCCCTGCGCTGGCATTACCCAGATCAGGTTCGAGGGTCTGCGGATGACTCCGCACTCTCAGCGCTGCGCGCTCCCCTGTCGGACGTGAAGTTGTTCCACCACGTTAACACCGGTGTCGGCAGGTACGCTCGCGCGCATGCGGATCGAGACACGCGGGCTGGCCTTCGACGTCACGGAGGGTGGCCCGCCCGGTGGGCCGCCGGTGATCCTGCTGCACGGCTTCCCGACGAACCGGCACAGCTGGGCCGGCGTGACCTCTGTCCTCAACGAGGCGGGACTGCGCACTTTCGCGGTCGACCAGCGCGGCTACTCGCCCGGCGCGCGGCCGAGCGGGGTCGACGCCTACCGGCAGGCCGAGTGCGTGGCCGACGCGGTCGCGTTCGTCGACGAGCTGGCCGGTGGGCGCGCCGACGTGGTCGGCCACGACTTCGGCGCGCTGGTCGGTTGGCAGCTCGCCGCGACCCACCCGGAGCGGGTCCGGTCGCTGACGGCGGTCTGCGTGCCCCACCCGGCCGCGTTCGCGCAGGCCCTGTTCAGCGATCCCGACCAGCAACGCCGGTCGTCGTACATCCAGCTGTTCCTCATGGTCGGCAAGGCCGAGGCGGTGCTGACCAGCGACGACGGCGCCCGGCTGCGGGCGATGCTCGACGGCGTGAGCGATGCGGCGCCGCTGCTCGAACCGGGCGCGCTCACGCCGGCCCTCAACTGGTACCGGGCACTGTCGATCGAGGAGCTGGCGAAGGTCGGCCCGGTGGACCGGCCGACCACGTTCGTGTGGGGTGACCGCGACTCGGCCGTCGGGCTGGTCGCGGCGAGCGCGGCCGGCGAGCACGTGACCGGCGACTACCGCTTCCTGCCGCTGCCCGGCGTCGACCACTGGGTCCCCGAGCGGCAGCCCGACGTGCTCGCGCAGGCGGTCCTCGCCCGGATCGCGGACGCGTCGTGAGCAACCACCCCGCGGAGGCCGCCGAACGCCTGCCGCACACCCGCGAGTCGCTCGCCGCCGATCTGGCCGCGCTCGGTGTCCGGCCCGGCTCGACGCTGCTCGTCCACGCGTCGCTCAAGCCGGTCGGCTACGTGGCCGGCGGCCCGCACGCGCTGGTGCTGGCGCTGCGCGACGCGATCGGTCCGGACGGGACGCTGGTCGTGCCCACGCACACCCCCGACAACTCCGACCCGGCCGGCTGGCAGAACCCGCCCGTACCCGAGGACTGGTGGCCCGTGATCCGGGGGCACATGCCGGGCTTCGACCCGCAGGTGACGCCGAGCCGCTGGATGGGCGCGGTCGCGGAGGTGGTCCGCACCTGGCCGGGTGCACAGCGCAGCGACCACCCGCAGGTCTCGTTCGCGGCGCTGGGCCGGTTGGCGGCCGAGGTGGTCTACGGCCAGCCACGCGCGGGCATGCTCGGTGCCGACTCGCCCCTGGGCAAGATCTACGGCCTCGACGGCGACGTCCTGCTGCTCGGCGTCGGGCACGACTCCAACACGTCCCTGCACCTGGCCGAGTACCGGCAGGCGGACCCGCCGACGGCCCACCTGGGAGCAGCGGTGCAGACCGCGGACGGCGGCCGCGAGTGGGTCTGGTGGGACGACGTCGACCTGGACGAGAGCGACTTCGAGCTGCTGGGCGCCGACTTCGACGCGACCGGAGCGGTCCGCACGGGCCGCATCGGCGGCGCCCTGGCGCGCCTGATGTCCCAACGCGCGGCGGTCGACTTCGCGGAACGCTGGATGTCCGAAAACCGCAAGTAGCTGATCAAGTCTCGCGTTTCAGCGAAGTGCCGGGCGGGAATTGACCGCGGACCGGCGCCCCCAGCGACGACCATGGAAGGGCTAGCCGGCTTCCGTCACGGCCGGACAAAGGAGCCCGCATGGCCCAGGAGCACCGCAAGGAGACCCCGAAGCAGCGGTGGGACCGCAACTTCGCCGATCTTCTGCAGGAGTTGCGGGTCGCGCAGACGGGCGTCCAGATCCTGTTCGCGTTCCTGTTGACCTTGCCGTTCAGCAGCGGGTTCCCGGAGACCACCGAGTTCCAGCGCGACATCTACCTCGTCGCGCTGCTGGCCGCGGCCGCCGCGACCGCGATGATCATCGCTCCGGTGGCGTTCCACCGGGCGCTGTTCCGGCAGGGGCGCAAGCCCGAGTTGGTCCGGTTCGGCCACAAGATGGCCACCGGCGGCCTGTTCTTCATGCTCGTCTCGATGTCCGCCGCGGTCCTGCTGATCACCGACTTCATCCTCTCGCGCGGCATCGCCATCGGGCTCAGCGCGGTGACCGCCTTCTTCTTCCTCACGTTCTGGGCGATCCTGCCGTGGTCGCGGCGGGACTGGGGAGAGGCGGACGAGACCGAGGAAGAGATCGAAGAGCGTCGCGAGAACCCCGAGGAATAGCAGAAGCCTACCGGCGGGTAACAAAGCGGGGTACCGTCAGAACCAGCACAGCCAAGCCCGGACAAAAGGGGGAAGCCGTGACGACTACGCAGAACAGGCCGCCGGAGGCCGGCGGCGCCGACGGTGCCGGTGCTCTGCCGCAGGAGGCCGGCACGGTTTCCTACCAGGAGTCCCGCGAGGTCGCCGAGGCGTCCCGCGAGACCAACTGGACCAAGCCCAGCTTCGGCAAGGAGCTCTTCCTGGGCCGGCTGCGGCTCGACCTGATCGACCCGTGGCCTCAGCCCGACCCGATGCGCTCCGCCAAGGGCGAAGAGTTCGTCAAGAAGCTCAACGCCTACATCCGCAGCGATGTCGACGGTGCCCTCATCGAGCGTGAGGACCGGATCCCGGACGACGTGTTCCACGGCCTGGCCCGGCTCGGCGCGTTCGGCATGAAGATCGACGAGAAGTACGGCGGCCTCGGGCTGACCAACCTCGACTACGCGCGCAGCCTGATGCTGGCCGGCTCGGCCAGCCCGGCGATCGGCGCGCTGCTCTCCGCACACCAGTCGATCGGCGTGCCGCAGCCGCTCAAGCTGTTCGGCACCGCCGAGCAGAAGCGGCGCTACCTGCCCCGCCTGGCCGGCGGCGAGGTGTCGGCGTTCCTGCTCACCGAGCCCGACGTCGGCTCCGACCCGGCCCGCCTCGGCACGATCGCCGAGCCGGTCGAGGGCGGCTACCGGCTCAACGGCGTCAAGCTCTGGGCCACCAACGGCACCATCGCCACGCTCCTCGTGGTGATGGCCCGGGTGCCCAAGTCCGAGGGCCGGCGCGGCGGCATCACCGCGTTCGTCGTCGAGGGCGACTCGCCGGGCATCACGATCGAGCGCCGCAACAGCTTCGTCGGCCTGCGCGGTCTCGAAAACAGCGTGACCCGCTTCCACGACGTGTTCGTGCCGACCGACCAGATGATCGGCGGCGAGGGGCGCGGCCTGAAGATCGCGCTGACCACGCTCAACACCGGCCGGCTGTCGCTGCCCGCGATGTGCGTCGGCGCCGGCAAGTGGTGCCTCAGCGTCGCCCGGCAGTGGTCCGCGGAGCGGGTGCAGTGGGGCCGGCCCGTCGGCGACCACGAAGCCATCGCGCAGAAGCTGTCCTTCATGGCCGCGACCACGTACGGCATGGAGACCATGCTCAACCTGTGCTGCATGCTGGCCGACGACGACCGCAACGACATCCGCATCGAGGCGGCGCTGGTCAAGCTCTACGCGAGCGAGATGGCGTGGAAGATCGCCGACGAGCTCGTGCAGATCCGGGGCGGTCGTGGCTACGAGACGGCGGACTCGATGGCGGCCCGCGGCGAGCGCGCGGTCGCGACCGAGCAGATCCTCCGCGACCTGCGGATCAACCGGATCTTCGAGGGCTCGACCGAGATCATGCACCTGCTGATCGCCCGTGAGGCGGTCGACGCGCACCTCTCGGTCGCCGGCGACATCATCGACCCCAAGGCCGACCTGGGCCGCAAGGCGAAGGCCGGTGCCCGGGCGACCGCGTTCTACGCCAAGTGGCTGCCGGGTCTGGCGGTCGGCAAGGGGCAGAACCCGTCGGCCTTCAATGACGAGTACGGCCCGCTGGCCCAGCACCTGCGGTACGTCGAGCGGGCGGCCCGCAAGATGGCCCGGTCGACCTTCTACGGCATGTCCCGCTGGCAGGCGCGGATGGAGGACCGCGAGGTCTTCCTCGGCCGGATCGTCGACATCGGCGCGGAGCTGTTCGCGATGGCGGCGGTCTGCGTGCGGGCCACCTCGGAGCGGGAGACCCGGCCGGAGGGCATGGAACTGGCCGACCTGTTCTGCCGGCAGGCCAAGGTACGCGCCGACGCGCTGTTCACCGCACTCTGGGACAACACGGACGCGGTGGATGTGAAGGCGGCCAAGCGGATCCTCGACGGGCGCTACACCTGGCTCGAGGACGGCGTCGTGCACCCCGAGGGCGACCTGCCCTGGGTGGCGACCTGGAAGCCGGGTCCGTCGACGGCGGAAGACGTGCGGCGGCGAATTCCACCTATGTGACGCGGCGGCGGCCCGGGCTCAGGCCCGGGCCGCTTCGCTATTTTCCGTCCCCGCCGACACCCACCTCTTGAGGCTTGGGCCTCTCCGGCGGCCTGCGGCGGCGCCGCAACCACTGGATCAGCTCGGCCACCCCGGCCAGGGCCAGGGCGATACCGAAGCCGAGTGCGAGCCCCTGGATCGGGTGGTCCTCGAAGGCCGATCCGCCGACAAAGCCCAACAGCGTGGTGTACGCCGCCCAGGAGAAGCAGGCGAGCGCGTCGAACGCGGTGAACCGCCGGCGTGGGTACCTGATCGCACCGCAGGTCAGCGTGATCGCGGTCCGGCCTCCGGGAATGTAGCGGGCGATCACCAGCGCGACGCCACCGTGCGCGAAGAGAAGCTCGCGTACCCGCTCGAAGGTCCTGGCCCGGCGGGTGCCCTCGGGTATCCGGTTGATCACGCTCTCGCCGCCGGCGCGGCCGATGAAGTACGAGATGTGGTCGCCGACCATGGCACCCGCAGCGCCGGTCAGGATGATCAATAGGACGTTGGGCTCACCACTGGCCGCGAAGACCCCAGCGGTGATCAGCGTGGCCTCACTGGGCACGATCGGGAGAAACGCGTCGAGAGCCGCCAACGCGAAAACGACGCCGTAAACCCACGGCGACGTGATGAACGGGTCCAGGAAGTCTAGAAAGCCATCCATGGCGTGAAGATCGCGTTGACAGTGATCTTCAAAGCCTAGCCGGGGTATCGCCGTTCACCCAGTCGCGCCGATCATCGTTGTCGCAGGCCAAGCGACTTGAGCTCGAGCGCCGCCAGGGCATCCACTGTGGAGTCGTCGGAGCGGCGCCAGGACTCGGCCACGTCCGGGCCCAGCTTGGCCAGCTTGCTCAGCGGTTGGGTGGCCAGGGCGCGCAGGGCCAGCAGGTCCCGGCCCGCCGCCGACTTGCGGACGCGCGACGCCGCGCTGGCCCGGCGGACCCAGCGGACCCGCAACGGCAGCCAGAACAGCAGCACGAACAGGATCGGCAGCACGGCGGTGATCACCGCCAGTGCCAGCGCCAGGTCGCCGACCACGTCCTGCTGGGACTGGCCCGCCTCGGCGACCGAGCGGGCCGCTCCCGCCGCCTTCTCGAACGGCGTCGTGAGCTCGTCGCCGACCAGCGGCACCCGGCCCACCTTGCTGCTCGCCTCGGCCAGGTTCGCGGCCAGCGCGCTGCCGGCGCCTTCGAGCTTCTGGCCGGGTACGCCCAGCTTCTGGACCTGGTCCTGCAACCACAGGGCGCCGCGGATCCAGAAGTAGACCCACGCGATCACGAACAGGTCGGTGACGACCTGGAGGAGGAACCGGGGAAAGCGGTCGGCGTAAATCTTCACGCCCACAGGGTCCCGCACCGGCGGCCCCGCCGCACTAGTCAGCTCCGGCAGCAGCCCTGGCAGGTTCCGAAGATCTCGAGCGTGTGGCTCACGTCGGTGAAGCCGTGCTTCTCGGCCACCCGGTCCGCCCAGTTCTCGACCGCCGGACCCTCGACCTCCACGGTCGAGCCGCAGGACCGGCAGACCAGGTGGTGGTGGTGCCCCTGGCTGCACCGGCGGTAGAGGTGCTCGCCGCCGGGCGGGCGCATCACGTCGATCTCACCGGCGTCGGCCAGGCTCTGCAGGGTGCGGTAGACGGTGGTCAGCCCGACCCGCTCACCCCGGTCGCGGAGCATCGAGTGCAGCTCCTGGGCGCTGTGGAAGCCCTCGACGGACCCGAGCAGCGAGCTGACCGCCCGCCGCTGGTGCGTGTTCCGCAGCGTGCCCGCCTCGCTCATGATGCCTCCCGGGCGTGGCTGACGGCGTCGGCCACGATGTGCGCGATGTGCTCGTCGACAAGGGAGTACGCGATCTCCCGGCCCCGCCGGTTGCCGCGTACGAGGCCGGCGCCGCGCAGCACCCGCAGATGCTGGGACACCAGGGGCTGCGGCGCGCGCAGCGACTCGACCAGCTCGTGCACGCAGCGTTCGCCGCCGCCGAGCTCCGTGACGATGGCGACCCGGATCGGCGCCGCCAGGGCGCGCAGGAGCTCTCCCGCGCGCTCGTACGACTCGTACCCGTTGCCCTCCGTCATACCGGAACCGTAGCTCAGCGCCGATTGAGGACAACCTCGTGTGGCTCCGGGTCGGGTATGGCGACGGAGCGGCTCGCGCGCAGGGCCGTGCGTCTGCGGACCGCCCGCAGCACCGCCAGGGACACGGCGACGACCAGGAAGCCGGCGATCGCGAGCACTACGATGGTCGCGCCGAGCGCCGTGTCGATCTCCCAGGCCAGCCAGACCCCGGAGCCGGCGGCGGCCACCCCCAGCACCATCGCGAGGCCCATCGTGGCCAGGAAGCCGCGGGCCACCTGTTGCGCGGTCGCCACCGGCACGACCATCAGCGCGCTGACCAGCAGCAGGCCGACCGCGCGCATGGAGATCGTCACGGTGACCGCCGTCATGACCGCGACCAGCAGGTTGAGCGCGCGCACCGGCAGGCCGGAGACCCGCGCGTACTCCTCGTCGTGGCTGGCCGCGAACAGCGCCGGCCGCAGGCCGATGGCCAGCCCGAGCACGACGGCGCCGAGCACCAGGATCAGCACCAGGTCGGAGCGCGAGGTGGTGGCCAGGGATCCGAAGAGGTACGTCATCAGGTTGGCGTTGCTGCGGCTCCCGGACAGGCCGACCAGCATGACGCCGCCGGCGATGCCGCCGTAGAAGAGCAGGGCGAGGGCCAGGTCGCCGGACGTGCGGCCGCGTTCGCGTATCAGCTCGATGGCGACCGCGCCGACCGCCGAGACGATCACCGCTGTCCAGACCGGCGAGGTGTTGAGCAGCAGGCCGACGCCGACACCGGTCAGCGCGACGTGGCCGACCCCGTCGCCGATGAGCGACATCCGCCGCTGTACGAGGTAGATGCCGAGCGCGGGCGCGGTCAGGCCGATCACGACGGCGCCGACCAACGCCCGGATCATGAACTCGTTCGCGAAAATACTCATGCTCCCCACATCCCCGGTGCCTCGTCGGGCGCGTGCGGGTGCACGTGGTCGTGGCCCGGGTCGGCGTGGTGGCCGGCCGGCGCCGGCACGGAGCCCTCGTGCGCGATCTCGCCGTGGTGCACCACGACGCAGCGGGTGATCAACGGTTGCAGCGGGCCGAGCTCGTGCGCGACCAGCAGCACCGTGCCGCCGCCGGCCACGAACTCCTCCAGCGCTCCGGCGAAGGCGGCCTGGCTGGCCGCGTCGACGCCGGCCGTCGGCTCGTCGAGGACCAGCAGCTCGGGGCGGCCCGCGAGGGCGCGGGCGATCAGGGTGCGCTGCTGCTGGCCACCGGAGAGGCTGCTGACCGGATCACCGGCGCGGTCGGCCAGCCCGACGGCGTGCAGCGCGGTCGCCACGGCGGCCCGGTCGGCGGCACCCGGTGGGCGGAAGATCCCCCGGCGGGCGACCAGGCCTGAGCCGACCACCTCGGCGACGGTCGCCGGGACGCCGGAACCCGCTCCGATGCGCTGCGGCACGTACCCGATGCGTTGCCATTGCTTGAAGCGCTTGTCGCCGAACAGGGTGATCGCGCCGGCGCTCAGCGGCACCAGCCGCAGGATCGACCGCACCAGCGTGGACTTGCCGGAGCCGTTGGCGCCGAGGATCGCGACGACGTCGCCGCGCTGGACGCTCAGCGAGACGCCGCGCAGGACGATCTTGTCGTCGTACCCGACGATCGCGTTGCTGACCTCGACGACGGGAGCGTTCATGAGCAGTCCAGGGCGGTGCGGATGGCGGTCAGGTTCGTGCGCATGATCGAAAAGTAGTCGCCGGTCGCGCCGGGCCGCAGGCCCTCGATCGGGTCGAGGACCGCGGTCCGGGCGCCGACCTCGGCCGCGATCGTGTCGGCGACCTTGGGGCTGACCAGCGTCTCGAAGAAGATCGTCGTGGCGCCGTGCTCGCGCGCCTCGGCGGCGACGGAGGCCAGCCGCTGCGGTGCCGGCTCGGTGTCCGGTGTCACCCCGGTCAGCCCCACCTGCTCCAGGTGGTAGCGGTCGGCGAGGTAGCCGAACGCGGCGTGGCTGGTCACGAGCTCGCGCCGCTGGCAGGTGGCCAGACCGGTCGCGTACTCCTGGTCGAGCCCGGTCAACTCGGTGCGCAACCGGGAAGCGTTGGCGGTGTAGTCCGCCGCGTGCTCCGGATCTTGAGCTGCCAACCGGTCGGCGACCTGCTGGCCGATCATGGCGAGCCGGATCGGGTCGAGCCAGATGTGCGGGTCGGTGCTGCTCTCGCCCTCGTGCGCGGGCTCTTCCTCACCCTCGTGGGTGTGGTCGCTCTCACCGGCCTGGAGCAGCGGCACCGCGGTGCTCACGTCGAACGCCCGGTCGCCGCCGACCTGCTCGACCGCGTCGTCCATCGCCGGCTGGAAGCCCTTGAGGTAGACGATCACCTCGGCGTCGGAGACCCGGCCCACCTGGCGGGCGCTGAGCTCGAGGTCGTGCGGTTCGGCGCCCGGTTTGGCCAGGTTGGTCACCGTGACGTGCCCGCCGCCGACCTCCTCCGAGACGAACTGGAGGGGGTAGAAGGCGGCAACCACGTCGACCTTGCCGGGCGCGGCCGCCGACTCGTTGGTGCAGGCCGCCAGGCCGATCGCGGCGAAGGCGGCGAGACCGGCGAAAACCGCGGCGAGGGTACGGCGGCGACGCATGCCTCAACTGTCGCCGACAATGAAATTGATTGTCAAAAACGCATGAGTCGTGGCGGGTGACGGTCCTTGTCGGCCCTAGAGGATCTTGAAGATCGCGATGCCGATGAGGGCGGTGAGCAGCACGAGGCGCACGACGCGCGTCTGCGGCGCCTGGATCGGCCAGGTCAGCCGGGCGAGTGCGATCATGCCGGCGGCCAGGACCAGCAGCACCAGGCCGCCGATGATGCCCGGCAGCAGCAGGCCGGCCAGGATCAGCGCCAGGGCGAGGAGGAACGCCCGCGTCGGGTTGACCCGGGCCAGCCGCTCCGGCAGGGCGCGCTGCGTAGGCTGCATGCCGACACTCTACGAGGAGGTTCGTCCGTGCTGGTCGTCAACCGGTTCGTGGTGGCCGAGGAGGCCGCCGACGGGTTCACCGAGCGGGCCCACGCCGCCCTGGAGGCACTGGCCGCGCGGCCCGGCTACCGGTCCGGGCAGCTGGTCCGCGGCCTCGACGACCCGACCGCCTGGTGCCTGGTCACCGACTGGGAGTCGGTGGGCACGTACCGGCGCGCGCTGGGCGGGTTCGACGTCAAGGTGCACGCGACGCCGCTGCTGGCCGAATCGCTCGACGAGCCGTCGGCGTTCGAGCCGCTGGCGAGCGCGGAGCCCGGCGGCTTTGTGGTGGTCCGGGCCAGCGACCGGTCGGTAGGGCCCGGCCGGTGAGCCTGGTCCCATTACGCTGGCTGACATGAACCCGACGCCCGGCCCGCCGGAGATCCCACCCGGCCCGCCGTCGGGCTACTTCACGCCGCCGCCGGACTCGCCGGCGCCGGCGCCCGTGGCTCCTCCGGTCGGGCCGCCGCTGCCGCCGCAGGGTCCGGGCGTCGCGCCCCCGTTCGCCGCACCGCCGACCGAGGGCCGCACCAAGCGGATGTGGCTCGGGCTCGGCGCGGCCGGGGCGTTCGCGCTGCTCTGCTGCGGCGGTGGGGTCGCCTCGTTCGCCGGGCTGACCGTCTTCGGGGTTCGGGCGATCGAGGAGCAGGCCCGCGTGGTGGTCACCGACTACGTCGAGGCGCTCCAGCACGCCGAGTACGGCGAGGCGTACGCCCTGCTGTGCGACTCCCGGCAGCTCGCCCAGTCGCCGAGCGACTTCGCTGCCACCGAGTCGATGGAGCCGCGGATCGACCGGTTCCAGGTGCGGTCCGTCAAGACCGGCACCACCGACGGCATCATCGTGCCGGTCGAGGTCACGTACACGACCGGGGCGTCGTCGACGCTGAGCTTCACCATGGCGCAGGACCGGGGGACGGGCGGTTTAGAGGTCTGCGGCGTCACCGACTAATCTCGGTGCGTTGTCTGTCCCTTTTGCAAGCCCTCAGCCGGCCGCCAGCCGGCGTAGGAGGAAACCATGCCAGCCGATCGCATCGACGCCATCGTCAGCCTCGCCAAGCGCCGGGGCTTCGTCTTCCCCTCGAGCGAGATCTATGGGGGCACCCGGTCGGCGTGGGACTACGGTCCGCTCGGCGTGGAGCTCAAGGAGAACGTCCGCCGGCAGTGGTGGAAGACCATGGTGCAGGAGCGCGACGACATCGTCGGCCTCGACTCCGCGGTGGTCCTGGCCCGTGACGTATGGGTGGCCTCCGGCCACATCGGTGAGTTCGTCGACCCGCTGACCGAGTGCCAGTCGTGCCACAAGCGGTTCCGGGCCGACCACCTCGAAGAGGCGTTCGAGGCCAAGCACGACCGCCCGCCGACCGGCCTGTCGGAGATCAACTGCCCGAACTGCGGCGTCAAGGGCGCGTTCACCGAGCCGCGCATGTTCAACGGGCTGATGAAGACCTACCTCGGCCCGGTGGAGAACGAAGAGGGCATGCACTACCTGCGGCCCGAGACCGCGCAGGGCATCTTCGTCAACTACAACAACGTCGCGACGGCCGCCCGCAAGAAGCCGCCGTTCGGTGTCGCCCAGGTCGGCAAGTCGTTCCGCAACGAGATCACGCCGGGCAACTTCATCTTCCGTACGCGCGAGTTCGAGCAGATGGAGATGGAGTTCTTCGTCGAGCCGGGCTCGGACGAGAAGTGGCACGAGTACTGGCTGCAGGAGCGCTGGAACTGGTACCGCGACCTGGGCCTGTCCGAGGCCAACATGCGCTTCTACGAGCACCCGAAAGAGAAGTTGTCGCACTACTCGAAGCGCACGGTCGACATCGAGTACCGCTTCCGCTTCGGCGGCACGGAGTTCGCGGAGCTCGAGGGCATCGCCAACCGCACCGACTTCGACCTGACCACCCACTCCAAGCACTCGGGCGTCGACCTGTCCTACTTCGACCCCGAGAAGAAGGAGCGCTGGGTCCCGTACGTGATCGAGCCGGCCGCCGGCCTCACCCGCGCGGTGTTGGCCTTCCTGCTCGAGGCGTACGACGAGGACGAGGCCCCGAACACCAAGGGCGGCGTCGACAAGCGCACGGTGCTGCGCTTCGACAAGCGCCTGGCGCCGGTCAAGGTCGCTGTGTTGCCGCTGTCGCGCAACCCGGAGCTGTCGCCGAAGGCCAAGGACCTGGCGGCCCGCCTGCGCAAGCGCTGGGTGGTCGAGTTCGACGACTCGCAGGCGATCGGTCGCCGCTACCGGCGCCAGGACGAGATCGGCACGCCCTACTGCGTGACGGTCGACTTCGACACGCTCACGGACGACGCGGTCACGATCCGGGACCGCGACACGATGACCCAGGAGCGGGTGTCCCTGGAGGCGATCGAGCGCTACCTGCTGGACCGGCTCTAGGCTCCCACTCGGGCTTCGACCGGTTCCGGGGTGACGTCTAGCGGAAGGTCGCGCAGCCCGCGGATCGGGGTCGACAGGTAGATGATCGGCGACAGCACCGTGAGCGCCCCGAAGACCAGCAGAGTGGTGCGGGCACCGAGCGGCCCGGCCAGGACGCCGGCGAGCAGGCTGCCGAGCGGGATGGCGCCCCACGAGACGAACTTGACCGTGGCGATCACCCGCGACAGAAGCTCTGGCGGGCTGGCCAGCATCCGGTAGGTGCGGGTGGTCACGCTGAGCACCACTGTGGAGCCGGCGAAGACGAGGTTGCCGGCGGCGAAGCACAGATAGGCGGCGGTGCCGGTCCCGAGCGGGATGACCAGCGCGCCGGCCACGCCGACGAAGGCGGCGACGATCAGGCCGCGCGCGGTGCCGACCCGATCGGTGAATCTTGTCGTCAATGCGGCGCCGACGAGCGTGCCGAGCCCGTCGGCGGCGAGCAGGAGTCCGACCAGGAGCGGCGTCGCGTGCAGGTCGCGCACCAGGTAGAACGGGAACAGGGCCAGCATCGCGCCGCACACGAAGTTCGTCGCGGTGGCATCCCACATGGCCGGCCCCATGATCGGGTGCCGAAGCACGAAGTGCCAGCCCTCGCGGATCATCGCGACCATCGGTGGTCGCTCGGCGGGCCGCCGCACCCGCCGGGCCGGAAGGGTCCCCAGCAGCACGGCGGAGATCAGATAGCTGACGGCGTCCACCAACAGCGTCGGCACCGCGCCGAGCAGTTGCACCGCGAGTCCGCCCAGGGACGGCCCGCCCAGCTGGGTCGCCGCGTGCGTTCCCGAGTTGAGGCTGTTGCGCGCCTGGAGCTGCGCGGCCGGCACGATCTCGGGCAGGAAGGTCTGGTTCGCCACGTCGAACAACACGTTGGCGAAGCTCACGACCAGCGCGACCAGGACCAGCTGGGCCACCGTCAGGGAGTCGAGCCACCAGGCCAGGGGGACGGACGCGATGGCGACGGCCCGGACCAGATCCAGGGCGACCTGCATGCCGCGTAGCGGCACCCGCTGCACGATCACCCCGGCGGGCAGGCTGATCAGCAGGTACGCGAGGTAGCCGGCGGCCGTGATCAGACCCATTTCGAACGCCGAGGCGTCGAGTACGGCCAGGGCGGTCAGCGGGAGAGCGATGCCGCCGACCGCCGAGCCGACGTGACTGGTCGTCCCGGCCGTCCACCAGCGCCAGAAGGCAGTCAGTCTCATAATGAAACTGACTCTAGTGGTGCCGCCGACGACGTCTCAAGGGGACAGCCGGAACGATGTGGAACGGCGCGACCGGACGGTGACTCTCAGGGCGTGCGGTCCGTGGCGGCGGCCGCCCGCTCCCACTGGCGCGGGGCGCTGACCTTTGCCCAGCTGTTGCCGAACGTCATCCGCCGAAGCGGCGTCGCCAGGTCGCAGAGACGGAACCACCCGCGGCTCAGGAACAGGTCGAGCGGACTGCTCGCCAGCCCCTGCCGCAGGGTCTCCATGGCCAGGTCGACCGCCTGGAAGCCGTATTCGCGCATGTCGGCCTCGTAGTCACCGAGGGCCTTGAGCAAGGGCAACCGGCCTTGGGCGACCTGCGACAGTTGCCGCGTGAGGAGGGCGGCGTCGCGCAGGGCGGTGTTCGCGCCGTTGCCGCCGGTCGGCGGCATGCTGTGCACCGCGTCGCCGAGGACGGTGACCCGGGAAGGCGTCCATGGCGCGGGGCGGTCGGACGCCCGGAAGGGGAACGCGCTCACGTGCTCCGGTGGGCAACGGTCGACAAGCCGGCGCAGTGCCGGGTGCCAGTCGGCGGTCAGGCCGGCGATGTGGGCTTTGAGGAGGGTGCTGTCGAGGCGTTCCGGATGTGCCGGGAACTGGTCGTCGCGGGCGACGAAGGCACACAGCAGGTAGTCGTCCCCGGCTGGCTGTTGACGTGCGAACGCCGAGGTGAACAGGAAGTACGGTGCGGCTGCCATGATGAGGTTCATTCCCTGGCCGAGCCGGGCCGGCAGCCACGCCCGGGTGTCGTCGTCGAGCGGCAGCTTGAGTCCGACGCCGACGGCGTGAGCGTCGCGGCGGGTGGCGGCGGGTAGGTATTGCGCGCGCAGGCGCGAGTTGCTCCCGTCCGCGCCGACGAGGACGTCGCCCGTCGCCGAGGTGTCGTCGGCGAAGTGGGCCGTCGGGCGGCCGTCGGCGTCGACCTCGTAACGCTCGAAGGTCATGCCATAGTGGACAGTGTCGCCGAGCCCGTCGAGGAGGATGCCGCGCAACGTGTGACGGTCGACGGGGTAGGAGCGCTCGGCGGGATCGGGAACACGCGGATACATGATCGCGTCCTCGACGAGCACCAGCTCGCGAAGGTCGCTGCCGAGGAAGCCGAATCCGCCACCGGGCCGGCCCGCGGTGTCCAGGAACGCCTGCCATTGCCGGTCGGGCAGGCAGGCCCGCAACGACCGGCTGCCGGCCGGGTTGATCGCCAGCCGGTAGCGGTCCACGCGGTCGTCGCGATGCGCGTCGCGCTCGTAGACCGCGACCTCGATCCCGTGTCGCCGCAGCCCGTGCGCGAGCGCGAGACCGCCGATGCCGCCACCGATGACGACTACGTCGATCATTCTGGCGCTCCCTGCGAGTAGAGGTCGCACAGCTGCTTGACGACCACCCCGGCCGTGTCGGGACGGAGTCGAACGCCCTTCAGGCTGGCGATCACCAGCTCCACACTGGCGTGGACGTCGAGGTCCACCGACCAGGTCCCTTGCTCGGCGCCTTCTTCGAACAGCGCCACGAGCGCGGCCCGCCAGCCCTGCTCGTCATCTTTGATGGTGGCCGCCATCGTCGCGTCGCGGCGGGCGCGCAGGTCGAGCTCGTCGAGCACGATGAACAGGTCAGGCCGTTCCACGATCGCCGTGGCGATCGCTCCCAGGTGATGGCGCAGTCGCTCGGCGGGTTCCAGGTCGGATCGCATGGATCCCTCGAGTTGGCTGGTCACGTGCTCGAGCACGGCGGCGATCACGTCCTCCTTGGTCCGGAAGTAATGGTGCAGCGTGGAGTGGTCGATGCCGGCGGCGGCGGCGATCGGTCGCAACCGGAAGCCCTCGAAGCCTTCGTCGGCGATCGCCGCGAACGCCGCGCTGATGAGCGCTTGTCGACGATCGACCGGGTCAGCCATTCCGCGCACCTCACCTCTCAACCAACTGGTTGGTTGACAGTAGCACCCCTTGAGTGGCCCGTGCGATCTGTTAGCGTCAGCCGGTGCCCGCTCCGCTCCGCACGGACATCGATCCTGCTGAGCTCGGCAGGCGACTGCGCGAGGTGCGCCGCCGTCGCGGTCTCACCCTGGACGCCCTGGCCGCCAGCTGTGCTGTCAGTCGCAGCATGCTGTCGCAAGTGGAGCGGGGCAGCCGCGTACCCACCGTTCTCGTCCTCGATCGCATCGCAACCGGTCTGGGAACCAGCATCGCGCGACTGCTTCGCAACGAGAGCGAGGCGGGCGTGGTCGTCGTGCGCCGGGACGAGCAGAGCGTCGTCCGTGACGGCCCGCGGTGGGAGCGGCGGGTGCTGAGCCCGGTGCTTCCCGGCGTGGAGTTCGAGTTCATGCGAACGACGATCGGCCCGCACGTCGATGCCGGGCTGTTCCTGCCGCATGGCCCGGGATCCCGGGAGTATCTCGCCGTCGAGTCAGGCACCTTGCGGTTGTCGCTCGACGGGGACCAGGTGGAGCTGTGCTCGGGCGACAGCATCTACTACGCCGGGGACTGTCACCACGGCTTCGCCAACCTTGCCGGGGAACCGTGTGTCTACTACCTCGTCATGAACCTCGCGGACGCGGAACAGCACGCCTGAGGCCGCCGCGGCCGACCGGATTCCACTATAGTGGAATGCGTGGATGCGACTCATCCTCCGGCCGGCGCCGACGAACCTGCTCCGGAAGCGTTCGGTGTGCGGGTCGCCATGATCATCGAACGGTATCTGGCCGACCTGCCGAGCCGGCCCGTTTTCACGCCGTATCCCGCTAATCTCGCCGCGGCGCTCGCCGCCGAGCCGGTGCCGGCGGCGGGATCCGATGTCGACGCCGTGTTCGCGGAGTTCCTGGAGAAGGTGGCGCCATATCCGTTCGGCAACGGGCATCCCCGCTTCGCCGCATGGGTCAACTCTCCGCCGCATCCGCTCGGGATCGCCGCCGAAGCGCTGGCAGCCACGATGAACCCGAGCGTGGCCGGCGGCAACCACGCCGCCGTTCACGTCGAACACCAGGTGGTGCGCTGGTTCGCCGAACTGGCCGGCTTCGGCGGCCCGCCGGACGGTGTCGGCCTGCTCGTCAGCGGCGGATCCGCGGCGACGCTGACCGCCTTCGCCGCGGCCCGGCACCGGGCGGCGGCCCGCGCCGGCATCGACGTGCGGACCCAGGGCCTGCAGGGTCACGGCCGGCGTTTTCTGCTCTACGTGGGCGAGGAGGGCCACGGCTGTGCCCGCAAGGCGGCCGAGCTGCTCGGGATCGGTTCGGCGCAGGTCCGCACGATCGGCTCCGACGAGGCCCACCGGATGCGGCCGGACCTGCTGCGGGCCCACCTCGAGCGGGACCGCGCCGAGGGCGGGCTGCCTGTCGCGGTGATGGCGAGCGCCGGCACGACAGGCACCGGTGCTGTCGACCCGATCGGTGCGATCGCCGATGCCTGCGCCGAGCAGGACGTGTGGCTGCACGTCGACGGCGCGTACGGAGGACCGGCTGTCCTGCTGCTCGAGCGGTACGCGTACGAGCGCGCCGCGATAGCGCGCGCCGACAGCCTCGCCCTCGACCCGCACAAGTGGCTCTACACGCCGGTCGACGCCGGTTTGCTGCTGTTGCGGGACCAGCAGGGGGCGCGGGACACCTTCAGCCTGGTCCCGCCGTATCTGCGCACCGACGAGGACCCGGACGGCGTCGGTGGCCCCGTGTGGTTCAGTGAGTACGGATTCGACCAAACCCGTCCATTTCGCGCGCTCAAGTTGTGGTTCCTCCTCAAGCACCTCGGCACCCAGGGGTATCGCGCTCGGATCGCTCGTGACGTCGCGGTCGCGGCCAGGCTCGCGTCCACGGTGGACGCCGCCCCCGACCTGGAGCTGCTCGCGCACGGCTTGAGCGTCGTGTGCTTCCGTTGCCGCCCGGCCGGGCATCCGACCGAGGCGCTCGACGACCTCAACCGCGCGGTGTTGCGAGCGGTTCAGCTGGGCGGCCGGGCCTTCTTCGCCGGCACCACGCTCGACGGGGTGTTCGCGCTGCGCGCGTGCGTGGTGAACTTCGGCACCACCGCGTCGGATGTCGACGCGATGGTCGCCGAGGTCCGGGCGACCCTGGCCCGGCACACATGAGCCGCCCGGCCCACTTCTTCGATCTCGGTGGCACCCTGCTCGCGCTCGACGACCACGGTGAGATCGACTACGACGAGGCCGGCCGGGTCACCGTCCTGCCCGGCGTACCGGAGAAACTCGCCACCCTGGCCGGCTCTCCCGTCTTCGTCGTGACCAACCAGTCCGGGATCGCGGAGGGCACGCTGAGCGCCGCACGGTTCGACGACTTCTGCGAGCAACTGCGGGCCGCCGTTCCGGGCGTGATCACCGCGGTGGCCGTGTGCGCCCACGCACGGGACGCCGGGTGCCCCTGCCGCAAACCGCGTCCCGGGCTGATCCGTCGACTGGCCGCCGCCCACGACCTGGACCTGTCGTCGTCGGTGCTGGTCGGTGACTCCGAAACCGACCGGCGGCTGGCCCGCGCCGCCGCGATCGGCACCTTTCGCTGGGCGGACCGCACCTTCGCCTGACCGGAGTCCACGGTGGACCGTGGCAGGTTTCCCTGGTGCACCTTGGGGGGTACCAGGGGCGCCATGTCTGTTCAAGCGGTCCTATATGTACTCGCGGTCATCCTCATCGCCGTCGGCGCCCTGCCCGTGCGGCCACGGGGACTCTCCCTGCCCCTGCTGGGCGCGGCCTGCGCGGTGCTCGCGTACGCCTGGCCGGTGGTCACCGGCTGACCGGCCCGCGACGATGTGTCGCGGGCCGGCCGGCCGACCCGGGTCTACGCGCGGGTCCAGCGTTGGTTGCTGCCGTTGTGGCAGGTCCAGACGATGACGGGGGTGCCGTTGGCGGTGGCGGCTCCGTTGACGTCGAGGCAGAG